>JAGOAO010000019.1 GCA_017983845.1 Sediminibacterium sp.
AATTGTGCAAATGCACCTGTCTCGTTTACTTTGATTTTAGCAGCAGTATCAGCAAACAAAGTTCCTTGAGAATTCAATAAATATTGTCTTGTGCTCGCACCTACTAAGAAGTCAGCATTGTACTTTGCTAAACCAAATGTTTCTGTCAAATTATATTGACCTTCAAATACACGTAATGTAGATCTGTCTAAGAACATCGCACCACCTTGAGAAATTGGGGTGTTTGTTAAAGCTTGGAACATTGGGTTTGAACCAATGAATCCAGTTGGTCTACCAGCATCAGCATTTGCTCTTGCACCTGCATGCGCAGCTGGTTGATTCATGCCAGCACTTAATAAAGTTGCATAAGTTGCAGCATACACTGGATACCAAGTAGTACTAGGTTTCCATGCTTCGTTGAAATAACGTGCAGCAATTGTTGAGTTAAATGAAGCACCTGAATTTTCTAAAGTCGTATACGCTCTTAAATACCAGTTCTTAGATTTTAATTCCGCTTTGTATTGACCAATTCTTAAATCTTTTAATGAATAACGATCACTACCTGTATAAACAGTATTACCAAAACCAGTGTAAGCAGCAATTGATGCTTCAATGTTGTCGGTCACTTTATAGTGCATAGATCCTTGGAACTTTACATTCAAAGCAGTTGGATCAATGATATCCTTCTCAGCATATCCTGTTCTACTAACATTTACACCAGAAAAATAACCTCTTTTATCTCCGTAAAGAAATGCAGCGTTTGCACCTAATGCAGCACCACCAGCTGCAGTTAAGAATGCTTGATAAGACGCTAAAGTTGGGTATAAAGCAGCAGCATTGTATAAACTATTAAATGTAGCAGTACCTACAGTTGAACCGTAAGCGCCTACTAAAGAAGCTAAAACGCCACTTTTTACAGCAGAACCAACACCAGCTAAAGAACTTGTTGTTTCATCACCATAAAAGTTTACACCATCATAGTTAGGATCTGATTCTCTTGTACCTGGAATAGTTTGACCATTCTGAGTACCTGTTGTTCTTGAATAGTTTTGACCACTTGTTGCTCTCCAGTCTTCAGCTTCAGTGTATTGCATGCTGAATTTGTAAGCAAAACGATCGCCTACTTTCTTAGCCCAACGTACTGTCCAATCTTTGAAAGGAGCTAATGGACGTTGTTTGCCGTCGATATGGTTGATACCTTGTTTTACTTGGAAACTTAAACCTTGGTATTTGAAAGGATTTTTACTGTTAATTAAAACAGTTCCGTTCATACCACCAGCACCATATAAAGCAGAAGATGCACCTGGTAATAATTCAATATTATCTACATCTAATTCAGTTAATCCGATAATGCTTCCCACTGAGAAGTTTAAACCTGGTGCTTGGTTATCCATACCATCAATCAATTGATTTAGACGGTTGTTACCACTACCATTAAAACCTCTTGTGCTAATACTCTTGAAAGTTAAACTAGCTGTATTCACATCTACTCCTTTCAAAGTACCCAATAAGTCATAATAGTTAGACACGGGTGCGTTCTTGATAGTTGTGTTGTTGATTCTTTCAATCGTAACTGGAGATTCCAAAATACGCTCTGCAACTCTAGAAGCTGCAACAACTACTTCAGAACCTAAAGTATAAGATTGCTTTAAACTAACATCTACTTTAGTCGTTCCTGAGTTCACCATTATTTCTTGATTTTCAAATCCTACAGAGCTAAAAATCAAAGTATAAGGTGTTTTTTGAGACACATTTAATTTGAAAAATCCTTTGTCATCCGTAAAAGTACCAGCGGATGATCCTTTCACTGTAACAGATACAGCCGCAACAGTTTCACCGCTACTTGCATTTTTTACAGTTCCTGTGATTGTTCCTGCATTTTGAGCCATTGCACTCATTGCCATTAAAGCAACTGCGCAAAAAAGACCCAAACGAGTTAATAATCTTGTCATAAATAATTGTTTTTAAATTGAATTGTATGGCAAAATACCAAATTGTTAGCAAAACAGAAAAAATTATCAAAATACTGTTAAAGTTTTTATTTTTGTACAATGAATCCCAACCCATTCCCAGGCCAACAAAACACTTACCATGGCAAGGTAAGAGACGTGTATTATATTGAAAATGAACTACTTGTGATGATTGCAAGTGATCGAATCTCTGCATTTGACGTGATTTTACCCAAGCCAATCCCTTTTAAAGGGCAGGTTTTAAACCAAATTGCCGCATATATGTTGGATGTCACCAAGGATATTTGCCCTAATTGGCTCATTCGTACCCCTGCACCCAATGTAGCTATTGGGAGAAAATGCACCCCATTTAAGATCGAAATGGTGGTTAGAGGCAATTTAGTAGGGCATGCTTGGAGAACGTATCAGTCAGGTGGCAGAAGTCTATGTGGCGTCACCCTACCTGAGGGACTTAAGGAAAACGATTATTTCCCTACCCCAATCATTACCCCTTCCACAAAAGCAAGTGAAGGGCATGATGAGGATATTTCAAAAGACGAGATTATTGCACAAGGATTGGCATCTGAATCGGATTGGGCCATATTAGAAAAATATGCATTGGCACTATTTGCTAGAGGTAAAGAAATAGCAGCTAAAAGAGGATTGATTTTAGTAGATACAAAATACGAGTTTGGCAAAATTGGGGATACCATTTATTTGATGGATGAGATTCATACCCCAGATTCTTCTAGGTATTTTTATGCAGACGGATTTGAAGAAAGACAAGCCAAACAAGAAAAGCAAAAGCAATTAAGTAAAGAGTTTGTGAGAGAATGGTTGATCGAAAACAATTTTATGGGCAAAGAAGGTCAAACCGTCCCAACCATGTCCGATGAATGGATTGATACCATTTCTAAAAGATATATAGAACTATATGAACAAATTATTGGCGAGTCATTCAAACCAGAACCAAAAACTGAAGCTGAAACATTTGAACTTGTCTCTAAAGCATTAAATGAGTTAGGCGTAGCATAAATACAAAATAGTTGAAAAGAACAGACCGTAATGTACTTGAATAAAAAAAATCCCGAATCGAATCGGGATTTTTTTATGCTTATAATTTAAACGTTTATTTTACTTCAATGTCAATCCCTAATCTCGGCCTAAGTCTTTGTTTGGACTTATTGAATACCTGCATTCCTTTCTTCACCCCTTTCCTTAAAGCTTCTTGTGCTTCTAGAGGCAAGTGATACACTTCCTTGCATGCAGTAGTGCAACACCCGTCAAATTCCTTTGCACAGTCTTCACATTGTATAAAAAGTAAATGACAAGCGTCGTTCTTGCAATTGGTGTGCGTGTCGGCAGGCTTGCCACATTGATGGCAAGATGCAATGACATCCTCTGTAATTTTTTCTCCTAAGCGATCGTCAAACACGAAATTCTTTCCTTTGAATTTGCTTTCTATTCCTGCTTCTTTTATTTTATTCGCATAGTGAATTACACCACCTTCTAAATGGAATACATTTTTAAATCCTTCGTGTAACATATAGGCACTCGCCTTTTCGCAACGAATACCACCAGTACAATACATGATGATATTTTTATCCTTATGTGGTTGCATCATTTCTGCAGCCATAGGCAATTGATCTCTAAATGTATCAGAAGGGATTTCAATGGCATTGTCAAAATGGCCTACTTCATACTCATAATGATTGCGCATATCAATCACGATTGTGTCAGGTGATTTTAATAACTCATTCATTTGTTGCGCATTCACATACTTCCCTTTATTCTCCATACTAAAACTTGGATCCTCAATACCATCTGCAACTACTTTTTCTCTTACTTTAATTTTGAGTACCCAAAAGCTTTTCCCATTGTCATTTACGGCTTTATTTAAACGGATGCCATTCAAAGGTTTAAATGAATATAGATAAGCTTTAAATACTTCAAACAAATGTGTAGGTACACTTATCTGCGCATTGATCCCTTCTGTAGCAATATAAATGCGTCCAAAGACCTGCATCGCATTGAGTGCTCGGTACATTTCGTCTCTAAAACTAACTGGATCTGGAATCGGGAAGTACTGGTAAAAACTAATTGTGGTACGCTCAAAATCTTCTTCGTACAATTTTTGTTTCAACTCTTTGTTTGAAACACGGTTGTGCAGTTGTGCCATAGTATTTAATTTAAGCTCAATTACAGATTAAGCAAATTGAACACAAAGATAAGACAATTTGATTTTTATATAAACGCACAATAGCTGATAAAAATCAGCTATTGCAATTAAATATAGTAAGATGACTTATTCTGGCTTTCTCACAAAAGATCCTGTTAATGACGCCAGGCCTCCTAATAAAGCACCCACCAACGCAGTCACTATGATTAAAGCAATATAAGAACCACCTAGGGGTAATATCTGTGCTACTTTGGTAGATAAGATATGGTTATTCGCCAAATCAATACCAAAAGCCAAGCCTGCCCATAAAGCACCTACACCCAATGCGCCAGCTAAAAAGGATTGAATTGGCTTGATAGGCATTGCCACTGCTATGATTAAATTGGTCACTACAAAACTCCACCAAGGAAGGTTTCCATAAATACCCACTGCAAAAGTGACCAATGCGACTAATAAGATAGAAAGTATAAATTTCATTTGACTATTTTTAAAGTTGAATTATAAATGATTAAGCAACTGCTTTTTTAAATTGAATATGCCATTTTGTACGCTCATGTTGCTTTAATTTTTCTTTAGACAAGAATAACAATCTATAATACTTGCCTGCAGCCCAATAATCAACAAAACTATCATAATAAGGACTACCCGGATTCCCACTCTGTCCACCTGGATACAACCCATAGGCTTCAATCTCGTCTGTTAAATGGACGACCATTCTCCAGCTTGGCCCATGATTCTCTCCTGTAGCATTGATGATATTGACACCGCCACCAATTGGCAAATTCAGTCTACTCAAAGCAGGAATTTTTGTCAAGTGTAATACACGCGTAGCTTTAAATGCTTCCCAGCTTAATTTATTTTCTTTTTCAAGTTCAAGACATTTTAAAGTTGCTTTTTCAATACCAGCTAGCACTTGGTCTTTTAAAGTTTCAACCTTGTCCTTTGTTCTAATATCGTCTGCTACACTAAAATTTGAATCACGATTCATTTGTTCCAATAACACAAATGCTTCTGGCTTAGTAAGCGGAATGACCGAACCTGCTAATTCATCTGCCCAAACTGCATTTTCAACACTATCCCAAATTAATTTAAAAATGGTGATGCCTTTTTCTGAAGGGTTATTGTACAAATTCCATTGTCCCATCGTTTGCACCATTCTTTGTGCATCCTTACTCAAACGATTCATCTCTACAAATTTCATTAAAGCAGGTCTTGCTTGTTCTGCAAAAACATTAAAGTTATTTGTTTGCAGTGCTTGCATGTCTTGTGCTGTCACTTGTGACATTTTAGACAATTGCTGATTGACACTAATACCTCTATACAAAGGGAATGAACTTGCAGTACCTAAATAGTAGGGATAACTTGCATCGGTAGACTTTTGATTGGCGCTACTCACAAAACCACGTGTAGGATTCAAGATCATTGGATTTTCTTCAAAAGGAATAATCCCTTGCCAATCATAACTACTATCTTCTCCTGGCATAATAAAATCACCTTGTCTTTCCCATCTTGCAACAAAATCTCCTTGTTGCTTAATCGCAATATCCCCAGACTTGGTTGCTACGACAAAGTTTTGACCAGGGCATTTCCATAATTTGATGGCTTTAGAATAATCATCAATGTTTTTTGCACGATTTAATTGGTAAAATGTTTCTACACCAGTTGAAGCCTCATGCGCTGTCCACTTTACAGCAAGGTTTTTACCTTTTGATTGTGGATTTTGATAATACGCATCAAACATCACAGGTCCCCAATGACTCATTGCAATATTTTCAATCACATCTGCACTATCTTTTACTTTAATCACTTCAACTCTCTTTGTCACCGATTTCCATGCACCATTATACCAATACTCATTTTGAGTCGTATCCTTAAATTTCAATTCATAATAATCCAACACGTCTCTTCCTGCATTGGTCACACCCCAAGCCAAACTATCATTGAATCCAATGATCACTGCTGGAGAACCTGGAAAGCTTGCACCATAAGTACTATGCGTTGGCGTTGTTATTTGAACCTCATACCATAAAGAAGGCAAATTCAAGCCTAAGTGTGGATCACTACAAACAATGGGTCTACCAGATTTGGTCATAGATCCACTTACTGCCCAGTTATTACTTCCGTTATTAGGATCGGGTGCTTCAGGAGATTCAACCACTTTAGCAATGTCTACATTCGGCGTTTTTTTCAAATAAGCCATATCCGATTGAACAGGCTTCACTGGAACAATACTTGGATCAGCATAAGCTGTTCCTATTGGAATAATTGGATCCAAAGAATCTTGTTGATTGGTATACAATTTGTCAAACAAATCGTAGCCCAAATAATCTCTTGTATTGGTCAATTGCAAATCTGCACTTGCCGACCTGCCCGTTAAATCGTAAGACATGAACATCAAGAACAAATATGTCTTTTTAGGCGTCCAGTTCTCTGGTTCAAAATTCATTAACTTATATTCAAATGGCAAATCCTCTGGCGCCAATTGTTTTAAATACGCATTCACCCCTGCTGTATACGCATCCACTGTCGCTTTCATCACAGGGTTGTTTTCATTAATATAGGCTTCTGTTTGCTCTGCACCATAGACCATCCCTAATCTTCTAAAGAATCTGTCAATCGATAATTTATCAGCGCCTGCTACTTCACTCAATCTTCCTGCAGCCACACGGGTTTGAAAATCCATCTGCCATAATCTGTACTTCGCATGCAAATAACCTTGAACATAGTAAGCATCTTCGTCATGGTCTGCATAAATATGTGGTACTAAACGATCATCCATGTAGACGTCTACATCCCCTTTTAAATCATTGGCAAGAATAGATGCGTCAAAGTTTTTATTGACCCCTTCGGCATTTTTCCAAAACCCATGTTGAGGAGATAAAAAATAACCCAATCTTGGCGCTTTAGTAGCCCCTAATTTCAATTGGATATTCAATGTAAAAACTAGTCCAGCTGTTACAGTCGCTGACACTAAAAAAGGTAGTATGCGCATGGCAATAATTTAGACCACTAATGTAGCAATTATTTGCTAATGCTCGACTTAAAAAATGCCAAATGATCCTGTAATGCTAGATAAGGATGGGCTTCTATTAATGCCTCTGTTTTGCGGATGCAAGATTGAAGGAATTTTTGATGTTCTACGGAACCAACAAAGAATGGCTTATGGTTCACTGCTAACTGCAGCTCAGCTACTTGCTTCATCACAGCTTGCGTTTCAGGCTTCATATAAGTCTCTATCAATTTGTCCCAAACATATCCTGAGGCTGCAAAATTGGGATGTACTAAGTCTTCGGCATAAAATCGGTAGTCTCTTAAATCATCAATCACGTATTCGTATGCAGGGAAATAATCTACATTTTCATACTGTGTAACCAACTCATGAACTGCATGAATCAACACCGCTTTACTACGATTGTTCTCCACCAACCCTTCTCTTAAATGTCTGACTGGACTAATCGTAAATGTGATCTGTAAATTCGGATTAAAGCTTTGCAAATGCGTCACCAACCCATGCAAATTTTCAATTAAAAGGGTCGGTTGCATTAAAGATTTGTAAAACCAATCCGAAGGTGCTTTATGGTTATTGGCTACTACCTGCCCTGCACCTAACGGCGCTTCAGTGTTAAGATGATACAACCATGCAGAGCCCAATGTAATCACCAAACGGTTGGCCGTCTTTAAGAAATGATGGGCTGCTACAATTGAAGTATTTATTTTCTCCAAAGCTGCTGCTTTTTCAACAGCCGAGAACCGACTATGATGATGCCAGCTATGCCAAAGTTCATTGTGCTGAAATAAATCATTCTCAGTGTAAGATCGCAGTTCTATTATTTCAGTCAAAGCGAAAGATACACTTACCGGATTGAATAAAATCCCATAAGGATTCTCCATCACTTCAAATAAATGTGACTTAAATTTTGCACCAATATTTTCTGTAAAACAAGAACCAATTAACATGAGCTTATCCGCATATTCAATGTGATGCTTAGCAGGTTTTGAGTCTAATGTTAATTTGAATTTCATAATGCTTACCTATTATTTAACAGGAAACAATCTTTGTTTCATTGCTTCGTATAAGATGATACCCGCAGCAACAGACACATTGAAAGAATCGAAATTAGTGGCCATTGGAATTTTGAAAAAATAATCTGCAGCCTTCGCTAAATAGGGTTGAACACCTCTGCCTTCGTCACCCATGATGATACAACTAGGAATGGTTAAATCTAATTCATGGACATTTTTATCTGCACGCATTTCACTTGTAAATACTTGAATCCCATTCATGTGTAAATCATCTACCGCTTTTAATAAACTACTTACACGCACTACATGGATGTGCTCTAAAGCACCTGCACTACTTTTAAATGCTTCTTCATTCAATGCACCTACTCCTTTATCTGGAATAATCAAGGCTTGTGCACCACAGCAATGAATGCTTCTACTGATAGCACCAATATTACGCACATCCGTCACGCCATCTAACATCATGAACAAAGGTGTCTCTCCTTTTGCTACCACAAAATCAATCACTTCTTGCAAATCCAAATATTTTACATTCGAAATAAAAGCAAGCACCCCCTGATGATTTGCCTTAGTCATCCCATTGAGTTTTTCAATAGGTACAAACTGTACAGGAATGGTATTTGCTTTTGCAAATTGTTTGATTTCGTCTAATCCTTCCCCTTGTGCATTTTTTTGCAATAAGATTTTTTCAATATTTGCACCAGACTCTAATGATTCAATCAACGGCTGACGACCGATAATGAATTTACGTTCTGTCGTAAAACTAGGTCTTGGACTGAACCTTCTTTGACCAGTAAATTTTCTTTCTGGTCTTCCGGATCTATCTGATCGCTCTGATCGGTCTGGTCTATTGTTTCTTTCCTGCATGATTCAAAGTTATGGATAAAAATAAAAATCCCGTCCCAATTTGTGTCGAGACGGGATTCCTATTCAATGATTGATTTATTTTAAACCAAAGGCTTTTTTAACCTTGGTCACATAATCTAATTTCTCCCAAGTAAACAATTCCACTTTCATGGTTTTTGACTTACCATCTGGAGTAGTAAATGTTTTAGTCACTGTCTCATTCTTACGACCCATATGGCCATAAGCAGCAGTCTCACTATACATTGGTGTTCTTAATTTTAATCTTTGCTCGATAAAGTAAGGGCGCATATCAAAAATACCTTCTACCAATTTACCTATTTGACCATCTGTCATTTTTACTTTTGCAGTGCCATAGGTATTGACGTTGATTGAAGTTGGCTTAGCCACACCAATCGCATAAGATACTTGAACCAACACTTCAGAAGCTACACCAGCAGCGACTAAGTTCTTCGCAATATGACGAGTTGCATAAGCTGCAGAACGGTCTACCTTACTTGGATCTTTCCCAGAAAAAGCACCACCACCGTGTGCACCTTTACCACCATAAGTATCAACAATAATCTTACGACCAGTTAAACCAGTGTCACCATGTGGTCCACCAATTACAAACTTACCTGTTGGGTTAATATGGTACTTGATGTCCTTATTAAACAATTTCGCGTATTTCTTATACTTTGATTTTACTCTTGGAATTAAAATTTCAATGATGTCTTTTTTGATCTTCTCCAACATCTTGCCTTCTTTGTCAAAATCATCGTGCTGTGTAGAAACTACAATCGCATCAATTCTTACTGGCTCGTTTTTGTCGTTGTATTCTAAAGTCACTTGAGATTTTGCATCAGGACGTAAATATTTGATCGCTTTGTTCTCTCTTCTTAAAGCAGCCAATTCAATTAAGATTTTGTGCGCTAAGTCCAAAGCCAATGGCATTAAGTCTTCTGTCTCGTTACTTGCATAACCAAACATCATACCTTGGTCTCCAGCACCTTGCTCTTCTTTTTTCTTTCTATCTACCCCTTGGTTGATGTCTGCAGATTGTTCGTGAATAGCAGATAAAATACCACAGCTATTTGCTTCAAACATGTATTCACTCTTAGTGTATCCAATTTTACGAATCACACCACGTGCAATTTCTTGAACATCTAAATACGCTTTAGACTTTACTTCACCAGCCAATACCACTTGACCAGTCGTTACTAAAGTTTCACAAGCTACTTTTGACTGAGGGTCAAAGGCTAAAAAATTATCGATTAATGCGTCAGAAATCTGATCCGCAACTTTGTCTGGATGTCCTTCAGAAACACTCTCAGAAGTAAATAAATAAGGCATATTCTTTTATTTAGATGTGGTTGTAAAATGCAAATATATAAATAATCCTAATGATTATAAGTTGGTATAATAAATACGTAAACGCATTCTGAATTTAGAATGTGATCCTCCTCCCAATCTTACACGTCCATTTGCAGCTTGGTTACCCAAAACAGTAGACAAGTATTCGGTTGAGTGGATTTTATTATAAGGATATGGTTGTACGAATTTAATAGAATCGTTCACTGGCGCATACAATCTAAAATCAAACAATGAATCTGTTCTAGCAATTAAGCCTTGCACATACCTGCTTACATTAAAATTATAAGTAGCAACATTGCTATAACCATGAAGTGATTTAGTGATTTTTTGTCCGCCAAACTGTGCCAATAATTGAGGATTGGTTGCACCTTGATAATCATTTGGAACCGATCTTAATTCTTTGGTAGCTGTATCATAGACCCCTAAGAATAAATAATTAGGCGCAGTCATAAATGCATCAGTCGTTGCTAACCGTGCATCATCTGGAACCTGCTCTGCAATTAATTCAGCTCTATGGATGATTTTATTTTTGAAGGTCTTCAAACCAGGTACTTTAATTTTCACCATCGTTCCCGGGCTTGTTTGCACATAGACCAATGAATCTTTAGCAAATCCATTTAAGTGACTTGCAATTTCAGAAGCAGCCCTGTTTCTTTGAATAAAATTAGCGTTCTGAGCTGTATAATAATTGAACCTGAAATAACTTACTAAAGTATCCCTTGTAACACTACCCGTTGCACTAGTAGAATAGTATAAGGCCAATTTAGTATTTGAATCCAATAAGGATAATCTTATTAAAGCATTGTGGTTATCGGCTGCATTGGTACTTAATGCAAAACCTGGAAAAGCTGTTCTAAATGTCGTATCGTTTCTGTAAGCCCCATTTGAATCATAGGTTTTCAATAACTCATAGGCTACTGAATTGTTTAATTTTAATCGAATCTGACTTGCGGCATTTTCAAAACGATCATTCAATGAATCCTTTGCATGCACAAAATCAAGTAAGTATGAATTTCCTATAGAAGTTCCTTTTCTGATACCGTATGCTTCTGGATAATTACTTGCATAGTACTTGCCTACTTCTAATGGAGTAGCAGGGTCTATTTTGTTGACATAAATTCTAACAGGCTTTGTAGAGTCTCCATAAAAACCTTTGTAACTTAATACCAATACAGCAGAATCTACTACGATACTGTCTTTTGTTCCTATGATATAGAATGGGTAAAAGCTAGGTTTTAATTGCAAAAACAAAGAAGCACTAGTTGAACCAAAAATAGGATCATTGGTTAGATTGCCCAACATATGCTCATCTGTAGGATAAATTCTTAAAGAATCTGGCATTACTACCGTTTCTGTTTCAACATCTATAATGGTGTCTTTGGTACCAATCGCATCTTGAGACAAGAAGTCTAAACCAAGTTCAGATGTACCTATTCTAGTACAAGAAAAAAGTAAAATAGATGCTATAGTAATATATGTGACCCTTCTTAATATGTTTATTAATGCCATGTATTATTGCTTTACTTGCCTGCAAGTTCGTTGTATAAATCTAAATACTCTGTTAAATCAGAATCCCATCCATTAAAAGGCACTACTTTCTTCCCTTTTACCGATGCAAATTCTGAAACTAATTTTTTGTCAATAACATCCGATCCAAAAGTGATAGCATCTGCATAAGTAGCACCACCACGAAACATCGCCGAATTGGACAATTCTTTGAATGATTCTAAATCTTTCTCTTTGATATTGGCATTAACCAAGGCTTTCGTCATAAAATCCTTTGGAAACTGCTCTTCAAATGTATTTTGACCAATCGTAAACACCACTTTGGCGTTAGAGAAAACAGGTTCTTTCTTAAATGCAGTTTTGATATATGCCGGTATTAAACCAGTCATCCAGCCACTACAATGAATGATATCTGGAGGCCAGCCAAACTTCTTAACGGTTTCTAATGCCCCGCGGCAAAAGAAAATGGTTCTCATGGCATTGTCGTCATACCAAGTTTCATTTTCATCATGAAAGATATGCTTACGCTTAAAAAAATCTTCATTTTCTAGAAAATACACTTGTAATCTGGCATTAGGTAAAGATGCTACCTTAATTTGTAAAGGATAATCATCACAATCAACTTGTACATTGATACCAGACAATCTAACTACCTCATGTAAACGGTGTCTTCTTTCATTGATCATACCAAACCTTGGCATAATGCAACGCACTTCTAATCCACTGTCATTGCTTTTTATTGCGAGTTTATTGATCACTTCCGAAAACTCTGTCATCTCTAAATAAGGCGACATTTCTGTGGCGATATATAAGATTCGTTTTTTTTCTGACATTCCTTTTAAAGTTTAACTAAGTACCCTCTTCGAGTTGGCGAAGGTACGACTTTTAAAGGACTTTAGAAAACCCTAAATAAGGCAATAAATAAGACTTTAGTCACGTATTTTATAGACAATTGATTGTAAATTGCGGGCAACTGAAACCTTAAAAAATGGGAAAGTTGCTTAAATTTGGGTTCTTTTTTCTATTAGGTATCGCCTTGATATGGTGGAGTTTACACCAAATTCCGGCCGAAGAATGGACAAAATTCACCCTTGCCTTAAAGCATTCCAAACTCTGGATTGTCTTCCCTGTCTTTATCATATTAGGACTATCCCATTTTCTGCGCGCTTTAAGATGGCGCTTGATTATGGAACCATTAGGCTATAAGCCAAGCATTGGGAATACCTACTTAGCTGTACTCATAGGCTACTTAGCCAATCTGGCCATTCCACGACTTGGCGAAGTCCTTAAATGTACCTTGCTAGCTAAATATGAGAAAGTGCCTGCCGAAAAAATTGTAGGCACCATTGTTGCCGAAAGGGCATTTGATGTAATAAGTCTTGGCCTTGTATTTTTAATGGCACTTGGTTTACAATTCAATGTGATTGAAGCTGGATGGAATCAACTAAAAAACCAAACTGCAGCACCGGTAGCAAATTCGAACAATAGCAATTTAACGTTATATCTACTTGTTGGTGTATTGGTACTGCTAGTTACCTTGTTTTTTGTATTCAGAAAACGCATTCCTAAAATAATCCTTTCCATAAAACAAATAATTAGTGGTATTTGGGAGGGCGTGATTAGCGCGACTAAACTAAAACAACACAACTTATTTTTCCTTTATTCTTTTGGCATCTGGTTTTTGTACTTGTTAGCCACTTATGTTGGCCTTCATGCAACTGCAGGTACCGAAAGTAGTTTTGCGACAGCCATAAGCTGTTTGGCCTATGCGAGTATTGGGATGATTCTTACCCCAGGAGGCATTGGTGCATATGCTTATTTCATGGCCAAAGTGTTAGAACTCAACGGGGTAGATTATACACTAGGATTGGCAAACGGTACCTTGCAATGGTTCTCTCAATTTTTAATTGTATTGGTCTTGGGAGGGATTAGTTTAATTTTGTTACCTATTATCAATAAACAAGTAAAGTAAGATGCGCGCAATTGAGCAAATAGCACAAAAAATCATGACCATTGAACAAGCAAAAGCATTCATGCAGGCTTGTAAAATCACGGGTAAAACTGTCGCATTTACCAATGGTTGTTTTGATATATTACACCCAGGTCATTTATTTTCATTGGCACAAACTGCAAAAGAAGCCGACTATTTATTAGTAGGTTTAAATAGTGACGCCAGTGTAAAAAGATTAAAAGGGCCTGAACGTCCAATCAATACAACGGAGAGCAGGGCTACTGTATTGGCCAATTTGGTTTTGGTGGATGCGGTGGTGGTATTTGAAGAAGACACTCCTTTAGATTTAATCAAGACCATCCTCCCAGATGTACTTGTCAAAGGAGGTGACTATACTATTGATACCATAGTAGGTGCACAAGAAGTGATCGCAAATGGAGGAAAAGTGATTATCAACCCTATTGTGGAAGGATTTTCCACAACCAATATTATTGAAAAAATAAAAAAATAAACATGCAATTTTTACAACAATTACAGATTCAAAAAGAAAACGAAGGCACATCAACTGGTGCTCAATGGGTTAAAAGTAAAGGAGAATTGATCTTGTCTTTTTCTCCTGTAGACAATCAGTTAATTGGCGCAGTAGGAACGACAGACAAAGCGGCATATGAACAAGTGATTGAAACGGCACAAGCAGCATATTTGACTTGGCGTAATTGGCCAGCACCTAAAAGAGGTGAAGTAGTTAGACAATTGGGTGAAGCATTGAGAAAAGACAAAGATGCATTGGGTCAATTGGTAAGTTATGAAATGGGTAAAAGTTTGCAAGAAGGTTTAGGAGAAGTGCAAGAGATGATTGACATCTGCGATTTTGCAGTGGGCTTGTCAAGACAACTATATGGCTTAACCATGCATAGTGAAAGACCATCACATAGAATGTATGAACAATGGCACCCAATGGGTATTGTAGGTATTATTTCGGCATTCAACTTCCCAGTAGCTGTATGGAGCTGGAACGCTGCATTGGCATGGGTTTGTGGTAATGTGACCGTTTGGAAACCAAGCGAGAAAACGCCATTATGTGGTAACGCCATTCAAAAAATTGTAGAAAAAGTATTTGCAGACAATGATGTGCCAGAAGGTGTAAACAACTTAATTCAAGGAGGACGTGCAGTGGGAGAATGGATGAGCAAAGACACAAGAATTCCATTGGTTTCTGCAACAGGATCTACTCGTATGGGTAAAGAATTGAACAAAGAAGTGGCAGGACGTTTAGGTAAAACCATTTTAGAATTAGGTGGTAACAATGCCATCATCATCACCGAAAATGCCGACCTAGACATGTCATTGATTGGTGCTGTGTTTGGCGCTGTGGGTACCGCAGGGCAAAGATGTACCAGTACAAGAAGGTTGATTATTCATGAAAAAATCTATGACCAATTTGTAGAAAAATTAGTGAAAGCATATCAGCAAATTAAAATCGGCAATCCATTAGACAGTAATAATCACATGGGCCCATTGATTGATACCGCTGCAGTAAAAATGTACTTAGATTCTATCGAAGCTTGCAAAAAAGAAGGCGGTAAATTCATAGTTGAAGGTGGCGTATTGGAAGGCGCAGGATATGAAAGTGGTTGTTATGTAAAACCATGTATCGCCGAAGCTCAACCTCAATATCAAATTGTACAACATGAAACATTTGCACCTATCTTATACTTGTTGAAATACAAAACGATCGAAGAAGCGATTGCAATACAAAACGAAGTACCTCAAGGATTGTCCTCTGCAATCATGACTTTAAATATGAGAGAATCAGAATTGTTCTTATCTGCTAAAGGAAGTGACTGTGGTATTGCCAACGTAAATATCGGCACAAGCGGTGCAGAAATTGGTGGTGCATTCGGCGGTGAAAAAGAAACTGGTGGTGGTAGAGAAAGTGGGTCTGATGCATGGAAAGCTTATATGCGCAGACAAACCAATACCATTAACTGGAGCACACAATTGCCATTAGCCCAAGGTATTAAATTCGACTTTTAATCCATACTATGATTAGATATGGTATAACGCTATTACTACTATCCTGTTCCCTAATCACTTGGGGACAGGATAGTCAATTTTGGCATTGGAAAGATCTAGAAAAAGATGGGGTTCATGGTGTGAGTCTGTATAAAGCACATCAAGTATTGACAGATTTAAAACTACAACCTACCCCTATTGTCATTGCTATTTTAGATGGAGGGATTGATACGAGTCATCAACAAATTCGACCATTCCTTTGGAACAATCCAAAAGAAATTCCAGGCAATCAAAAAGACGATGACAGGAATGGTTATATAGATGATGTACATGGCTGGAACTTTCTAGGAAATGCTTTAGGAGTGAATATAGATAAAGCTGCTGCAGAAAAAACAAGAATCTACCATCAATATAAAACCGAATTCAAGCAAGACAAATTAGACAGTGCTTTATGGGATCAAAAAAAGAAACAAACATTTAAAATTTGGCAACAAGCTGCTGCCGAAATCATATTCACAGAAGAAGATGCAGACAATTTAGCCTTTATTAAAATGGCAAAAAATGCGTTTGTCAAAATGGGCAATATCCTAATCAAAGAATTGGAGGATAGCAATTTTACAGGAGAAAAATTAGAGCCCTACCAACCCATTGGGAAAATTGCTGCAGACACTAAAATTTCTTATCTAAGAACTTTACTTGCACTTGGAATTGATAAAACAAATGGTTATCAAAATATCCTAGAAGACTTAACCGAATATATTTCTGGAAAAGAGCAATCCGCTATCTCTATGGATATTGCCCCTGAAGACTTAAGAAAAAATATCATTCAAGATAGGTACAATGATTTTAAAGACCAGTTTTACGGGAATAACAATATCATGGGCCCCAATGCCAAACATGGGACACATGTAGCAGGATTGGCAGCAGGTATTACGGAAACCAATAGCACTAAAACAAGCTTCAATAGTCCCATTAAAATCATGGGGGTTAGAGTGGTTCCAGATGGCGACGAATATGACAAAGACATTGCTCTAGGGATTCGATATGCAGTGAACAATGGTGCTAAAATTATCAACATGAGTTTTGGGAAATCCTTTTCACCAGAACAAGCTTGGGTGGATAGTGCCATTCGCTATGCAGCTTCAAAGGATGTATTAATTGTTCATTCTGCAGGCAACGAATCCTATGATTTAAATATCAAGTCTGTTTACCCTAGTCCCTACTCTTCTGCTTTTAAAGACAAAGCAGAAAATATGATTACTGTTGGTGCAAGTAGTGAACCAAGCATTGGTAATAGCTTAATAACCGATTTCAGTAATTATGGAAATCAAGTAGTAGATCTTTTAAGCCCAGGAGAAAAAATATATTCTACGGTACCCAATCAAAACTTTGGCTATCTAAATGGAACAAGTATGTCCGCACCTGTATTAAGCCATATTGCAGGATTGATTCGTGCTTATTTTCCAAAACTAACCGCAAAAGAGGTGAAAGCAATATTGATGCAAAGCTGTTGGAAGCCAAAAGATGAAAATACATTATTTCCAATTCCACAAAAAGAACAATCAAAAAAATTAACTGAGCTAAGCATTGAAGGTGGCATCATCAACGCTGCTTTAAGCATTCAGAATGCAGCCAATTATAATTCAAGAAAAAATAAAAAATAAAACCCAAAAATGTCCAGACCTAGCACAACAGAGTACGCTCCATTTTATCAAACCTATATCAACTATACGAGTGGTAAAGATTATGAGATTTTAGTAAAACAATACCATGACCGTTTGGTGAATTCTTGGGACGCTATTCCAACGGAAAAAATCAAATACGCATACGGCCCAGAAAAATGGACGATCCAACAAATGTTTCAACATGTCATTGATACAGAAAGAATTTTTGCCTACCGTGCGCTTGCAATTGCTAGACAAGATAAAACTGCATTACCAGGTTTTGATGAAAATACCTATGCAGCCAATGGAGACGCGAGTCACCGCAATTGGAAGGACATGTTGATTGAATGGAGAACAGTGAGACAAGCAACTAACTTATTATTCGCCTCATTTACACCAGATCAATTGAAAACAAAAGGCAATTGTAATGGACAGGATATTACAGTGAACGCCATTGGTTTCATCCTATTTGGACACGGCTTACACCATTTGCATATTTTAAAGGAGCGTTACGAGATCTAGGAAATTATTCCAAAATAGAAATTTCAAAAATTGAGTATGGCCGAAAGGCAAAAAAGAACCCCTAATTTTATTTAGGGGTTCTTTTTTTATACGAGATTTTTGAATGCCTCGTAAATAAAGAGGCGTGCCACTTTGTTTATTAATTATTTACTTGCATATATATGCACAGCTAATTGAACTTGAGAATCAATTGCACCTACACCGTAGTTCATACCGAATAAAGTTCTGTCAAAAGCAAAAAACGCTTCAGCAAAGAATCCTTTTTCGTCTGCACTTCTGATGATCGCATCAAAACTGATTTCTTTAGTAATTCCTTTTAAAGTTACAGCACCCGTTAAAGTTGCTTTATCTGCAGTGGTATACTTCACAGATGTAATGTTGAAAGTTGCTTCACCAAATTTAGCAACGTCAAAAAAGTCAGCAGTTGTCAAATGACCCAATAATTTGTCACCAGCAGCATCTGTTACTTTCATTGCAGCAACATCTACCACAAAAGAACCACCCACTAATTTACCAGCTTCAATTTTCACAGATCCAGACTTCACTGGAATAGTACCTGTGTGAAAATCGTTCTTTTTAGAACCTGTAAAGTCTACCTTACTCTTTTGAGCGGTTACAGTGTAAGTTTCTACTTGTTTAGTTGAAGTTGGATTGTTAAAAGAAAACAATACCACAGTCGCTAATGCGAACGCCGAAGAAAGAATGATTTTTTTCATATTTTTTGTTTGTTTAGGTTATATGAATGTTTACAACAAATACTATAACAAAAGACTTGCCCTTTTGTTTGACTATTGTGTTGATTAGTTCAAAATTACTAATCAATGTTTAAACAACAAAATATATTTTTCGACCAATTTCCCCCTCGTAATCTGCACATTATCTATTATCTTCGCCAAAATTCCTAACTATGAACCTGCATGAATATCAAGCAAAAGAATTGCTTAAAAAGTACAATGTTCCTGTTCAAGAAGGTGTAGCTGTAGATAACGTAAAAGACGCTGTCGCTGCTTACCAAAAAATTGCAACAGATACCAATAACAAATTTGCTGTAGTTAAAGCTCAAATTCACGCAGGTGGTCGTGGTAAGGGTAAAATTAACGGATCAGAGCAAAGAGGTGTAGCTGTTGGTAAATCAGCAGAAGACATCGAAAACTTTGCAAAAAATATTCTAGGTGGTACTTTGGTAACCATCCAAACCGGCCCAGCTGGAAAATTAGTAAGTAAAATCTTAGTTGCTCAAGATGTGTATTATGAAGGTCCTCAGCCAACTAAAGAATTGTATTTATCTATCCTATTGGATCGTGCTAAAGGCATGAACGTAGTAATGTATAGCACCGAAGGCGGTATGGATATCGAAGAAGTAGCGCACAATACGCCAGAGAAAATATTTAAAGAGTGGGTTCACCCAGGTGGTGGCTTACAAGGTTTCCAAGCAAGAAAGATCGCTTTCAACTTAGGTTTAAGCGGTGAAGCTTTGAAAAACTGCGTGAAATTTGTCACTAATTTATACAATGCATACGTTGGTTTAGACTGCGGAATGTTAGAGATCAATCCTTTATTCAAAACATCTGACGATAAAATCATTGCAGTAGACTGTAAAATGAATATTGATGACAGCGCATTAATGCGTCATCCAGATTTATTGGCAATGAGAGATGTGACTGAAGAAGATCCAACAGAAGTAGAAGCTGGCGAATTCAATTTGAACTTTGTGAAGTTAGACGGTAATGTAGGTTGTATGGTAAATGGTGCGGGTTTAGCAATGGCGACTATGGATATGATTAAATTAAGTGGTGGTGAGCCAGCTAACTTCTTAGACGTAGGAGGTTCTGCAAATGCACAAACCGTGGAAGCAGGATTCAGAATCATCATGAAGGATCCAAATGTAAAAGCTATTTTGATCAATATATTCGGCGGTATCGTTCGTTGCGATCGTGTTGCTGCTGGTGTAATTGAAGCATTCAATAAATTAGGCAATATCGACATCCCTATCATTGTACGTTTACAAGGTACGAATGCGGTAGAAGCTAAGAAATTAATAGATGAGAGTGGATTGAAAGTTCAGTCTGCTATCTTATTGAGCGAAGCTGCTGACTTAGTGAAGCAAGCTGTTGCTTAGTTTTCTTTCTAATGACTTTAAAAAACCCAACAAATTCTTGTTGGGTTTTTTGTTTCTTTAAATTGCAAATTTCGAACTGCCCCATTAAATTAAATAACAAAAGGCGCTCAATGAGCGCCTTCGTATTAAACGTAAACTCCCCAAAGCTTACGATTATTTAGATGGGGGGAATTAATTCAAATCCCAGGAAAAGGTTAATTCAATTGTCGGCATTGAATTGAGCAAATTTTTATATTGAGTCATAGTGACATCATAACTTAACCCAAATTTTGCTTTATTGATCCCAATGCCAACATATGGAATGATGGCATAATTGACTCTATGCAAAAGACCCAACTCTATAAGGTGTGCGTCATCCAATAATAATTTACTATACATAGCGCCAACTGTTGTAATAGAAGCATTGGCAATCACTTGATGATTTGCTATCAATTCTATGGATTCGTCATCATTGATCAATTTTTTATACTTTGATTCAAAAACCAGTTTTGAATCAATTTTCGAATTGCCATTTTTTGAATCCTTTGGTCGGTTCACTCTAAATAAAGCAGTACCTAAATGAACTAAATCATTTTCACCCAATTTAAAATTATACCCTATTCCTGCATTCAAGTATAAATAGTTCATTTTATAATTTGCAGCAGCAGGATCTAAGCTTGTTGTTGATGGGAAACCAAAACTTCCAAACATGTCCTGAGTCTTTACCTGAGCCATGTCTAACATTTTATTTCCATAGGTTATACTTAAGCCAGCACTCAAGCCATTATTGCCATCTTCATTCATCGCATTATAATACGCCCCACTAAGGGTTGCTGAATTTTGCACTAAGAGTCCTCCACCAATTTTTTCAGATAAAACATTCGCTCCTAGAGCAAAATAATCATTCCCAGAAGCCATCTTGATTTTTTGTTCCATATTAAAAAATGCTACACTGTTTAGTACTGCACCTTTACCACCGTTGGCATCTCTATATTTAAATCTAACCACCCTTTTTTGTACTCCAGCACCGGTCAAAGCTGGATTAAAAACAGATGCCGAATTTTGCACTTGAGAAAATATTGGATCTTGCGCCAATGCTTGATTCATCTGCAAAAAACAGAAACAAACTAAAATATAGGTATAAAAATTTCTCATCTTGATTCTATTTATTAATCGCTTAACTTATTTTATGATAATGATTGGCCCTGATTTACTAAATGCAATACCCTTATTGTCAACTGCAGAAAAAATCCAGTAATAAGTGTCACTTGGCAACGGTCTGCCTAAATAAGAACCGTCCCATGTGTTAACTAAGCTCTTGCTTTCAAACACGAGCCTATTGTATCTATCATATACTTTAAAGAATTTCAGCTCAGCGATATTTACAAAATTTAATTTCAGTACATCATTCATGCCGTCTCCATTTGGAGAGAATACATTTGGAATATGAATTTCTGGCTCATAAAAAACTCTTGTAGGTAATGTATCTACACTTAAACAACCATTGGCCGCAGTTACTTTTATTGTAAATAAAGTAGCTGCATTCAATATTGCAGTTGGGTTAGCAATATTTGAATTATCTAATACCCCACTTGGGCTCCATTCATATTTCACCCCACCTGGCCTTGACTGCAATACAGTTGGTTTACCGATTACAATATCTTGAAAATTGAGTCGCATAGATATGGGTGCGGCTGGATTATAATAAATTTTATGCTGCACAGCATTACTTGAACTATCCACCGTTAAGGTATAGGTAATCATTACTGAATCTGCAGTATTTCCAACACCTATCACTTTTCCATTTATATCAACAATAGCAATCGAAGTATTGCTACTTGACCAAACGCCTCCAGGAATCTCATTGGATAGTTGTATGGATTGTGATTTACCACAAATAATACTTGACCCAACTATCGGTTTTAAACTTGGAATAACAGCCATATTAAAGGTTGACTTTCTACTCCCAATCGCATTCGTTGCAGTAACAATATATGTTGTTAGCTTCTTTGCCTGACTTGGTGCTCCACTGATTATACCCGTTGTTGAATCCAATATTAAACCTACAGGCAAATTTGGAGTGATGGTATATTTTATGATAGATAGGGTACTTGCAATTGGGACAAGTTGAATGCTTACTCCGCTTGTAATCACAGATGGTATATTGGCATATTTAATCGCAGGCGCTCCAAATAAATCTTTTACGTCTGTTGCATTTACTGGACTAGTTCCCTGTTTTACTTCTATGTAATCAGGAACCCCATCCAAGTCTGTATCTTTTGCATCAATAGGATTATTTGGATTTGTTCCTTCTGCAATTTCAACAGCATCAGGGACACCGTCTTTATCCGTATCCACAGGCACGTCAACAACCAATGGATCATACCCATTTTTAATTTCAAGGTAATCGGCCATACCATCTCCATCCGTATCTTTTGCATCCCCAGCTAGAGCAGGATTCGTTCCTTCTTGTGTTTCAACATAATCTGGCACGACATCTTTATCGGTATCTTTTGCGTCATTAGGATTACTTGGATCTGTTCCTTCTGTAAGCTCAACAGCATCTGGAACTCCATCTCCATCTGTATCAATATTTGTATTTGGTGGATTTGTTACTGCAGCTTTATTAATAATAACCACATAAGATTTTGTAGTTACCCCGTCTTCCGCTGTAACCACCACAGTAATTGTATTGGTTCCTGTTACTAGATTTATTGTCGCCCCACCATTTGTTAATACATTCCCATTCACCGTAATAACAGCTTGACCATTTGATCCTGAAGGAGTAATAGTAACACTACTTGTCCCCGACCCCACATTGGCTGTATAGTTATAAGTTCCTGCATTAAAACTAGGAGACAATGTTCCAATATTTAAAACAAAGCCGCTTAATGTTGCGACAGCACTCGCGGCTGCTCTTGTTATAATTACTGAATAAGTCTTTGTGCTTGTACCATCTTCCGCTGTAACAACTACATTGATTGTATTTGCTCCAATAGCCAAGTTGATTGCATTACTAGACGCCCCATTCGCAACCGTTACATTGTTCACTTTTATACTTGCCAAAGGATCTGACAAAGTGGGCAAAATAGTAACTGATGTAGTTCCGTAAGGAACAGTCGCTGTATAGCTAACTGTATTAGTAACAAAATTGGAAGTAAGTGTTGCATTGCTTAACACAAGATTCGAAAGATTTGCATTCGTACTCAAACTATTTGTCTTAGTCACTATTAAAGTATAAGTACGTGTTACAATACCATCTTCAGCAGTGACAACAACAGTTATCGTGTTGGTTCCTGATATTAAATTAACAGTCGCGCCGCCATTCGTTAAAGCAGCTCCATTTACAGTAATTGTCGCTTGTGCATTGGTGCCAGAAGGCGAAATGACAATACTATTTGTATTTGCACCAACACTAGAAGTATAATTATAGGTACTTGTATTAAAATTAGGAGAGATTGTTCCTGTGCTTAATGTAAAGCCACCCAAACTTGCATCATTGCTAATTGTAGCAGCTTTTGTCACAATTAAAGAATAAGTACTGGTTGTAACGCCATCATCGGCTGTCACAAAAACAGTAACTGTATTCGTTCCAGTTACTAAATTCACCGTCGCTGCTCCATTACTTAATGTAGCACCATTTACAGTGATTGTCGCTGCTCCATTACTGCCCACAGGTGTTATAGTGATACTATTTGTACCGGATCCTACACTAGAAGAATAATTATATGTACTCGTATTAAAATTGGGGGTTAGGGTTCCAATATTTAAATTAATTCCACTTAAGCTTGAATTATTACTTGTAATAACAGAAATCGACAAGTTAGTACTTGTGCTTCCTCCATCTACATTCGTAGCGGTAATGGTAAAAGTTGCCGCAGATTGAATCGTAGTAGCCGTTCCAGAAATAATGCCCGTTGTTCCGTCAATTGTTAGTCCCGCTGGCAATGTGCTACTTGTGAAGCTTAAAGTATTGGCGCCAGAGATCGTTGGAACAATATTCTTTTGAGTTCCTCTAACAAAAGTATTTGTTGTTGAATAACTTATCGAAGGCAGGGTTTTAAAACTTATTTCATTGCCATAACTAGTCCCTGCAGCATTCGTTGCATAAGCACGAACATAGTAGGTTGTATTTGCTTCTAGCCCAGCCATATTTGCTGTAAAGACACCAGTAGACAACCCATTATTTATTCCATTGTCATTGATTGTAGGATTGGTATTTAAGCTCCAACAAACACCTTTTTCAATAATAGACAACCCACCATCACTAGTTACATTACCACCACTTATTGCCGCATTCTTTTCAATAGAAGTAACTACTGTGGTGGATGCTATGGTTGGCAAGCCTGCTATCATGATATTCAGAGACGAAGTCGTACTATTTGAACCATTCGTCGCTGTAATAATATAAGTTGTAGAAGCAGAAGTACCAGTTGGAGTTCCTGTTATCTCTCCTGTCAAATTATTTAAAGTCAATCCCGAAGGCAATGCAGGTGCAATGGTATAATTGATCGTACCAATATTGAATGAAGCGGTTTGACTATTTGAAATGGCAGGTACAATTGAATTGATTGGAACTCCTGCTGCAGCAATGAATGCCCCTCCTACATATGAAAAAGTTGGAGCATTTGATGTTACTTCCAAATCAACCGTTGCAGTGGTACTACCAATTCCACTTGAAGCTGTGATCACATAGCTTGTAGAAGACATTGTAGCATTTGGCGTTCCTGTTACAACACCTGTAGTGGTATTTAATGTTAAACCAGAAGGTAAGCTTGGACTCACAGCATAAGATGTGATCCTACCACCATTAGAAATAGGCGTTAAAGTAGAAGCACTTGTGCCATCCGAATTCATCACAGTCCTTGTCGTATAAGAAAGTCCGCTAGGTGGCGCATCGTCCACTTGAAGTGCAATGGCAACAGTTGAACTTTGTGTTCCATTGCTAATTGTGATTGTATAGTTTGTAAGTGGCAAGGTGGATTGCACAGCGCCTGTAATTCTTCCTGTATTTACGTTGATTGTTAAACCAGCAGGCAATGCAGGATTCGATGAAAACTGAAAAGTGCCAATATTAAAATTTGTATTTCCTACACTAATTGATGTTGGCGTAATATCTATTGGCCATCCCACAATCAATGACTCTGTCGTATTTGGATAAGTGATTGTAGGTACAGATTCCAATATTTCAATATTGATCGTGTTTGTGGTAGCACCTGCATTATTTGAAGCAGTAATTAGATAGCTTGTTAAAGGACTAGCTGCAATAGGTGTTCCACTTATGGTTCCGGTTATCCCATTAAAAATTAAACCAGTTGGCAAACTTGGACTAATTGTAAAATTAGTGATTGCACCACCAGATGCATTGGCATACATGGTAGTGATTGCCTTACCGTTTGAACCAATAAATTTCGTAGTATTATAGGTTAGGTTAGAAGGCGCAACGTCATTGACTACAACTGTTGTAGTAGCCGTAGCTGATCCTGTGACATTGGTAGCTGTAATGGTATAAGTTGTTATTGGAGATGCAATTCTCGGCGTACCAGCAATCGTTCCATTCGTCGTATTTAATGAAATTCCATTTGGCAGTGTTGGGCTAATTGAATAAGAAGTTGGCGTACCTCCGGTTACAGTTGGATTAACCGTTTCAATTGAACTATTATTGTCACCAACTATTGGAGCATAACTTAAACTCGAAGGTGCAGCTGCATTCACTGTAATATTTAAAGCTTTACTTGTGGAACCAATACTATTTGTTGCCGTAAAAGTATAAGTAGCTGTTGCAGCATTTACAGTTGGTGTCCCAGTAATAAAACCAGTTTCATTGTTTAAAAATATACCTAATGGCAAGTTAGGTGTGACTGAATAAGATACAACAGTCCCCCCCGTATTAGTTGGAGTAATTGTTCCAATAGCAATCCCATTGGTGGCAGTTAAACTTTGAATGATTGTACCAGCTTGTGAAAACTGAAGCGCTGTAGGGGCAACTTCAGTAACAGTGATTGTTACCGAAGTAGTTGCTGAACCAGCTACATTCGACGCAGTAATAGAATAGTTTTTACTAGCCGCAGCAATGGTAGGTCTTCCACTAATGATACCAGTTGATGCATTCAAGGTTAAACCTGCAGTCAAACTTGGAGCGATGGTATAAGTAGAAGGCACTCCTCCTGTTACAGTTGGTGTATAATTTCCAACGAGTGATCCATTATTTACATTGATATTGTTACTTGAATAAGCAAAAGTCAATGGAGCATTTACTACATTAAATGTTTTTGTGATCGTACTCTTTCCGTAACCATTGTATCCAGTAATGGTATAGTCAGAAGCTCCCACACCTTCTTGAATCACGATATCATCTACTTCAATTACATCGGCATTACTAACGAGCACGCCTCCTTTTATTACATGTTTAAAATTGGTTTTGTCGGCATTTGCAAAACTTGAACTTGTAGTCACGTTGTTAAAAACCACTACCCCATCCAACCACAATGAAACTTGTCCTAATGCATCAATTTTTATATCCGCTGTAGTGGCTCTCCCTTTCCAACTTGTAATTGCAGGACTTGGTGCAACAGTACTATTTCCTCCACTACCATAGCGTAGATAAATATTATCTGTACTTCCTGCCAATCTATCAAATACAATTGAGATGCCATTTCCAGAACCTGTATGATCACTCGTGCTTGTTGAGAAAGCAGATTCGTCTGTAAAACTATAACTGATATAAGATCTATTTCCAGTACTAGCCGGCATTTTTTGTGTTAACTTAAAATGAATTCTATATTCCTTTTGATTGGTTCCATTTGCAGGAATTGTTATTGCGCTAGTTTGAGCAGGGGCACCTGATACCCCATTTATTAGCCTCAAATGGTCTCCTTGGATAGCTGCAGTTCCGGTTAAACTAATGGTGCCCCCAGCAACAGTTGTACCAATTATACCCGCGTTGAAATTATTTGCATAATGATTTTTAAAGGTATTCTCAATTGGCGTTCCTGTGATTTCTCCATTTTTTTCACTAAACACCAAACCAGTTGGCAATGGATGGCTAATTTCAAAGCCAGCAACATTTATTTTTCGAATTTTATGATTATACCAATCAGGATACATTAAAAATCCAGCAGGATCAAAATACATAAAGTTCATAGAAGTATTTATCGATAAATTAAACTGTGCATTAAATCCAATTCCATCAGCACTACCCCAATTTAAAGGGCCACCAGCAATGCTAGTCACATCCCCAGAAGGTGTAACTTTTCTAATATCAGTAGCATCTCTTTCAGCCACATATAAATTACCGGCAGGGTCAATCGCTAATCCCATTGGAGAAGAAAATTGAGCATTCGTTCCATTACCGTCTTCTATGTTACCATAAGTTCCATCTTCCCTTCCAGCTAAAATGGTCACATTGCCTCCAACTATTTTTCGAA
Organism: Sediminibacterium sp.; assembly: GCA_017983845.1. GTDB lineage: Bacteria > Bacteroidota > Bacteroidia > Chitinophagales > Chitinophagaceae > Sediminibacterium. Next base: position 27,532 of record JAGOAO010000019.1, read on the forward strand.
TTCTATTTCCATTTTGAGCTTCAACAACATAAACCGTTAAGCCATCACTCGTTATGGCTACATCAAAAGGGTGTGTAAATTTAGCAGTTGAAGTTGAAACAGCTGAGGTAACAATTGCTTGCGGTGTTGTAAAATCAGTGCCATCTTGTACGCCTGCAAAAGTGGTCACATCACCATAAGGGATAGTCACTTTTCGAATCAAACTATTTCTTTCGTCAGCCACCAATAAATAGGTATTATCAGGAGAAATTGTCAATCCTTTTGGATAAGAGAATCTTGCATTTCTGCCAGAACCATTTACAAATGCAACTGAATTTCTTGTTCCAGCAAATTCATAGGAATCTAAATTTGTACTTGATGTAACATAAGTAGGCGATGTATTAGGATAATTTAAACTATCGCTATTTAATAATCTATTCACACTTCCAGAACCGATTGTATAATATAAATTACCATTCCTGCTGTCAATGACAATATCAGTAGGTTGCGAAAAGCCATTATCACCAACATCAAAAACGGAACTAATAACCCCATTTACAGAAATTTTTCTAATTCTTTCATCCCCTTGTTCAGCAATATAATAGTTACCCAATGCATCTCTTGTTATACCGGATGGTCTATTAAATTGCGAAAGTAATAAATTGGCATTATTGGCACCGCCCGAAGAGCCACTACCAGCAATAGTAGTTACCTTTTTATAAATTCCAGCTACTACGTCACCCCCGCTATTAATCACTGATAATTTAACAGGTGTATTGATTCCGTATTCTGATTGAGGGCTATATGTGATGGTAGGTGCAGCTAAACTACTATTGGTTGTAAAACTGATTGGTGCAGAATAACTCGTTCCATTTGCATTTATTACATAAGCTTTAAAAGTATACCCCGTAGTTGCTAATAATCCAGGCGTATACTCTATAAAATTAGTAGCTGCTTCTGATGAAACAATTTTTGTTACGCCTGTTCCTCCAATAATTGGATTATTATTGGCACTTGTTAATGCATAAACAATTCCCTTTTCAGTTATAGCATTGTTTCTATTGGTATAGTCAACAAACAATTCACCTCCTAAATCGGCACTTGTTGTAGCAGGTTTTGCATAAGGTTTGATAGAAATTAAATCAGCAACATCTGTAATAGTTACAAGAATAGTTTGTGTACTAAATTTAGGAATACTTCCATTGTCCATCACTTTCACTTCCACTACATAGACATTGTTACCATCTGCGTCGCTTGGCAATTCAAAATCGGGCGCAGTTATAAATTCTAAAACGCCTGTACTACTATTGATTGTAAATTTAGCTGCATCAGCTCCTCCAATAATACTATAGGTTGCTGTTTGTGACAAAGCAGGATTGTCTCCATCTGTTGAAGTCACCGTAGTTACTGCAGTTGAATTTTCTGCTACGTTGATTGTTGCTGTAGCAGTGCCTCCATTACTCGTAATTACTGGTGCCAAATTGGTAGAGAATATTTTTTCTGCTCCATAATTCGTTCCCAATGCACTTGTGGCATAAGCCCTCGCGTAGTAGATTGTATTGGCGGATAAACCAGTTAATGAACTAGAATAGCTGCCTAATCCTGAACCATCCGTTGTTTTACTATTGGCAATGGTTGGCATAGTAGCTGTATTCCAACAAACCCCTCTAGCTGTTACAGGTTGACCACCTGCCGATACCACATTTCCACCTGCACTTGCCGAAGCCTGTGTTACAGAAACAGCTTCTGCACTGGTAACCAAAGGCAAATTCACAACTGATAATGTTAGATTATAGGAAGCAGTGCCAAACTCATTATGCGCAATCACTTTATAAGTTTTATTGGCAACCAGTTCGGTTGGTGTTCCTGAAATTACACCTGTCCTTTGATCCATTTTTAAACCAGCAGGTAATTTAGGAATGGTGTAATAACCGTTGGGTCTAATTTTTCTCAAGGCTCCTCCGTATTCTTCCAAAGCAAACAAACTTGATTCACCATCCATTTGAGTTTGTGTTACAGGTTTAAAACTTGCATTCGAACCACGACCATCAATTGAACTATTATTATAACCACCAGTAAAATAATTGCCATCATATCCAGCATAATTAGACTCTTTTCCATCTGGCGCAATACTTATAAATTGTTTGTTTGCTGCTAAAATTGCGTAACCCCTGAAATCTAACATTACACCACCTATATGATCAAAACCTAGCTTGTATGGATAGGATTTATTCACTCCCCCCCATTCTAAGGAAATTCTATATTCATATAACCAATGTTTTATAGAATAGGTAAGATATGTTTGATTGGGCGTAAGTATACGCTTACCGGATAAACGATAATTATTCCTATCTCCTGGCCCAATTTTCATTGTTTTTCCAGCCCAATATCCAGTATAATAATAAGCATATATATAATAATTACTAGTATATATAATTTGTCCTGGATCACCTAATTGCATGTCTGTTGGACCAATACTTGTATTTAATGCATTGTAATCAGGGGGGTCAATATAGGCAGTTGGTTTCCCTGCAACAGTTTGAACATAACCATTACTAGAGACCATTTTTATATACTGATAATCTGCAAAAAAATAGTTTCCGTCTTTGTCTATGACAAATGAATTAGGTGTTACAAGGCCATTAATGACTTTTGTTGAAATTAACACACCTGTTGGGGAATACTTTTTGAGCGTTGTTATGTTACTTGGATTACCATAATAGGAACAACTGATGGTATGGATATTATTGTCTTTGTCAATTGTAAAAGCTTGTATCTTATTTGAAGCTGGCAAGAAGGTGCTCACATTTGTCAGCGTGTCGTTACTAATAGCACCTCCGGTATTGGTAGGACTAATTGGACTAATTGGGGCGTTGTTTACAAAACTTAAATTATTGGGGTAACTAATTACTGGAGCAGTTTGACCAAAAACTTGTTGGTTCAAAGCCAAAAAACATATTAAATAAAAAAATAATTTAGAATGCTCAATTGAACGTTTTGTAAAAGTTGAAATCATAAATCAGGGTTATATTAATTTTAGAATCTCACCAACCCCAATTAGTAAAACAGTTCTAATAAAAGAGAACTATCTGTTTTATTAGAAAATATTAAATTGGGTACGGATACTCTAAGAAATAATATAGCAGTATGAATACCAAAAGGCTGTAGTAAAGAATTTAGAAAATATACTTAAATATTGAATTAAATTATTGAAAATCAATACATTAGCCTTTACACATTAAGTATATTATATATGTCTATCTTATTGATAATTAAAATATAATAAAATGAAAAAACTAACTTATTTGTTAATTTGGCTTCTATAATAGCCTGGTTTCATGCCTGTATACAATTCAAAAGCAGCATAAAAAGTAGGCTTTGTTGCAAAACCTGATTCTAATGCAATGCTTTCTAACTTAAACTGGTCATAAGCAGGATTTTCGAATAAAAGGCGTACTTCTTCCACTCTAAATTTATTGGTAAAAGCGTTAAAATTGGAAAAACCAGCAGATTTTAATGCTGACAATAAGTCTTTTTGAGTCGTATTTAGCTTCTCTGAAATGTCTTCTACTTTTAATTTTGGATTCAAAAATGGCTTTTCGGTTTGGTATAAATCCACCACTCTATCGTAAAGGTTCACTGAAGTTGTACTAGTTTCATTTGACGCAGCTACGCTCTTCTGTTCTAAATTTTGCCTTATTTCCTTCTCTTGTTTGTATTTTTCAATCAATACCTCATAAGCATGCTCCAGCTGAGCAAAAAGCTTTTTTCTGGATTTTAGAAGCCAAAATAAAATGATTACAGCAATGATTAAAGCGAAAATATAAGATCTATGAAGCATTAGATTGCTTCTTAGTGATTGGTTTTCTAGTTCTTTTTTCTCATTTTGAAACCCTAATTCAAGTTTATGCACAGCAACTTGTTTCTCTTCTGAAAGCAACGAATCATTTAGCTTACTTTTTAATTCAGCTAATTTTAATGCATTTACAAGATCTCCTTTAGATTTATAAACCTCAATTAAAGAAGGCATAATCATTAAACTCGACTGCACCTGGCCTATAGAATCAAACACTTTTATGGCTGTTTGATAATGTAAAACCGCATCATTGTATTGTCTTTTTTGCGCTTTTATGGATGCTATTCCATCTTCCGCCATGGATATACCCTCATAAAATTTGGCCGCCTTGGAATAAGTTAATACTTGATTGAAAATGGCTTCTGCGGAATCTAATTTATTTTGATCTAAAAACAAGTTGGCCATATTATAGGTCAATTTCACCTTAAAACGTTCCATCCCTTTAGGTGTAATCTGACTCAAAGATGATCTATAATAAAATAGTGCACTGTCTGAATTTGTACGTCTAAAATTAATGCCAATATTCATCAAAGCAGAAGCTACACATTTATTATAATTTATTTTGCTTGCTATTTCAATCGCTTGCTTATGGTATTTAGTAGAAGCGTCTAAACTATTAATTCTTGCATAGTTGTTACCAATACTATTACAAACAGTAGCTTTAGCCATCACACTATCTAATTGATCAAATAAATCATAGGATTTAAGGAAATGACGTTGTGCTTCGTTGTATTCATTTTTACTCTCAAGATAGATAGCATAGACAGAGGAAACAACACCCTCTTTATATTTATCTTTTGTCAATTGAAAATGCTTAATTGCTCCTGGGTAATACTTACCTGCATTGTTAATGTAATTATAAGGTGCACCATGGTATAAATTTACCAATGATTCATAAATAGAAGTGGAATCACCTATAGCGGCAGCAGCAATCCTTAATTTTTCTGATCGATCAAATAAAGAATCATATTGATCTAATTGTATAAATGCTTTTTCTTGTATTTGGTAAAGCTTGACTAATGTAGGTTCATTTTCTTGTTTTAAGCTAGTATCTTTTAACAAAGAGTCTGTGATACGAATAGATTCAACCGCCTTAATTTTGACCATTTCATCCGCCTTATCTAATACCGCTGAATATGCACTTGGAATA
>JAGOAO010000020.1 GCA_017983845.1 Sediminibacterium sp.
TGAACAAGTCTACTAACTTTACAGAGTTTAAAGCGGCTCTATCGCAAAACCATTTGCCTATGTTTAACATCATGTATGCAGACAAAAGCGATACCATCTTTTATATTTCTAATGGTAAAATGCCTTACCGAAACGCAGATACAAGCTATCATTGGAGTGGCACATTGCCGGGCAACACTACTGCTACATTGTGGAATCAGTTTAAGCCACTTAGCGCCTTGCCTCAATATACCAATCCTAAAAGCGGTTATTTATTCAACGCCAATCACTCCCCATTTTTAGCAAGTAGCGAATCAGATAATTTAAATCCAAAAGATTTTGATCCCAATGATGGCTATGAAACCTATCACGATAACAGAAGCAGACGTGCAAAAGACTTAATCGACCAGTTAGACAAAATCAGTTATGAGGATATTAAGCGCATTAAGTTCGATAGGCAATTGCCGAATCCAATTTTGTTTCCATATGGATTTACGGCGGATTCAATCTTTATGGTAGACGAAAAGCAACATCCACAATTTGCTTCTATTATTACTACATTAAAAAACTGGGACCACAATGCAGTGGCAGATAGCAAGGGGGCTTTGATTTATAATTTAGCGTATTATAATGTACCAATCGTAATGGAGGGTCGAAAGAATGACAAATTGACGATTGCAGAAGCAGTTAAAGTATATCAAATTATTTATGACTTTTTACAAAACAATTATGGCAGAACCGACCTTAGCTTAGGTGATGTACAAAGATTGGTTAGAGGTGATGAAAACTGGCCACAGGGAGGCATGCCAGATGTGTTGGCTGCGGTGATGTCCGAGCCCTTTGGTAAGGATAAAAGAAAAATGAATAGCGGGGACGCGTATATTGGTTTTGTAAAATTTCCAAAAGACGGGGGGCTTCCTTCAATTGAAACAGTCAATACATTTGGCGCGAGTTATAATAAAGGAGACAAGCATTATAATGACCAAAGAGCAATGTATCAAGCGCAACAACTAAAACCAATGACGTTGGATAAGAAAATTGTATTAGAAAAAGCTACGCGAATTTATCATCCGGGTAGCTAATGCATTATTAAGCTTACTTAAATCCAATCCTAGTTCTGTTATCCCATTTTGTTTTCGCGGCATTTTCGTCTAGGATATTTTCTATTGCTTCATAAATCTGAGTCAACTGGACGTCATGTCCACTAAGCATGGCAACGCCTTGTTCGGTGAAGGCAAGCGGAAGGTATTTTGCATGTTCGCCTCTTCCGGTCTTTAAGGTCACAATTTGTGACCTTAAAGAAACTTGACTTGGGTCAAGGTCTCTAACCTGTACTCTAATTTTTTCAAGCTCTTCATTGGTTAGTTGAAACATAAAGTCTTCAGGAAAACGATCGATATTCCTTTTAACGGACTGGTTCAACACTTTTGTATCTACTTCGTAGAGTTGGGCAATATCCTTGTCTAGAATAACTCTTTGCCCTCTAATTTCATAAATTCTGTTTTGTAGGCTTTGTATGATTTCCATGTGTTAAAATTTTAGGCACACAATCTAAAGCTCAATCGTCAAAAACCTAAATAAAGATATTCGTTCGGAAATTTTCTAGTGTGCAGAATTATATAGAAAAATTTGTTTTAAGAATTGTAAACATTAGCTACTCAATTTTGTTATTACCCTAAATACAAACACTATGGCGAATTATTTAATCATTGGGGGCTCTTCGGGCATTGGTCAACAAATTGTTGCACAGCTTACAGCCGAAGGGCACAAGGTTTATGTAACCTACAATACGCACCCAATTGACAATGCCCATCCAAATACCATTGCACAACCATTGAACGTATTGGATGAGTCCTTGAATTTTGATTTTTTGCCAGAAACGATTGACGGACTTGTCTATTGTCCAGGTGCAATTAGTCTTCGTCCATTTGTAAGAATTCCGGCTGTAGATTTTATGCAAGATTATAACCTGCAAGTAGTAGGAGCGATCAAATCGATTCAGGCTGTTTTGCCAAAGTTAAAAGCTTCAAATGGCGCATCGATTGTTTTATTTTCAACCGTAGCAGTTCAATTGGGTTTAAATTTCCACTCACAAGTGGCTGCTTCTAAGGGTGCGATAGAAGGATTAACAAGAGCGCTTTCTGCAGAACTTGCTCCAAGCATTAGGGTCAATTGTATTGCACCTTCATTAACCGATACGCCATTGGCAGCTAGTTTATTAAACTCAGAACAGAAAATGGAAGCAAACGCGCAGCGACATCCTTTAAAAAGAGTTGGAACTGTTCAAGATATTTCAGAGATGGCTTGTTTCTTATTGTCAAATAAAACAAGTTGGATTACAGGTCAGGTATTACACGTGGATGGCGGAATGGGTAACATTAAATAATAGTACTAATAATCGAACGAATACATCTTAAAGGTCAAACAGGACATTTAACGAAAAAGGGTCCCGAAATTTCGGGACCCTTTTTTATGAACAGGTTTAAGGTTTATTGCTTTCTTCTTCTTGCTTCTTCTGCATCTTTGTAAATTCTTATCCAAGTAAGCGAAAAATCAATGATAGCCAAAAGTGGGCCTATAAGTAACACCATTACTATTTCTAGGCCTGGAGAATATCCGATAACGCCATCAAGAGAGATGTTTTTGGATCTTTTAAAGAGCTTATACAAACAATAAATTGCGGAAACGATCCATATTCCAATTACTAAATTTTTATCCATGGTTTTTTTGTTTCAGTGAATATAATATATTTTGTTTTATTTGCAATACAACAAGTCAACCGATAATGAAAAAAGCCCTTCTTTTTGTAAGTATTATAGTATGTCTTTGCTCCAATCAGCTAGTGGCTCAAATGACTTCGCCCTTTAATATTGTTTTTGCTAGCATACAGGATAGCGTAACTAAAAAAGTTTTGGCGAACCCTGACGCGTATCGATATCAAATTGTCTATACGCAAATTAATAGGGATAAAAACGGTCAGCCTCATTTTACCAATTACAATTTACAAGTAGATCCAAATAAATATTTTAATCCAGCATCAATGGTTAAAATGCCATTGGCTTTTTTGGCGATGGAAAAAATTAAGGAACTTAATATTTGGGGTGTCAATAAGTTCGCCACAATGTCCTATGATAGTAACTATCAAAGACAGGTTACAATGTATTCGGATTCAAGTGCAGAAAATAAAAAACCATCTATTGCGCATTTTATTAAACGTGCGTTTTTGATTTCAGAAAACGACCCTTACAATAGACTCTATCAGTTTGTGGGACAGGGCGATGCAAATAGAAAACTTCAAAGCAAAGGTTATTCATCTACAAGAATAACTAGACAGTTTATGGGTTTTACTGAAGATCAAAATAGACACACCAATGGCATTCAATTTTTGAATGAAAATGGAAGGCCAATTTTAAGCCTTGCACCACAATACAATACAGATAGCTTTCAATTTGGAGCGCCTATTTTAATTGGGGATGCGCATTGGAATAGCAGAGATGAATTGATTCAAGCGCCCTATGATTTTACCAAACACAATAACATCTCTTTGACGGACATGCAAAAAATGTTACAGGCTGTGATTTTTCCTACTTCTGTGCCCGCAGAAAATAGATTTAATATGACCGAGGAGGATAGATTATTCTTGTTGCAATACTTATCACAATATCCTTCTGAAACCAACTATCCAAAATACGACACCACCGCTTTTTATGATAGCTATGTAAAATTCTTTTTTCAAGACAGTTCACATCAAATGCCCAAGCATATCAGGGTATTCAATAAAGTGGGATGGGCATATGGATTTATGACGGATGTTTCTTATGTATTAGACACTAAAAATAATATTGACTATATGTTGTCGGCAACTATTTATGTGAACAGCGATGGCGTAGTGAATGATTCAAAATATGATGAAACAACCGTAGGCTTTCCATTCTTTAAAAATATTGGCAAAGCGTTTTACGATTATGAACTAAACCGCGCACGAAATTACAAACCAAAATTAAAAAATCAGGTTAAGCAATACGAAAAACGCAACCCAAATGATACAAGGCCGAGTATTTTACACGCGGACAACTAATACCTTTTGGATTGCGTTTCCTCTTTAATTTTCCTTAGAAAATTAAGACCATTAAGCGACTACCAAATAGCGCCCATTCCTAGTTCCCAAAGTTGCTTATTTAAAGCTGGGATTGCTTGGTTCTTCAAATTAAGGCCTCTTGCTTTTAATATTTCCCATTCAGCGGTATAGGATTTAAGCAAATCTAAAGAAGGCTGGTTCACCTGAGGAATATCACTTTCTGTTTGATTCATCAAGAACATATAATTCGCCGTAAATTTATTCGGGAAGTTCTCTACATCATCATATGAAGTGGACTTTCTTTGTATCATGTCCTCGTCCCATGCTTTTAATTTTGAAACAAGTTCACTTGCATTTTGTTTTAGGCTTGCATATTTAACTCCATTGTAAGTGGCATCTGTTGTTAACTTTTTAACCAATACTTCTAAGTGAGTACTATTGTCTTTTAATTGATTCACCATTTGGTGCATCTCCGTAACCGTATTTTCCATAAAACGCATCACAGAATCATACTGAGTATAATCACTTCCCGTTGTTGTATAGTTTGTATTCGCTAAAATTGTACCTATTGTTTCTACTGTGTTTCCGCCAGCAATTAAACGCATAGTATATTTACCCGGAATGGCTTTGTGCCCGTTAAAACTACTTTCGATATACACATTAGGAATGGCAGTCACAGTTGCATGACGTAAGTTCCAAACAAAACGATTTAATCCCATTGACTTGGTTAATGTTGGTTCCCTTCTTGGCCCTCCATCATATCTTTTATAATTTTCATCTTGCTTTGAACTAAAGCTTCGAACCAATTGTCCAGCTTCATTCAAGATTTCTAATTTTAATTCAACTGAATCAGGAAGACTAGGTAATTGATAATACAATACCATGCCTGTTGCCGGATTCACACCTGTAGTTGATTTTGCTCCCGAGAAACTAGCATCATTATTGTCTAGCTCGCTGTAACCTGATGCCAACATAGTGGAGCTTGGTGCATACATTTTTGCAACAGTGGTGTCTGCTTTGAATTGACGAATTAAGTTTAAGTCATCTAATATCCAGAAAGACCTACCAGAAGTAGCAGCAATTAAATTGTTTTGGTGGATGCGTAAATCTGTGATGGGTGTAAGGGGCAAGTTTAATTGGAAGGGACTCCAGTTTTTACCGCCATTTTTAGATAGATATACACCCGATTCTGTACCTGCAAATAATAAATCTTTAACCACATCATCTTCTCTAACAACTCTTGTAAAAGCCGTAGGTGCGATACCAGTATTTATTTTTGTCCAAGTAGTTCCGTAGTCTGTTGATTTATATAAACCTGGTGTATGGTCATTGAATTTGTACCTTGTAGTAGCAATATAAACTGTTGCTTTATCATGTGGAGAAACTTCAATGGCATTGATTAAACATTCTGCTAAACCAGCTGGGGTAATATTTTTCCAGCTAGCACCACCATCTTTTGTTAAGTATACATATCCATCATCGCTACCAGTATAGATCACTCCTTTTTCATGGATAGACTCCATTACATAAGCTAGTGTGCCATAATTTTCTGCACCCACTGCTTCGTTTGTGAACGGAATTCCAGGCTTACCTTGTTTCGATTTTTCATTACGCGTTAAGTCAGGAGAAACTTCTTTCCATGTTTTTCCCATGTCAGAAGTTTTCAATAAATATTGTGAACCATGATAAAAAGTATTTGGTTCATGTTTACTCCAAATGATGGGCGCATTCCAATTGTATCGATACTTAATGTCTTTTGCATCTCTTCCTAAGTATTGAATTGGTGCAGCCATAATATTTGTACTCGCTTTTGTTTTAGTATCTAAAACTTCAATCGTTCCTTGGTAAGAGCCTCCTAAAACATATCTTGGATTATTTGGATCAAATGCCAAGAAAGCACTTTCTCCACCTGCAGATGCAGACCAATTTCTTTCATCAATTCCGCCGCTGCCAATTGCACGACTTGCAATTTTTACAGAAGTATTGTCTTGTTGACCAGCATAAATATTATAAGGGGTTTCATTGTCAACATTGATTCTGTAAAACTGTGCAGTAGGCATATTGTTTTGACTACTCCAAGATGCACCACCATCATGTGTGATAGCTGCACCGCCATCATCTGCGATCACCATATTTTTTCCATTACTTGGATGAATCCATAAATTATGATAATCACCATGTGTATCAGCAAAGTCAACAAATGTTTTGCCACCATCAATCGATTTTAAAGAAGGAGCACTCATTACATACACTGTGTTTTCGTCTGTTGGGTCTGGAAATAATTCAATATAATACCAAGCTCTTTGGATCAAACGATGACTCTTATTTATCTGAGACCAACTTGCACCCGCGTCATCCGATACATATAATCCGCCTGCATCTTTGTCAAAATCACTTTCTATCAATGCGTATACTTTTTCTGCATCTGCTCTTGATACGGCAATAGACATTTTACCCATCTCTTTTGGTAATCCGTTTTCCATTTTCTCCCAATTGTTACCACCATCCGTTGATTTATACAAACCACTGCCTGGTCCACCACTAATGACTTGCCAAGGCAAACGACCATGTTCCCACATGGCAGCATATAAGATAGATGGATTTTGCATATCCATAGAAATTTCTGCACAACCTGTTTTATCGTCGACGTATAAAACTTTTTTCCAGCTAAGTCCACCATCAATAGATTTATAAATACCACGTTCTGTTGATTTGCTATACAAAGCACCTTGTGCTGCTACAAAAACGATGTTAGGATTTTTTGGATCAATCGCAATTCTTGAAATGTGTTGGGTTGCGTCTAATCCCATTTTTTTCCAAGTCTTTCCTGCGTCAGTGCTTTTGTACACACCATCTCCATGATGCGTCATTACACCTCTTATTGCATGTTCACCCATTCCTACATACACAATATTTGCATCGCTTTCTGCTACTGCTACAGCGCCGACCGAACCTGTTTTGAAAAATCCGTCCGAAATGTTATTCCAACTGATTCCACTGTTATCGGTTTTCCATAAACCTCCACCTGTTGTGCCCATATAATAAGTGGCAGTATTGTTTAATACTCCTGTTGCGGTATTAGAGCGGCCTCCTCTAAATGGACCAATACTCCTCCATTTAACAGGAGCAAGCGCTTTATTGAAATCCTGGGCTAAACCCATTTGAACAGAAGCGACTAGGCTTAATAACACGATAAACTGTTTAATCATAAATTCGTTTTAGATCCAATAAATTTAAGCAAAAAAAAAGACCCATCGAGTAATGGGTCTTAATATCTTTTATACAATGGATATTATTTATACGCGGTAAAAATCGGCCTTCCAATTTTGAATCAATTGCTTAATGGCTTTTCCAGACAAATTTTCTGCAGCAGCTTTTTCAACTAGCGCAGGAAACTCTGCATCAGGAGCAAAGCGCAATGCAACTACCTGAGCTACTGTTAAACTAGCTGGAAGCAACTTGCCTGTTAAAACATAGTGGCGTAAATTTTCTTCGGCACGAATGGCTCTGTCTTGTGCTTTTAAGGCAAAGGTTCTTGTAAACCACGCGATGAATACAAAGATGACAGAAGCTAATACTAATAAAGCCGCTAAGTATTTGTTTTCAGGAGTTGATTTTAAAAAATAATTAAAGGACCCGCCTATTAATGCAACAATTGCGCCAAAAGTTAGATAATGAAACCCAGGATCCATTTGGGCGTGATTTTTAAAATTTTGTTCTTTCATGTTTTTAGATTTTATGTGAGCAAGATAATTACTTTGTTTAGTTTTATCATCATGAATTTTCAATATGCTTCCGATTTACATTTAGAGTTTGCTCAAAACAAAAAAGCATTAAGCAAAAGGCCGCTACAACCAACTGCTGAAACGTTATTGTTGGCCGGAGATATTATGCCACTTTCAGAAATTGAAAAGCATCCAGATTTTTTGAATTACATATCGGATCATTTTAAAATGACTTATTGGCTTCCGGGTAATCATGAATATTTTGGTGCTGATTTAGCAGCTTGGCCAAATCCTTTTGAGGAGTCTATCCGGTCCAATATTGTCTTGCTGAACAATAAAACAATCCATCTTGAAGACTCAATCGGTCCGATCCAGCTTGTTTTTTCTACATTATGGTCTCATATTCCACCACATTTGACTGAAATTGTGGCTAAAAGAATGCGTGATTTTGGTCAAATACGATTGAATGGATATGCCCTTAGTCCAGCAACTTACAATCAGCTCCACCAAGAGGCAATATCGTTTTTGGCTTCTTCCCTATCCCCGACCAAAGATTTAAGCAATTGTCCTGAAAATAACCCCGGATCGAATCCGTCTCGAAAATTGGTGATTTCCCATCATTTGCCCAGTTTTTCAAATTATCCCAAAAAACACCAAAATGATCCAATAAATGCCGGTTTTGCCTCCAATTTGGACGATTTTATAGTAAAAATGGCCCCAAACGCCTGGATTTTTGGCCATCATCATTCCAATATTCCTCCGTTTTTGATAGGAGAGACACCGCTTTACACCAATCAATTGGGGTATATCAAATACAAGGAAGGTCAAGCTTTTAATCGCGAAGCAGTAATTAGTATTTAATGCAGGTCCGAATAAAGCCGAATTGCGAGGTCCTTTGATCTTAGAATTATATCTAAGGCAGGAAAAAACTAATTAAAATCATGGTATTTATTCATATAATATTTTCTAATTAAATACTAATATGCGTTAACTTAACGTTAACATATAGAGGCAACTCTGTGTCTATTATTCACCAAAGATTAAAATTTATGCAAACCAAAGGTTTATGGAGTTTGTTGTTGGTACTTTTTGCAAGTATCTCCATCGCAAACGCACAACAAAAATTGGTAACTGGTAAGGTTGTCGGAAGCGACAAAACACCATTGTCCAATGTTTCCGTTCTTGTTAAGGGAACAAGAGTAGCAACAAGTACAGATAACGCTGGTACTTTTTCTATCTCTGTTTCAAACAATCAAGTATTGACTTTCTCATTGGTTGGATTCGAATCCAAAGATGTGAAAGTAGGTAACGCTTCAAACATGGAAGTTCGCCTTGCACCAAAAGACAATACTTTAGAGGAAGTTGTTGTTACAGCAATGGACATCAAACGTAATCCTAAAGAATTAGGATATTCTGTTCAAAAAGTAAAAGGAAGTGAAATTGCTGAAACACAACGTAACAACTTTGTAAATAGTTTACAAGGTCGTGTTGCTGGTTTAACAATCAATCCAACAAGTGGTTTAGCGGGTGCTAGTTCTCAAATTGTATTAAGAGGATTTAACTCTTTATCATTGGACAACTCTCCTTTATTTATTATTGACGGTGTGATCATAGATAACTCATCTGTAAATGAAAACAACAGAAACACTGGTTTAGCTGTGAAGCCTACAAGTGCGAACGTTGCTTCAGAGAATAGATCAAATGACTATACCAATCGTATTGCCGATTTAAACCCGAACGATATTGAAAACGTAACGGTATTAAAAGGACCAGAAGCAACAGCACTTTATGGTAGCCAAGCAAGTTCTGGTGCAATTGTTATCACGACTAAAAAGGGTGGCGATAGCGATGGTAAGGTGAAAGTAGGTTATGACAATAGCATAAGAACATCTACTTATACAAGATATCCTGAAATCATGACCGATTATGATGCGGGTTTGAATGGTGTAAACCAAAATATATTTTCTTACTTTGGACAAAAGTTAGATTACAACGCAAAGCGTTATGATAACTTACACAACTTTTTTGAAACAAGCATGTCGAATACACATAACTTGTCTTTAGAGTATGGTAAAGGAAATCATTCAGTTCGTATGTCTGGTTCTTATTTAGATGAAAGATCTCCAGTTCCAACCAACAGTTATAAGAAATATAATTTCCGTGTAGTAACCAATCATAAAATTGGCAAGAACTTGGAAATTTCTCCAAGCTTTAGTTATATCAAAAGTTCTAATGACAAACCTTTAAGAGGTGTGAAAGGATATGTATTAAGTTTATTGTCTTGGCCGATTGATGACAATGCGCAAGAGTGGTTAAATGCGAATGGAACTAAAAAAGCATTGTTTAACGCAGATCCAAATGCTGAATTAGACAATCCTTACTTTAACTTATTCCGCAACAGAAGCCATGATGAAGTATCAAGAACAGTGGCAACACTTTCTGTAAACTATACACCAACAAGTTGGTTAACGATCAATGGTAGAGTGGGTTATGATACTTACCAACAAGATGGTTATACGAAGTGGGATTCTGCTTCTAACTTCTTAAGCCGTGCGCAAAAAGGAGCATTGGAAAACTATTACCGTACTTATTATGGTTATAACCATACTGTTACTGCAACTGCTAAGAAAAGCTTTGGCAAAATTAACACTAGAGTGATGGTGGGTAATATGTGGCAGGATTATGAAACACAAACCACTTCTATTTTTGGTAACAACTTGATTGATGCGAATAGAAATGATAGTGCGAACACATTGGTTGCATCTAGAATCAGAAATAGTAATAAGACTCGTTTTGGTTTACCAAACTATAGCATCAACCGTCAAGCAGCTTATTTTGGTGAAGCGGCTGTGAACTATGACAATAAAGTATTCTTTACTTATTCTCACCGTTTTGAAGAGTCTTCTATTTTCCCAACTTCAAGCAGAGCGTATAACTATCCAGCAGGAAGTGTGAGTATCATTATGTCAGACATCTTCCCTATTGTGAAAGAAGTAGCAAGCTACTGGAAATTAAGAGGATCCATTGCAAGCACTGCTCGTTCTAGTGCACCTTACGCAAACCAATCTATCTTAAACTTTAACACAGGTAGTGGCGGTGGATATTATTATGATTTCACCAACGCAAACCCTTATTTAACTCCAGAGCGTCAAAAGACAATGGAGTTTGGTACAGAGTTAAAATTGTTGAATGGCCGTTTAAGTACAGAAGCGACTTATTATAAAACAGAAAACAGGGATTTGATTGCAGAAAATTTTAGAGCAAGTTATGCAACGGGTTATGTGTTGAATACATTAAACGTGGGCTCAAACGAAAACACGGGTATTGAAGTCGTGTTGGATTACATGGTTGTTAACAAGAAGAATTTTTCTTGGAACACACGATTCAACTTTAACAGAATGCGTAACAAGGTAACTTCATTACCTTCTAACGTTCCAGAATTCTATATTTCTGATACTTGGGTATATGCCAATGCAAGAGGTGGATTGACAAACGGTGGACCAACTACCACAATTACTTCTTATGGTTATGCAAGAAACACTGCAGGTGCGATCTTGATCAATCCAGCAAACGGCTTACCATTATTAGACAATACATTTAAAGTAAGAGGTGATCGTAACCCTGACTTTACTTTAGGTTGGTTAAACAACATCACTTACAAAGATTTAAGAATCTCTTTCTTATGGGATGTTAAAGTAGGTGGTGATATCTTTAATGCAACAGAAAGATACTTGACAACAATCGGAAGAAGTGCATTGACTGCGGATAGAGACGTAGCAAGAATTGTTCCTGGAGTATTGAAAGATGGCAAAGAGAATACGACAACGCCAACACAGAACAATGTGTCTATCATCCCAGCAAACAACTCATTATATTATACAACAATGCCTGAAGAAGCGTTTATTGAAAAAGACGTGAACTGGTTTAGATTGAGAGATCTTTCTTTCAACTATAATGTAAAGAAATTCTTACGTGGTGATATCGATAAATTAGCTAAAACATTAAATGTATTTTTAACGATTAATGATTTAATTCTTATTTCAAACTACAGAGGTGCTGATCCTGCAGTAGGTGCAACTACTTCTGCGAGTCGTGGTGTAAGTGGATTCGGTTTTGACTATGGTAACATGGGCGCGCCAATCGGCTTCAACTTTGGAATTAGAGCTTCTTTTTAATCAATAAAAACTTTTATATATGAAATATAATTTTAAACATCTTTTAGCAATAGGCGCCTTGATTGTATTAGTGGCGGCTTGTTCTAAAAAAATAGACGAGGCCTACAAAAACCCTAACTACGACGTGAAGGTGGCACCAGAAACATTAATGCCTCAGATAGTAGCTTCAATGGCTGGTAACTATGGTGGACATGGTCCAATGAACGATCTAAGATACATTGGTGCATATGTACAAAACTTTGCATTCGCAGGAACACAAAGTAACTTCGATAAAATGGGTTATACGAACACAGACGTTGCGCAATCCTTCTGGCGTTCTCATTATTATGATATTGGACAAAACAATGTTAAAATGATTGAGTGGGCTATCGAGAATAAGCAATGGGATTATGCTGGTGTGGGTAAAGCCATCTTTGCTTGGAGCTGGTTAACTTTAACTGACTATCATGGCGAAGTAGTATTGAAAGAAGCATTCAACACCGACCAAATCACTTTTAAATATGACACACAAGAAGAAGTATATACTTATTCTAGAAAATTATGTTTTGAAGCACTTGATTTATTAAATAAAACAGGTGACAATGCAAGCCAAGCAAGTTTAGCGAAGGGCGATGGTTTCTTGTATGCAGGTGATGTAGCAAAGTGGAAAAAGTTTGTGTATGGCGTATTGGCTAGAACACACCACCACTTATCTAATAAGTCAACTTACAAAGCAGATTCAGTATTGTATTATACGAATTTGGCTATGAAAGAAACAACAGATGACGCATTGGTGAAATTTGCTGCAACTTCTGTAAGTGCAACAAATAACTTCTTTGGTCCATTCAGAAATAACCTAGGTGGTGCAACTGTTGCATCTCCTACTGCAATCAGACAATCTGCTTTTATTGCAGATTTAATGAGTGGTTTAAATCCAGCATTTAGTGGTGTAACTGATCCAAGAGCAATTTACTTGTTAAGAAAAAATGCCAACGGAACTTTTAAAGGAGTTGATCCAGTAAAAGGACAATTGGTAATGGCTGGCGCTGATCGTCCAGAAAATTTTCATGGTGTTTCTCAGGCAAACGGAACGGTAAATACTGCACCATCTACAGATGTAAACTGTCGTTTTATCTTCAGAAACAAGGCACCATTCCCTGTAATGACTGCATCTGAAATGGCGTTCTTACGCGCAGAAGCTGCTTTCATAAAAGGAGACAAAGCTGCAGCGTTGGTTGCTTATAGGGATGGTATCTCTAAGCATTTTGATTTATTAATCGCAAACTATAATACAAATGTGCCAACTGCAGATTTGTTAACAGCGGCTAAAAGAGATGCTTTCTTGGCAAATACAGCAGTAGTACCTGCAAGTGCCAACAGCTTGACATTACCAATGATCATGTTGCAAAAATACATCGCCCTTTGGGGACATGGTACTTTTGAAACATGGGTGGATATGCGTAGATACCATTACACAGATAAAGATGCAAATGGTGTTCAAGTATATACAGGATTTACTGTTCCAGCAACTGCGGATTTATTCCCAGACAATGGTGGTAAATTAGTGTACAGAATGCGTCCAAGATTTAACTCTGAGTATGTTTGGAACATCAATGAGTTAAACAGAATTGGTGCTACTACTTTAGATTACCATACAAAAGAAATGTGGTTCTCTACAAAGTAGTCAACGACTAAGTTTAGTAAGATTTGAATAATGGGCCTCCCGATTTCGGGAGGCCTTTTTTGTGGACTATTTTGTAAGAGAAGATGTCTTAACTTTAGGTAATCCCTATTTTTCAATATACGTATCCAATAATGAAACAGTCAATCCGCTTTAATTTATATCATTTCCAATTGTTGTTGCTATTCAGTATTAACTGTCTAACTGGATTTAAACAAGCGAATGCACAAAAAGTGGAATGGAAAAATGTTTCAAGTGATTTTGATTTGAAAACAAATTCGATTCAAGCATTTGCATCTATATCAACCACCTTAAATGACAGTGCATTCAAGGCATATTATGTGCTTGTGAACACCAAGGACCCTGTTATTAAAATGGGCGTAGACACCACATTGTATAGACGCATGACGCCTTCTGGATTTTATGAACGACTAACTGGCCCAAGCATTGTAATGAATGCCTCTTTTTTTGAATTTAAAAACAACACCAATTTAAACGTGTTAGTGGAGGGAGGCGAGATACTTGCATTCAATAAGCAGGATATAGAAGGAAAGGGGAAAGATAGTTTAACCTATACACATGTATTGTCTTCTGCAATTGGTATGGATAAAAAAGGAAAAATGGATGTGGCATATACTTTTACAGATTCAAATAGTAAGTATGTGTTATTTCAACAAAATCCTATGACACCTATAAAAGATGCTTATTCGGCATTGTCAATGGAACAAAAGAAGGCCTTAGATTTAAAAAAATGGAAATTGAAATGGGCTGTAGGCGGAGGTCCAGTGTTGGCAAAAGAGGGCGCTGTTTTTATTACCAACAACGAGGAGAAAAAATTTGCCGGCAAGGCCATCGCTGATCATCATCCACGAACAGCAATGGGCTATACAAAAGACGGACAATTAATTTTACTTGTTGTACAAGGTCGAATGAAAAATATTGCAGTGGGCACCACCTTAACAGAAACCGCACAAATATTAATTGAACTTGGTTGTGTTGAAGCAATCAATTTAGATGGAGGCGGAAGTTCTTGCTTATTAATTAACGGCAAAGAAACCATCAAGCCCTCCGATCCAACAGGACAAAGACCAGTTCCTGCAGTTTTTTTTGTACGATAAATTATAAAAACGAACCAAAATTTTTCGGTTCGTTTTTATTTATGCCCTATCTTTGTGCCATCATCAAGAAGCCTTAAATGGCTGCCAACCGAGAGAGTCAAACTCCGCGGTGGTAAAATCGATGAGGACTTACTGTCAAAAAAACAAACGTAATTCCCTTTATCATTTTTCTTGGTCTGATTTATTTAATCCATTTAAAGTCAATCATGCCATGCTTGTATCGAATCAAAAACCTGAAAAAGAGTTAGTTCAATCTAAAAAGGACTTGGAACTCTTTATAGAATCTAGTACGCCTTTAGAAGTGAAGGGTAAATTAGAACTCACTTATTTAAATGAAAATTTTGAAGGTCGTTTCATTGCCACCCCTGATTTAATTAAACTTAAAACAATTCATCCCTTTCAAGGCATGGTGGCTGCAGTTACTGTAGAGCCTGGGAATTTGGCTCAGTTTTTACAGGTGAATGGGGGTTTAAGTGCTGCAGGACAGCAACATATCTATTTTTTAGTGTTTGATATTTTTCACTTGTACAATCTTTTCCGTTTAAAACCACAGGCCTTATTGGCACTATATCAAGAGGCTTTGACAATTTTAAAAGCAAAAGGGGCTACTTTAGAATTTGGAAAGATTGATCCAAGATCAGACTTGGGTATTGAATTGGCAGCTTGGCTCCATGAACAAGTGAAACAAAGGTTCAAGCATAGTTACTGTTCCCCAAAGGGTTTGTTATATAGCTTTCAAAATTTGCTTAAGCTATACCCAGAATATTTTATACCTGCTTAAGCACATGGATAGCGGTCCTTGTTTAACAGCTAATATAATCGTCACCCTGTCCAAAGATATTGCTTAGTAATTCCTTTGCTCTAGCGACTTCTTTTTCATTGCCTACCCTGAAGGTATCGGCGAGGGACAATAAATCATATAACATGGGGTCCAATTTTACTGCTTCTACTACTTTGGGATAAAGCGGTTCTATTAATAAACCCCTGGTTTCCATTTTTGGATCTGGCCAAACAAGCATGTTTTCGTTTGGGAAGTCATCTCTTAATATGGGAGCAGTTGCTGCTGTTGGAATGCCTTTGGCCAAAGTGCCAGCTTGCGCAGGAAAAATATACCTCAATCCATAGACTAAGAAACCAAAAACAGCGGTTTTTTGAATCGTTTTTTTATCTATTCCAATTAATCCAGCATAGACAGACCTGTTCAATGACGCTGAAATCTCTGATTGTGCAATGAATAAACTGCTCGCCAAGTCCTTATTCAGCCATTCCTCCTCACCTAGACTAAAAATTTTAAGTAGGACTACGATATCCTGAGGTCGCATGCCTTTATGTGCTTTCATTGGTCAAAAATACGATTTTCCCAATAAATTCGTATATCGCGAATCAAGAAATTAATTATTTCCGACCTTGACCCTGCTTTTTTCATCCTCTACGCCAGATGATTGTCTGCTTGTGGGTTTAAAATTCCCACCAAAACGATAAGTGAAACTCATGCTTAAAATTCTATTGTCTTTTCGGTTGCTAAAGTTGGCTTCTGTATTACTGAATCGAATAGACCCCGACGGTAAATTGGTTGAAAAGAGGTCTCTTAGACCAAGTTTTAGTGTCCCTTTCTTTTTGAGCACTTGTTTTTGAACCCCCAAATTCACCTGGCTTAATGGATTAACTATTATTTGACCCTCTATTCCTTTGGTTCGATACCAGCCACTAATTTCTGCACTCCAACCTTTCTCAAACTTAAATTGATTATTTACACTTATTAAATACATGTCAGCAGAAATGTCTAACGGGTCTCCAGCTACATTTCCTTTATAAT
This sequence comes from Sediminibacterium sp., assembly GCA_017983845.1. Taxonomy (GTDB): domain Bacteria; phylum Bacteroidota; class Bacteroidia; order Chitinophagales; family Chitinophagaceae; genus Sediminibacterium. The sequence continues at coordinate 16,552 of JAGOAO010000020.1, forward strand.
TATCATGTGTATAGGCTAAATATATATTAGAACTCAATATTTTCTTGGTAGACAATTGAATGTTTGATGCAATTCCAAAATTAGTTTTTGTCCCAATATTGTTTGGTTGTAAAATTGTCGCAAAGCCGTCTTGTATCATTGCTTGCTGAAAAATTCTGTTGACAATCGTATAGTTGATAGTTGTTGTTAAGAATTGATTATAGGTATGCGCTAATTCAAAATTATTCCCAATCTGTGGTTGTAAAAATGGATTTCCCTTATTGTAAGTATACTTGTCTATATAAAAAACAAACGGATTCATGTCTTGATAACCTGGCCTATCTATTCTTCTACCAAAATTGATGGCATATTCGTTTTTGTCATTTGCCTTATAGGTGATATAACTGGTTGGAAATAAATTGGTATAAGTTCTGTTGAAACCGGAATCTAATCTTACTTCATTTCCTTTTTGATAACCAGTTGCATTGGTGTTCTCGGCCCTTAATCCTAATTGAAAGCCCCATTTATTAACTTCCTTGCTTAAGTTTACATACGCGGCATTGATATTTTCTTTATAATCAAAGCTGTTTGTTTTGTTAAAGTCAGGAATTTTAGCTTCATTTTCAATTGTAAAAAAATTTGCTTCATTAGTCGTTTGTACAAAGCTGGATTTTAAGCCAAATTCAAATTTTCCCTTGTTTGACAAGGGTTGTACGTAATCTGTTTTAAATGAGGCAATTTTTATACCAATCGGAAACGCTCCAGTGAGTTGTTCTCTATATCGAATACTTTTGTCTGCATTGAGCATTTGGTTATTCAATTGACTAAATCCATCTGAAGTAAAATTACTTGCATCTATATCGAAATTGATTTCTTTCCCTAATGTGTCAAATTTGTGTTGTAAGTAAAAATTAGCAGAAAGGTTTTTCCAATTTACTCTAAAATCATTTTCTGAATTAATAATTGAATCTGTTTGATTGCTCCCGTTTTTTAAAATGCTAATATTATTGCTTTTTTGATTTTCTGGATTGGAGAAACCAGAGATGACTGCGCCAATATTTGTTTTCTTATTTAAGTTATAATCCAATCCTGTTTTAAAATTTATATTATCATTTTCTTCATTTTTTGAAAAAGCATCTTGTTCAAAAATGGCAATCACATTTTTATTTTGATCCTTATATTTTCTTAAAATTGCTATGTTATTAAAACCTTCCCAGTTGGAATAACTTAAGTTAGAGAACACATTTAGTTTATTTTTTCTAAAGTTTAAATTCAACCCATTGCTATTTCTGTTGTAAACCCCCTGACCCATGCTTCCATTATAACTTCCATTCAACCCGGCAGTTTTATTCTTCTTAGTCTTAATATTAATCAAGCCTGCATTTCCGGCAGCATCATATTTTGCAGGCGGATTGGTCATTAGTTCTATTTGATCAATTGAGGTAGATGGGAGTGTCCTTAAGTAATTGTATAAATCAGCAGGACTTAAGTAGGTTGGTCGTCCGTCTATTAATACCAAAACAGAGGACTTGCCTTTTAAGGAGATATTTCCATCCTTGTCGACGTATACGCCCGGTGACTTTTCCAATACTTCAATCACATTTGCTCCCACATTAGATGGGGAAGCGTCTACATTGATGACGGTTTTGTCAATTTTTACCTCGTAAAGTGGTTTTTTGCTTGAAACCACTACTTGTTTTAATTGATGAACACTGTCGGGACTAATCAATGTTTTCTTGACCTCGTTACTATCTTTAACCATTTTGACGCTACTAACCTCTTGTGCATCTAAATTTTGAATACTTATAACACATAATAAAAAGTAAACTAAATGTTTCATTTGTTGATTTTCTGATGAATTTGCGTAAAACTAACCTACTATACAATGCAAGGTACTGGGTAATATGCTGGAAGGGAAAATAAGTACTTAAGCGGTTGCTTGTTGTTTACAACGAAATGGTTAATAAAAGGTTACAAATCCAAATCATTCATCCTAAATAGCAACAATAATCAACATTTTCTGTTAATATTGAATACGTTATGATAGGATTTCAATTTTCACCTTTTAAGGCCGCAGACAATAAAAAGACCATGTTCGAGCAAATGCTCGATCTGTTCACTGAGCTATTGAATTATACCAATGGGGATGCAACCGAAGCTTTAGATTGGCTGAATCAGTTAGACCGAAAGCATAAATTCACCAATGACGACTACGGAATGGGTGATTTTATTGAGGATTTAAAGGAAAACGGCTACTTGAAGGAAAATGGACCAGATGGAACATTTAAAATTACCTCCAAAACAGAACAGACTATCCGTAAGAAGAGCTTGGAGGATATCTTCGGTAAACTGAAAAAAGGAACAAAGGGAAATCATCAAACCAATAAAACCGGTCCAAGTGCCGAACTAAGTCCAGATACCAGGGCTTTTCAATTTGGGGACAATATCGACCAGGTAGATTTTACAGAGAGTATCCGTAATGCCCAGATCAATCATGGAGTAGAAAATTTCACCATGCACGAAAACGACTTACTCATTCGTGAAAGTGATTTTAAAACACAAACCTCCACCGTCTTGATGATTGACATTTCGCATTCTATGATATTGTACGGAGAAGATCGCATTACCCCTGCTAAAAAAGTGGCGATGGCATTGTGCGAACTCATCACTACCAAATATCCTAAAGACACCATCGACATCGTTGTTTTTGGAAACGATGCATGGAGCATCGAAATCAAGGACCTTCCTTATTTACAAGTTGGACCCTATCATACCAATACAGTAGCAGGTTTGGAATTGGCGATGGATTTATTGCGTCGTCGTAAAAATCCTAATAAACAAATTTTTATGATCACGGATGGCAAGCCAACCTGTTTAAAAATTGGCTCTAAATATTATAAGAATAGTTTTGGACTCGACAGAAAAGTGGTGAATCGTTGTTTAAATTTGGCTGCACAATGTAAAAAATTAAAAATACCCATTACTACATTCATGATTGCAGCAGATCCTTATCTGCAAAAGTTTGTAGAAGAATTTACTGAAATGAATCATGGCAAAGCATTTTTTGCATCTTTGGACAAACTAGGAAGTTTTATATTCAATGACTTTGAAAGTGGCAAAAGAAAAACAGTGTATTAAATAAAGAAACAGATAAAACAATAGAAGTGGCTAATAAAAAAGAAACGGCAGCAAAAAAAGAACTTACAAAAACAACCGACATTGAAAAAATCAATACGCTCGGAAAATTAATTAAATCGGGTTATCAGTCTAAGTCTATTAAGGACGAAGTGAGAGATAATTTAATTCAATGTTTACAAATCAAAGAAAATCCTTTCACGGGAATTCTTGGATACGAAGACACGGTGATACCGGACACAGAGCGTGCTTTGTTAAGCAGACATAATATTTTATTTTTAGGTTTACGTGGACAAGCTAAAACAAGAATGGCACGCCAGATGACCGATTTGTTGGATGAATATATTCCAGTGATTATGGGCAGTGAGGTGAACGACGATCCACTAAAACCATTGAGTAAGTTTGCAAAAGATTTAATTGCAGAACACGGCGATGATACGCCTATACAGTGGTTACACCGCTCTGAACGTTACGGAGAAAAACTAGCTACGCCAGATGTAAGCGTGGCGGACTTAATAGGCGATATAGATCCAATCAAAGCGGCTAATTTGAAGTTGAGCTTCTCTGACGAAAAAGTAATTCACTATGGTATTATACCAAGAAGCAATCGTTGCATTTTTGTAATCAACGAATTACCCGATTTGCAAGCAAGAATACAAGTGTCGTTGTTTAATATTTTACAAGAAGGAGATATTCAGATTCGTGGTTTTAAATTGCGTATGCCATTGGATATTTTATTTGTGTTTACGGCAAACCCAGAAGATTATACCAACAGGGGAAGCATTGTAACACCATTAAAAGATAGAATTGAAAGTCAAATTTTAACGCATTATCCAAAAACTCTAGAAACATCTTTAGCGATTACCGAACAAGAAGCAGATATTTTAGAGGCGCAAAAACAAAGAGTTGATATTAGTGATTTGGTTAAGCGTTTGATTGAACAGGTTTCTTTTGAAGCAAGGTCCAATGAATTTGTTGATAAGAAAAGCGGTGTGAGTGCACGTTTAACAATTGCTGCTTTTGAAAATGCGATTAGCTCTGCTGAGCGTCGTGCGATTATCCATAATGAAAAACACACTTATGTGTGGATCAGTGATTTAATGGGCATTATACCTTCTATCACCGGGAAAATCGAATTGGTATACGAAGGCGAACAAGAGGGTCCATATGAAGTGGCACTCAATCTATTAAACAAAGCAATCCGAACTCAATTTATTGAGTACTTCCCGAATCCGGAATTGTTGAAGAAGAAAAAGATGGTCAACAAAAAAGGAGAAGAAAAGGCGTTGGACAATCCATATAAAGCAATTACAGGCTGGTTTGACGGAGGGAATCATTTAAACCTATTATTGGACATGAAAGACGCAGACAAGGTCATTGCCTTGTATAAGGTAGATGGCTTGTTTGGTTTGGTTAAAAAGTATTATCCACAAGCAAATGAAAAAGAGTCTACTTTATTAATGGAATTTGTTTTACATGGTCTTGCAGCATTCTCTTTAATTAATAAAAAAATGATTGACGGGAAGATTGAATTCAATGATCTAATGGGTAGCATGATGAACTTAGGTAGTTTTGGTTCAGAAGAAGATGACTTTAATGAATCGGATTATCAATAAGCGCTGTGGCATTTTAGGATTGTAGTCTATTAACAAATCGATTTTGATTATGATAAAAAACGAACTTAACAAAGGCTATTTAAAAGGTTTAATTGTATTTGTTCTATGTATGAATACCCTGGCTGTTTTTGCTCAGCCTTTCAAACAAGAAGTTGAACAATTTAAAAAATCGGATAGTATTGTCATGCCTCCAAAAGGGCAGATTGTTTTTGCTGGAAGTTCTTCTTTTACAAAGTGGAAAGACGTTGCCATGTATTTTCCTGGCTACCCTATTATCAACAGGGGTTTTGGTGGGGCAACCTTAGTAGACTTAATCTATTTTGTGGACGATGCCATTGTCAAGTACCAGCCAAAGCAAGTTTTTATTTATTGTGGCGAAAATGACATGGCGGATGTGGATACTGTAAGTCCTGCAACGGTATTGGAAAGATTTAAAACCTTACATAGCATCTTATTAAATAAGTTGCCTAAGTCAACAAAAATTGTTTTTGTATCTATAAAGCCTAGTATTGCTAGATGGCATTTAGAATCAAAGTATCTCGAAGCGAATAAAATCATAAAAGCATATATCACCACGCAAAAAAACATGCAGTTTTTAGATGTACATAGTGGGATGTTAGATGAAAACAAAGAAGTGCTAAAGGATATATTTATTGCTGATAAATTACACATGAATGCCAAGGGGTATCAGATTTGGCAAAAGCAATTTGCGCCAATATTAAGCAAGCCTAATATAATGAACTAAGCATTTGGCTTAACTATTTTGATATTTTAAATTTTTCCCACCACTATACTATTGATCATTAGTTAGACATCATTTTAACATTTGATCAAAATATTTTTCTAATTCTTTTAAATTTATTTTGATTTTCTAATTGAAATACCTTTTCTAATGGGCACTTGTACTGATTCATCGATACTTAATGCACCATTCACCCAGATATATTTAAATCCTGTTGCATATTGGTGCGAATCTGTAAAAGTCGCCCTGTCTGAAACTTCATTTTCGTTAAACACAACAACATCTGCAATAAATCCTTCTTTAATGATACCCCTGTTTTTTATGTTGAACTTACTAGCGGGCAATGAAGTCATTCTTCTAATGGCTTCTTCCAAACTCAGCACCCCCATTTCTCTAACATATCTTCCCAATACTCTGGAATTGGTGCCATAAGCTCTTGGGTGTGGTTTGCCATAGCCCTTCATTGCTATCCCTGCATCACTTGCAAACATATTGAATGGATATTGCATGATCGCTTTCACATCCGATTCGTTCATGCCATGATAGATCATCTGTGCTCCTCCTTGCTCCATCATTTGAATAATCGTTTCCGCCTCGGCTAACGCGGTATGTTTATTGCCCCTCAATAAATTAATCGCTTCAATATCTTTTCCATTATAATTGCTATCCGCTTTATAATTTGCAACAACTGCATAGGTAAAATGCTTGATCCCTCTTTCTTTTAAAATGCCAATAATTTCGTTGGCCACTTTTTTGCGAATGATTGGATTTTTTAATCTTGCAAAAATGGAGTCTTGTCCATCTGATAAAACCCAGTCTGGCAACAACACGCTTAACTGTGTACTACTTGCTGTATAAGGATATTGATCAATCGTGACATCAATCCCTTCCTTTCTTGCATTGACTACCAATGGAATAGTTTCTTTACTTCTTCCCCAATTGTTTTGGCCACTTATTTTAAAATGAGAAATTTCAACTGGAATATTTGCAACTCTTCCAATATGGATTGCTTCGTTCACTGCATCCACTACTTGATTTTCTTCGTTACGAATATGAGACGCATACACTCCACCATTTGCTGCCACGACTTTTGCAAGGCGCACTACTTCTTCGGTGGGCGCATAAGTACCTGGAATATAAATCAAACCTGTAGACATCCCCACTGCACCGTCTTTCATGGCTTGTGCTGCAATTTTTTCCATTTGTTGCAGCTCGACCTCGGTTGCATGTCTGTTGGCAGTGCCCATCACTTGTTTGCGAATAGTGTTATGTCCAATTAGGGAGGCAATATTAATAGACATACCAATGGAATCTAACTGATTGAAATAAGTATTTAAATTGTCTGCAGATCCTCCACAGTTTCCGGTAACCACAGTCGTTACACCATCATATAAAAAATTACTTGCCAATGGGTTTCTTGTTTCACCGCCTTCTAAATGTCCGTGAACATCAATAAAACCTGGGGCGACAATTAAACCTTTCGCGTCAATTTCCCTTTTTCCTTTCCAGTTTTTCAAATTACCAACAGCAATAATTTGAGTGCCTTGAATGGCCACATCTTTATATTGCCATTGATTTCCAGTTCCGTCAATTAACTTTCCATTACGAATAATAAAGTCTGCGGTTTGAGCTTTTGCAAATTGTTGAGTGCTTGCAAGGAAAAGGAAAAAGAGTAATTTTTTCATAAGCATATTTTGTCTACTCAATTTACTGAATCCTATTCCATTTGTCATTCATTTTTATTTATTAGTCATAAAAAATGTATTTTCATTGGACCAATCAATCAACTATGAAAAAGTATATTGTAACGCTTGTTTTGACAAGCCTTTGTGTCGTTAATGTTATGGCGCAACAAACTCAAAAACCTCCCTTACATGGCAAGGACTGGGTAGCCATCACGGGTAAACCTTTAGCGGCTACTGCAGGATCCATGGTCTTTCAAAAAGGGGGTAACGCAGTAGATGCAGCATGTGCCATGCTTGCAGCGACTTGTACTATGTGGGATGTGTTGAGCTGGGGTGGAGAAACGCAAGCGTTGATTTACAATCCAAATACAAAAAAAGTCATTGCCATTAGTGCTATGGGTTTTGCACCAACAGGAGCTACGCCAGAATTCTTTAAGGGCAAGGGCTTTAGCTTTCCTCCGGAATATGGTCCCCTGGCAGCAACGACACCTGGCACACCAGGAGGTATCTGTTTGATGTTGGCGAATTATGGTTCTATGAGCTTAAAAGAAGTATTGGCACCTGCTATGAACTTAGCGGCGGGTTATCCAATTGATGCGCAAACAGCAAATAGTATAGAGCGTGGAAAGGCGTTGATTAAAACTTGGCCTTATAGTAAAAAAGTATTGTTGCCACATTTGGGTGAAAAACGTGAAGCGCCAGAAGCGGGCGAAATATTTGTTCAAAAAGATTTATTGAACACTTTACAAAAAATGGTGGATGCAGAACAAGATGCTTTGAAAAAAGGCAAATCTCGTAAAGAGGCTATCTGGGCTGCGTATGATCGTTTTTATAAAGGGGATATAGCAGATGAATTTGTAAGAGGTGTACAAGAACAAGGCGGATTGATTACGAAAGAAGATTTAAAAAATTGGAAACCAACAGAAGAAGCACCTTCGATGGTGAACTACAAAGGGATTGATGTTTATAAATTACAAGCTTGGACACAAGGACCTTCTTTACTACAAGCATTAAATATTGTAGAAAATTTTGACTTAAAAAAAATGGGATATAATTCTGCAGATTATATCCATACCATTTATCAAGCAATGAATTTAAGTTTTGCAGATCGTGATTTTTATTATGGTGATCCTAAGTTTTCTACAAATCAACCAATGGAAGGCTTGTTGAGTAAAGCATATGCAAAGCAAAGAGCTAGCGAGATCAATATGGCCATGAACAATGCCAACGCGGGTCCTGGTGATCCGTATCCATTTGAAGGAAAAACAAATCCATATCTTAACTTAATTAAAGCAAAAGGTTTTCAGCCTGCTGCTGATACAGGTAAAGCAAAAACTGGATTTGCGCCAGCACATGATTTAAGAACAGTCGCTGCTTTAAATCCAAATGTAAAACTACTAATCGATGCGGATTATATGGATCGTTTATGGAGGGGTACTACTACAGTAGAAGCCGCTGACAAAGAAGGTTGGGTGGTATCTATCACACCAAGTGGTGGATGGTTGCCTGCAACGATAGCGGGTAATACAGGCGTGGGTATGAGTCAACGTATGCAAAGTTTTGTGTTGGATTCTGCACAAAATCCATTCAATGTAGTAGCTCCAGGAAAAAGACCAAGGGTCACTTTAACACCAAGCTTAGCTATAAAAAACGGCAAGCCTTATATGGCTTTTGGTGTACAAGGTGGCGATACACAGGATCAAAATTTATTACAGTTCTTTTTAAATATGGTTGAGTTTGGTATGACCGTGCAAGAAGCTTCTGAAGCTGCAAATATCAACACCAATCAACTTTGGCTTTCTTTGGGCGGCACAAAAGTGGCAGACAGAAAACCAAGAGCAGGAAGTTTATTGTTACATGATAATGTGTCTGAGTGGGTGCGTAAAGAATTAAGAGCAAGGGGTTATAACTTAAGCTTTGATGACCGAACAAGTGGACCAATCAATGCCATCTTATTTGATTGGAAGCATGGTTCAATGTGGGGTGGAAGCTCAAACCATGGAGAGGATTATGGAATCGCTTGGTAAGACAATTTGAAATTCAATTTAGGAAATAACCAAAGCGTATAAATTAAAAAGTATAAAAAACGAATTAATGATGAGTCAAAATAGAAGAAAATTTTTAAGCACTGCTTTTTTATCTGCAGGCGCATTGGGCTTAAGTGGTAAAGTATTGGCAAGTGAAACTGAAATCAATGTTGACTTACCTAAGTCTATCCGTGATTTAGTTCCGATGAAAGAAGGGGTAGTGCCAATTACTGTGGAAGAACGTAAACAACGTATTGCAAAAGCACAAGCCATTATGGCGAAAGAAAAAATGGACGCCATTTTTTTAGAAGGCACTGCTTCTTGTTTTTATTTTACAGGCATGCGCTGGGGACAAAGTGAAAGAACATTCGGTGTAGTGATTCCAGCAAAAGGTGCAATTGCTTATGTCTGTCCAAAATTTGAAGAAGATAGAGCGATGGAATTATTGAATCCTATTTTTGGAGATGAAGTAAGATGTTGGGAAGAGCACGAAAGCCCTTATGCTTTAATTTTTGGAATCATTAAAGACAGAGGTGTTAAATATAAAAAAATTGGCATGGAAGAGCGTGTACGTTTTTTCATTGCAGATGGTGTAAAAAAATTAGCGACAGGTTTTGAGATAGTAGATGCAACTCCAGTGACTGCTGGTTGTAGAATGTATAAGTCAAAAGCAGAAATTGCTTTGATGCAATACTCAAGTGATATCACCATTCAAGCATATCAAGCAGCATTTGCGACTATTCGTCCTGGCATGTCTCAGTCTGAATTTAGCGGTAATATTAGTGCGGCATTTAGAAAGCTGGGTTATAGCGGTGGAGCTTCTGTACAAGTTGGAAAGTATTCGGCTTTGCCTCATGGAAGTATCACACCACAAGTCATTAAAGAAGGTGATATCGTGATGGTAGATGGCGGAACAAGTGTAGAAGGTTATGCATCTGACATCACAAGAACGATAGTGGTAGGTAAGCCAACACAAAGACAAACCGATGTGTGGAATATTGAATTAGCGGCACAGAACGCAGCATTTGCTGCCATCAAAATTGGTGCCCCTTGTGAAGTTGTAGATGCTGCGGCAAGAGCCGTGATTGAAAAAGCAGGATTTTTGAGCAATTATAAATTACCTGGATTACCACATAGAACAGGACATGGTATTGGGCTTGAGGGACACGAGTGGACCAATTTTGTGAAAGGCAATACTACACCATTGGCTGTGGGTATGTGTTTTAGTAATGAACCAACCATTTCTATTCCTGGCGAATTTGGCATTCGTTTAGAAGACTGTTTATATATTGCGGAAGACGGTCCTCATTATTTTTCGAAGCAAAGTATTTCTATCGAGCAACCATTTGGATAAAGAATAATTGTTGTACGGTTCAATTCCTGCATAAAATTAATAGTATAAAAAAGGAGCTACAAATTGTAGCTCCTTTTTAGTGGCCTTAGTACACAAGACAATACTGCATCAATTAAAACTATTTGTACAATTGATTGAATAGCATTTTATAAGTGCCATGTGTTTGGCCTCTAAACGTGATTTCAGGTCCATATACAAACAACTTACCTTTTCCAATTTTCGCTTCAAACGCAGCTACACCATCTTGTAAATAAGCCTGACCAAAGGCCCAGCCACTTCTTAATGTTTTGTCAGAAGCAAACCATGCAAGCGGAGTGATTGTTCCGTTGGCAATTGCTGCAGGCTGTACTTTGAAAACAGGGCTATTGTTAAAATAGACATCCGCCTTGTTTTTCATACCCCAGTTCGCTTTCAATTCTGGCGCGACTGCCACTTGTAAGATGCTTCCTGGTATATAAAATTTCTCTCCTGGTAGCACACGTTCTTTCCCGTTATTCATTTCTACAATTGCATTCTTTACCGGAAGTTCTAAATGATAAGCAAGGTTTGCACTAGAACCAATGGTAACAACAGCGCCACCTTGTTCAATAAATGCTTTTAATGCAGGGACAGATTTATCTGCAGTGATTTTTCCGAGCATTGGATGAAACTCTGCTGGTATTTCGTCTAAGCTTGGTTCCTTCTCTTCATAAGGTGATGCAGTTCCAGCAACTACTGAAGGGATGGCCCCATCCACAAATACAATCACATCATATTTATCTTTTAAATTCCCTGCATTGATTTCTTTTGCATAGATTAAATTAAACTCAAAATGATGTTGTTCTAAAATCCATCTAACCCAACCAGAAGGCATTGATCCGCCATAGCGATCCCATAATGCAATTTTTAATCTCTCTATTTTAATGGCATCAGCTGGTATATTTTCAACAGCAATCGCCGTAATGCCAGCTTTGGCAATCGTTTCTTTGTCATTTGACAAAGCAGCGATCTCGAAATAAAATCCAAGCTTGTTTTTGTAAACAGCTTTACCAGATTTTAATAAATCATTCACCAGAACAAAGTTGTTATTGTCAGTTGATTTAATGACATAAAATTTATTTACACTGTTAGGTGTAACGATGATACTGCTTTTTGGATTTTGTGTTTGACCATAAGGAATGGCTTCAAAAGGACCATTGAAGTCATTTAAAATTCTATCAAACTCAACACCCATTGTGTATGCTGGTGTCCAGCCTGCTGCATCATAAGGACGTACTGGAGGTCCACCTGGATACAAGAAATCATTCGGATGATCCTGAGGGTCAAACATGTCTAATACATGTGCTCTAAATGCTTGATTGGTTCTTACAACATAAGATCCAGCGCTGTAATTTTTTCCATTCACCATAAAGTCACTGGTTGCTTTATGCACTTTGATCCCACTTTGAATTAATATATTGACAAAAGCAACAGCACTGGTCGTTTGATTTGCAGGAATGATATATCCTCTTGGATCTCTTAAGTTGGGTGCCTTGTATATTTTTGCAAAATTTTGAGCTGCAATACTATCCACACGCAGGTCTCTTTTCTCTGCCTTTAATTGTTCATTCAACATTTCAACTTTGTTTGGAGAAAGGGTCCAGTTGTCTTTGTTGCCTGCATCAATAGCTGCTTTACCCATTTTATACATATTCAACAACACTTCGTCCTTATACCTTGCTGCATAATTTAATACCGCATAGTTTAAGGAGATAGAATAATCAATTGAATTTTTGAAATACCATTTTTGTGGTGCAATTGGATAAGGCAATCCACTGTTAGGGATCAATCTTTGTGGTACCAGAGGAATATTCATTGGTGTTGGACTTCCAATAATCTCTGTTAAAATGCCCACAATATTATGGTAGTAAGCAGTTGTTCTTAAGCCACCATTCCACCATGTTGAATAAACCGATCCACCTTTCATGGTATAACCTGGTTTTTGTTCTGCATTCAAGCGACTGCTCATAGCAGCACCCATGGCGTCTAAGCTAGTAATTAACAAAGGGTTGTATACATAGTTAAATGGATCTCTGTAAGGAGGTCCTGCTACAACGGTTCCAGCCGGTCCTGTTTGGTGGTGATTGTATAATATTTGAGGCATCCATTCAATATACTGTTGACGACTCATGTTTTTTGATTCACTCATGTTCATCATAAAGAAGTCACGATTGTTATCGTGTCCAATATATTTTTGGTACAATCTAGGCAAAGCTGCTGTAGCTCTTTTTAAAGTATCTGCATTACGCATATACCAATTGGATACTAGTTCTTGTCCATCAGGATTGGCATGTACAAATAAAATGATGGTATTTTTTAAAATATTTTTTGTTTCCTCATCTTGACGTGTGATGATTTGATACATCGTTTCAATCCATTGATGAATACCCACTACTTCGGTTGCGTGTAATCCGCCATCTATCCATACAACGGCTTTTCCCTCATTAGCCAATTGCTTAGCATCTTCCTCTGTTAAAGATTCTGCCCTTGCTAGTTTTTGAGAGATCGATTTATATTTCTGTAATTGCTTAATATTTTCTGGACTTGAGACAATCATCATGTAATGATTGCGTCCCTCTTCGGTCGTACCTATATTTGTTAATTTAACCTTGTTTGAACTTGCAGCAATTTTTTTCAAATAAGCCTCGGTTGCAGTGAATGTGGCTAACTTATAGTTGTCGCCAATATTAAATCCAAAGTGACTTTTTGGACTCGGTACAGATTGTGCAAATACTTGTGTACTTATAATTAGTACAAAAGAGAGCAGATAAACGATTCGACGCATAGTGTTAATTTTTAGTCAAACTAAAGTTAACGTTGCGTCCTTGTATTTTAAAAGAAATTTTATGAATGGACTTATATGTTTATTGTATCCTGTATAGGAGGATTTGTGCACTTGGGGTACTGGGCCTGGAGGGACTAGAAAGGTTATTTGTTTTCAATAATTGCGTTTGACCATTACGCACACTGAAAAATAATTCTACATAATCTGCTTCTCCTATAGGAATGATTGCTTGTCCTGAAAAAATATTTTTGGCGCCGATGGCGCCAGTTAAGAACTGCCTAAGGCTGTTAGGATATGCGGCGCCATTGCGTCTGATCCAAACACTGATTTCGTCATTTGCTATTTGACCATTGCTTACCTGAAGACTGTATTGTAAATAATACACGCCTTCTTTGACAACCGATATCCTGCTTGGTTCCATGCTGGTATTTTTGCTTATGTATAGCCTGCTATTACTACTTGTATCCCTCCATTTAACTGCGGTTGCGGTATTGATTGTTGCAATTTGCCTGCTTGTATCAAAAAAGGCGCCGTAATCTGTTTGAAAAGGCAGGAATCCTAGGCTTGCCTCTAATTCGGCCTTATTGATCTCCCCCTTATTTAGTTTTTGATTGATCCTATTGCTTAAACTCGCTGTGTCTTTTTTGTCTAATTTATTACTGATTGCAAGCGATGCTGCCTTGCTCAATGCTTTTGAACTGTCAGGGGTATTATTGACCTTGTCTAATTGCAGTGCCTTTTTGATGTCAAGTAAATTTGTGACTCCTGTACCCCCTTGTTCTATCTGAATCACACCCTCAATACCTGTAGACTTTATGTGGTCTGCAGTAAAGGCATAAGCTACATAGTTGATCGGCTGCTGCCCGACATATGTAAAATTCAAATGATTATCCGGGTCAATTTCTACACGAATAAAATGTTCTTTTTCACTCCATTTTATTTTTGTAAAGTCACCCTCTGTTTTAATTTTTGCGAATTCATCTGCTCCAATTAAAATAGTAAACAAGCCCAGGGTATTCGTAGTGATTGATTTTATTTCCTGATATACAATGTTGTTTTTTATCGTATCTGTTAATAAACTAATTCTAACTTGCAATTGTTTATTGCTTATAACAATACCTTGACTATTCCTAGCTACGGCCTGAAAAGCAATGCTCCTTTGATTTTGAGCAATCATCTGGTTGCTCAACAATAAAGATAAAAGTAGAAAAATATTTTTCATTGTTTGATAATTTTAAGTGACTTAATCCAGTACATAGAGGATGCGGTGAATGCAATATTTTCGGGCAAGTAATCTATTAAAATAAAATACACCCCATTTGAAAGCGCAGGAGTTGGTATAGAGAGATGCATTTGACTACTTGCTACTTTAGTATTTGTAGCTAAAACCAATCTGCCACTAAAATCAAAAACACGATATCCAAAAATGATCAAATCTGTTTCTTTTGAAAAAAGTAAAATAGCATTTGCGTTATGCTGAAACTGAGCCAATATGGTTGGATCAAATTTGGACGGCTTGTTGTTGTCTGAGAATCGATAAATATTGGGCTGAATAAAGCCAGGGGTAAAGAAATAATGTGGGGATGGGTTCCATGCCAAAGTCGTTAGGCCAAGATCTAGTTGCCAATCAAGTTGAATGGCATTTGATTGAATCAGCCCATACCCTGCAGATTGTGTAAATGACTGTAATGCAATTGATTGCCCCATTAATATGGGCCTATTTACTGTCAAAAGCATGAAAATGAATACAATTCGTATGACTAGGTTCATCTTTAAATATAGGCGTACATTATATCCATTAATGCCGTATTTCTACGTCCTCATCGACACTTTATATTTCAGGTTTAAATCCTGTAGATGTTAGATGGATCCATAAGGTTAGATATATTGTTAATAATTGTTATCTTTATTTTTCAAATGATGAAAATGAAAAGCGTTAAAAACACACTATTATTGGCTTTGATGAGCCTTGTATTTGTGGCTTGTAGTAAAGGCGGAGACAGTCCTGCTCCACCTACACCTAATCCACCTGTAGTGACTGAGCCCAGCTTAACTGCTTCTAATGCAGTGATTGTAGATATCGATCCAGGTACAAGTAATATTTATGCTGTTTTAGGAACGACTCAGAAAATGGAAGTGAGATTAACTGCAATTCCTGCAAGTGGTGTTACGATTGATACTAAAATGATCAAAGTGGCGGACAATACCACTGCTTTTTCAAATAGTATCTCAAGTACAAGCTTGATCAATCCTGTTAATGTAACTGGTTTAGTGCCAGGTGTGTTATACAACCTATCGGTAGTAGTGACTTCAAAAACAACTGCTTCAAATACAAAAACAATTGAATTTAAGATGGCTGCCAAATAAGCGTACCTGGTTTAAATATATTTGTCCCTTATCCTTTTGGATAGGGGATTTTTTTTGTAACTTATAGTCTCTTAATTATTTAATTCTTCATGAAAAATAATAAAACCATGACCATTCAATTGATGAAAAAAATTGT
>JAGOAO010000035.1 GCA_017983845.1 Sediminibacterium sp.
CAAAAAAAATATTCCGAAAAAGATTTAGCTGCTATGAAGCAATCGCTTATGCAGGCAGTAGCAGGAAAATCAAAAGAAGTGCAAGTGATGGTGGATCAAATATTCAGTTATGCAGAATTGGGTTTTCAGGAGGTGGAAACTTCTAAATACATCACATCGGTTTTAACTAAGAATGGATTTTCGGTAGAGCAGGGCATCTCAAATGTGCCTACAGCATGGATGGCTAAATGGGGTTCTGGTTCACCCGTAATTGCATTAGGTAGTGATGTGGATTGCATCCCTAAAGCTTCTCAAAAACCAGGCGTGGCTTATAAAGCACCGATTGTAGAAGGCGCACCTGGTCATGGCGAAGGACACAACTCTGGACAAGCAGTTATTATATATGCAGCCATTGCAATGAAGGAATTAATGGAGCGTGAAAAATTACCGGGCACCATTGTAATTTGGCCAGGTATTGCAGAAGAATTGGTTGGAACAAAAGCATGGTATGTGCGTGATGGTTATTTTAAAAATGTGGATGCCTGTATTTTCACACATGTAAGTGGTGATTTTACTTCAAGTTATGGAGATAATGGAGGAAATGGATTAGTGAGTGTGCGTTTTGATTTTGAAGGGGAAGCAGCACATGCTGCAGGCCAACCATGGAGAGCTAAAAGTGCATTGGACGCAGTTGAGTTAATGAATGTGGGGTGGAATTTTAAAAGAGAACATTTAAAACCAACCAATAGATCCCACTATGTGATAGTAGATGGGGGTGATCAACCCAATGTGGTTCCAAGCAAGGCGAGTGTATGGTATTATTTTAGAGAGCGTACTTACGAGGACATTAAAATGAATTATGAATCTGGTATTAAAATTGCTGAAGGGGCAGCTATGATGACGAATACAAAAATGACCCATCAAATGTTGGGTACTGCATGGCCTGGACATTTTAATAAACCACTTGCAGAAGCAATGTATGCCAATATTAAAAAAGTGGGTATGCCTGTGTGGGATGATAAGGATATAGCATTGGCAAGAGGTGTTCAAAAATTAGTAGAAGCACCCAAGAAGGATCAACAAGGCAATCCAATTGACGGACTAAAGTCAACCATTGATACATTAAAGGGATCAGTTGCATTTTCATGGGGTGGCGGTTCTGATGATATTGCTGATATTTCTTGGAACCTTCCAACTATTGTATTAAGGTATCCTGCAAATATTCCAGGAACAAAAGGACACCATTGGGCAGATGCGATAGCAATGGCTACACCCATTGCCCATAAGGGTTCTTTAGTGGGCGCAGAAGCAACAGCAATGACCTTGTTGGATTTGTTCACCAAGCCAAATTTAGTAGCAGACGCTAAAAAATATTTCAAGGAGGTACAAACCAAAGACGTTCAGTACATTCCTTTTATTACCAAGAACGATCCACCTGCAATTCACTTAAATAAAGAGATTCAAGGCACTTACAGACCACAGCTTGAAAAGTTTTATTACGATCCAAGTAAATACAATTCCTATTTAGAGCAATTGGGCATCGTGTATCCAACGATCAAATAATTTTAAAATAAATTGTGAGTAGTTAGTTTTAATTATTCTGATATAATTGATTTAAAAAAAATAGGGAGCATCGCTCCCTATTTTTTTTGTTTTATTTTATAATTATTTTTTACTTGCAATTGCGCCAATCGCGTAAACAAGTTTATCTAGATCTTGTAGTCTTGTATATACATGTGGTGTAATTCTTACGCAGCTTACATTCTCCCATACTATACCCACTGTGTGTATTTTATATTTGGAAAACAAAGCACTGTCTAATTCAGTTGGCGTCATCCCATCTACGCTTACACCGCAGATGCCGCATGCATATTCAGGTTTAAAAGAAGTGTGAATTTTTACTTTCGGAATCTCAACTACTTTGCTCGCCCAATAATTTTTTAGATAACGAATACGTTCTTCTTTTCTTTTACTTCCAATTGCAGTGTGAAAATTGATGGCTTCGCCAATACCCTGTTCAATTGGAAAGCTTCTGGTACCAAGTGTTTCAAATTTTCTTATATCAGATCCATTAGGCTGGTCGTTGCAAACAAGTGGCCATATCTTTGAAATTTTTTCTTTTTTAATCCAAAGCATACCAGATCCAATGGGTGCTGATAAAAATTTATGCAATGAAGTGCCAAAATAATCACACCCTAATTCAGGTACTTTAAAATCAAGCAACCCAAAACTATGTGCACCATCCACAATTGTGTCAATGCCGTGTCGCTTTGCCATTGCACATAATTTTTGAACAGGCATGATTTGTCCTATCCAATTAATTACATGAGTAATATGAATTATTTTTGTTTTTGGTGTAATGGCTTTTTCAAAAGCAGCTACAATCTCCTCATCATTTTCAATGGGAAATTTAAAATTTAACTGATTGTATACAACGCCATCTCTAGTACTTCTTTGTTTCCAAGCATTGATCATATTGGGGTAATCTTGTTTCGTACCAATGATTTCATCACCTGATTTCAAATTCAATCCAAAAATGACCGTGTTCAATGCTTCGGTTGCATTTCTGTTAATGGCAACTTCTTCTGGATCGGCCCCAGCAAGGTTGGCTAATTTATACCTTAGCGGTTCCCTTCCTTGATCCAATATGCGCCACATAAAATAGGAAGGCCCCTCGTTCGAAAGTTTATTAAATCGTTCTACTGCTTCTTGTACAATTCTTGGGCTTGGACTTACTCCACCATTGTTTAGGTTAATCATGCTTGGACTAGCCGTATAGCCTTGTTGAATCACAGACCAATAGTCTTCGTCTGATGCAATTTCAATTGCAGACAAATCTTGTTTCTGCATATGCATGTGCTCAAATTCGGCAGCATGTGCTTGTTGAAACAAACTGTTGGCTGAAAAAGCTCCTGCTGCCAATCCTATTTTTTGAATAAAGTTTCTACGATTTGCCATAAGCTAGATATAATACTTCAATTTACTTAAATATTCAATAAACGAGGGTATATAGCCTATTGTAATTGCCTAATTCAGCTAAAACCTAAAAATATTTAATAAAGTCTACCAATTTAGTAGACTTTATTAAATTATTCCCTATTTTTGACCCATCGTCATGTGGCCGAACGGATAGGCAAGGGTCAGCAAAACCCTTAACGATGGTTCAACTCCATCCATGACAACTAGGGACTTTCAGGGTCCTCAATACAAGCAAGCAATCCTGAATACGGGCGGTATTTCTATACCGCCTTTCTTTTTCATCTATCGGCATAGATATATTTAGTAAATTAGATTTCTATTTAAACTAAAATTTTGCCATCCATGAAGAAGCCACTCTTATTATCCATTTTTACCTTTCTTATTGCCAGTTTTGTATTTGCACAAGTACCTAATGACGTATACAATATGGAATCCGTTTCGAGACCAAAAATTTCACCAGAAGGTAGCTGGATATTATATAGTCAATCAAAAATTGATCAGGCAAAAGATAAGTCCATTTCAAAATTATATATGATGAGTGCAAATGGTAAAGAAACGGTTACACTTACAGAACAAACTAAGGGTGTAGGCAATTACCAATGGAGTCCTGACGGGAAATATATATCCTATTTATCTAAAGGAAAGGATGAAGACAATGGGTCACAATTGTTTTTAATGGATCGTCGTGGTGGCGAAGGTGTTCAGGTGTCAGATATAAAAGGAGAGATCGAAGATTATAGCTGGTTTAATAGTGGGAAAAAAGTGGTAATGGTCATTAAAGATTTTAATTATGCAGATACTGCAAAATCAAAAATCAGGGTACCTTATGAAATGAATCGTCACCAGTTTAAACAAGATTATGAAGGTTATTTAGACAATCGTAAAACACATCTTTACATTTTTGATATTAGTACTAAAAAATTAGACACTTTAACAAAAGGAAATTATAATGAAGCTGATATAGCTATAAGTTCAGATGATTCCATGATTGCATATGCAAGTAATGTAACGGCTAATCCTGACAAAAATTCAAACACAGATATTTTCTTAATTCATCTTTCCAAACAAGCTACACCATTGCAATTGACTACCTTTAAAGGAGCTAATAGTAGCCCTGTGTTTAGTCCAGATAATACAAAAATTGCTTTCCTGCAATCTAGTTCTGAAAAGAATTATGACATGTATGATATCGCTCAATTAGGAGTGTATGATCTTAAAATGAATAGCGCTAAGATTGTTTCAAAAAATTACGATCGCGCTTTCTCTTCTATTTTTTGGTCTAAAGATGGTCAGTCAATCTTATCTCTTATTGAAGATGATAGAAAACAAAATTTAGTTCAATTTAATATTCAAACACAAAAGCCTGAATTACTAACCAATGAAATGGGTGTATTTAGTTCAATGGATATGAATGACAAAGGAAATGTAGTTTTATTATATAGCAATTTAGAAACACCCAATGAAATTTATAGCTATCAAAATAAATCCACAAACCGACTTACACACTTACAAGATGCTTTTGTGTCGAAAATGAAAAAAGGATTCCATAAAGGATTTCAATCTGTTTCATCTGATGGTACAATTGTTTCTAGTATTTTACATTTACCAGATAGCAATGCTAAAAATTTACCATTGATTCTATTTATACATGGAGGTCCTGTAGCACAAGATGATTATTCTTTTGATATGACTTCTAGAATCTATGCGGAGGCTGGTTATGCAGTTGCTACAGTTAATTACAGAGGTAGTAGTGGCAGAGGTGTTGCATATACGAATGCTATTTATGCAGACTGGGGTAATAAAGAAGTGAAAGATATCATTGGTGCAGCTGACTATTTAATTAAGGAAGGCATTGCAGATCCAAATAGATTGGGTATTGCAGGTTGGAGTTATGGCGGAATTCTTTCCAACTATACGATTGCGACAGATAAGCGTTTCAAGGCTGCAGTAAGTGGTGCTGGTAGTTCATTGATGATGTCGGTATATGGGTCAGATCAATATGTCAAGCAATATGAAGAAGAGATTGGCAAGCCTTGGGAAAATCCTAGAAAGTGGGAAGCATTGTCTTATCCATTTTATAAAGTGAAGGAAATAAAAACCCCAACATTATTCATGGCAAGCCAAGCGGACTTTAATGTGCCAGTGATTGGGGCAGAACAAATGTACCAAGCATTCAAGTCAGAGGGTATCCCTACTGAACTAATTATTTATCCAAATCAAAACCATGGCATTCGCGTACCAAGTTATATTGTACACCGTCATAATGCACATATCAATTGGTTTAATAAATATTTAAAATGAAAATAATTCTTAACTGGCTTTGTTTTTTGGGTGTAATTGCTGTGAATGCATTAGCCAATATTTTACCAATCAACGGCTACAATACGGGTGAACTGTCCGGATTTTATCCAAATGCATTTGTGCCAGCAGGATTTACATTTTCTATATGGGGACTAATTTATTTGCTCTTGCTTTCGTATAATATTGCATTTACATTTTATACTTTCAAAAAAGAGGAATATAAAAAAGCGTATGCATTCATTGAACAGATCAATGTGCCATTTTTGATTACCTGTTGTTTAAATATGGCATGGATACTTGCCTGGCATTTTTTACAAATTGAATTATCTGTACTAATCATGTTGTTGTTTTTAAGCACGTTAATTCAATTGTTTTTGAAAAGTAAATCACATGTGAATGATTTAACCGCCACTCAAAAATTATTATTGCATACGCCCTTTATGGTTTATTTGGGATGGATTTCGGTTGCGACTATTGCTAATTTTGCTGCATTGTTCGTATCCTACAAATGGGATGCATTTGGGGTTTCAGAAGTTTATTGGAGTGTAATGATGATGGGTATAGCTGTGATACTTGCACTCATTATGCTCAAAAAATACCAAATTGTTGAATATGCCTTAGTTGTCACCTGGGCATTATGGGGAATAAGAGCAAGGCAAGGACCCATTTATCCATTGATACAATCTATTGCTACTGTTTCAATTGTATACTTGCTCGCAATGATATCTATCACGCTAGTTAAGTGGTTTAGAAAAAATAAAATAGCTTAAATTGCAGTATGATAACAAAGCCAGAATTAAAAGTATTGTTTCCTAATTTAGAAGATGGATTATATGACGCCATTTTAGAAAATGCCGAGATCAAAGAAGTACCAGCAGGAACCCCTTTATTAAAAGTGGGTCAAAATATTCGGTCTACAATGATGGTAATAGAAGGGACTGTAAAGCTATACCAAGAAGACGAAGAAGGGGATGAGTATTTTATGTATTATATCTCACCGGGGCAAGCATGTGCAGTGTCGATGGTTTGTAGTTTCCAAGCTGAGCAGAGCCAGGTATTGGCTAGAGCGATGACCGATGTGACTTTGATTTCTATTCCAATTAAATATATGGACAAATGGCTAAGTGAATTTAAGAGCTGGCACTATTTTGTGATTAAAACTTATCGAACTAGATACGAAGAGCTCTTAAAAACGGTGAATGAAGTGGCTTTTAAAAACATGGATGAAAGATTAGAGTTTTATTTGAAGAAGCAAGTAGAGAAATTCGGAAATACGATTAAGTTAACCCACCAAGAGATTGCATCTGATTTAAATAGCTCAAGAGAAGTGATTAGTCGTTTGATGAAGAAAATGGAAAAAAATGGTTGGATTGTATTGCACCGAAATAGTTTTGAATGGATTAAAAAATAATCATTTTAGAGTAAAGATGATAACTGAATATATAAAAAATGGCCTCGAATTTCGAGGCCATTTTTTATTGCAATTTTCAAATCAATTAAACAATTGAATGATGGTCAATTTTAGTGAGGTAATTTTTCTCTAAAATACCCATAGGTCCAAGTACCCGCAATGGCACTTAAAATTACTACCAACACTGCATAAAATCCTGCTCCAATATGCGCGAATAAAGGGCCTGGACAAGCGCCGGTCAGAGCCCAGCCAAATCCAAACAACAATCCTCCGTATATCTGTCCCTTATTAAATTCTTTATCTGCAATCTTTATCTCCTCTCCATGTATTGTTTTTATATTCAACTTTTTGATTAAGAAAACAGATATTGCACCAACTACTACTGCTGTTCCAATCACACCAAACATGTGGAAACTTTGCAAGCGAAACATTTCTTGAATTCTGAACCAAGAAATGATTTCTGCTTTTACAAATACAATCCCAAAAATGATACCTACAAGGGTGTATTTTAAATTATACCAACCTGGGTGAGTTTGCTCAGAGGCATTTACGCAGGCAGTGTTACTATCTATATTTTGTACTTTTTCGTTATTCATTGTTTAATTTTTATAAGGATAAAATCCATGGTAAAATAATATTGGCCATAAAGAATCCTCCTGCCATAAAGCAAATGGTTGCAACAAGAGAAGGCCATTGTAAATTACTCAAGCCCATAATTGAATGTCCAGAAGTACATCCGCCTGCATACCTTGTTCCAAAACCTACTAAGAAACCACCTACCACCATCATGATGAATCCGCGAACTGTCAATAAGGATTCAAAACTAAATAGTTCCGAAGGCAACATGTAATTAAAATTAGTGATGCCATATTGTGCAAGCTCGGTTTGTAATGCAGGACTCACTTCAATGGGTGCACTAGTCATTAGATATTGGTTGGCTAAAAAAGCGCCAAGGAAAATACCGCCAACAAAAAAGAAATTCCAAATCTCTTTTTTCCAATCGTATTTAAAAAATTTAATGTCTCCCGGAAAACAAGCAGCGCATACATGTCTTAGGTTAGAGGAGATACCAAAAGTTTTATTACCTAAAATAAGTAAAGCGGGTACGATAAGTCCAATAATAATACCGGCCACATACCAAGGCCAGGGTTGTTGAATTTGTTCGATCATATTGTGTGGTTTTTATTTACTATAGAATTTTTTTATGGGCTT
>JAGOAO010000036.1 GCA_017983845.1 Sediminibacterium sp.
ATTTCTGGAACTGCTGGAAGAAGTGATTGTAAAATCAAAGTGGCACACCTTGCTCAATATGAAGTTGGCGATGAAAGAAAAGACTTCTTTGTTTTATCTGGAGGCAACTATTATAGCATGAAGCATTTAGACTTATACGGTGATGTACCTGTAGTACGTTTATCTGAAATGTATTTAACAAGAGCTGAGGCTAACCAAAGAAATACAACTTCTGTTGGAGCGACTCCATTAAGCGACGTGAATGCAATTCGTACAAGAGCTGGCTTGCCTGCTTTGACTGCGGTTACATTGGCTGATATCTTAAAGGAAAGAAAATTAGAATTGGCTTTCGAAGGACAATTCTTGCCAGATGCTAAGAGATTACAAACTGCTGTAGGAATATTGGCTTGGAATTCTCCAAAGTTAATCCTGCCTATCCCTCAAAGAGAGATGGATGTGAACAAGCAATTGGAGCAAAACGAAGCATACAAATAGTATAGCACAAAAGTCTCTATAAAAAAAGACCCCGAATTTTCGGGGTCTTTTTTTATGCTTTAAACAATTTGAATTGTACTTGGTCATTTAAATAACAATGACCATGAACTTGATTATAATTTAATCTCTTCCATTTGGTCATCTAGGAATTTGTATTCAACCAAATGACTGGTATTGGATGCTTGAGATTGTAATTTTAATTTGTACTTCTTTCTCCAACGCTTAATAATGCTTGTAAAGAAGCCCTTTGTAAGATGTGAATGAATGATAGGGTGAACTAATAAAGTCAGCTTTTTATGGCCATGTGTAGCCAAATAAGCCAATTTCTTCTCCATTTCATCCTCCAATAATAAAGTAGCAGTGATTTTGCCTGTACCTGAGCATGCTGGACAATCTTCAGAAGTATTGATGTTCACTTCTGGCCTAATCCTTTGTCTAGTCGCTTGCAAAAGACCGAATTTCGAAATAGGCAAAATGGAATGCCTTGCCCTATCCGTTTTCATGTATCCTTCTAATGCTTCTTGCACTTTCTTTTTATGCTCTGGCAATTTCATGTCAATGAAATCAATGACAATGATTCCACCAATATCTCTAAGTCTTAATTGTCTTGCGATCTCTTCTGCGGCCTCCAAATTAGTTTGTAAGGCATTTTCCTCTTGGTTGTTACCAACGCTCTTAAATCCGCTATTAACGTCCACTACGTGGAGTGCTTCGGTATGTTCTATAATCAAATAGGCGCCACTATTTAAATTAATGGTTTTGCCAAAAGAGGATTTCACTTGTTTGGTAATACCATATTGGTCAAATATGCCAATATCGCCACTATGCAAACTGATAATATTTGACTTGTGTGGCGCGATTCTTTGCAAGTAGCTTAATGTAATGTCGTAAATCGCCTTATCGTTCACTACAATCTTATTAAAATCTTCATTTAAAAGATCCCTTAAGATGCTTGTGGTCTTGCTTTCTTCATTCATGATGCGCGTAGGAGGAACTGCGCCTTTTAAATTAGACTGGATATTCTTCCAGTTGGCTTCTAAAGTAAGTAAGTCCTCGTGTAATTCTGCGGTAGACTTGCCTTCTGCAGCTGTTCTGACAATCACACCAAAGTTTTTTGGGCGAATGGATTCCATCATTTTTTGAAGACGTTTGCGTTCTTCTGAAGAATGAATTTTTTTAGAAACAGCAACAATTTCATTGAAAGGCGTTAATACCACAAAGCGTCCAGCAAGTGAAATTTCACATGTCAGTCTTGGTCCTTTGGCAGCAATAGGTTCCTTTAAAATTTGAACAAGTATGTTGGGTTTGCCGTTTAAGACTTCACTTATTTTCCCAGTTTTAATAATTTCAGGAGCAGATTCGAATTTAGAAAAATCAAATTGATTATTTTGATTGTTCATCGCATCATGCGTGAACTTAATAATTGACTTTACATACGGGCTTAGGTCTGTGTAGTGCAAAAATGCATCTTTCTCAAAACCTACATCCACAAAGGCGGCATTCAGGCCCGGGATAATCTTTTTCACTTTTCCAAGATATAGATCGCCTACAGCAAAGCGGGCGTCAATCTTTTCGTTGTGAATTTCTACTAATTTCTTGTCTTCTAATAAGGCAATTTCAACCCCATCAGGAGAACTATTAATAATTAAATCTTTGTTCACGAATAGCAACTTTTAATAAAACATATAACTCGCCTAATAGCGTGAGAATGCTTTATGTTTTTTGAAAACACGGCCACTTTACAAAGGAAGGTAAAAGGTAAAGTAAAGTTGCTAGGTAGAGAAGTGGCGTGCAATGGAAAAGAATACAAGCATTGTTCTATTGAGCAATGCTTGTATTTAAAGAGAACTATTTGTTCTTCTTCTTATGACGGTTTTTTCTTAAACGTTTTTTTCTTTTGTGCGTCGCAATTTTATGACGTTTTCTTTTTTTACCACAAGGCATGTTCGATTCTTTTTCTGTTATAAAATATTATTTCTTTAAATCTTGTATTCTTTTGGAGATGGCTTCTTTGGCTTCTGGGATATTGACGCTATTGCTAACTTTTGTATACCAGTCAATGGCCAAAGCTTTTTGGTCGGTCAATTCATAACACTCTGCTAGATGAATCATCGCTTCGATATGATTGGGTTGAATTTTCAACACCGTTAAAAAGCGTTCAATCGCTTTATCATATTGTCCAGATTTTTTACCACCCAATGCAAGAATAAACTGACCATATGAATTGGTTGAATCTGCATCCACCACTTCTTTGATCTTTGTAATCCCTTGCATAGGATTGTCAGATAAGTTCCCAAATAAATAACAGGCGCCTAAATTGATTTTAGCGGAGTCATTTTTTGGATTGATTACCAATGCTTTCTCTAAAAGAACTTTTGCATTTCCTGCGATCCAAGGTTGAAGAGCAGGGGGTGCATCCGGCGTAAGTAGATTGTCTACCAACAGCTGGGCTGCAAAAGTGAGGCTTTTTTCAGAATTTTCCAACAAAGCGGCACGGTAAGTGAAATATAAATATGGAGCTAGTTTCTGTGCTGAATCTGCCCAGAACTGGGACATGGCTTTAAATGACTTTAAACTGTCCTTAGAATTGGATGCATTTTTCAATTGATTTTCAATCGAAAGCAAGGCAATTTTCTGATTTTCCGAAAGGGCTAATTTAGCTGTATTTAAAATCGATTCTGTAGTAACAGTCTGATTTTCAGTAGATTGAGTAGGGGTTTTGCCTGCGTTGGAGGCAAATCTAGGAGTGAAAAAGTAGAGCGCACTAAATAATAGTAGCCCTAACAAGATGAGTAACAGTTGTGGTTTTTTCAATGCAAAAAGATTTTTGCAAAGTTAACTACTTACGTTTGCTTTTCACCTCGTTTACGAATTCTTTTGCTGGCTTGAAAGCAGGAATAAAATGTTCAGGGATTTCTACCGCAATATTCTTTTTGATATTTCTACCAATTTTTGCGGCTCTTTTCTTAGTAATAAAGCTGCCAAATCCACGAATATAGATATTCTGGCCATTTGCTAAATTTTCTTTTACTTCTTTGAACATGGTTTCTAAAGTGACTAAAACATCAACTTTAGGAATTCCCGTTTTCTCAGAGATTTGATTGATGAGATCAGATTTTCTCATGGAGTGTGGTTTTGGGTTTTGGTACTAAAAATAAATGAATTTTTCACTTTTTACAACTATATCAACGTTTTTTTTATTCATTTGTTAACATAATTTTAGGCATATATATATTCTATAATTTATATATATGAATTAATTTGCCCCTGTTTTTAGCTTATTTTCTGAATAAACCAGCTAGGATCTCCCTTTTTTTAGGCAATTTTGCGTCCAATGTCAACCTATTTTACCCAACAGCTCCTAAAATGGAATGATTCAGCCAATCATCGTGAAATGCCTTGGAAAGGAGAACTTGACCCCTATAAAATATGGTTAAGTGAAGTGATATTGCAGCAAACCAGGGTGGATCAAGGCAGGGCATATTATGAAAAATTCATACAGACTTTCCCTACCATTCATGATTTGGCAAAAGCAAAAGACGAAAAAGTCTTTAAATTATGGGAAGGCTTGGGTTATTATAATCGATGTAGAAACCTATTATTTACTGCAAGACAAATTTCAAAACTGTATCAAGGTGTTTTTCCAAATACTTATGAAACATTATTGGCATTAAAAGGGGTTGGTCCTTATACTGCTGCTGCAATCGCATCCTTTGCATTTAATCTACCTTATGCAGTGCTGGATGGAAACGTTTTTAGGGTCTTATCTAGGTTCTACGGCATTTCCACACCCACCGATACAAAAGAGGGTCTAACCATTTTTAACGAGCTAGCAAATAATAATCTTGCCAAAGCATCACCTGGCGCCTACAATCAAGCGATTATGGATTTTGGTGCAACGGTATGTACTCCAAGCAATCCGGATTGTGGCGTATGCAATTTGTCTACTAAATGTGTGGCATACAATGTCAATACGGTCAATCAATTGCCAGTGAAGTTAAAACGTATCACTAAAAAGAAAAGAAACTTTGATTTTTTCTGTTTCAACTACAATGGCGCTTGGATGCTTCAGCAAAGAGGTGAAGGGGATGTATGGAATGGGTTGTTTCAGTTTTATTTGCTTGAGCATGATCGATTGCCCGTCTTTTCTTCGGACTATGTAGCAACTGTTTTGTTGCATCAACTTGCCCTTTCAAAACAGCAATGGAAGTATATTGGTGCAGAAGCACACCCAAAACTTTTTAAGCAGCTTTTGACCCATCAAACCATTGAGGCACGCTTTATATGTATTCAACTAGCTAAAATGCCTAAAATGCTTCAAAATGCCTTGTGGGTAAAGCCTAAGCAGTTCTCTAAATATGCTTTCCCAAAGATCATTAATGATTTTTTAGTAACTTTCCACCATGGAAGCGCACTCGAGTAAGTTTATATTTTTAGCAGCCACTTATTTTGATATTTCAAAAATGCAGCAGGATGCGGGTTTACTTTTACTGTTATTTGTATTGCTTTTTTTGTCCTTTGCCATTGCTGGTTCAGAAGTAGCATTTTTCTCTTTGTCTTATAAAGACATACAAGTCTTGAAAACGAAAAACCATCGACCTTTAAAAAGAATCGTTGACTTATTGGAGGATCCCAAAAAATTATTGACTTCCATGTTGATTGCAAATAGCTTTATTAATATTTGTATCATCTTGGTGTCTAATATTTTAATTGATCATCTTTTTATTTTTGATCAAATTCCAGTTCCTGGAATTGAATTTATTATAAAAGTATTAGCAGTCACTTTATTGCTTTTATTTTTTGGCGAGATCATGCCTAAGGTAATGGCAACGCAAAATAATATTCGATTTGCACAAGATTTTGGAGGGATCATACAATTGGTATATTTTTTATTTTCAAGCATGAGTGGACTCATGGTGAAATTCACCAATTTAATTGAAAAGAAATTAGCCCAAAAAAATACGGGCAGTTCTTATAGTATGGAAGAATTAGACCATGCGATTGAATTAACCACGTCTCCAAACCAATTGGACAGTGAAAAGAAAATATTAAAAGGGATTGTGAAATTTGGCAACATTAGTGTTCGTCAAATTATGAAAACAAGACTGGATGTGTATGGCGTAGAAGACAACATCACCTACAATGAATTGTTAGAAAGTGTTAAGGAGCATAACTATAGCCGTTTCCCTGTGTATAAAGACGACTTAGATACCATCGCGGGTATTATTCATACAAAAGATCTAATTCCTCATTTGCAAGAAGAAGCCTCCTACCAGTGGCAAAAATTAATCCGTCCAGCATTGTTTGTACATGAGCAAAAAATGATTGAAGATCTACTCAAAGAGTTTCAATCTAAACGCATTCACTTTGCCATTGTCGTAGATGAATTTGGTGGAACAAGTGGGATCATCACATTGGAAGATATTTTAGAGGAGATAGTAGGAGACATTAAGGATGAGTTTGACGAAGAAGAGGCGATGATTAAAAAAATAGACGACTTCCATTATATTATAGAAGGTAAGACTGCTATCATAGACTTTTGCAATTTTATCGATATGCCAACTAGTTTCTTTGATGCTGTAAAAGGAGAAAGTGATACAGTTGCTGGATTAATGTTAGAGCTTGCAGGTGAATTTCCGTCGGTACAGCAAGTAGTGAAATTTAAGCAGTTTAGCTTTACAGCATTAGAGATCAAGAAAAACAGAATTCATAAAGTTCAAGCAATCATCACGCCAAGCACTACAAGCAATCCGGAACATGTCTAAAATCTTTTTTATACTATTCGCAATGGCCTTGATTGGTTTTGCAGCTTGTAATTCAAAGTATACCCCCAAAGCGACTGGCTATCCTTTAATGCCGCTTCCCCGAAAAGCATATCAGTCCAATGCGGTGAATGATTTGCCTTATGCTTTTGATATCCCTACCTATGCAGTGGTGGACAAAAAAGTGGCCTATTTGGGTGTGGATCAGCAAAAGACAGGATGGATGAATTTGCAATTCCCAACCTTAAATGCGACGGTCTACATTAGCTATAATTCGATTCAAAAAGATAAATTAGAAGTGTTGGTTCGTGATGCATATAACTTTGCAAATAACCATTCTAATAAAGCTAGCTTTATAGAAGATTCTGCTTTTGAAAATCCACAGGGACTTAAGGGTGTGTTTTTTCACCTAGGGGGAGATGTAGCAAGTCCCTATCAGTTTTTTATCACCGATTCTAGTCGTCATTTTTTAAGGGGTGCCCTCTATTTTGATACCACCCCCAATGCAGATTCATTAGCCCCGGTAATTGACTTTTTATACCAAGATTTAAAACAGCTTGTCAGTAGCTTTCGTTGGAAATCTTAAGCATTTAGTAATACCTTTGTTTGAATCTTTTTAGTATGATTATAATTGACCATGTTTTAGTAAGCGACCAAGTAGTGGAAGAGCAATTTGTTTGTGATTTAACAAAGTGTAAAGGCGGTTGCTGTGAAGATGGCGATGCTGGAGCGCCATTGGACAATCAAGAAAAGGAATACGTAAAAGAATTCTATGAGATTGTAAAGCCTTATATGACCAAACAAGGGATTAAGGAAATTGAAACAGTAGGACAGTTTTTATATGACAGGGAGTTTGGATGGGTGACACCAACCATCAATGGCGGTATTTGTGCATATGGTTATAAGGATGAACAAAATATTATTAAATGTGCTTTCGAACAAGCTTATAACGACGGAAAGATTCCTTGGAAAAAACCTATTAGCTGTCATCTTTTCCCGATTAAAATTCAACAAAGTAAATCAGATCCGGCGATTGAGTACATGAACTACGAGCCTAGGGAAGATTTATGTAAAGCTGCATGTAATTTGGGTGTAAAGTTAAAAGTGCCTGCTTATGTATTTTTAAAAGAATCCATTATCAGAAAATACGGAACTGAATTTTACGAAGCCCTAGAAGCATCTGCAAAGCATTTAGAGAATAAATAAGTCATTATGCAAAGTATTTACGCCGAGTCTTTTGACCAAAAAAGTAGCGAGAAGGCAGTTGACACATCGCATAGAAAAAAAATCAATTTCAATATTGG
>JAGOAO010000037.1 GCA_017983845.1 Sediminibacterium sp.
TCTACCCTGTTTTTGTACTGCTCATAACAAAGCAAATGACCTAATTCATGTAATAGTGTAATTAAGAATTCATATTTATTTAAATTCCCATTCACTGAAATTTTATGGTTCGCACCCAAGAAAGGATGTCGGTAGTCCCCTAAAACAGACTTTCTTGCTTTTGTAACGGTTAAATGGACTTTGTATTGATGGATTAAAGCTAAGACAGGTTCAAAAGCCCCATCAGGCAAATAAGCACTTAATGCTTGAAGTGGATGTTCTACTTTTGCCAATGGTTGATAATTTATGCTTCTCTTTTACGCTTAGTCCAACCGATTTCAATCCAAGTATAGATCAAATATAAAGCCATTGCAATCATTAAATTATTGGTACCAATTGGCCCTTTTTTTTGTGTGGCATACCATAATGCAGCACCACCAAAAACAATGAATTTCAACATCGTGCCCATCATCACAGAGCGCACCATGGCATTGGGATTTTTAACATCCACTTGACTAATTCTTTTATGATTAAATAAAGCCATGGAAAACAACATCCCGTTTACGACCATCACAAACACTCCATTGATGGGTAATTGTATGTCTAATTTTTGTACTAATAAAACCAAAGCAAGCACAGCAAAAAAAAGTGCAAATACTGAACGGAAGTCTTTTTGAAAATAGAGGTTCATTTATTTTTTAGATTTTATTTGGGTGTCTCTAACAATTTTGAATAATGAAAATACGATAAATAAAGAAGGTAAAATCCACAAGAAAAGGGGCTCCAATTGATTCATTTTTTGGTCAATATACCTGCCTAAAAATATCAAAATCGTCAAAGCAATTGCCCATTGACTAGCTAGTCCTGCAAATTTTGCCCATTGAATATTGGAAGTGATTTTTTCTTTCAAAATGAACATTTTAGTCAAGTGAAGGCAAACTCTCCGGAAGCACCAACGGAATGGTATCCAATTGTTGAGGATTCCCTTCTGATAAAACTTTTTTGATCCCCTCTATATATTGTTCCTTAAAATGTACCGCTTGTTCTAATGAATCTGTACGAATCTTCAAGAGCTCTAACGCAGATCTACTTTCTTTGGTACCATATCCAGGGATATAATATTTTAAAGGCGTAAAAGCAATTAAGGCAATGGTCAAACCTACCAAAAACATAAAAGCGATGCTAAAGCCAATATACACAGATTTTCTGGTCAATCTGAAGGCAATTACTTCGTCATAAGTGTCGTCATTGGTAACGACCAATCGATAAGAATTGCTTCTTCTTTTAAAAGTATTGTTAATATCTAAGTTTGGCATAATCTTGAATCTGTATAAAGGTACAACCTTTGCTTTATTTAAACAGAATATGACGTATTTTTAAGGCGTTTTTAACCCTATGGCACAAGTTTCAAATTATCCTCATTTAAAGCGTCTATTTTGCCTGACAGCAATGGGCATGCTATCCCTTTGGAGCAACCAAACTTATGCCCAGGACAGTACAAAATCGATCTTAGATATTAATAATTCAAAGCTGGTTAAAAAAGCCAACCAATTCTTAGACAGCAATCAAAAAAAAATCAATAGCTTTTTTAATAAAAAAGTGGATGCTGCAAAAGACGGATTGACAAAAAAGACCAATTCCCTAATAGACAAAACGGGCATCAATGAAATAGACAAGCCTCTTCCCTATGAACGTTTGCTGAATAAAAAATATACCCTAGGTCGTAGAGCATACCAAAACACTGTATCTCAATTCAACTATTTATTCAATGCGGATGTCGCTTTAGACGAGATCATTCAAAAAGCAAGGGCTGTCCATGAAGATGATTTCACTGAATTACTTCCTTTTTATGATTACGATCTGAGTGTTACTGCCAAAGAATCCATTGATTCAATCATCTATCGTTGCAATGCCAATATCGTTTTACATGACTTAAGAAGCAATTATGTAGATGACGCCTATTTAATGTTAGCAAAAGCTTATTTGTTTCACAAAAATTTTGACACTGCGGCAAGTATTTTGCAATTCATCAACTATTCCTTTTATGATAAAGAGGCTGGCGCAGACCTACCCATTGGAAGTAACTTAAATAAAAGCGGAAAGTTCAGTATTGCTTCTGCAGAAGATGGCCGCGCATGGGAAAATAAAAATGTCAGAAACGAAAGCATGATCTGGCAAGCTAGAAACTATTTTGAAGCTGGCGAATTGAACGAAGGGATTAGTTTGTTACAGTTGCTTAAAACAGATGCTGGTTTTCCAAAGCGACTTCACCCCTTTATGTATGAGCAGTTGGCTTATGGTTATTACCAATCTGGCAATTACGATAGCGCAGCAAATTATTTGATCAAAGGCTTGGACAATGCTCAAGACATACTCACAAGGGCTAGATGGACTTATTTGATTGCACAACTATACGAGAAGGAACAAAAGATTGACTTGGCTTACAATTGGTATAGGAAAGCTGGTGCGATTGCATCTGACCCAATCATTGCTGTATACGCCAGTATTTATATGGCAAGCATTGAAGCGAATCGGGGTGAAAAATCCTGGGAAGTATTGGCCAATTCTTTAGAGCGAATGCTTAAGAAGGACAAATATTTACCTTTTGCGGATATTATTTATTACGAGATGGCACAACTCGCTTTACGCAACAATGCAAGAACCAAAGCGAACAAATGGCTCATTGCATCCATCCAGAAAAATGAACAAAATACTAAACTAAAACAAAAGGCATTGGTTCAATTAGGGGATATCAATTACCAAGACAATCATTTTGCAGTAGCTAAAATAGCTTATGGCCAAATTAATAACTTACTCAAAAGCTATCCTAACTACGAACAAATTACTTTAAGAAAAAAGTGGATGGATCAAATTGAAAGCTACGATGCAATGATTGCCAACGAAGATAGTTTGCAAATGATCTATGCCGCTACAACAAAAGACCAGGAGCAGATTGCTTTGCAATGGCAAAAAAGAAAGGAACAAATTGCATTAGAAAACAAAGAGCTCTTGTCCGATCCTAACAAGAAAATTACTAGCAGTACAAATACAGTCGGTGTCAATAAAAATAACAACACTGGCTATACCTTTAACAACACTGGCTATACCTCAAAACAAACTGTAAAATCCGATTTCTACTTTGACAATCCCCAAACAGTCAATATGGGTACGGCTAATTTTATCAAAAAATGGGGAGATAGACCCAATGTAGACAACTGGCGTAGAAAAACAACTATTCAATTAGTTAGAAGCAACACAACAAATACAAGCATAGGCAGTAGTAAAATTAACATCGCATCGAACACCGCGCTTGCAGTTAAGAAAGATGGAAAGAAAAAAGATAGCGCCAATACACTCCAAATTCAATTGATTCAATCCGAAACTGAATTGAAACAATCTAAGGAAACTTGGAACAAACAAACACTAGCAATTGCAAAAACATTTTTATACGAACTCAATGATTTTGAAAAAGCATTACCAAGGTATATTGCTTTGATACAAAAAAACATAGACCCTATTGCTACAGAAAGTGCCCTACTTGACCTTGCTAGTCAATACATGCATATAGGCAAAGCGGCTACTTCTGATAGTCTTATTCAAGTGATTACTACTGCATTCCCTGAGGGAAATTATGTTAAGAAAAAGAAAGCCAAAGAAAATCTTGACCGCATAGATAAAAATAGCACAGAAGCCTATAAAGAAACTTATTTCATGGCACAGATTGGCGATTGGGATCAATTTGGCGCCCAAATGGATGCATCTCAAAAACAATTCAAAGGTACAAAATGGCAAACCCCTTATCAGTTTTTGAAAGTAAAAATGTATGCTCAACAAGGGTTAGACAGCATGGCTATTGTTTTATTAAATGAACTCATTGCGCAAAACAAAAGTGAACCCATCAAGGCAAAAGCAAAGAGTATCATTACAGAAATCAATAACAGAAAAGCAACAGAAGCTTATTTAGCTGCTTTAAAAATTGTTAAACCAACGAGAACTGTTATTGTCGAAGAAGAAGCCACGGCTCAATCTAAGGGGCCTTCCATCACTGTCAAAAAAGATACGAGCCTTGCAAACACTCATAAAATCGAAACTAAGCCTTCCAATAAAACATCCAAAGATAGCACGGCCCTATTCACAATAGCAGAAAATCAACTTGTTTTCACCAACGATAGCTTGGAACAACACTATATTGCATTGCAAACAACAAACGTCTCCCCAGTTTTTGTAAAAGAAATTCAAAATGCATTTAAAGATGTACATGCCGAAGAATTTAGAAAATTAAATTTAGCAGTTACATTTGTACAGTTTGCCGAGCAATCGCATATTGTATGGATTGGGCCATTCACAAATGCAGCAGCAGGTTTACAGTATATCCAAAAAGTAAAGCCAAGATTAAGCACAGAAATTATTTCATTTATTGCTAAAAAGCAATACGACTTGACGTTGATTGGAAAATCGAATATTATTCAAATCAACAATCAGGTACAATTGGATCAATATAAAAGAGACAAATCATATTATTATTTTAAACCTTAAAGGGTAAAAAGTGAATTCAGAAAATAAAACAACAGCAACAGCAATTAAAAAAGGACCTAAGAATTGGGTAAGACTATTCTGGAAATACTACCTGATTGCAGCAGGCATCTTCTTGTTGTTTATCCTCATGCTTAATTTTGGATGGATTGGTGATATGCCAGACCTAGATGACATTGAAAACCCAACCGCTTCCTTAGCAAGTCAGGTATACGCACAAGATGGTACACCAATGGGTAAGTTTTATTTAGAAGATAGGATTAGTGTGAAGTACCGTGATATCAGCCCTTACCTATTGCAAGCTTTGGTAGCCACAGAGGATAAAAGATTCTATGACCATTATGGTATAGACGGTGAAGGTTTATTAAGAGCTGTGGCCTTCCTAGGAAGTCAAGGTGGTGCTTCGACCATCACCATGCAAACTGCAAAAAATTTATTTACCGACAACTGGGGTACAAAAAATAAACTCTTAAGAATTATCCAAAAAATTAAAGAGAGTATCATTGCCATTAAACTTGAACGTAGTTTCACCAAACAAGAAATACTTACTCTATACCTTAATACAGTTCCATTTAGCGAAAACATATTTGGAGTAAGTAATGCATCAAGAACTTTTTTTCAAAAAGAACCAGATCGAATAACCATAGAAGAAGCTGCTTTATTAATTGGCATGATCAATGGGCCTGGCAAATACAACCCCAACAGAAACCCTAAGCTAGCATTAGAGAGAAGGAATTTGGTTTTGAATAGAATGGCTGGCCAAAAATATATCAGTACAGCACAAGCGGAACAATTAAAAGCATTGCCATTGGTGACCAATTTTAAAAAATTAGACGAGAACAATGGCCTAGGCCCCTATTTCAGAAGCTATTTAGGAGAATACATGAAAAAATGGTGTAAGGAACATAAGAAGAACAATGGGGATGCTTATAACTTATACAGAGATGGTTTGAAAATTTA
Organism: Sediminibacterium sp.; assembly: GCA_017983845.1. GTDB lineage: Bacteria > Bacteroidota > Bacteroidia > Chitinophagales > Chitinophagaceae > Sediminibacterium. The sequence goes on from JAGOAO010000037.1 coordinate 5,473, forward strand.
CACCACCATCAATCCTCGTATGCAATTGTATGCAGAAGAAGCTGTAGGAAGGCATATGGCTTATTTACAAAAAGAATTTAACAAGCAAGCCAATATCAAAACAGGTTCTGTTTGGAAAGACTTCAATAATCAATTGGAATTAGCGATTAAACAAACAGACCGTTGGAGGAATATGAAACGCGAAGATCTAGAGGAGACGGAAATTAGAAAATCATTTGACGAGACTTTACCCATGCGTGTTTTTGCATGGAATAAAAATAGGTTTATCGATACCATCATGACGCCTCTTGATTCGTTAAAGTACCATAAGCAAATGCTACAAACGGGTTTCTTAGCAGTGGATCCATTCACAGGAGAAGTCAAAGCATGGGTGGGCGGTATTGATTTTAAAACTTTTAAGTACGACCATGTGAATATCAATACCAGAAGACAAGTTGGTTCAACTATGAAGCCATTGTTGTATTCTTTAGCCATTGAAAAATCTGGCTTCACCCCTTTCAGTATTGTGCAGGACCAACAACAAAATTTCGAAGGCTATGGTATGGTACCCAATACGCCAAAATCATGTACGGGTCAATCTATGCCGATGGCACAAGCATTGGCAGAATCTAGAAACTGTGCGACAGCCTATATCATGAAACAAATTAATGGAGATGGCAATGAAGCTGCAAAAGAATTGGTTGCTTATTTGAAAAAAGTAAATATCCAAGCAGACATTCCTGCATATCCATCTATTGCATTAGGAGCTTGTGAGGTTTCTTTATTCGAAATGGTGCAAGCTTATACCATGTTCCCTGGTGGCGGATACAATGCACAACCTTTCTTTATCAATCGAATTGAAGATAAAAATGGCAATGTATTAGAAAGTTTTTCACCACAAAGAAGAAAAGTAATTAGTGAACTAACTGCTTACTCAATGGTGAGTATGATGGAAGGTGTGATTTCAAAAGGAACAGGTAGAAGTATGTATTCTTATGATATTGGTACACAGGCTGTGGCTGGCAAAACAGGTACCACCAATGACAATAGTGATTTATGGTTTATGGGTTATACCCCACAAATATTAGCAGGTGCATGGGTGGGTGCAGATGACCGATATATCCGTTTTACAGATAATTACTTTGGACAAGGTGCGCATGGTTCTTTACCTATTTGGGCTTATTTTATGAATAAAGTGGCGAACGACCCTGCGTGTAATTTAGACAGAAATGCCAGCTTTGTAAGACCTGATAATTTAAGTACTGATTTTAATGTCAATTTTGTGGGCAAGGATTCAAGTGTAGACTTAACCCTACCCGACCAAGATGCAGAAGCCATTGAAGCAGAATCTGACTATAGTTTAATTTCAAATAACGAGCCGACTGTAGTCACACCTGCTACTAATCCAGCTGCGAACAAACCTGCAGCACCTAAAAAAACAACTACTGAGCCTAAACAAGCAAGCACACCTGCCAATAAACCAAAAGCAGTGATGCCAAAGAAAAAGCAATAAATACAAAGTGGAAACCACCACAAGAAAAATATAATTGATATTTAAACATTGACTTAATAAAAGGCTGACGCTTGTTCAGCCTTTTATTTTTGCTTCAATGCATATTGTAATGTAAAATGGTGGTAGCTGTTTTTTTGAAAAAAGCCAGTGCCATATTGGAATTGCATTCTTTTATAAGGAAAACTAAATCCAGCGCTTAGCCCATTTAAACTATTGGGTTGATTGGGCACATTCAATTCGAATCGTCGTGCGAAATGATAGCCTAAATCAATTTCAAATTCTTTTCCCATATACAGTTGTGTTCCCAATATAAGATGGTTGAATACATTTTGTAAGGAACCAGGTTGATTGTAACTTTCTTGATTGTAAAAATCTAAATCGTAATAAGTATCGTTCCAAACAGAAAGTCTTTCTGCTGTAACCGAAAATTGCAATGGTGCATTGGCTAATTTTTTGGACCATCCCAATATCAA
>JAGOAO010000021.1 GCA_017983845.1 Sediminibacterium sp.
CCATTGTCTGGGGTGACAATATAATGTCCTGATTTTGTTTTAGCTACTACCGATTTTCTTTCTGTACCCACACCAGGATCTACTACAGAAACAAAGACCGTACCTGCTGGCCAATAGGGTACGGTTTGATCTAATCGGTAAGCTGCTTCCCAGATATTGTAGGCAGGAATCTCCTGTGTTAAATCATATAATTTCAAGCTAGGGTCCACCGAACTTGCCACGCCCTTCATCGCGGATACAGCGCCATCCTTCGTGCCAAAGTCCGTTTGAAAAACAACGATGCCATTTTGCGCTGAAGCGTTTAAAGTGATTAAGACTAAAAAAGACAAGGCGGTTATTATTTTTTTCATAGTAGTTATTTTAACTAAATAGTTTAAGTAAATAAATAGTTTATGAGCAGCGACGTTTTTAGGAGACGCGAATAAAGCTATTTATTTACGAATAATAAATAGAAGCAACGAATAAGGCTATTTATTTACGAACCATTAGTGAGCTAAAAAAGCCTCCCTAAATAAATAGAGAGGCTTTAAAGTTATTACAATAAAACGATACGATTTAGAATCGGAAAGCTAATTTGGTAAAGATTCTTAAACCATTGTAGCCCATTTGAACACCATCCCATGGTCCGCCAGTTTCGTTGTCACCTGCCCACCATTTAGCTTGTGGGTTTACAGCGAAGTCTGGGTGTACATTAAAGATATTGTCTGCGCCAAAGATGAAGTTTACTTTTTTGCTTAACTGAATATTGCTGTAAATATCGGTTGTGAATTTACCGCCATAGTTAAAGTGTTCTGGAACAAACACATTTTCGTCAGCATCTGTAGGTACTTCTGGATTAATTCCATCTCCGTTATAGCCAAATCCAGTTAAAGTTAACTTACCAAAATAAGTCACTCTTGCGCCGATGCTTACCTTCTTTTTAGTGTAATCTGCTGAGAAAGATAATTTAGAGGCAGGGGCAGAAGCTTTTAAGAAAAACTTCTCTCTGTCATTAAAGAAAGTGTTGGCATTGTATTCATTGGTGTTCAATGCAGCTGGTACATGTACTTCGTCTAATTGAATGTCTTGGAAATTACCTACTAATAAGAACTTCAATTTCTCTGTAGCGGATATTTTCTTTTGGTAATCTACCACTACATCCACGCCTGTATTCGTTGTATTGACTGCATTGGCAAAGAACTGCGCAGTCGCTACGCCCAAAGTATTTAATTTGTCTGTCAATGCGGTTGGTAATGTTGCATCACCTGCGCTAAACAAGCCTGACAATACCACGCGGTCCTTCATTTTTATTTGGTATCCATCAACGGTAACAGATAAACCTTGCATTGGCTTCCAAGAAAAACCTAAGCTCATGTTATTAGAAGTCTCTTGTTTTAAAGCAGGAATACCCGCTAATTTAGTCACCGGATCGTTGTTGTTCGCTACTCTAGACTGCACTAAATTGCCTTGAGAAAAAGAAGTTAATGTATTGCTGAAATATTTTTGTTGCAAAGAAGGTGCACGGTAACCTGTGCTGAATGAACCTCTGAAATTAAAGTTGTCTGTTACTTTATAACGGAAAGAAGTTTTAAATGTACTCACCGCGCCAAAATCAGAATAGTTCTCAAAACGGATGGCACCAGTAATTAAGAAAGCTTCAGATGGAGTGTATTCCAAATCTCCATACATGCCCGTTACCATTCTATTTGCATCTACTTCGTCTTCTGGACTAAATCCAGGGAAGCCTTGTGCGCCAGGTGCTTGTTGTAAACCAAAGCTGTTTGGATACGCTTTATAAGAAGCCACTTCGCCTTTATTGATTCGGTAAGCTTCATATCTTAACTCTGCACCATAAGCTACTTTAAGGCCACCGTTATTTACAGTACCAAATTGCTTAGATAAATCAAAGTTGGTGGTGTTTTGTAAAAAATTAAATCCACCATCATCAAAACTAGTTTTAGTTACATTGCCAATATCAGAAGCATTGAATGTACCCGCTCCATAATAATGGAAATCGTTGTAGCCAAATGCGTTACTGAAATCCCAGTTCCATCCGTTTTTATTTTCTTTAGAAAATCCTGTCACCATCGAGATGTCTTGGATCTTCGCTTGGATACGTGGGTTAAAACTCGTGTCACCAGAGCCAGATTGGAACATGATGCCTGGTACAAATTTTAAAGAACCATCATTGTTTACAGGGAAACGTGTAGGTCTTGCAGACCAGTTTCTTGTATAGGCATAAGCGTCGGATTTTTTATTATTGAATCCGCCAAATGCGTAGAACTTAATATTGTCTCCTACTGGTAACTCTAAATTCATCATGGTTCCGTAAGAAGTTAATGAACCATCACCAAATCCTTGTCTCCAAGTATTGGTTGGTAAACCATCTTTATCTGCGATGTCTGAACTAGCTGCTTGACGGAAGGTTTTTCCTTGATCTAATACATCAAATGATAAATTGATGAATCCGCCTTTCTTACCTAAATCAAATCCACGGTTGGCTTGGAAAGCGCTTGTAATACCATCTACAGGTTTACCATATAAATAATCCTTGCTATCCTTATGTTGGTAGGTGTTGAACTTTTTATCATAGTAACCTGCTAATCCTGTTGTGATATTCCATTCGTTGGTATTTTTTCTTAACACTACGTTCATCACACCTGCAATCGCATCAGAGCCATATTGTGCAGATGCACCATCTCTTAAAATTTCAATTCTATCTACTGAAGCCTGAGAGAAACCATTTAAGTCCACACCAGAATTACCTCGGCCTCTTGTACCAAACAAGCCTACTAAAGCTGTGCTATGTCTACGTTTTCCATTGATCAATACCAAGGTTTGGTCTGGACCTAATCCTCTTAGCGTACCAATATCAACGTGGTCTGCGCCATCGGCACCTGATTGTTTATTGTAGTTGAAAGAAGGTGCTGCGTAATTTAAAGAAGAGGTTAAATCCATTCTTGCAGTGTTCACAGCTACTTCTGAAATTTTAATGACATCTACGGGTACTGGAGATTCTAATTTAGCACGACCAGTTCCACGGCTTCCTACTAAAATTACATCCTGAAGATCTGATGTACTTGCATTCAACACCACATTCAGGGTGCTAGTAGTTGCTTTTACTTTTTTTGTTTCAAAGCCCACAATGCTGAATTCAATCAAGTCGTCTACTTTTGCATTGATGCTGTATGCACCCGCTTTATTCGAAGTGGTAAAAGCGTTGGTTATCTGCACTTTTACAGTTACCCCTTCTAATGGGCTGCCTTTACTGTCCACTATGGTTCCGGTAATTTTTGAATTTTGTGCCAATGCATTGATGGAACAAATTGTGACAAGCACAATGGTCAATACTTTTTGGAACAACTTGATATGTTTATTCATGGGGTATAATTTGAGTCAATTTAATACTTTTTTTAGTTTTTGTGGAGGGTAGGATATAATTAATTACTTTTAGAGCTAATTAACCCCCTTTTTACACGTTCATGGAAGCAATGCAGGAAGCAATTAAACAACTTTATTTATCCCTTACTGGAAAGGCATGGGATGCGATTGAAAAAATTCCACAAAGTGGTGGTGATAGAATTTATTTTAGAATTAAACAGGGTGAAGATTCCTATATCGCAACTTTTAACCTGAACTTAAAAGAAAACGAAACATTCATCTATTTTGCAGCGCATTTTCATGCAAAAGGCTTGCCGGTACCCAAAGTGTTGGCAGTTACTGAAGATCAAAAAATTTATATTCAAGAAGATGTTGGGTCAACTTCCTTATTAGATGTGTTAGAAAAGGAAGGCAAAACAGAAAGGGTTTACCAATTGTTCCAGAAAAGTTTAAAAGCCTTGGTGCAGTTGCAGGTTAAAGGAGACGAAGGGTTGGATTATACTAAATGCCTTACTTCTAAAACCTTTGGCAAGCATGCAGTGTTGACAGATTTGTTGTATTATAAATATTATTTCTTAGACACTTTGCAATATCCATATGATAAGCAAGCGTTGATTGACGAGTTTGAATTATTGAGTGATCAATTATCCGATAGTCATTTTAATTATTTTATGTTCCGTGATTTTCAGAGCAGAAATATTATGGTGAAGGGCGATGATGTATTTTTTATCGATTTTCAAGGCGGGATGAAAGGCGGCATGCCTTATGATGTGGCTTCTTTATTATGGCAAGCCAAAGCAGAATTGTCGAATGACTGGAAAGCGCGTTTATTGAATGAGTATATTCAAGAAGCAGCGCTGGTTTTAGGGGAGTCTATCAATGCAGATTTGTTTAAAAAGCAATACCATGGTTTTGTTTTATTGAGATTATTACAAGTGTTAGGGGCTTATGGATTCAGAGGCTTATTTGAACGTAAAGCGCACTTCTTAACCAGTATCCCATTGGGTTTGAGAAATTTAAGAAGCTTTTTAGAAGTCTACACTTTAGACAAAGACACGCCTGTTTTTGCAAGTATTTTGAATTGGATGGTGGGTGACGAAGTGTTGAACCGATTCACTCCTTTGCAGGCAACAGAGACAACCCCATTGGTGGTTACCATCAATAGTTTTAGTTATAAAAAAGGACTACCTACGGATGCTTCCGAAAATGGCGGTGGATTTATTTTTGATATGCGTGGTATTTTAAACCCTGGAAGATTCGAAGACTACAAAAAATTGTCAGGGTTGGATAAACCAGTTCAAGATTTCCTAGAACAAAAAACGAAGATGAATACTTTTTTAAATAGTGTTTGGGATTTAATTGATATCACTGTCGACAATTATTTGTCTAGAGATTTTGCATCTTTGCAAATTAATTTTGGTTGCACAGGTGGGCAACACCGTAGTGTGTTTGCGGCAGAGCAAACAGCAAGACATTTAAAGAACAAGTATAAAGTGAAAGTCGTTTTAGCGCATACCAATCAAACGAATTGGGTTAAATAATTTTTTATGAAGGCAATGATTTTAGCTGCAGGATTGGGGACTAGGTTAAAACCCTTTACAGATCATCATCCTAAGGCTTTGGCAATAGTGAATGGGAAATCCTTATTACAACGCAATATTGAATATTTACAAGATTTTGGCATTGACGAAGTGGTGGTGAATGTGCATCATTTTGCGGATCAAATTATAGACGCCATCGAAAAAAATAATGGCTGGGGTTCTAATGTGCATATTTCCAATGAGTCGGATGAAGTGTTGGAGACGGGTGGTGGATTGTTAAGAGCGAAGGGGTATTTTGAGAACGAGGCCAAGTGGTTGGTGATGAATGCAGATATCTTAACCGATCTTGATCTGGATCAAATGATTGCAGCAGACAAGGCTTTTGATGCAAAGTCTGAGGGTGAAATGGTAGCTACTTTAGCGGTGACCAATCGCGCCACGAGTAGAAATTTAATTTTCAATACATCTGGCACACTCTGCGGCTGGAAGAACAATAGTACATTAGAAGAAAAATGGGCCAATCCTTTAAAAGATCCTGCTATGGCAGTTCCTAAGGCTTTTAGTGGGATACAAATTGTACACGCTAATTTTTTTGAAGCCTTGAATATGCAAGGTAAATTCTCTTTGATTGATGCTTATTTACAAATAGCACAACATTACGCCATTCATTTTTATGACCATAGCGATGGCATCTTATTAGATGTCGGTAAACCGGAGAGTCTAGAAAAAGCAGCAGGAATTTTTAAGTAATTATACTTTAATGTATATTTTTTTCTTGTCTAATAGGTTCGCAAGTATTGCAAAAAATGCAATAAAGCAAATGGCATAAACAAAAGAGCCTACACGCAAATCACTCGAGATATTTTTGCAAACATGTTGGTAAAACCAGGGTAATGCAGAGGTGTAAACCGGTTCACCCTTTTCATCTGTATGGTCTACCCATCTTAATAATGCTAGTACTCTAGGAAGAAATCCGCTCAATACAAAAATGAACAAGGGGTTCTTTCCAAATACATCAAAGAAATGGCTCCATCTACCTTTGCTATTTTTGAACTCTAATAAATAGATCAACACGCTCAATGTAATGATTGCTAAACCTGAAGTATATAACACATAACTACTGGTCCATATTTTTTTGTTGATAGGAAAACTAAAGTCCCAGATATATCCTGCCAAAACCAATACCACGCCAGCTAATAAAAGTTGTGCTAGCATCTCAAAACTCTTGCCTTTTGCTTGAATGTATTCACCTACTAAAAATCCAAAGATCACTTGAACAATGGCTGGTATGGTACTAATCAAACCTTCTGGATCAAATGGAACACCTTCGCCTTTATAAATATGGTTTGCGCCTAAAATATCAATATCAATGCTGTTGCCAAAAAATCCTGAAAGACTGTAAGGATGTCCTGCACTACCTAATAAAAAACTCATCATCCAATAGGCGATTAAAATGAGTCCACCTATATAAAAAGCCAATTTAGATTTACCATAATACACAATGATGGAAGCGAAAAAATAGCACAATGCAATTCTTTGTAAAACGCCTAAGACGCGAATGTTCTCCCATGTTTTTGCCACTAAATGCCCGTCAGACCATTTTACAAATGGACTCCAGTTTAAGAAAAGTCCGATTAAGAAAATCAACATTGTTCTTTTAACCACCTTCTTCCAAAATTCAGCAGGGGTGCCTTTTTCGAACTTGGGCATCACAAAAGCCATCGCATTACCCACGGCAAATAAAAAGAAAGGAAATACAAGGTCGGTGGGTGTACAGCCATGCCAACTCGCGTGTGCTAGTGGGCTAAAAATATGTCCCCAAGAACCAGGATTATTCACCAAAATCATTAAGGCAACCGTAGCACCTCTAAAAACATCCAATGCATAATATCTTTCCTTTTGTATCATAATGGCCTCTTTAGGTTTTAAATGTAACAAGAATCTTGGTTAGATGAGCCATGAATGGTCAAATTACTTTCTAATATATATGAGGTAATTAATATCTTTGTCCCTCATAAAAGACTATGAAAAAGAACATATTAATAACAGGAGGAGCAGGCTTTATTGGGTCACATGTGGTGCGTTTAATGGTCAATAAATACCCTGATTATCAAATCTTTAATTTAGACGCACTCACTTATGCGGGTAATCTAGAGAACTTAAAGGATATCGAAAAAGCAGCCAACTATCATTTTGTAAAAGCAGACATTTTAGATGCTGCTGCATTGAAAGACATTTTTTCGAAGCATGCCATTACAGATGTGATTCATTTAGCAGCAGAATCTCATGTAGATAGAAGCATTGTTTCGCCTTTGGATTTTGTGTACACGAATGTGATTGGCACAGTGAACTTATTGAACACTGCAAAAGAATATTGGAAGGATGATTTAAGTTATGAAAAAGCACATGATGGTTCTTGGGACAATCAAAGAGATCATTTGTTTTACCATGTTTCTACAGACGAGGTTTATGGAAGCTTAGGCAAGGAAGGTTTGTTTACAGAGACCACAGCGTATGATCCAAACTCACCTTATTCTGCAAGTAAAGCAGCGAGTGATCATTTTGTTAGAGCTTATGGTGAGACCTATCATTTACCAACCGTGATTTCTAATTGTTCTAATAACTATGGTCCGAATCATTTTCCAGAAAAATTAATTCCGTTGTTCATTCATAATATCATCACTAAAAAGCCATTGCCTGTGTATGGTGACGGTTTGTATACACGTGATTGGTTGTTTGTGAAAGACCATGCGCGCGCGATTGATTTAGTATTCCATCAGGGTAAGCGTGCGGATACCTATAATATTGGTGGATTCAATGAATGGACCAATATTGATTTAGTGAAATTGTTATGTACGCAGATGGATGAAAAATTAGGAAGAGCAAGTGGAGAGAGCGAAAGCTTGATTACCTATGTGAAGGATCGTCCAGGTCATGACCGCCGTTATGCGATTGATGCAACGAAATTGAATAAAGAATTAGGATGGTCACCTTCTGTTACTTTTGAACAAGGCTTGGCAGAAACAATCGACTGGTATTTAAGCAATGAAGAATGGTTGACCAATGTCACTAGCGGTACGTACCAACAATACTATAACGAAATGTACACAAATAGATAATGAGAATTGAGCAAACCCCACTGAAAGATTGTTTTATCATACATGAGAAAGTGCACGGTGATGCACGTGGTTATTTTATTGAGACCTATAATAGTAGGGACTTTAAAGCTGCTACAGGCTTGAATATTGAATTTGTACAAGACAATCAATCAAGATCTTCAAAAGGAGTATTAAGAGGATTGCATATGCAAAAAGGAGACGCCGCACAAGCAAAGCTGGTGCGTGTGTTGGAAGGTGCTGTGTTAGATATCGCTGTGGATTTAAGAAAAGACTCTCCAAGTTTTGGACAACATTTTGCGATAGAATTAACGGCAGAGAACCATAAACAATTTTTTGTACCTGCTGGCTTTGCGCATGGATTTGTGGTATTAAGTGAAACTGCTACTTTCTTTTATAAAGTAGATAAATTTTATCAGCCAGGCAATGAGGTGGGCATAATGTATAACGACAAGGATTTAAATATCGATTGGAAATTGGCAGATAATGAATTGGTATTATCCGATAAAGACAAAACATTAGGAAGCTTCGCGGAATATGCTGCGAGTTTATAAATTGGTAACAACAACTAAATAAGATTTTATGAAGGGTATTATATTAGCAGGTGGATCAGGTACAAGATTGTATCCAATTACCAAAGGAATTAGTAAGCAATTGATGCCTATCTATGATAAGCCGATGATCTATTATCCTTTGTCTGTCTTGATGTTGGCAGGTATTAAAGAAGTATTGATTATCACTACACCTGAGGACAACGACCAATTTAAAAGATTGTTAGGGGATGGTTCTGAAATTGGCTGCAAATTTAGTTATGCAGTGCAAGCAGTGCCTAATGGTCTAGCTCAAGCCTTTGTGATTGGTGCAGATTTTATTGGCAAGGATAAAGTGTCTTTAGTGTTAGGTGATAATATATTTTATGGTGCTGGTTTTAGCAAGTTGGTACAATCTTTCAACGATGTGGAAGGCGCTGCTGTATTTGCCTATGAAGTGAATGATCCTGAGCGTTATGGTGTGGTAGAGTTTGATGAACACAATAATGCTTTGTCATTGGAAGAAAAACCTAAGGCACCTAAGTCAAATTACGCAGTACCTGGTTTATATTTTTACGACAACGATGTAGTAGAAATTGCCAAGAACATCCCTGCATCTCCAAGAGGGGAATATGAAATCACCGACGTGAATAAAGTGTATTTAGAGCGAAAAAAATTACAAGTAGGTATCATGAATAGAGGTACGGCTTGGTTGGATACTGGTACTTTTGAATCACTAGCGGATGCATGCGAGTTTGTTCGTGTGATTGAGAAGCGTCAAAGTCAAAAGATTGGATGTATAGAAGAAGTAGCCTACAGAATGGGCTTTATCGATAAAGCACAATTATTGGTTTTGGCGGATAAATATGCCAAAAGTGGGTATGGAGAATACCTGCGCGGGTTAAAAAAGTAGTTTTTTCGTTAAAAATGAACTTTTCCGTCAAATTGTTGTTTTTGTAGTATGTCATCTTATACCATCAAGGATTTAGAGAAAATCTCTGGAATTAAAGCGCACACCATTCGTATTTGGGAGCAGCGCTATAATTTTTTACAGCCGCAAAGAACCGAAACCAATATCCGTTCTTATTCTGCAGACGAGCTTAAAGTGATCCTAAACGTATCCTTACTGAATAAGTATGGGTTTAAGATATCACATATAGATAAGATGTCTGCCGAGCAGATGGAAGAGAAGATTATGGCGCTGAACCAACTAGATGCGCAAAAAGAGCGTGTGGTAAATGCCTTGATCAAAGAGATGGTGAGTCTAAACATGGTGACTTTTGAAAGACAATTAGATTTATACATAGGGCAGAAAGGGATTGAAAAAACAATCAATGAAATTATTTTTCCTTACTTGGAGCGTGTGGGTATCCTTTGGGTAACCAACCACATTAACCCAGCACAGGAGCATTTAGCTACGAATATCATCCGTCAAAAAATTATTCTAGGCATAGAGAAATTAACGCCATTGTTGAATTATGGCAAACGTATTGTGTTGTTTTTGCCAGAAGGTGAATACCATGAGTTAGGAATATTATATGTACATTTTCTACTAAAACAAAAAGGGATTTATGTAGATTACCTTGGTGCGAATGTGCCATTGGTAGATTTAAAGTACTTGACTGAAGTAAAAAAGATTGATTATTTATATAGTCACATTACTTCACCAGCTAGAAGTTTTAAGTTGGATAAGTTTTTCACCAATTTAGCTACCATTAAATCTGATATCCCAATCATTTTATCTGGACAACTCATACAAGACTTCAAGGGAAAGATTGCTAGCAATATCCATTTGAAGCGTAGTTTGGCCGAAACCATCTCTTTTTTACAAGAAATTTAGCGGTTCTCCACATGGGATTGTTTCCCCCAAAACATCCCAATATTCAATTGCTGACTCCACTAGTTCTATAACTAGCTTGTAGTCAGCAATTTGCGTTTTTATACCTATCCTATTCTAATTTGTTTAATTTATTTTAAAAAATATTAAACAAAAACAGAGTGGCCTATCATTATTTTGTTTAGCTTTACTTTTCAAACGTTAAACAAAATTGTATGTCAACTGCAGAATTTAGTCTATTACTTACCGAAAATGCTGAGTTTTTAAGACCCTTCGCAATCAATCTTACCAAAGATCATGAGTCTGCTAAAGACTTGTATCAGGATACTTTGTATAGGGCGATTTCCAATAAAGACAAATACAATGTGGGTACCAATATTAAAGCATGGTTGTATACCATCATGCGTAATATTTTCATTAACGATTACCGTCGCAAAGCCAAGCAATCTACCGTGTTGGATCATAGCCCAAATGACTTTTTAATAGATCAAACTTTCAACAAGGTGGTGAATGATGGAATAACTAACTTAAATTTGAAGGAAGTAAATCAATTCATTCACGATTTGCCTGAGTTGTTTAGAACGCCATTTAATTTATACGTAGAAGGGTATAAGTACAATGAAATTGCTGAAGCGTTAAATGAACCTCTAGGTACGATCAAGAGTAGAATTCACTTTGCTCGAAAAATTTTAAAACAAAAGATCCAACGTTATTAATTTCATGTCATCGCAATCAAAAAATGTAATTGTTATAGGAGCTGGTTTTGCAGGATTGTCTGCTGCGAGTTTTTTAGCTCAAAAGGGATGGAAAGTAACAATCATTGAAAAGCATGATTTGCCAGGTGGTAGAGCAAGAAAATTTAAAGCAGAAGGATTTACATTTGATATGGGACCAAGCTGGTATTGGATGCCAGATATTTTTGAAAGGTATTTTAATGCATTTGGAAAAAAGGTCAGCGATTATTATGCATTAAAAAGATTAGATCCTTCTTACAGGGTTTATTTTGAAAAAGAAGCTTGGGATATCCCCGCTAATTACAAAGAGTTACAAAATTTATTAGAATCAGTCGAGCCTGGTGCTGCTGAAGCATTGGACGCCTTTATGGCGGAAGCAAAATTCAAATATGATGTTGGGGTAGGAAAATTGGTGCATAATCCAGGATTGTCACTGACTGAATTCTTAGATATGGATTTAGTAAAGGGTGTATTTAAGTTAGATGTGTTTCAGTCAATGAAAAAACATGTCGCTAAATTTTTCAAACATCCTTCGATTCAGTCTTTAATGGAATTTCCTGTTTTATTTTTAGGCGCATTGCCAGAAAAGACACCCGCATTATATAGTTTAATGAATTATGCGGACATCAAGGGGGGCACTTGGTATCCTGAATTTGGTATGTACAGTATTGTACAAGCCATGTATGACTTAGCCATTTCATTAGGGGTTGAATTTAAATTAGGTGAGGAAGTGACTTCAATCGAAGTTGTTTCGGGTAAAGCTGTTGCAGTGCATACATTAAAAAAAGCAACAGGAGCGCAATGTCAATATAGTATGGATGTACTGATTGGTGCTGGAGACTACCACCATATTGAAACAAAATTATTAGCACCAGAATACCAATCTTATTCAAAAAATTATTGGGACACAAGAGTAATGGCCCCAAGCTCTTTATTGTATTATATAGGTTTGAATAAAAAATTAGAAGGGGTTGAACATCATCAACTGTTCTTTGATACCGATTTTGGATTGCATGGGCATGAAATTTATTCCGATCCAAAATGGCCCACGCGCCCCTTGTTTTATGCAAGTGTACCATCGGTGACCGATCCTACAGTGGCGCCAGAAGGTTGTGAAAATTTATTTTTTTTAATCCCAATTGCTGCAGGGCTTGAAGGTGATACAGATGATATTAGAGACCAATATTTCGAGATGATTGTCAAACGTTTCGAAGAGCGTATTGGACAATCTATAAGAAATGCCATTGTGTATAAACGTTCATTTGCAGTCAAAGAATTCAAAGAGGACTACCATTCTTTTAGAGGCAATGCCTACGGCTTAGCCAATACCTTATTACAAACAGCCAATTTGAAGCCAAGTTGTAAAAGTAAAAAAGTAAATAACTTATATTACACTGGGCAATTAACCGTGCCAGGGCCGGGCGTGCCACCAAGTTTGATTAGCGGGGAAGTCGTGGCTAAATTGGTAGACCAAAAACACAAAGTATTATAACTATGTCTTCTTTACAATTATACAATGAGGTGACAGCGCAAAGTAGCAAGTATACTACTTTGTTGTATAGCTCAAGTTTTTCTTCTGCCATTGGTTTATTAGATAAATCATTGCGTCAGCCAATTTATGACATCTATGGTTTTGTGCGTTTTGCGGATGAAATTGTAGACACTTTTCATGATTATGATAAAGAGAATTTATTGGCAAAATTCAAAGCAGACACTTATGAGGCATTGGATAAAGGGATTAGTTTAAATCCAATTTTACATCGCTTCCAGCTAACCTATAATCAATACCAGATTGATCGTTCATTATTGGATGCTTTTTTATACAGCATGGAAATGGATCTATGTAAGCAATACCATAACCAAGAAAGCTACAATCAATATATTTTTGGTAGTGCAGAAGTAGTTGGATTAATGTGTTTGAAACTATTTTGTAATGGGAATGATACGCAGTATGAAGCATTAAAACCATCTGCACAAAGTTTAGGAGCGGCTTTTCAGAAAGTGAATTTCTTGAGAGATATTAAAGCCGATTTTGTAGGGATGGAACGTATGTATTTTCCAAATTGCGACTTCAGTAATTTCACCATGGCCGATAAGCAGGAGATAGAAGCAGATATTCAACGTGATTTTGACGCAGCATTAGTTGGTATCAAAGCTTTGCCAGTTCAGTGTCGTTTTGGGGTATATGTGGCTTTCAAATATTATTATTCTTTATTTAAAAAGATTAAAAGAACAAAGCATGGGGCTTTGTTAAGTTCTAGAATCAGGATTCCGGATTATGGGAAACTGTTTATTTTATTCAATGCAAAAATTAGAACAAGCTTAAATTTGTTGTAGTAACTTTGCACCATTAAACCATTCTTTATGATTTTCTTAATTTCAATGTTATTGACTTTTGCTGTGATGGAGGGTATTACATGGTTAACCCACAGATACGTGATGCATGGATTTTTATGGTATTTACATGAAGACCACCATCAACCTACGGGACATTTTTTTGAGAAAAACGATGCTTTCTTTTTGATTTTTGCAATACCAAGCATGGCCTGCATTTTTTATGGAACATTCAATGCGATGCCTTGGTTGTCTGGTATAGGAACTGGTGTGGCGATGTATGGACTAGCTTATTTTATTGTGCACGAAGTGATTATTCATCAAAGGATTAAATGGTTTACAAAATCGAATAGTAGATATATTAAAGCCATTCGTTGGGCGCATAAAATGCACCACAAGCATATGGGGAAAGAAGATGGTGAAAGCTTTGGTATGTTGATTGTCGCAAAAAAATATTGGGATAAGGTAAGACGTGACGAAATGATTCAAAACAACGGATAGTTTTTGCAAACAGAAAAGACATATGATTATATTATAGCCGGTGCTGGATGTGCCGGCTATTCTTTATTATACCATCTATTGAAGGATCCGGAATTAAGCGTGAAGAAGATCCTTGTGATAGATGCTAATTTTGAAAAAGGGAATGATCGTACCTGGTGTTTTTGGGAAGAGGGTGTTGGTCCATTTGAATCCATAGTGTGCAATAAATGGACGAGCATTGAGGTCCTAAAAGGAGACATGTGTAAGCAGATGCCCACTGCACCTTTTGAATATAAAATGATTCAAGGAATTGATTTTTACCAATTTGTTACTGCGTTCGCTAAAACATTTGCAAATGTGGATTGGCAGTCTGCATTGGTTCAATCCATTCAACCTGTTGGTTTAGATCTTGTAAAAATTGAATGGGAGGGAGGTGCTGCATTTGGAGTTCACGTGTTTTCGAGTATTGTAACAAATCATACGGAGCGTGTTGTGCCAGCACTTTGGCAGCATTTTAAAGGTATCGTAGTTGAATTTGAACAACCGGTTTTCGAAGAAAATATTGCTAGGTTAATGGATTTTAATGTGCCCCAGATGGAGGAAACTGCATTTATGTACTTGCTCCCCATGTCAAATAAAAAAGCCTTGGTGGAGTATACATTATTTTCTCCTAGTATTATTATGGAGTCGGCGTACGATAGCGTGTTGAATTCCTATATGGATCAGCATTATAAAGGCTTAAAGTTTAAAATCGTACATACCGAAATGGGGGCCATACCAATGACCACTAAGCAGGTTGCTTCAAGCATGAAGGCGATTGTTCCCATTGGCACAATAGGGGATGCTGTAAAAGCGAGTACGGGATACGCTTTTCAGTTTATTCAAGCACAATCAAGCATGTTGGTTAAGCAATTAAAAGAGCAACAAGTGGTAGATGCTGCTGTTCATAATACCAGACATCGTTTTTATGATGCAGTGTTGTTGTATATACTTGAAAATAAAAAGATGGCAGGCGATGAGATATTTGCACGCATTTTTAAAAAGAACAAAGCAGCAACCATATTCAGATTCTTGTCTAACAGTTCTACACTGATGGAGGATATTCAGATCATGCGAAGTCTACCTACTTCAATTTTTTTACCTGCGGCCATTAAAGTAATGTTTCGACGGTAATGCAATGTTTCAATTCCCAAATTTAGTTTCATAGCCTTGTCGTACAATGGTTAGTACAAGAGTTTCCGAAGCTCTAAATCCCAGTTCGATCCTGGGTGAGGCTACAAATGCGACCTTTTTTGACTAAATTCTAATTTTTACAACAAGTTTGGGTGATATAATTTATTTTTGCATCCCTTGCTATTGTATATCACCATATTAGGTTTTATTGTTTCATTTCTATTGCTCATCAATATTAAAGAGTCCAATAGGGTGAATATATTTTTATTTGCATTCTTTTTTATCAATAATTTATATTCTCTAGCACATTATGCGACCATTTATTCTGGTAGCAAAACAATGATTGCTGTTTTATTAGTGAATCTGACCCCCTTGTTTTTGACTGTTGGACCTATTTTGTATTTTTATGTAAGAGGTGTTTTAAGAGATGACTTTAGATTGTCAAAATTAGATTTACTTCATTTTATACCTGCATTTATATTGTTGATTAATATATTGCCACATCTGTTTAGTAGTTTTGATTCAAAATTAGAATACGCAGAAAGAGTACTTCACAACCCAGCAGAAATATTAAACAATAAAAATTTATTTATCCCTTCGGTTGTTAATTTTTTATTGAGGCCAATCATTGGATTGATCTATATGTTTGTATGTATACGCTTGATGTTTTTGAAATTTAAATACGAGCGACCAGATGACAAGCAATCAAAGCTTATTTTTAAATGGCTGAGCTTTTTGATTTTCAATGCATTGCTGGTATATGCTAGTTTTTTAATATTTACCATCTTTTCATTTCAAACTTTAGATTATAAAATCGCAGAGGTAAAGGGGTATTATTTTTTAAACGTTACTTTAATTGGATTAGTCTTGTTCAATGTATCCCTCTTGTTTTTCCCTAATATTTTGTACGGATTGCCACAGTTAGATTTTATGGTGTCAAATTATGTACAGGATACTGACACTGAATCCGTTAAAAAGGGGGTTAGGAGCTTTGAAATATCGACCGAAAAGCTCGAATTATTGCACCATAAAATTGAACATTATTGTGAAAGAAAGCCCTATTTGAACCCCGATTTTAGCCTTTCAACCATGTCCGCTGACACAGATATCCCTGTGCATCATCTTAGTTATTACTTCAATGAACACTTGAATATTAATTTTAATGCGTGGAAAAACGACCATAAAATCAATTATGTGATCTATTTAATTGAAAATGGCAGTAATGAAATGCTCACATTAGACGCATTGGCCAAACAGGCTGGTTTTGGTTCAAGAACCACTTTCTTTAATGCTTTCAAGCAAAAAATGGGTTTAACCCCTTCTGAATTCCTAAATAAGCAGCATAATTTGTAGAATTTGTACAAGTTTTATAAATCTGTACAAATCTGAAGCTAGCAGATTTTCTCAATGATTCTTTCAGGTCTATCTTACGCGCCTTCGCGCGCGCGGAGTACTGTGCTTTTTCTGGCATGGTATTTTAAAATATTAGAATTATTTGAATATGAATTCAAGAATTATCGCATTAGTATTTATTTTAATATCTACTGCTTCTAGTCTTCAAGCTCAGTCGTCTACTGAAGCGACTAAGGACTCTAGTCTTAACGCATTGCGAAAAGCAAATTTATTTGTTCAAAATAAAGTGGGGGTTCCGTTGAAAAAATTCTCAAAGCATTTGACCCAATCTTTGGGAAAAATCAATATTGATTTGAGCAATAAGGATGTATACCTAACAGGGGGGATGAATTTTGCCAAGCAAAATATCCGATCTGGCGATTTCAGTTCGCCCTTTGTTTATTCAGTGGAACAGAAAAATGTGTTTAAAGCTGGTTTTATGGGTGGACTTAGAATGGACGGCAAATACAAGGATAAATATCCCTATGCTCTAGAGCTTACCTTAAACAAATATGCTACAGGAACTAATTACAAGGAAATAAATACGTTGTCTCCCTTCATTGGCGGTTTTTCTAATTTCAAAGCAGAAGATCAACTTTTTACATTGAGTGTATCCGCATTGTATAAAAAACTGATTCCTGTAATGGATACCACTAAGTTTAAATTTTATTTTGTTGCTGGCCCTAGCCTAGATGTTCGCATGTCTGGTCAAAGCCTAGACAATCAGGTGCGTGACAACTACAGTAAATTATTTTTAAGAGCCCATCTTGGATTGGAGTTTAATAACAACGATTACTACACTTTATTTTTTCATTATAAACAAGGGCTTCATTCCATTACGAAGTCTCCTATTAAAACAGGATTGAACAGTTTTAATATGGGCATGATGATTAAAGCAAGTGATTTATTTTAAACTATTTTATATGAAAAGCGTATTACAATATTCGATTGGATTATTCATGTTTGGTTTATTGACCACTCAATTGGCCAGCTGTAAGAAAGAAACTTCTAATGCAGATGTGCAACTTTCTTATCAATTGCTTGCTGATAAAACATGGTATTTAGATTTTAGTATTACAGGTACCACTAAAAGAACTTATGTTGGTCAGTCCACTTATTTTATTGATTTTTTGAAAAATAAAACAACAGTAGACTCTGATGGGTTAACAGGATTTTATACTGTTGAAAAAATGGGGAGCCAATTACAAATTCATGTACAAGCCAAAACAACAAGCACCAATAATGTAGAATATGTATACAATATTGAATCCATAGGTTCAGGAAATATGATTCTAAACTATACAGCAACAGGTGCGACTGAACCAACTAAATTGTATTTCAGCACAAATAAATAGTATGAAGAAAATAGTATTATTTTTTGGATGTACGCTTTGCTATTTACTAGCAAATGCACAAACTGGTCAATTTGTAATGAGTACTGTTGGCGCATTGCCTGGGACAGCTAGCAATGGACTGGCGATACAATTCAATAGCATCGCCGCATGTATAGATGTACAAACAGGCATTGCTGTATTGAATGCACCAAGAGGCAATGGCCAATTTGCAATCAATTGCGAAGTCACCATGAAAATTAACAGCTTGGGAGTAAGACTCTTCCCAAATCCTGTAAACCATTATGCAAAAATAAAATTAAACAATACACCTCCGCTAGCCGAGACGTTTAACTTAAGCATTTGGACTGCAGAGGGTGCATTGATTAGAACACAAAAAGAAACTGGTTATAATTTATTCCAAGGATTAAATATCGATTTAAGCGGTTTAATCAATGGAACTTATATCCTCAAAGTTGAATCCCCAGCATTTGTGGATGCAATTAAATTTATCAAAGCGAACTAATATATAAGATTTTGAAAAGTAAGATTATGAAGCAATATTTAAAATGTAAGATTTCATTTGTCCTTGTTGTAATGGCGACTTTATTACAGAGTCCGTTGTTTGCACAAACCCCTACAAGTGGTATTATTTTTCAGGCTGTTGCAAGGGATCAATATGCGAACCCTGCAAAAGACAGAAAGATATTTGTGCAATCAAGCATTATTCAATCTACCGCAACTGGTGTTAAAGTGTTAGTGGAAGAGTATGAAACAACTACAGACGCTACTGGCGTATTTAGTATTAGTGTGGGAGCAGGAAGGAGAATCGGTGGTACTGTTTCTGGATTGAGTTTGGTGGATTGGGCACAAGGACCATATTATTTAAATTTAAAAATTGCAATCACACCTATTGCTCCGGTAACAGGATGGGATTATACCAAAGATTTAATTGATCTAGGAACTTCTCCTTTTGGAACTGTGCCCTATGCTTTATATGCTGGCAATGTATTTGGTTTAGATAAGAAATTAAATATTGCAGATAGTACAAAATACGTAACTCCTGCACAATTGAATGCAAAAACATTTGATCAAACGCCAATACTTAATGCAATCGTAACTAAATTAAATGTGGCGGATAGTTTGACAAAATATGTAACGCCAACACAATTGGCTTCAAAAACATTTGATAGCACTGCGATATACAATCAGTTGTCTTTAAAAGCGAATACTACAGATCTTACTACTGGATTGGCATTAAAAGAAAATAATAGTAACAAAACGATTGATATATCTGTAGACGGATCATCAGATACAAAATATCCATCTGCTAAGGCTGTTAAGACTTTTGTGGAAACACAGGTATCTGGTTCACCAGATGCCACTGCTTTAGTAAAAGGAAAATTAAAGTTGGCTGGTGATTTATCAGGGAATGCGGAAACACCAACAATTGCAGTAAATGCAATTTCAACTTCTAAGATTGCAAACGGAGCAGTGGATGATTCAAAAATTAGTGGTGTCAATGCAAATAAAATTGCAGGGGCCGTTTCGATTGCAAATGGTGGTACAGGAGCTATTACGGCATCTGCTGCAAGAACTGCTTTGGGATTGTCTATTGGAGTGGATGTATTAGCGCAAAGAAGTTTCGGTACAGCTGCGAATAGTGCAACCTCTGATTTTGAAGCGCCATTGACTTTTAATGCTCCATTAACAAGAGTATCAAACACAATCAGCTTACCTGTTGCAAATGGTTCAACAAATGGCTACATCTCATCTACCGATTGGACTAGTTTTAATAATAAAATTGATGCTTCTCAAAAAGCAGCAAACAACGGTGTAGCGACATTAGGAAATGATGGTAAAATCCCATCTAACCAAATTCCAGCAATTTCATTTCAGAGTGCTAATGTGGTAGCAAGTGAATCTGCTATGCTTGCATTATCATCTGCTGTAGTTGGAAGCATTGCTATCAGAACGGATAACAATAGAAACTATGTTTTGAGTGCATCTAACTATGCTCTTGCATCTAACTGGGTGCAGTTGGCTGTGCCTACTTCAGTAACAAGTGTGAATGGAAATGCTGGACCAAGTGTAGTATTGACAACAGATAACATTACAGAAGGTTCATCCAATAAATATTTTTCAAATACATTAGCAAGAGGTGCAATTAGTACGACTGCTCCTTTGACTTATATTTCTGGTACTGGTGTATTATCGATCAATCAAGCCAATACAAATACAAATGGTTATTTAAGTTCAACCGACTGGAATACATTTAATGATAAACAACCTGCTTTTGTAAGTCAGTCTGCAAATAAAATTTATGCTTCACCTGATGGAGCAGCTGGTTTACCTTCATTTAGAGCAATTACAGCAAATGACATTCCAACTTTAAATCAAAATACAACTGGTACTGCTAGTAATGTTACTGGAATTGTGTTAGGTGCAAATGGAGGAACAGGCGTAGCGAATACTGGTAAAACATTGACATTAAATAGTGATGCGATATTAAGCGGAACAAATACTGGAGATCAAACAATTACATTAACTGGTGATGTGACTGGTACAGGATCTGGCTCATTTACAACAACTATTGGAGTGAATAAAGTAACTAATTCGATGCTAGCTGGCAATATTGCTGCAAGTAAATTAGTAGGTACAGATATTAATACGGTGGGCACCATCACAAGTGGTGTATGGAGTGGAACGACCATTGCAGTTGCTAATGGTGGAACTGGAGCAACTACAGCTACAGCCGCTTTGTCCAATTTAGGTGCTGAACCAACTGTAAATAAAAGTACTGCAACAGATTTGGGTGCTTTGAGTCCAAGCGATATTTTATTCCCATCTCAAAAAGCAGTTAAAGCATATGTAGATATGCAAAGTGCTAATGCTGGTGTGGCTGATGGTAGTATTTCAAATGCAAAATTAGCCGGAAGCATCACTGCAAATAAATTAGTAGGTACAGATATTACAACAGTGGGCACAATCACTACAGGTGTTTGGAGCGGTACTGCGATTGCGAATAATAAATTAGCAAACAGTGCTTTAACCATTGGTTCAACAAATATTGCATTGGGTGCAACATCGAATAGTTTAGCTGGTTTAAGTACAGTGACGTCTACTAACTTTACTGGTGCTTTATCAGGTAATGTAACTGGTAATGTTACAGGAAACTTAACTGGAGATGTTACAGGTAATGTGACAGGAGCTTTAACAGGTAATGCTTCTACTGCTACAAAATTAGCAGCAACAAAAAATATCAACGGTGTCGCATTTGATGGCAGTGCAGATATTACAATTGCTGCAGATGCAAATACTTTAACTGGAACCACTTTGGCAAGTAATGTGGTGAACTCTTCTTTAACTTCTGTTGGCACAATTACTACAGGTGTTTGGAGTGGAACAGCGATTGCGAATAATAAATTAGCAAACAGTGCTTTAACCATTGGTTCAACAAATATTGCATTGGGTGCAACCTCTAATAGTTTAGCTGGTTTAAGTACAGTGACGTCTACTAACTTTACTGGTGCTTTAACAGGTAATGTGACAGGTAACTTAACAGGTAATGTTACGGGTGATGTAACTGGAAACTTAACTGGCGATGTTACAGGTAATGTTACTGGTAACGTGACAGGAGCTTTAACAGGTAATGCCTCTACTGCTACAAAATTAGCAGCAACAAAAAATATCAACGGTGTCGCATTTGACGGTAGTGCAGATATTACAATTGCTGCCGATGCAAATACTTTATCAGGCACCACTTTGGCAAGCAATGTGGTGAACTCTTCTTTAACATCTGTTGGCACAATTACTACAGGTGTTTGGAGTGGAACGACTATTGCAGTTGCAAAGGGTGGAACTGGAGCAACAACAGCAACAGCAGCATTATCTAATTTAGGTGCAGAGCCAACGGTAAATAAAAGTACTGCAACTGATTTAGGAAGTTCAAGCCCAAGTGATATTCTATTCCCATCTCAAAAAGCGGTTAAAGCTTATGTAGATGCAGCTTCTGCTGCGGCTAGTGTGACAGACGGAAGTATTACCAATGTAAAATTGGCAAATAGCACTACAACTTTAGGTTCAACTACAATGACATTAGGTGGAACAGTAACATCTGTGACTGGATTAACTTCGGTTACGTCAACAGGATTTACCGGAGCATTAACAGGTAATGCCTCTACTGCTACAAAATTAGCAGCGACTAAGAATATTAACGGAGTTGCATTTGATGGCAGTGCTGATATTACAGTTGCTGCGGCATCTAATACTTTAACTGGAACAACTTTAGCAAGCAATGTGGTGAATTCTAGTTTGACAAGTGTTGGCACAATTACTACAGGTGTTTGGAGTGGTACAGCGATTGCGAATAATAAATTAGCAAACAGCAATACAACGTTAGGTTCAACTACAATGACATTAGGTGGAACAGTAACATCTGTTACTGGATTAACTTCGGTTACATCAACAGGATTTATAGGGGCTTTAACTGGTAATGCAAGCACTGCTACAGCAATAGCAACAGGAAGAACAATTTCAACAACAGGTGACGTTACTTATACCAGTGGATCATTTGATGGTACAGCTAATGTAACTGGTACTGCTACTTTAACAAACACATCTGTAACAGCAGGTGATTATGGATCATCTACTGCAATTCCAACATTTACAGTGGATGCTAAAGGTAGATTAACTGCAGCAAGTACTGCAAGTATTACTGCAGATGCTGGCACCTTAACTGGGACTACTTTAAAATCAACCGTTGTAAATTCAAGCTTGACAGGCGTTGGTACAATTACATCTGGTGTATGGAGTGGCACAACAATTGCAGTTGCAAAAGGTGGAACAGGAACTGCAACTGGTTCTATAACTGGTACATCTTCATTGACATTTGCAGCAGGTGGTACCAATCAAAATATTACTTTGACGCCAAGTGGTACAGGTTCAGTATTATTAAACGGAAGTGTTGGAATTGGAACAGCCGTTACTACTAGTACTGCTGCACTTGAAATATCTTCTACAACTAAATTATTTTATCCTCCAAGAATGACCACTACTCAAAGAGATGCGATAGCTAGTCCGGGTTCAGGAGGTGTTATTTTTAATACGACTTTAAATAAATTACAAGCTTATACAAGTTCTACAATAAGCACGGAAGGAACGGGTACTTATTCAGGTAATGGAGGTTATGCCAATGAAGCGATGGGACAAACAATACGACCATTAAGTTCAGGAAAGCTTAATTCTGTAACAGCAAGAGTTGCAATTAGATCTGCCTCTGATGTAATTACTTTAAAATTATATGATGCGCCCAATGGTAATTTATTAGCAACAAGCGATGCAAATGTTAATGCACCATGGATTGGATCAGAATTTAATTATGTAACAGGTACTTGGACATTCAATAATGCTAATTATACTTTACAAGCAAATACAAATTATTACTTTGAATTTAGCTCTATCGGAGGATATGTATTTTATATTAGTTCATCTCCATCAGATCCTTATCCTAGAGGTGGCTTTTATCAAGGTAGTCCAGGAGCTGTATCATCTACAACTGGTTACGAT
Source organism: Sediminibacterium sp. (assembly GCA_017983845.1). Lineage (GTDB taxonomy): Bacteria > Bacteroidota > Bacteroidia > Chitinophagales > Chitinophagaceae > Sediminibacterium. The sequence goes on from JAGOAO010000021.1 coordinate 23,397, forward strand.
ATAGATTTCTTAGTGAGTTATGGTGCTGCTGGAGGATGGGATATTGCTGCAACATCAGTAGCCAATGGAGGAACTGGTGCAACAACTGCAAGTGCAGCTTTAGCAAATTTAGGAGCAGAGGCCGCTTCAAATAAAAGTACGGCTACGAACTTAGGCAGTACAAATCCAAGTGATGTATTGTATCCATCTCAAAAAGCGGTTAAAACTTATGTTGATTTACAAGTTGCAGCTGCGGGAGTGGCAGACGGAAGTATTACGAATGCTAAATTAGCAGGAAGTATTACAGCGAGTAAATTAGTAGGCACAGATATCACAACAGTTGGAACCATTACAAGTGGTATATGGAGTGGTACAGCGATTGCGAATAATAAATTAGCAAATAGCACAACGACTTTAGGGTCAACTACGATGACATTGGGCGGAACAGTAACATCTTTGACTGGTTTAACTTCGGTTACATCAACTGGTTTTACTGGAGCATTAACTGGTAATGCGTCTACTGCTACAGCTTTGGCTACTGGAAGAACAATTTCAACAACAGGAGATGTAACCTATACAAGTGGCGCATTTGATGGCACTGCGAATGTAACAGGAACTGCTACTTTAACAAATACTGCTGTAACTGCGGGAAACTATGGTTCTTCAACCGCAATCCCAACATTTACAGTAGATGCAAAAGGTAGATTAACTGCAGCTAATGAAGTAAGTATCATTGCTGGTGTAAATACGGTTGGTGCAATAGCAGGTACTTCCAATGCAAAGGGTGCAACCATAAGTGGAACAACTTTAACCCTTACGCCTGCAGATGGAACAAATGGTGGTATCGTTACAAATGCATCTCAGACTTTTGCAGGAGCTAAGACATTTGGCAGTAATATGTTTGTTAATGGTGATTTCATTACCAACAGTTCGAATAGCCCTTATAGTAATGCGAGTTACGTTGATCAAAATGCTTTAGTAATACATGGATATAATATTACAGGTACTGGAAATCTTATGAATATTGTTGCAACAGGTTCTGCTACAGGTAATTGGAATTCGAGTATGGCATTTTTAACAAGACCAGAGTCTGGAGTACCAACTGAGGCTATGAGAATTTCTAATAGAGGTTATATTGGTATTGGCAATAGTTTACCGGCATATAATTTAGATGTAACTGGAACATCAAGAATAACTAGCAACTTAAATGTGGGGGGAGCTGCAACATTCTCATCCACAGTGAATTTGATTGGTGCAACTACACTTGGAAGTACATTAAATGTAACAGGTGCAGGTGCCTTTTCATCAACATTATCAGCAGGTGCAAGTACTTTAGCAAGTGCTACAATTACAGGAGCTGCAAGTGTAGGTGGTACATTAGGAGTAACTGGTGCAACCACATTATCATCTACTTTAACAGCAGGAACCTCGACACTTACAAGTTTAAGTGTAACAAATAATGAAACAGTAGGTGGAACACTTGGTGTGACTGGTGCAACAACATTAGCTAGTACATTGGGCGTAACTGGTGCTGCTACACTTGGAAGTACATTAAATGTGACAGGTGCAGGTACGTTTTCTTCTACATTATCAGCAGGTGCAAGTACTTTAGCAAGTGCTACAATTACAGGAGCTGCAAGTGTAGGTGGTACATTAGGAGTAACTGGTGCAACCACATTATCATCAACTTTAACAGCAGGAACATCTACACTTACAAGTTTAAGTGTAACAAATAATGAAACAGTAGGTGGCACATTAGGTGTAACAGGAGCAACCACATTAGCAAGCACTTTAGGTGTGACTGGAGCTGCAACACTTGGAAGTACATTAAATGTGACAGGTGCAGGTACGTTTTCTTCTACATTATCTGCAGGTGCAAGTACTTTAGCAAGTGCAAGTATCACAGGAAATACAAGTGTAGGTGGTACATTAGGAGTAACAGGTGCTACAACATTGTCATCTACTTTAACAGCAGGGACATCAACACTTACAAGTTTAAGTGTAACAAATAATGAAACAGTAGGTGGCACATTGGGGGTAACTGGCGCAACAACATTAGCAAGTACTTTAGGTGTGACTGGAGCTGCAACACTTGGAAGTACATTAAATGTGACAGGTGCAGGTACGTTTTCTTCTACATTATCTGCAGGTGCAAGTACTTTAGCAAGTGCAAGTATCACAGGAAATACATCAGTAGGTGGCACATTAGGAGTAACTGGTGCAACCACATTGTCATCTACTTCTGCACATGGCGGTGCGGCTACTTTCTCTTCAACAGTCAATGTAACTGGTGCAACAACATTAGCAGGCACATTAGGTGTAACAGGTGCAACCAATTTAACAGGAGCTGCTACTATTAGTAATACTACTTCATCTACAAGCACTTCAACTGGAGCGCTAAAAGTATTAGGTGGTGTTGGAGTTGCAGAAAATATAAATATAGGCGGAAACGCAAAAATTACTGGTACCATAGAAATTGACGGAGGTTCACCAGCGGCAGGAAAAGTTTTAACTTCTGATGCAAATGGAGTTGGGGGTTGGACTTACTCAGTAGGCTCTACAGTTGTAACATCTACTTCAGCTTATGCGATAACATTGGCAGAAGCATATGTATTTTATACTGGTTCATCTGCTGGTGCATTTACCATACCAGCTGCTGCAGCAGGAAATGCAGGGAAAACGATTACTATTAAAAATAAAACGGCTTTTGGTATCACCATAACTCCTGCTGGAGGAACATTTTATATAGATAAGGATAATACTGGTGCAAATACTGTTAGTATTGGTGTTGAAGCATCCAATAACTGGATCAAATTAGTCTCAGACGGAACACAGTGGAATGTATTACGTGCATTATTCTAGGATCGATTGTTTATTTAACAAAAATGAAAAAAATAGTATTCATCATATTAGCTAGTGGTGCGTTGGCGAATGCCAATGCACAAACTGGTATTGGTACTACTATGCCTGCTGTCAAATTGCATGTTAAGTCAAATGGGTCTACATTTAGACTTGAGGGTACTGATCATGTATACATGGAATTGTTTCCACAAGGTAGTACAACCAGGTATGCTTATTTTGGCTTTCCAAGCGCAGCTAGTACTACTTTGACCATGATGAATAATAATGCGAGTGGTACAATAGCATTGGGTACGAATAATACAACAAGATTAACCATTGATAATTCTGGCAATACTTCTTTATCAGGAAATTTAACTGGAGGCAATGTAGCTACCTCTAAATTGAGTGGATTTGTTTCAAATACAAGTTCAGTCAGTTCGAGTAGATCAATTTCTGCAAATGATAATGGGATGATTCTAAAATGCAATGCTGCTATAACGCTCTCTTTGCCGGCCTCTGGCATCCCAGAGGGATTTAATTGTATGATTCTACAACAAGGCACTGGTCAAGTTACTTTCTCTGGCACGTTTAGTAATAGGAATAGCTTCACCAAAACTGCAGGTCAATTTGCAATTGCAACCATTTTATTTATTGATGGTATATATATTGTGTCAGGAGAAATGAGTAATTAAGATGAATAAAGTAATCTTCATTTTTTTATTATCTATTTGCACAAAAACTGTAATAGCTCAGTTTTTACCCAATTATTTTCCAGTTATGGAGAGCAATAGGCCAAAAGGAAATAGATATTTACATTACAGATTATATAGTTCATCAAATTCAACTAATCCCAATACTTCTGCCGAATTTGAATCTACTTTCGCAACGGCAGCAAATTATAAAACGAGTGGATATGTAACATTGGCTACAAATGCTGGGAATTTGAATACTTCTAATAATGCTTCAAACAATATTTTAAATTATTTAAATTTTACACAATTAGGTTCTGCAATTGGAAATAATACACCGTATGTTGGTTTCGATGGACAAGGTTATACTTTAGTTATATCTGGTTATTTTGTTCCAAAACAATCTGGTGTTTATACTTTTTCAATTGAGGGTGACGATGCAGTGGAATTATTTATCAATGATCAAAATGTGGTAAACCATTATGGTGCACATGGAAGTTCAAGCATTGGGACACATACAGGGACTATTAATTTAGTATCTGGGAAAAAGTATCTATTTAGGGTTCGCATGCAACAAGGTTATGGAGGTGACGTACTTCAATTGTTTTGGAAAAAGCCTTCTGAATCAGGTGGTTCAATATGGTATCAAGACATTGAAGAGTTGACTAATGAAGAAGTTTTACCTAATGGACTTGTATTGTCATTAGATCCTGGTAATTGGTTTTCATATCCGAAATATGGGTCAACTACATATGATTTAAAAGGAAATGCAAATGGAGGAATGTATGGAAATTTAGTTGCTAATTTTTCATCAAGCAATGGTGGGTTGTTTTATTCCGACGGGGATCAGGATTATATTGATTTTGGTAAAACACCAGCCAATTTTCCAACAGGAGATATCAGTATTTTTGTTTGGTTAAAAGCGAGTACTTTAAGAAGTAATTGGAATATTTTCTTGACAAAATGGTTTGCAGATTTAAATAATGGAGGTGGTACTGATTTTCATTATGATTTATTTAATAATGGAGCATCAATCAGACAACATTTATTTACTACAAGTAAGAGTGACATGTTCGGATCAGCATTTTTGACAACCAATACATGGTATCAAGTAGGGTTCAC
>JAGOAO010000038.1 GCA_017983845.1 Sediminibacterium sp.
ACCTTAATGGAGCGAGAGAAACAAATCTTTTTAGAAAATCCACAAGTACAACCCAACTTAGAAAACGAAGATTATATCGTTGGAAGATTGTTAAGACCAGAAGCAAGAAAAGACATCATTGAGCTATTAGAAAAATTAGAAATAAAACCTACGTCCATGATGGACATCAGTGATGGCTTGAGTTCTGACGTATTGCACTTGTGCAAACAATCTGAATTAGGATGTAGAATTTACGAGGAAAAAATCCCAATCAACGAAGCAAGTAAAGCAGCGGCGTTTAAGTTTGGATTAGATGCTACGGTATGTGCATTGAATGGTGGAGAAGACTATGAATTGCTATTTACCATGAAGCAAGCAGACTATGATAAGATGACAATGCAAGAAGAGATTAGTGTGATAGGATATATGTGCGATGCGTCTGAAGGAAAAAAATTAATTACAAAAGGCAATAATCTTTTTGATATTACTGCGCAGGGCTGGAATGCATTTAGCAAAGGCGCCTAACTATTGGATCGTAAAAAAATCGGCATCTTTCAAGAAAGGAAATTGTGCTCTTGTATGATCCAATTCTTCGCGTTCTAAAGTTATTTGGAAAACCGATTCTTGATCTGCACTATGGTACATCACTTCTCCAAGGGGACCTACTACCATTGAGTTTCCGCTATGTGCGATATCGTTACCATCTAGGCCAACCCTGTTAACGCCGACTACAAAAGCTTGGTTCTCTATGGCCCTTGCCACCAATAATGTTTTCCATGCCGGGCTTCTTTTTTCTGGCCAATTGGCAACATAAATCAATACATCATATTCATTTGGTGTTGCCTGTCGCGACCAAACAGGAAAGCGTAGATCATAACAAATTTGTAAATTGATCTTCCATCCTTTCACGCTAGCAATGAGTCTTTTATTTCCGGCAGTATAATGTTGGTCCTCACCAGCAAATCCAAATAAGTGTCTTTTATCATAATGACCTAATTCGCCATTCGGTAACATCCAAATTAAGCGATTGTAATAATGCTCATTTTCTTGAATCATCAAAGATCCGGTAAGAATAATTTTTTGATCCATTGCAATACGACGCATCCACTGAACAGTAGGTCCATCCATGGTTTCAGCGTGTACTTCGGGCTGCATACTAAAACCTGTATTGAACATTTCTGGTAGAATAACCACTTCGGTTGGTTCGGCCAGACCAAATATTTTTTGTTCTAATAAAGTGAGGTTAGCGCCCTTGTCTTCCCAAAAAAGATGGGACTGAATGAGGGTAATTTTAAGTGTAGACAATGGAATTGATTTAATGTCTATTAGGATAATGCAATATAAAGATAAGGCAAATTGATAGACAAGCAGAAGGGCACTATGCTTTGTATAAAGCCTGTACAATAGGCTGATATAAAAAGGGCTCAAATCCTCTTTGGTGAAGAAAGGCCTGTGTTTTTGCCATTCGGCTAAGGCCGCGCTCTCCTTTTAAACTATTCCACTTTTTGGTAGCGAGGCCTTGGAGCGTTTGTAGATAAGCATCTTGGTCAATGGCTTTTAATCCAATTTTAATATTAAAACTACTGACCCTTTTTTGTTGTAGGGCATGCTGAATCTTGACCTTACCCCAACCTTTGATTCTAAAATGTCCTCCAGCAAACTGGGTGGCAAAGCGTTCTTCGTTTAAGAAGTTTTCGGCAATTAGGTCGGACATAATTTCTTCTACTTCGTCCATGGTCATGCCTAGTTCGTATAGCTTATCCCGCACTTCCTGTTGCGCCCTTTCTTGATAGGCACAATAGTGCCGTATCCTTTGTATAGCTTGCTCCTTACCAATTCGAACTTTCTTCATAATGTCAATAAGAAATGCTAAAATAGCTTTTTAATCTTAAGATTTTGCTTTAGTTTCGTCCTAGTTATTCAAGGTGAAAAATCATAAGAAATAAACACCTTAAAAAAATCAAAAATCGATCACATGAAGTTTATTGTATCCTCTTCTTCTTTATTAAAACACCTTCAACAAATTTCTGGTGTAATCAATACCAATACTGTATTGCCTATTTTGGAAGATTTCTTATTCGAAATTGAAGATAAAAAATTGAACATCGTAGCCACCGATTTAGAAACGGTAATGCGTGTGCAAATGGAAGTAGAGAGCAAGGCAAATGGACGTGTTTGTATTCCAGCAAAAATCTTAATTGATTCTTTGAAAAATATTGCAGACCAACCATTGACTTTCAATATTGATAAAAACTACGCAGTAGAAATTACAAGCGATAATGGAAAGTACAAAGTGATGGGTGAAAATCCAGATAACTTCCCAAAAGAGCCAACAGCAGACGATACAACAGGCTTTAACATGACCAGCGGAGGCTTGTTAACAGCGATCAATAAAACATTATTTGCAGTAAGCGGAGATGATTTGCGTCCAGCAATGACGGGTGTTTTCTTTGAATTAACAAAAGAAAGCGTTCAGTTTGTTGCAACCGATGCACACCGTTTGGTACGTTATAAAAGAACAGATGTAAAAGCAACACAAAATGCAAGTTTCATTGTTCCTAAAAAACCATTGAACTTATTAAAGAACGCTTTGCCTGATAACGAAGACGCGATCACTGTAAGCTTTAACAACAATCACTTATTTGTTGAACATGGCTCTACACAATTGATCTGTCGTTTGATTGATGCAAGATTCCCAGACTATAAAGTGGTGATCCCTGCAGACAATCCTTATCGTTTAACAGTGAACAAACATGATTTCCAAAATGCATTGCGTCGTGTGAATGTATTCAGTAATAAGAGCACCAATCAGGTGGCTTTAAATATCACTGGAAACGAATTACAAATGGCAGCGCAGGATATTGATTTTAGCTTTGAAGGTAATGAGCGCATGAGTTGTGAATACCAAGGAGAAGATATCCAAATCGCCTTTAACGCGAAATTCTTAATTGAAATGTTGAACGCTGCAGATACCGACGAAGTATTTATTGAATTGTCAACACCAAGCAAGGCGGGTTTGATTAAACCATCAGAGCAGGCGCCAGGCGAAGACTTATTGATGTTGGTGATGCCTTTAATGTTAAATAGCTAATCCCTATCCTATACAAAGTCTTGAACAAGACTTGAAAAGAACCCGTTGTAAGCGAAAGCAGAACATCGGGTTTTTTATTTACATTTATGTTCTAAAAAATATTCCATGCTAGAAGCGATAAAAACATATTTTGAAACGATACCTAGTCTGCATCGTGCATTGTTATTGGCGGGAGGGATCAGTTTTTTTTGGATGGTAGAATTTGCAGCACCCTTATTTAATTTTAAGTACAGTAAACTGAAACATGCGGGGTTGAATTTGTTTTTCACTTTTACAACCATTGTGATCAATTTTGCTTTTGCACTCATTATGGTAAAGGCAAGCGACTGGACGGTCCAAGAAAACTTTGGATTACTTCATCTTGTTCAATTATCTCCATGGGTAGAAGCCATTGCTGGATTATTGCTATTGGATTTTATTGGTGCTTACCTGGTGCATATGATTGAACATAAAGTCAAATTTTTATGGAAATTTCACATGGTGCATCACGCAGACACCATGGTGGATACGACTACCGGAAATAGACACCACCCAGGAGAGTCAGTGGTGAGAGCTGTTTTCGCCATCCTTGCAGTGTTTATTTTAGGCACCCCAATGTGGATGGTGATGTTGTATCAAAGTTTAAGTGTCGTATTGACGCAATTCAACCACGCGAATATTCATATTCCAAGATGGTTTGATAAAACCTTTGGATATATTATTGTATCTCCAAATATGCACAGGGTGCACCATCATATCACACGTCCACAGACAGATAGTAATTATGGAAATATTTTTTCTTTTTGGGATCGACTACTAGGAACTTACAACGACACCCCAATGGATCAGATTGTATATGGCTTAGATGTATTGGATAATTCAAAAGATGGTTCTTTGGCGTATCAATTAAAAGCGCCATTTGACAAAACGATCAAATCAGATTACTAAAGCCGGCTCAAAAACAAGCAAAAAAATTAAGATGAGTAAAGTAGGTGCATTTATTCCCGCACGTTATGCTGCAACAAGATTCCCTGCCAAGTTGATGCAATTACTTGGAGACAAAACTGTGATTAGACACACTTACGACAACACGATAGCCACGGGCTTATTTGATGAAGTGTATGTTGTGACCGATAGTGAAATCATATTCAATGAAATAGTTGCTAACGGCGGTAAAGCTATTATGAGTCAAGGTTCCCACGAAAGTGGTAGCGATAGAATCGCAGAGGCAATCGAGGGATTAGACATTGACATTGTGGTGAATGTACAAGGAGACGAGCCCTTTGTAAAGCGTGAACCGCTAGAACAAGTACTTGCTTGTTTTCAAGACCCCAAAGTGCAAGTGGCTTCTTTGATGCAGGTGTTAACGAATCAAGCGTCCATCGAAGATCCTAATTATGTAAAAGTGGCGGTAGATAAAAATTGGAATGCATTGTTTTTTTCACGCAGTGTGATTCCGTATCCAAGAGCAACAGAACTTGCAATCACTTATTATGAACACGTGGGTGTTTATGCCTTTAAAAAGCAAGCTTTACTTGATTTTACCAACTGGCCAATGTCGCCTTTAGAAGCGGCAGAAAAAATAGAGTGCTTAAGATATTTAGAAAATGGGGTATCCATTAAGATGGCAGTAACCAATTACATGGGTGTTGAAATAGATACACCAGAAGATTTAATCAAAGCAGCAGCGCTGTTAAAATAAAAAAGGTTTTATTATTCATTATTGAAAAAACAAATTCAATGAACAAAGGAAAATTATTTCAATCAACAGTAGTCGCTGCACTTGCAGGATTTATTTTTGGATTTGACATGGTGGTGATTTCTGGAGCAGACAAACCTATTCAAGACTTATGGCAAACCACACCATGGTTTCATGGATTTTTTATCATGTCAATGGCTTTATGGGGCACGGTGCTTGGATCTATTTTTGCAGGTGCACCAACAGAAAAATACGGCCGCAAAAAAGTGTTGATCTGGTTGGGGGTGTTGTTCATTGCATCTGCAATAGGTTCTGCAATTGCACAAGATCCTTATACCTTCTCTTTCTTTAGGTTGATTGGAGGCATCGCCATTGGTGTATCATCAGTCGTTGCGCCAACCTATATTTCAGAAATATCCAATAAGAACAATCGCGGTAAATTAGTGGGTATGTATCAATTCAATATCGTCTTTGGAATTTTAGTGGCTTATTTGTCTAACTATTTTTTACAGGGCGTAGGTGGCTCCAATGATTGGCGTTGGATGTTGGCCGTTTTATTGGTGCCTTCTTTGATTTATACGATCATGGCAATTGGTTTACCAGAGAGCCCAAGATGGTTATTGTCTGTTAAGGGTGACGAAGCTGGCGCGAGAAAAAACCTTGCAGCAGTTGGGGTAGATAATATCGATGAAACCATTCAGGCCATCAACGAAGCCAATGCACAAGAAAAAGCTTTTGGCAGCGCGAAACTTTTTACAAAGCACCATATCAAAATTATATCGCTAGCATTTTTTGTGGCTTTTTTTAATCAGGTGTCTGGTATCAACTTCCTTTTATATTATGCGCCAAGAATTTTAGAAGAAGCAGGATTTGGAAAAGACAATTCTTTATTGAGTTCTATTTCTATTGGTTTGATGAATCTGGTATTCACTTTTGTGGGACTTTGGTTGATCGATCGCATTGGCCGTAAAACCTTATTGATCATTGGCTCTTTTGGCTATATCATTAGTTTGTCCATGGTGGCTTATGGATTCTTTATGCATAGTGCACCTTCATTCATGTTGGTGTTTTTGTTGTTGTTTATCGCAGCGCATGCCATTGGTCAGGGTGCTGTGATATGGGTATTGATTTCAGAAATTTTCCCTACTCAGATACGTGCAGCTGGTCAGGCTTTTGGTGCAAGCATCCATTGGATATTTGCTGCGTTAATCACATTGGTTACACCCGTATTTTTAGATAGTGAATATGGTATATTTAAAGACAACCCATGGCCGATCTTTGCATTTTTTGCAGGGATGATGGCTTTACAATTAGTTTGGATTTTGGTAAAAGTGCCAGAAACAAAAGGCGTATCTTTGGAGGAATTACAAAAGAAATTAGTTCAATAAAATTATCTGTATGCAGTTTAAGAATTTAAAATTAGTAGACTATGTGGTTTATGGTCGTGGTGCTTTCAATCAATTAGATGAGATTTTAGCACCTCGTAGAAAAGGTGATTTTCCAATGATCTTTTTCTTGGATCATTATTTTGCAGGAAAACCTTTGGAGTCAAGAATTCCATTAAGAGGAAAAGATAAAATTATTTATGTAGACGTAACACATGAGCCAAAGACGAAGCAGGTGGATGCGTTGGCCGCTGAATTAAAAGCAGAATTTGGCGAAGTAAGTGGCATCATTGGTATTGGTGGCGGCTCTGCAATGGACCTTGCAAAAGCGGTTGGCTTAATGATGACGAATCCGGGTTCTTCTGCAGACTATCAAGGTTGGGACTTGGTAAAACAAGCGGGTGTATATAAGGCAGGTATTCCAACATTGAGCGGTACGGGTGCCGAAGTAAGTCGCACTACAGTGTTAACAGGACCGGTTCGCAAGTTGGGTATGAATTCGGACTTTACACCGTTTAATCAAATTATATTAGATCCTGAATTAACAAAAGACGCACCAGCCAACCAACGTTTTTACACAGGTATGGATTGTTATATACATTGTATCGAAAGTTTAGAAGGCACTTATTTAAATGAGTTTAGCAGAAGCTATGGTGAAAAAGCATTAGAGCTTTGTAGAAAAGTATTTGTAGAAAAAGATGGATGGGATGACGAAAGCGACGAGCAATTGATGATGGCATCTTATGCTGGCGGTATGAGTATTGCGTATAGTCAAGTGGGTGTAGCACATGCAGTGAGTTATGGCTTAAGTTATTTATTAGG
>JAGOAO010000006.1 GCA_017983845.1 Sediminibacterium sp.
TTTTAGAGGCGTGGTCTGTGTGTAAAACAACAGGCACATCATAAAATTTAGCCACTTGGTGTACATGTAAAGCACCTGCAATCGCACCTTGAATATTTGCTTGAAGGTTGTCATTTGGCATACCCTTACCAGCAATAAACTGAGCACCACCATTAGAGAACTGTATGATGATTGGAGACTTTACTTTAGCTGCTGTTTCAATGGCTGCATTTATTGTATCAGTACCAGTGGTATTCACCGCTGGAATTGCAAAATTATTGGCTTTAGCATCGTTGTATAATGCTTCTAATTCTTTACCGTATAAAACACCCGATCTGTACTTATTCATAGTTTAATTATTGAGTAACAAATATACAATTTAAGACCCAAACACCTGTTAGCAAGGCCTTTAAATCCAGTCTTAAATCCTTAAAAATTAGGCTATAAAACCTTTTGATTTCATCCAATCGTCATTGTACACTTTTCCCACATAACGACTTCCGTGGTCATGGAAGATACAAACCACTACATCCTCTGGTTTGAGTTTGTCTTTTAATTGGGTGAGTCCTTGAAAGCAGCTTCCGGCAGAGTATCCGCAAAACAAGCCTTCTTCTTTTGCTAACCTTCTTGTCATCAAAGCACCTTCTTTATCCGCTACTTGCTCAAAATGATCTATTACTGTCATGTCGTAATTGGCTGGCACAAAATCCTCTCCAAAACCTTCGGCAATATAAGGCTGCACATAAGCCATATCTACTTCGCCTGTTTGAAAATAATGCGTCAATAAAGACCCAATTGGGTCGATCGCCCAAATTTGAATATGGGGGTTTTGTTCTTTTAAATATTTTGCTGTTCCTGTGATGGTTCCGCCCGTGCCTGCTGTGCAAACAAGATGTGTGATTTTTCCTTCGGTCTGACGCCAAATTTCAGGACCAGTACTTTCATAATGCGCTTGTCTATTCGCTAAATTATCATACTGATTAAAGAAATAGGAATTAGGTATTTCTGCAGCTAATTTTCTTGCCACAGAATAATAACTAGCAGGATCTTCTGGTGCAACATTGGTAGGGCAGACAATCACTTCGGCACCCACTGCTCTAAGGATATCCATTTTTTCTTTACTCTGTTTGTCTGTTGTAGTGAAGATGCATTTATATCCTTTTACTACCGCGGCTAATGCTAAACCCATCCCAGTGTTCCCACTAGTACATTCAATGATGGTGCCACCTGGTTTTAATTTTCCTTCTGCTTCTGCTACTTCTACCATTTTCAAAGCCATTCTATCTTTGATAGAATTACCAGGATTAAAATAATCTACTTTTGCAAGGATAGTGCCTGGAAGATCGGCAGCGATTTTATTTAAACGAATCAATGGCGTGTTGCCAATGGTTTCTAATACATTGTTTAACCACATAAAAAGTGTTGCTTTTATTGTGTGGTGAAATTAAGCTAAAAAAAGGAAAACTAAAGGATGTTAGCAAAATTGCTTGTAATGATATCGCAGAATTTTGTGTCAATCATCTTTTCTGCTAAAGCAATCATATTGGAGAAGGCTTTTGCATTGCTTATGCCATGACCAATAATCACTGGCTTGTTCACGCCCAAGACAGGGGTGCCGCCATAATTTTCGAAATGAAAACGACCAAAGAAAGTGTCGTTTCCTAGACCTTGATGTGCTGCAGCTTCATACATTGCTTCTGCAGTTTTTAAAATAATATTCCCTGTAAATCCATCACAAACAATTACGTCTGCTTTGTCATTAAATACATCACGACCTTCTACATTGCCAATGAATTTTACATGTGTATTTTCTTTTAAAAGAGGATAGGTGGCTTGCGCTAATAAATTACCCTTGCCTTCTTCTTCTCCCACATTCAATAAGCCCACAGTTGGGGCATCGATGTTTAAGATATGCTTTGCATACAAATTGCCTAAAATAGCAAATTGATTCAATTGTTCTGGTTTGCAATCCGCATTTAATCCAACATCTACAAGGATCCCAGTTTTGCCATTTAATTTGGGTAATAGGGAAGCAATAGTTGGCCTTAAAACACCTTTGATTGGTTTGATACTAAACATGGCACCCACTAACATAGCACCCGTATTACCAGCACTTAAGAAAGCATCAATCTTACCTTCTGCTAAATAGCGAAAGCCAATAGCGATAGACGAGTTTGGTTTTTCTTTTAAGGCCTTTGTTGGATGTTCGTGGTAGCCTATTACTTCGGGCGCATGGACCAAATGCAAAAAAGGTGAGGCAATCCCATGCTGCTGAAAGAGTTCTTCCAACTGGGTTGCATCACCTATGCAAAATAAATTGTGCTGTGCATTGGATAAATAGAGTTGAACGCCTTTGACAGCCTCCAGTGGTGCAAAATCACCACCCATCATATCTATTCCAATATTCATTTTATTGGGCTAATTATGCTTTTAAAGGCGCTTTCTCAGCTACTAATTTACCTTTGTAGTATAACTTTCCTTCTTGAACGTGTGCACGATGACGAACGTGGATTTCTCCAGTTGTACCATCTTTGCTTAATGTAACTTCTTGTGCAACATAGTGAGTTCTTCTTTTAGCGCTACGTTGTTGTGAGTGTCTGCGTTTAGGATTAGGCATCTCTTATTTTTTAAATTTTTAATCTATTTTATTTTCTACTAATACTCTTTACTTCTTTTGATCATCGCTAGTTATTAGCTAGCTTTCATCAGACGATTCCACGTCTTCGTTCTTCAAGTCTTTGAACTGATCGAGTCCTTTCCAAAGTCCTTTTGAAGGCGCATCGGTAGGAGGGTTTTCATTGAAGAAATTGAGTTGGTCAATCACTTCTTGGTTACAAGTTGATTTCCCTTTGTCATCCAATTTGCAAATATGTTGCAAGGGGATACTTAGGTTAATGAATTCGTAAATCCAATTGGCAATTGACAAATGACTTTCGTTACGATCTAGGTAAAAGATGTCTGGATCTTCCTCTTCACTGTTCATCTTGTCGGCGTCATCAACTAGTTTTACAACAATGTTGAATTCATCCCAAAGCTGAACGGTTAGTGGATTACCGCATCGGTCACAGATGGTATCAATTGTCCCGTCAATATCAAAATGCAGTTGCATGAAACCTGAGTGCTTATCCAAGAGGAGCTTCACTTTGGTATTGCAATTACTGAAATCTTGTGGTCCAAAATCTAAAAAGAACTTGTCCTCTATACGGTATTCGAACTCGTGTTCACCGGCTGTTAAGCCTACAAATGGAATTTCAAATGACCTGTCATGGCCCATAACCGTACTTTAAGGGTTGCAAAGTTAGTAAAAATCGGTCAAAAGACAAAGTTTATACTAATTTTACTAGATAATTATTCTGTACAAATGTATCGTATTAGAACGGATTCGAAGAAGTTCATTTTGCCTATGCTTTGGCTCCTCCTTTTGGGGCTGTGCATGTTGGCCCCTTATTTTCCTCAATTGGTAGCAAAATACTATACCCAAGGCCTATTTCGGTATTGGACCATTTGCCTTCGATTCTTGTTTGGATGGTTGCCTTTTGCTATTGGAGAGATAATTTATGTATTATCTCTTATAGTATTGATAGTCAATGCTTATAGATATTTTACTTCAATAAAAAATTTCAATACCATTTGGCATAAACTGCGTTTTGTTTGTATAAAGTTTGCCTGGCTGTTGATCAAATTATATGTGGTATTTCAGTTCATTTGGGGGTTGAATTATGTACAGCCAAATGCTGCATCATCTTATTATTTAACAGTCTATCCGCCCAAAAATGCCCAAATTGCATTGGATCAAATAAATGTATTGACCAATGAATTGATACAGGAGCTAAATCAAACCAAGGCAGAATTGAATATGATTGGACCACAAAAAATGGATTTTGACCAACTTTGCCTTAGGGTTCAATTTGCCTATTCTAGAGAAGCTATCTATAAAAGGAAATTAAAATTTCAATTTTCCAATTTCAAAAAGGCAGTTTTCCCATCTTGGGGAGATTATATCGGCTATCTAGCTTTTTATCAACCTATTACTGGCGAAGCGATTGTTCGATCAGATCTTCCTATTTGGACGCAGCCTTACACCATGGCGCATGAAATGGCCCATCAATTAGGCTATGCTTCCGAAACAGATGCTAATTTCATCGCGTATGTAGTTGCGGCAGAATCTGGAGATCCAATTTTAAGGTATTCTATGCTATTGCAAATGTTCAGTTATGCCCAGGATGCGCAATTATTATTGATTGCGGGTAACAAGGGGTTTAGTGCATGGGAGGCACAGATAAAAATAAACAAGTCGTTACTAAGTCCTGATGTACTTAAAGATCGAGCAGACATTCGCGCATTTTTTGTTGCAAGTGCAGGGAAGCAAATTGAAGCATCTACAAAATTGTATGATCAATTCTTAAAATGGAATCAACAAGCTGCTGGATTAGCAAGCTATGCAGATGTATTAAAATGGGTAAGGGCATATCGGCTTAAAACTGATTCTTCCACATCATACTCTCGATAGGCTTCTCTGGTTGGCCACTGTATTTAGCATTTGCTTTTTTATTGTAGCTCACTTCAATTTCACCATCTACTGGGAAATAAATCAATTGACCAATTGGCATGCCTTTGTAGACACGAACGGGTTGTTTCACAGAAATTTCCAATGTCCAATAACCACAAAATCCTACATCTCCCTTACCGGCAGTGGCATGGATATCAATACCTAAACGTCCAGTAGAAGATTTACCTTCTAAGAAAGGCACATGGGCATGTGTCTCCGTGTATTCTAAAGTTACCCCTAAATAAAAACCGGTTGGTTCTAAGACAAATCCTTCTTCAGGAATTTCAAAATAAGTAATGGTATTATGCGCTTTTGCATCTAGAACTGCATTGTCGTATGTTGCCAACCATTTGCCAAGATGTACGTCGTAGCTATTGCTTCCTAAATCCTTGCGATGGTAAGGTTCAATCTTAATCGTTCCTTTTTCAATTTCTTCTAGTATGCGCGTATCTGATAATATCATCTTATTCTTTTTATGTTTAATTTCGGCCTTTAAAACCGACCGCAATCTAATTCAAAATGCCTTTCTTTTATCAACAAAATATTAACGCGACAGCTCATTTGGCTATTTGGTCTATTCAAGAACCTGCTTCCTTTTTTGAAACTGATGTTCAATTGGCCGTGCCTATTGCGAATGAAGAAAGGAGAACGCAACATTTAGCGGTCCGTCTCTTATTTAAATTAATGATGCCCGAGGCAAATTTGAGCCAATTGGTGATGGCCGATAATGGGAAACCTTATTTATTAGGTCTGCCCTTTCATTTTTCTTTTTCACATTGTAAAGGCTATGCAGCCTGTGCTGTGGATGATAAGCAACCAGTAGGAATAGACATTGAAATCATCCACCCTCGTATTGCTAAAGTGGCGCATAAATTTTTGAATGACCAAGAGAAAGCGATGATTGCAGGTTTAGAAGAACAAGCCCAATTGAATCAAATGGCCTTTTTGTGGGCTGCAAAAGAAGCCATGTATAAACAACACGAACAATTAGGGATAGACTTTGCCAAGGATTTCAATATCCTAGGGTTAGCCAATGGGGACAGGGGGACCGTCTCTGCTCAAATTTTACACAAAGGGAATCAGGTGGATGTGTTGTTGGACTACCATTTTGGGACAGATTACATTTGCGTGACTTGTTATCAGTAGGATTTATTTTGGGGCTATTGTGTTAAAATGACACAATTATTGTATAAATTTATTGACTCAATTTTTGATCATTGATACATGCTTTATGAAAAAATGCCTCGTTCTATTATTGGTTGCTCCAATTTTTGCTGGTGCACAAACAAAATTTACTGTCAAAAAAATTGCAGATGATATTCAATCCATAAAAGTAAATGAACAAATTACTTTAGGATATTCAAGTGCATCTGGTGTAAATATCCTTTACAAGGAAGGATTGCCTTTTAAGGATTTAAATAAGAATGGACAAGTAGATATTTACGAGGACTGGAGACGCAACGTAGTGGATCGTGCTAAAGACCTAGCAAGTAAAATGACGGTAGATCAAATTGCTGGATTGATGTTGTATAGTCGACATCAGTCAGTACCAGTGCCTGCAGTAGGTATGTTTGCAGGCACGTATCAAGGTAAAGATTTTGCAGAAAGCGGAAAGAAAGCCTCCGACTTATCAGATCAACAAATTGCATTTTTAACGACAGATCATTTAAGACATGTTTTGATGACTTCGGTTCAAGGTCCAGCCATCGCTGCAACCTGGAATAACAATATGCAAGTATTGGCAGAAAAATTAGGCATGGGTATTCCTGTGAATATTAGTTCAGACCCAAGGCATGGTGCTAATAAAGATGCAGAATACAATGCTGGTTCTGGCGGTACTATTTCTCAATGGCCAGAAGAATTAGGATTGGCTGCCACTTTTGATCCTGCCATCACTAAACAATTCGGAACCATTGCCGCTAAAGAATACAGGGCATTAGGTATTGCAACTGCTTTGTCTCCACAAATTGATTTGGCTACAGAACCAAGATGGAATCGTTTTGTGGGCACATTTGGGGAAGATCCAACTTTGGCAACAGACATGGCACGTGCTTATATTGACGGATTTCAAACACCTGCGAAACAAATTGATGCCTACAATGGCTGGGGAAATGCTAGTGTGAACGCCATGGTAAAACATTGGCCAAGTGGGGGTCCAGAAGAGGGCGGACGAGATGGGCATTTTGCCTATGGAAAATTCGCCGTCTATCCTGGCAATCAGTTTGAGACACATTTAAAACCTTTTACAGAAGGTGCATTTAAGTTAGAGGGTTCTACTAAAAAGGCAGCTGCAGTAATGCCTTACTATACCATTTCGTTTAATCAAGATAAAAAATATGGGGAGAATGTAGGTAATGGATTTAGTAAATATATTATTACAGATTTACTCAGAAACAAATATGCTTATGATGGAGTAGTTTGTACCGATTGGTTAATTACAGGTGATGAAGGTCCTAAGCCAGATGTGTTTATGGGCAAGCCATGGGGTGTCGAAAAAATGTCGATTGCAGAAAGACATTATAAAGTTTTATTAGCTGGCGCAGATCAATTTGGGGGCAACAATGATGTTAAGCCTGTATTAGCTGCTTATCAAATGGGGGTGACTGCATTTGGTGAACAAGCAATGCGTCAACGTTTTGAAACATCTGCTGTAAGGTTATTATTGAATATTTTTAGAGTTGGATTATTTGAAAATCCTTATTTGAATCCAACTGAATCAGAGCAATTGGTAGGAGAAGCTTCTAACATGAAAGCAGGGTATGAAGCACAATTGAAATCAATTGTGTTAATTAAAAATAAAAACAAAACCTTACCCATTCAAACAGGGAAGACGGTCTATATTCCAAAAAGAATCACACCTGCCGGCATCAACTTTTTTGGCATGCCTTCCCCGGAAAAAATTGAATACCCTGTTAATTTAGATCGAATTAAAAAGTATTATACGGTTACAGATGATCCAACAAAAGCTGACTTTGCCATTGTGTTTATCAATAGTCCAAAAAGTTTAGGGTATAGTAGGGAAGACAGAGCTGCGGGTGGCAATGGTTATATGCCAATTAGTTTACAGCTAAAAGACTATACAGCAGTTGATGCAAGAGACCATAGCATCGCAGCCGGTGATCCTGTAATTGATTCAACCATCAAGGATAGAGCGTATAAAGGAAAGACATCTAAGTCTATGTCTTATCCAGATTTAAATACCATAGTGGAAACAAAAAAGGCAATGCATGGCAAGCCAGTGATTGTGTCTGTCAATATTTCTAATCCCATGGTGTTTGCTGAATTTGAAAATCAAGCTGATGCTATCTTGGGAGAATTTGGCGTTCAAATTGATGCCATGATGGATATACTTTCTGGTAAAGTAGAGCCATCGGGTTTGCTTCCTATGCAAATGCCAATAGACATGAAGACTGTTGAACTACAAATGGAAGATATGCCTCATGATATGGTGCCTTTTAAAGACAGCATGGGCAATGTATACGATTTTGGATACGGTTTAAATTGGAAAGGCGTGATTAAAGATGCGAGAACAATCAAGTATGTAGTAAAGAAGAAATAATTTTCAATTGCCAGCACTCACTTCGTTCGGCTGTCATCTCAAATAGTTTGCTTACTCAAACCCTTTCAAAGTTCCCTTTTCGGGAACTTTGGTTTTTAAATACTCGCCAACTTATGTGAGCAAGCTCCCAACGTTGTCTTGTATTAAAAACCCCGTCACTTTCGTGACAGGGTTTGTGCGGAAGAGGAGATTCGAACTCCCACGCCCGGGTATGGGCGCTACCACCTCAAGGTAGTGCGTCTACCAATTTCGCCACCTCCGCATGGGTTGCAAATGTACAAAAAAAGCCCTCCCGAATATCGGAAGGGCTTTCAATAGGGTAGGAATCAATCTTATAATGCTTTCAAGATCTCATCAGCAGATCTTACATAATCCATATTTTTTGCTTCAGTAGCCATTTGCTTACAAGATTCAGCAGCTGCTTTAGCGCCTTTTTTATCTTTCAAAGCAACATGAATTTTAGCTTTCAATAAATGCAACCAATAAGCTTTTGCATTTGCTGCGATAGCTTTGTCTGCATAAACTAAAGCTTTATTGTAGTCATGGTCTAGTTCTAAATAAAAAGTGGCAGCAGATTGATACACATTTGGATTCACTGTTGCTGCAGCTGTTGCGGCTTCTATTTGTGCACGTACAATTGGTTTAATATCTGTGCTGATAGGAATATTCACTTTTGTTTTACCCCACTTCAAATAAATAGTAGCGGTTTGTGCTGTAATATCGTCCACGCCAATTGTGAAAGTTTCTGTTGTACTACCAGTTGTTTCTGGAGCGACTTTAAAACGTACCACATCTTCTGCTTCTTTGTAGTCAAAGCTTCCCCAACCCTTAGAATTGGTATTGATGATGATGGTCCACTCTGAAGCACCTGGGATGGTGAATAAACCATAAGATCCAGCAGGAATAGTTTTGTTACCGATATTTACTGGATCAGAAAACGTCAATTTTGTAGCGCCATTTGCACCTGTTCTCCATACATCTCCCACAGGTGCTAACAAAGTACCTGTTCCAAAAACAGAACGACCTTTTAAGCTAGGTCTAGAATAAACGATTTCGATTTTACCTAGGCCAAATTCTTGCGTGATGGTTTGAGTAGGGCTTGCTGCTGGCATCTTTACTTGAGCCATTGCAGTTAAGCTTAAAAAGCTTCCGATTGCAAAAAGTATCTTTTTCATATTGTTTTATTTTGAACAACAAACCTACTTTATTTTAGGCGTTTGTTAGGTTATTTTTTTTGAAAGGCTGGGTGAAAACGATCCAAAGTATCTCTTAAAAAATCTCTATTGATATGGGTATATATTTCGGTGGTGGTAATGCTTTCATGTCCTAACATCTCTTGTACAGCTCTTAAGTCGGCGCCACCCTCCACTAAATGGGTCGCAAAGCTATGACGAAGGCTATGGGGGGAGATGGATTTTTTAATGCCCGTTTTTAAGATTAAGTCCTTGATGATATAAAAAATCATCACCCTGCTCAAGCCTTTACCTCGATTGTTTAAAAATAAAATGTCCTCGCAGTTTTTTGAAGGGGTTTGGTGAACCCGGATGGTGTCTTTGTATAATTTAATATATTTAATCGCATCAGATCCTATGGGCACCAATCTTTCCTTGTCACCCTTGCCTATGACTCTGATAAAACCTACGTCTAAATACAGGCAGGAGATTTTAAGTTGAATGGCTTCAGTCACCCTTAGCCCCGAACTATACATGACTTCCAGAATGGCCTTATTTCTTCCACCTTCGGGTTTACTTAAGTCAATTTCGCCAATCATTTGTTCTATCTCTTCAAAGCTCAATACATCGGGTAGTTTTCGACTTGTTTTAGGACTAGGTAATAAAGTGGTTGGGTTGACCGTGCAAATTTGTTCTATCAGGCAATATTTAAAGAAAGCTTTTACACCAGATATGATTCTAGCCTGTGAAGTAGCAGCCATACCCATCTCCCCAATACTTTGTATAAAACTTTGTAAATGACTTAATTGAATATCGGCAGGTGTATGGATGGATGTGATTGGTGCAATAAAGCTGGCTAGTTTATCAATATCCCTTAAATAGGCTTCCACAGAATGGCCGCTAAGAGATTTCTCTAATTGTAAGAATGCCTTAAATCCTTTTTTATAGATATCCCACTGCATGCGCTTAGAACTAGTTTAGGAAAAGATTTGATATTTAATTGATAAAGGGTTTATTTCGCGTCAGATTCATATCCCTATGCAAGTAAATTTAAGGTCATTTAAGCAGAAAGTTAGACATAACGCAAAACAATTCAGATCCTTCTTAACAAAGATAGAAAAGAAAAATCCAAAAAATTTAGATCAACTCACTGCCAAATTAAGTCCAGAAGTTTGGGCTGAAGTGGATTGTTTGTCTTGTGCGAATTGTTGCAAATCGATGAGTCCCACTTTTACTCCAAAAGACATTAAAAGAATTGCAGCCCATTTGGAAATGAAGCCTGCCGAATTCAAAGCGACTTGGTTGGAGTTCGATAAGAAAGACAAGGATTGGTTAAACGTTTCTAGACCTTGTCAGTTCTTGAATCTAAGTTCTAATATGTGTTCTATCTATGAAGTACGTCCTGCAGATTGTGCTGGATTCCCGCATTTAACTAAGAAGAAATTTGTTGAGTATGTGCATGTGCACAAGCAAAATGTGGAATATTGCCCTGCTACATATAAGTTAGTAGAGAAGATGAAATTGTCTATGCAATAAGGATTTGCGCTTTTTAAAAATAGACATCTTCTATAAAAAAGAGTTCCCATTTTTCGGCTGAATACAACTGAATCGCAATCACGTCAAATTGTAGTGTTTTCCAAAAAGGATGTTGGTATTGGTATAAAGCTGCTCCGTTTTTCAAATGCTGCATTTTTATAACATCAATATGTTGTTCTGGAAACCCAAATTGGTTTGACCTCCTTGTTTTCACTTCTACTATATGTAAGCAATTCCCTTTGGAAGCAATGATGTCAATTTCTAAATGCTTATAGCGCCAATTTCTAACAATAATGCTATAGCCATTATTGACAAGGTATTCGGCAGCTTTATTTTCGCCTAAAAACCCAGTATCTTTGTTATGGTGGCTCATATGGTATATTTTGAGTGGCAAGTAAATTAGTTAAAAGCAACACATGAACACAGCGTATAAATTACAGGGAATACATAGGCATTATGACTGGGGAGGTAAATCATTTATCCCTCAATTGATGAAGCTCACCAATGATGCTGGGATTCCATTTGCTGAATATTGGATGGGGGCGCATCCCTCTGCACCAGCAATGGTAGAAACTGCAGCTGGTTCAATGGCTTTAGATCAACTCATACAAAGCAACACTCCTGAAATTTTAGGGGTAAATACGGCTGAAAAATTTGGAACTTTACCATATCTATTTAAGGTATTAGATGTAGCGAAGATGTTAAGTATCCAAGTACATCCATCTAAATCAAATGCAATCATTGGTTTCGAAAAGGAACAGCTTGCTGGTATACCTATTGATGCCACAAATAGAAATTACAAAGACCAAAATCATAAGCCAGAAGTAATGGTTGCTTTAAGTGATTTTTGGTTATTACATGGTTTTATGCCAGCAGATCAACTTAAATTAAGGTTGAATAGTATAGAGCCGTTGAAAATTTTGATTCCAGTTTTTGGTGAAGCAGATTATGCAGGATTGTACTCCTATTTTATGCGTTTATCCACTGAAGCTTCAGATGCAATTTTAAGACCTTTAATGACATTGGCAATAGAGGAAGTGGCAGCAGGAAAACTAGATAAGTCACATCCGCATTGGTGGGCGAATAAATATTACAATGGCCAACTGCCAACATCCAATATAGATAAAGGTATTTTGTCAATTTATATATTAAATATCGTCAACGTTCCTCCTTACCAGGGTGTGTTTCAAGGTGCAGGATTGTTGCATGCTTATTTGGAAGGGCAGAACATTGAATTGATGGCCAATAGTGATAATGTTTTAAGAGGAGGATTGACCCCCAAGCATGTTGATATCGAAGAACTCATTCAGCATGTCCATTTTGAGCCAACCCATCCCAATTTATTAAAAGGGGATGCGTTGAGTCCATTTGAAATCCTATTTCCATGCCCTGTTCCCGATTTTGGTTTAACTAAAATAGCACTTCCTATAGGAGAATCTTACACAAACCAAGCTAATTCATTTGAAATGTTTTTGGTGATGCAAGGTGCAGTGGTATTGAATGGTATTGAATTACTGCCGGGCGAATTGGCTGCAGTAAAGGCTGGCGAGTCGTTTAAGATGGAGCAAATTGGGGCCGAAGCTGCAGTAATATTCAAATCTTTTGTCCCTTAGCCAATTTATACACATTTGAGGAAAATCATTCCTTCTAAAAACAAGTCAAATATGTATATTTGTTTTATACAAAGAAAATTATAAAAAGAAACTGATGAAACTGAACAAAGAAATAGTGATTGCTTTAATTATAATGATTGCAACAAGTGCTTTATATAGAGTATTACCTGGTCGTCCTTTTGGTTTTGCTCCACAAATTGCCATTGCGTTATTGAGTGGTTCATTGTTTGTTAAAAACAAACATTTTGCATTTGTATTGCCATTGGTTTCCATGTTTTTATCAGACTTATTATACCAGGTTTTATACATCAATCATTTAACACCAATTCAAGGTTTTTATGAAGGGCAGTGGCAAAATTATTTATTAATAGCAGCTACTGCTGTATTTGGCTTTGGTTTACAGACCAATCAAATAAGCAAATTTGTAGGCAATTTTATTGCAGCGCCAACCGTCTATTTCCTTATTTCAAATTTCATGGTTTGGGCTAGTTTTGGTGGATACCAAAGACCATTAACAACTTCAGGTTTAATGCAAACAATGGTTGACGGATTGCCATTTTATGGTTACAGCGTAGCAGGTACAATGGTATTTGGTGCTGTATTATTTGGTGGTTTTAAATTAGTACAACCAAAATTAACAGCTATTTCTTAGGATCAATAGCTTCATAGAATTCGTCTATTTGCCAAGGACCAGCATCGGCTGCTTCGGTTGCCATCACATCACAACGGTTGTTGTATGGATTGGTGGCATGGCCTTTAACCCAATGAAATTTGATAGTAAATTCTTTTGAAAGCTCGTAAAATTCGAGCCAGAGGTCTTTGTTTTTCTTGCCTCCTTTAAAGTCTGTTTTAATCCAATTGTTCAACCATTTTTTCTCTACAGACTCAACTACATATTTACTATCTGTATAAACTAGGATGGGTAATTTTTTGGTCTTCAAGATGGATATAGCTTTAATCACAGCCAAGAGCTCCATTCTATTGTTGGTGGTATGACGATAAGCTTCTGCAATCTCCTTCACTTTTTCTCCCCAGATCAAAATAGCGCCAAATCCACCTCTACCGGGGTTGCCTCTAGCTGAGCCGTCTGTATAGATAATTATTTTGTCCATTGATCCCTTTCTTGGTCGCAAGCAAGATACAATAATTTAATTACTAAAGCCTATTTCATTGAATTTGTAATTATCTTTATTGCCATTCGAAAAACGCTTGCATATGATTGAAAAACTGAATTTTCATTTAAGGTATAAGACTAGTTTTGGTCAAGCCATATTTATTACTGGAAATCATCCTTTATTAGGGAATGGCAAAATAGAAGCTGCTGTGCCAATGGTCTATTTGAATGACGATTATTGGGTATTGCATTTGCCTACCAATGGACTCATCAAAGAGGGTACAGTGAAGTATAGTTATTTTATACAAAATGCAGATGGAACTAGAAGCTTTGACTGGGGTTCAGATAAATCTATTACAGTTGACCAAGTTTCAACAAAGGAATTGGTGTTAATTGATGCATGGAATTTCACTGGCTACACTGACAATGCATTTTATACAGCACCATTTGCAAATGTATTATTGCAAACATCCGATAACCAAGCGATTCCAAAAATACCTAAAAATGCGACGCATATATTTAGGGTTAAAGCACCTTTATTAGCACCACATCAAACCATCTGTATGATTGGGGAAGCCAATGCAATTGGCGGATGGGATGCTTCAAAAGCAATGCCTTTACAAAAAATAAAAGAGCAAACTTATTTTGAGATTGCGTTGAATTTAAGCAATTGTAATTTCCCCTTGGTGTACAAATATGGCATTTATGATACAGTACAAAAAGCATTTGTTTCATTTGAAGGAGGCAACAATCGTGTATTGTATGAACCAGTTGGTGCCAATAAATTAGTATTGGTGCAGGATGGATTTGCACAAGTAGGTCACACACAATGGAAGGGTGCCGGCGTGGCTATTCCAGTATTCTCTTTAAGATCTGAAAAAAGTTTAGGGGTGGGTGAATTTGCGGATATAAAATTGTTAGCAGACTGGTCAAAAAAAGTAGGGTTGAAATTGATTCAACTATTGCCTATCAATGATACCACGGCAACACATAGTTGGATGGACTCTTATCCCTATGCTGCTATCTCTGCATTTGCTTTACATCCTATGTATATTCGTTTAGCCGATATAATTGATGCCGGACAGGAAAAATTAATTCAAGCTGCTGCTGCAAAGCAAGCTGCATTGAATGCTTTGCCTGATATGGATTATGACCAAGTGCTTGCGGTTAAATGGGAAGCATTAAAAGCTGTTTATGCAGTAAATGGAAAAAGAGATCTAGCGACTGCATCTTTCAAGGCGTTTTTTGAAGCCAATCAAGATTGGCTAGTACCGTATAGTGCATTTTCTTATTTAAGAGATTTGCATGGAACGGTCGACTTTAATACATGGCCAACACATGCGCAATTTAAAACTGCCGAAATTGCCCAATTAGTGGATTCAAAATCCAAGACCTATACTGAAATTGCCTTCTTTTATTTTGTGCAATACCATTTGCACTTGCAATTAAAAGCAGCAACAGATTATGCACATGCGCAAGGGGTGGTATTAAAAGGAGATATTCCAATTGGGGTGTATCGTTTCGGTGCAGATGCTTGGCAACATCCAGATTTATTTCATATGGATATGCAAGCCGGTGCTCCGCCAGATGATTTTGCAGTGGCGGGTCAGAACTGGGGATTCCCAACCTACAATTGGGAAGTCATGGCTGCAGATGATTTTGCTTGGTGGAAATCGAGATTTGATCAGATGAAATACTATTTTGATGCATTTAGAATTGACCATATTTTAGGGTTCTTTAGGATTTGGAGTATTCCAATGCACGCAGTGGAAGGAATCTTGGGACATTTTGTGCCTGCTATCCCAGTTGGCATTAACGAGTTTAGCTCAAAAGGCATTGCATTTGATCATTATAGATTCACGATGCCTTATATCAATGAATCTATTTTGTTCCATGAATTTGGCTATGACAATGATTATGTAAAAACTAATTTTCTAGAAGCAATAGGAGATGGCCATTATGCTTTATTGCCTGCATTTAAAACGCAAAGAGCAGTGGAAGCATATTTTGCAAAACAGGTGCAGTCAGAAGCCAATGCAAAATTACAACAGGGTCTATATAATTTGATTGCGAATGTAATTTTGATAGATGGAAACAAGCCGCAGGAATACCATTTTAGATTTAATATTGGACATACTAGTTCGTTTCAACATTTGGATGAAAGAACGAAATATTTATTGAATGAATTGTATGTAGATTATTTTTTCAAAAGACAGGATGCAGCTTGGGAAAAAGAAGCAATGAAGAAATTGCCCATGTTAAAACGTTCAACGAATATGTTGATCTGTGGTGAGGACTTAGGTTTGGTGCCCTCTTGTGTTCCGAATGTGATGTATCAATTAGGTATGTTAAGTTTAGAAGTACAACGTATGCCTAAAGCGACGCACAAAACATTCTTCCATCCTAATGATGCACCTTATTTAAGTGTAGTAACACCTTCTTCACATGATACGAGTACGGTGAGAGGTTGGTGGGAGGAAGACCGTGCAAAGACGCAGCAATTTTACAACCAAGAAATTGGTCAGTGGGGAGAAGCGCCGATGTATTGTGATGGTTGGATCAATAAAGCCATTTTATTACAACATTTATATTCACCTGCTATGTGGGCTATTTTCCAGTTGCAGGATTTTATGGGTATTGATGAAGCGATACGTAGAGCGGATCCAAATGAAGAACGCATTAATGTGCCAGCCAATCCTAAACATTATTGGAGGTATAGAATGCATTTAAGTTTAGAGCAATTGATAACTTCTGATCAGTTTAATCAAGAATGGTTTCATTTGATTAAAGCAAGTGGCAGATAATTATATTTTGTAGTTAACGATTTTAATTTCCAATCCAATAAACAAAGACACGTGCAATTAGATTTTTGGGAACAAAGTTTACCTTTTGAATATCCATTCACCATATCCAATGGAAGAACAAAAACGCATCAACATAGTTTGATGGTAAGATTGTCTATGGGCAATTGGGCTGGCTTTGGAGAAGCACCGGCGATTGTCTATTATAATGTGACAGTGGAGTCTATGATGGAACAATTGGAAAAGCAAAGAAAATTAATTGAAAAATTTGCCTTAATAGATCCCGAAAGATTCTGGCATTTTTTACATCATCTATTTCCAAACGATCCTTTTTTAGTATGTGCTTTAGATATGGCAGGTTGGGATTTGTGGGGACAGATGAAAAAACAACCCCTGCATCAATTGTGGAATACAACATGGAAAACAACGGGGGATGTAGTGCCACCAATCTGTGATTATACATTGGGTATTGATCCTATCGATAAGATGGTGCAGAAAATGGAAGCGCATCCATGGCCTATCTATAAAGTAAAAGTGGGGACGGACTATGATATTGAAATGATTACTGCCTTAAGAAAGCATACAGATAAACCTATTCGTGTAGATGCCAATGCAGGATGGACAACAGAGGAGGCGCTTATTAAAATTCCAGCACTTGCTACTTTAGGAGTTGAATTGGTGGAACAACCATTGGCTAAAGACAATTGGGAAGGGATGGAACAGTTAAAAAAACAATCAAGTTTGCCATTATTCGCAGATGAAAGTTGTGTATTTGAAAAAGATGTGGCCACCTGTGCCAATTACTTCCATGGTATCAATATTAAGCTTACAAAATGCAGTGGATTAACACCTGCCTTGAGAATGGTCACAGAAGCAAAATCATTGGGATTGAAAGTGATGATGGGCAGTATGAATGAATCTGTGATTGGTTCTGCAGCCATTGCGCAATTTTTACCACAATTGGATTATGTAGATATGGATGGACCTTTGTTGATGACTCAATTGAATGGAGTAGGGTTAAATTATAGTTTTAACAACCAAAATGGGATGATTCAACCATTGATGTATCCAGGCTTAGGTGTTGCTTTTAGAATGCCTTTTGATAAATCAAATAATGAATCCTTTTAATTAACATACATGACACCAGAGCGCACAGAGAAATTATTAAAAGTATTGCATCAACGTCAAGCCAATTTAACGGTGATTATGGAAAACGTGCAGGATCCGCATAATATTTCTGCGGTCTTAAGAACCTGTGATGCGGTAGGTATACAGGAAGTGTATGTATTGAGCACAGAATTACCTAGGTACAAGCATTTTGGTTATAAGAGCAGTAGTAGTGCCATTAAATGGCTGACCATTCATGAATACAATGATGTACAAAAATGTGTAGCCGATGTACGTCAAAAGTTTAAAACAATATTAACGACGCATTTATCTAGTGATGCGATTGATTTACATGCGATTGATTTTACACAATCTGTTGCGCTAGTTTTTGGCAATGAACATGATGGCGTGTCGGATGAATTGAGAGGTTTAGCAGATGGTAATTTCATTATCCCACAAATGGGGATCATTCAAAGTTTAAACATATCGGTGGCCTGCGCTGTAACTATTTATGAAGCGATGCGCCAAAAAAGAAATGCGGGTCATTATGATCAGTGCAGTTTGCCTGATGACCAATTAGCACAATTAAAAACAGAATGGGGGTTCGAAGATTAGATAAATTGGATTAAACAATTAGACTAATCAATTTCTTCTTACATCTGTTCTGGCACTTCAATACCCAATGCACGCATTGCTTGATTTAAGGTAGCTGCTGTGAGGATGCCTAATTGAATTCTTAAATTTTTCTTGGCTTCAGATGCTGCATTCGCTATTGAAAGCTCTGCGTAAAAGCTATTGAATAATTTAGCCAAGTTAAAGGCATAGATCGCCAATTTAGAAGGGTCAAGTGATTCGGCTGCTTCATTCACTTCTGCAGAGAAATTAGCCAATTCCATTGCCAATGCTTTTTCCAACGGTAATAAATCGGTGCCAATTTGCTGCACTGATGTGCCCGTTTTTCTTAAGATGCTTTTAATTCTAGCGTGTGTATATTGAATAAATGGACCTGTGAAACCATGAAAGTCAATACTTTCCTCTGGATTGAAAATCATCTTTTTCTTTGGATCAACCCTTAATAAAAAGAATTTCAAAGCGCCTAGTCCTATCGTATCATATAATTTTTCTAATTGCTCAGTACTAAAGTCATCTACCTTACCCAATGACTCCGTTTTTTCTTTTGCAATTTGAATCATGCCATCTACTAAATCATCTGCATCCACCACGGTGCCTTCTCTGCTTTTCATCTTACCAGTAGGCAATTCTACCATGCCATAACTTAAATGATAGATCCCGTCTGATGCAGGCAATTGTAGTTTCTGACAAATTAATTTCAATACTTTAAAGTGGTAGTTTTGTTCGTCACCTACTACATAAATACTCGCGTCGGTATTGAATTCTTTTTGCTTTAATTCCGCCAATCCAATATCCTGTGTAATGTATACAGAAGTGCCATCTTTTCTGCGCACAATCTTTTCGTCTAAACCTTCTCCTGTTAAATCAATCCAAACAGAGCTATCTTCTTTTTGATAGAATACTTTTTTAGCTAAACCTTGGTCTACCAAATCCTTTCCTAATAAATAAGTATTGCTTTCGTAGTAGGTTTTTAAAAAGTCAGATCCAATTTTTTTATAAGTCACATCAAAGCCTGCGTAAACCCATTCGTTCATGCGTTTCCAAAGCTCCATGGTTTCATTGTCTCCTTGTTCCCATTTCAATAACATGGCTTGCGCCGCTTTTTGTATAGGGGCTTCTTTTTCGGCTTCTTCTTTGGTCATACCACCAGCCACTAAAGCTTCCACTTCGGCTTTATAAGCATCATTGTATTTGACATAATAGTCTCCTACAAAATGATCTCCTTTTTGATTGGTTGTTGTTGGTGTTGCACCATTCGCAAATAATTGCCAAGCAATCATACTTTTACAAATATGGATTCCTCTGTCATTCACGATACAAGTTTTCACCACTTCGTTTCCTTGTAGTTTTAATATTTCAGCAATACTCCAACCTAAAAAATTATTTCTTAAATGTCCTAAGTGTAAAGGCTTATTGGTATTAGGGGAGGAGTACTCCACCATAATTTTTCTTGGGTGTGCAGTGGGCGTAATTAATTTAGCCGTATTTGCTGCTTTAAGATAATCCAACCAAAATTGATCGCTAATGGTAAAGTTTAAAAAACCTTTGACAATATTAAAATCCGTAATTGTACCTGGCATACTTGCCTTAACTGCAGTGCCTAGTGCATTGCCTAATTCGTCTGGACTCTTGCCTAATTGTTTCACAAATGCAAATAATACGATGGTAAAATCTCCCTCAATCTCTGGCTTTGTTGCATTCACTAATACCTGTTCAGTTTTAATTTGAACTTGATAGATTTCTTGAAGCGCATTCGCAGTAGCCTGCTTTAAATTTTGGATCAATTGCATAAAATAGTATTACCGTCTGCAAAAGTAATTAATTAAGATTACCTTTATGCATACATGTTGAAACTACACGAATTTATTAGCAAATTAATTCTTGACCTAATTGATGGGGTGTATCCATTATTTAGGAGGTTCATGCCTTTGCAAACCTTTCGTTATGCAGCCTGTGGTGGGGGGAATACGGTACTAGATATTCTACTCTTTTTTATTGCTTACAATTATATATTAGACACGACTCCAGTGTATTTTGGATGGTTGACGATAAGCCCGCATATAGCGTCATTCATGATTAGCTTTACCGTCACATTCCCAATAGGCTTTTATTTAAGTCGATATGTAGTATTTCAGGAAACCTCAGTACGTAAGACCAAGCAACTCTTCCGTTATTTTATGGTGGTGCTAGGCTGCATCTTTTTAAACTATATCTTTTTAAAGTTATTCGTAGAAGCTTTGGGCTGGAATGCGACAATGGCGAAGATTGTAACCACCTTTTTTGTGGTCATTTTTAGTTATACGAGCCAAAAGAACTTCACTTTTAAAAGTACCAAGGCTTAGTTTAACTGCCTTTTCTTCCCCTTTTTCCCCTTTTTTATGCCATTTCAGTCTCATTTCGAGCTTGCTCTACTGACATTTATGCCATTTTTGCCAATTCGACATTATGGCATAAAGATTGAACTATAGGTTTCAATTAATCATTGAAAATCAATCATTATGGGAAAAATTATAGGAATTGACTTAGGTACCACAAATAGTTGCGTATCTGTTATGGAAGGTGGTGAGCCAGTAGTAATTGCGAATGACGAGGGTAGAAGAACCACGCCATCGGTAGTAGCCTTCTTGAAAAATGGAGAGCGTAAAGTAGGTGATCCAGCAAAAAGACAAGCGATCACGAATCCAGAAAACACCATCTCTAGTGTGAAGCGTTTTATGGGTCGTCGTTTCAATGAAGTTTCAAGTGAATTAAGCTTGGCTAGTTACAAAGTAGTTAAAGGTGATAACGATACAGTACGTGTTCAAATTGAAGACCGTATGTATACACCACAAGAAATTTCTGCAATGGTTTTGCAAAAGATGAAAAAAACTGCAGAAGATTATTTAGGTGCTGAAGTAACTGATGCTGTCATTACTGTACCTGCTTATTTTAACGATGCACAAAGACAAGCAACTAAAGAAGCGGGTGAGATTGCAGGTTTGAATGTTCGCAGAATTGTGAATGAACCAACTGCAGCTGCATTGGCTTATGGTTTAGATAAAAAGAATGTAGAGCAAAAAATTGCTGTATTCGATTTAGGTGGTGGTACTTTTGATATCTCTGTCCTTGATTTAGGGGATGGTGTATTCGAAGTAAAATCTACCAATGGTGATACACATTTAGGTGGTGATGACTTTGATAAAGTAATCATGGATTTCTTAGCAGATGAATTTAAAAATCAAGAAGCAATTGACTTAAGAAAAGATCCAATGGCTTTACAACGTTTAAAAGAAGCAGCAGAAAAAGCAAAAGTGGAATTGAGTTCTTCTTCTGAAACAGAAATCAATTTGCCATACATCACAGCGGTAGATGGTGTTCCAAAGCACTTAGTATTAAAATTAACAAGAGCAAAATTTGAATCACTTGCAGATAGTTTATTCGCACGTTGTTTGAAGCCATGTGAAGCTGCATTGAAAGATGCAGGTTACACAACATCTCAAATTGATGAAGTGATCTTAGTAGGTGGTTCTTCAAGAATTCCTAAAGTACAAGAAATTGTAGAGAAGTTTTTTGGAAAGAAACCAAACCGTTC
Organism: Sediminibacterium sp.; assembly: GCA_017983845.1. GTDB lineage: Bacteria > Bacteroidota > Bacteroidia > Chitinophagales > Chitinophagaceae > Sediminibacterium. The sequence continues at coordinate 21,635 of JAGOAO010000006.1, forward strand.
AGTGAATCCAGATGAGGTGGTTGCAATTGGTGCAGGTATCCAAGGTGGTGTATTGACAGGAGATGTAAAAGATGTATTGTTATTAGACGTTACACCTTTGAACTTAGGTATTGAAACAATGGGTGGTGTGATGACAACAATGATTGCATCTAACACAACCATCCCAACTAAGAAAACAGAAATCTATTCTACAGCAAGTGATAACCAACCTGGTGTACAGATTCATGTAATTCAAGGAGAGCGTCCAATGGCTGCTCAAAATAAAAGCTTAGGTATGTTTAACTTGGATGGTATTCCACCAGCACCAAGAGGCGTACCTCAAATTGAAGTGACTTTTGATATTGACGCTAACGGTATCTTAAACGTAAGCGCAAAAGACAAAGGAACAGGTAAAGAGCAAAAAATCAGAATCGAAGCAGGTAGTGGTTTGACTAAGGAAGAAATCGAAAAGATGAAAGCCGAAGCAAAAGCAAACGAAGCTTCTGACAAGATTGAGAAAGAAAGAGTAGAGAAGTTGAACGAAGCGGATAGCTTGATTTTCCAAACTGAGAAGCAATTAAAAGAGTTTGGAGACAAGATCCCAGCAGATAAAAAAGCACCAATAGAGACAGCTTTAGAAACTTTAAAAGTAGCTCATCAGGCACAAGATATCACGCAAGTGAATGCTGCTTTGGAAGCTATGAACGCTGCTTGGACTGCTGCAAGTGAAGATATTTACAAGGCACAACAAGAAGGTGGTGCTGGCGCTCAAGGACCAGATGCAGGCGCTCAGGCTGGTGGACAAGCTTCAAATGATACAGTTGAAGATGCACAATTTGAGGAAGTAAAGTAAGATTTACCCCTAAAAGTTGAATATTAAAGCCCTTTCTGTTATACAGAAGGGGCTTTTTTTGTTCATATATTATTCACAATTTTTTACTCTATGATTGATTTTCAATTGATTAGAGTCAATTTGAATGTACTATATTAAAAATTTTTTAATATAAGACATATTTCTAAGCATATCATTGGTTATAGTATTTATTCTAGATGACTTATATGATATATTCGCGGGCACTTAATATATCATATATGTTGAATTTGAATTTTTTTAAGAAATTGAATGATCAAATTTCTTTATCTAAAAAAACTATTGTTTTTGCCTTATTGTTAGTTTTTTCTTTTACCTCTTTTAACTCCCAAGGTCAAGTGAGTTTAACTTTTTCGAATGGTTATCTTGGTACCCAAAACTCAGCTGTCCAAAGTACCAGTAATATTAAAAATTTCGCTTCTCTTGGAATTGCCAGGGTTAGTTTTGGACAGTCATATTCCGGAACTTTTGGTGGAACCCAGGGTAATGACCTTGCAGGGGTTATCAAATTCTATCTGACATCTGGGAGGGTGATCTCCTTAAATGGGGCATTGAACTGGAGAGAGACGACTGGTAATACTGTTGAAGTATTTGGTTTAATCATTGATGCTGGCCAAAATGCAACTATTACATATGGTTCAAATCAAACTTATAATATTGTTGGTGGAAGCACAGGTGGTTCAAGTACAAGTATTGGTCTTAGATCTTATACTTCTTCTTTAGCATTTACTGACGGTGAAAGTCGCAATGGTAATGCAGCAACTTCAGGTATCATTGCTAATTTCAATACAGAACTTGCAAATACACCTCAACCTTCTTCAATATCACTAACCAATTCAAGTGTGATAGAAGGTCAAAATTTAGTGTATACAGTCACATTGAGTACTGCTACGACTGCTAACCGTCCTCAAGTGTATACTTTTAATACTTCAGGTATTGCAATTAAAGGAACAGATTATAATGGAACTTATACTTTTTCAAATGGTGTAGTGGATAATGGAGATGGCACTATTACAGTGCCTGGATCTATTAGTAGTTTTACAATTACTGTAAATACAACTGACGATTTAATTGTAGAAAATATTGAAAATTTATACGTTTACGTTGGTAGTAAAGTTGGCTTAGGGTCTATTGCGGATAATGACAATTCAAGTATTGCAAATTGTGATCCGAATAGTTTGTACGATAACATCGTAAGCGGATACCATCAATCCATTGCAAAAAAGAGTGATGGTACTTTTGCAGTATGGGGAGGTTTGATGGCTAGTAATGGGTCATCTTATAAATTAACGCCTACAACAATAAATTCAATTAATTATCCTGGTCTTGTTGGCACACCATTAAAAACAGCTCTAGCAGGAGCTGCAAGTAGTTCTAATTCACAAGCTATTTTATTAACAACTGATGGATTGTATGCATGGGGTTCAGAATCTAATGTATTAGATGATGCTTTAACTTCTTCTGATGCCTTTGCAAAAATCATCACCCCAACAGGTGGTGATGCATCTACTAAATTACCAACTGGTGTTACTCCGGGATCGGTAAAGATGATGGTTGCGTTTTACAAAACATTAGTGTTGGTTACAAATGCAGGTAATGTATGGGTTTTGACTCAAGTAAATGGAGAATTAAGAGGTGTTGGGTCAAATGCTGGAGCCTCAACAACATGGAATAAAGTAAAAATAAATTCAAATACTGACTTATCGAATGTAATTTCTGTTAGAGGAATGGTCGATGATGCCAATTACAATGCTTTAATGGCATTAACGGCTGATGGTAAGGCATATGTATGGGGAAAAACAGTTTATTTGGCAGATGGAAATGGGGTTGTTACAAAAAATTATGCAACGCAAATGGTTTTGCCAACAGAATTTAATGAAACGAACCTTCCTAAAATGATAGCAGTAACTGGAGGAAATAAAACTTCTAGTTTAACTTGTAATAATACATTTTATATTTTATCTAATGGTGGTAGTTTGTACGCAGTTGGAGATAACCAAAAAAAGCAAATAGGTGACTTTACAACTACAGAAAGAAAAATATGGACACGAGTAAAAATAAATTCAACAACTGATTTTACAAATATCAATTATATTTCTGCAATGGAGAGCGATCCGTCGGATCCAGCTGTTGTAGCAATTACCAAGGCAGGAGTTTTATATACTTGGGGCTTCAATCCAAGAAATATGATTGGTCGTCCAACTGCTAACATTGCTTACGACCCAGGTGTTCCAGCGGGTTTTTTACAAGGAACGGATAAGGCAATTTTTGCTGAAATGGGTGGACATACTTTAGTATATATTAAAGAGGGTAGTACACAGTTTTGTTATGTGGGACATAGAGTAGATGGTTCAATGGGAGACGGAACAAATACAGATGCTGATGAAGTAGCCTTTAACTGTTCAGGAACGCCTTCTTTAGCTGTTTGTGGATCGGTGCCAGTTGCTGCATCTACAACAACATCAACTATCACAGCTAATCCAACTAGTATAGCAGCAAATGGTATCACAACTTCTATCATTACTGTTCAATTAAAGCAAACGAACGGAACTAATTTAACATCTACAGGTGGTACCGTTGTGATCACAACAAATAAAGGAACTATTAGTAATGTTACAGATAACAATGATGGAACCTATACTGCTATATTAACAAGTTCAACATTTGTTGAAGCAGCTACATTAAATTATACATTGAATGGGGTGAATGGCACCAATAATGCATCTGTTAACTTCACTGCAGCAACCAATCCTGTTTTAACAGCTACTGGAACTTTGAAAACATTCACTTCATGTTCTGGTTGTACAGTTGCTCCACAAAGCTTTACAGTTTCTGGTGTAGATTTATCAACAAATAACATAGTAGTCACTGCGCCAACAGGATTTCAAGTTTCTACAAATGTAAATAGTGGATTTGCTACAAGTATTAATATAGCGCCAACATCTGGTACGGTTACAACAACTACAGTTTATACTAAATTGACTAATAATGCTACAACAGTTGCAAGTGGTGTGATCACAGTTGCCTCTACTGGTGCTGCATCAAAAACAGTTACAGTTACTACGAATACAGATAATGCATTGAGTTTTGATGGAACAAATGATTTTGTAAATATTCCTGATAATGACGCTTTAGATTTATTAAATGCATTCACCATAGAAGCATGGGTAAATCCATCATCTACTTCAGGTAGTCAGGTAATTATTGGGAAAATTCAGGATGTAAATACTGGTAATGCAGCCGATCTTGCATATGGTTTGAGAATAGGTTCAGGTGTGTTGAGAGCTGAAATTGGCGATGGTACTGGTGCGCAATCAGTAACAACTAATAATGTAGTTGCAAATAAATGGCAACATATTGCCATGGTTTTTAATGGTGCTACTATAAATGGTGTAACAGGTTCCTTAACATTATATGTTGATGGTGTTAAACAGGGGAATACTTTAGCCACAGGATACAGCACACTAAAAAATGTTTCTACTTCATTGAAATTTGGAGCATACGGTCAATATTTTACACAATATTATACAGGCTTACTAGATAATGTTAAAATTTGGAATACTGTAAAATCCGATGCTGAAATTTTATCAGGGATGAATACCGAATTAAATGGTAATGAAACAGGTTTAGTTGCTTTTTATAATTTCAATTCAGGAACTGCAAATGGCACGAATACGTCAATTTCAACCATAGAAGATAGATCAGCGAATGCATTTACAGGAACATTGACCAATTTTGCAAAAACAGGTTCGACATCAAATTTTGTTTTAGGTACCATTCCACCAATTACTGTTACTGGAAATGCAACTATAGTTGTGAGAGGTAATACACTTCAACTTTCAAATGGATTAACTGGTGGTGTTTGGGCATCTTCAAATGCAAGTTTTGCAACAGTTGATGCTTCTACCGGACTTGTAAGTGGAGTTGCTGATGGCACTTTGAATATTACTTATACAATTTGTGATAAAACAGTTAGTTATGCGTTAACTGTAGTTACCCCAATTATCACTACTAGCGGTACTTTAAAAACGTTCACATCTTGTTCAGGTTGTACTGTTGCACCACAAACTTTTACTGTTTCCGCAGTAAATTTAGGGGCTAATTTAGTGGTGGCACCTCCAACTGGATTTGAAGTTGCTACAACTTTAGGTGGTACATACAGTTCGACTTTATCTTTGGTGCCAAGTTCAGGTACAGTAGCTACAACTACAATTTATACTAGATTAATCAACAACGCTTCTTCTGCAGTTGGTGGTAATTTTAATATTACATCTACAGGGGCAACTACAAGAACTTTTGCTACGACAGTAAATACGGACAATGCATTGATGTTAGATCATGCTGGTTATGTGAATTTGGGAGATGTATTAGATAATACTAATTTAGCCAACACAACAGAAGCATGGGTATATTGGAAAGGTTCTTCTGAAGCTTTCTCTGAAATCTTCACTAAAGATGTAATTCAAGCATTTGCAATTACTAGTAGTAATAAATTACATACAAATTTCGGAGATGGATCAAATTGGATTTCTGGCTTAAATTCTACTACCTCAATTCCTTTAAATACATGGACACATGTTGCAGTGACTAGAAGTAGCACTGGAGTTGTTAAAATGTATATCAATGGTGTTTTAGATGCTTCTACTAATACAATGAACGTAACAGGTAATAATACCGCATTAAGAAGTATTGGTGGAAAGAATGTAAACGGAGGCATGTTCGGCTTATTTACAGGTGCAATTGATAATTTAAAAGTTTGGAATGTTGAAAAATCAGGTACAGAAATTGCCAATGGCTTGTACACTGAATTAGCAGGTAATGAAACTGATTTATTAGCTTATTATGATTTTAATCAAGGAATAGCAAGAGGAACGAATACAAGTATTTCTACTTTAATAGATAAAGGGCCTTCGGCATTCAACGGTACAATAACTGCTGTTACTTTAACTGGAACATCATCCAACTTTGTTGATGGGTCAATTCCAAACATTACAGCAGCTGGTAATGCTTCAACAATTTTAGCTGGAGGAACATTAGCTTTATCTAATGGACTTACAGGAGGAGTATGGTCAAGCTCAGATAATAATATAGCAACAATTAATGCTTCAACAGGTGTTGTGACAGGTGTTGGAGCGGGTAATGCAATTATAAGATATCAAATATGTAGTAAAGTTGTTGCATATGGAGTTACGGTCTTAGTTCCTTCACTTACCACTGGTACTTTAAAAACATTTACATCATGTTCTGGCTGTACGATTCCTGCTCAAACATTTACTGTTGCAGGAACGAACTTAGGATCGAATGTGGTTGTGACTGCACCATCTGGTTTTGAAGTTTCAAATGCTTCTGCTGGTACGTATAGTGCTACTTTATCATTAACGCCTACATCTGGTACTTTGGCTACTACAAATGTATATGCAAGATTAATCAATAACGCGACTACTGCATCTAATGGAAACTTCACAGTTGCTTCTACTGGAGCTGCATCAAAAACAGTGACTGCTACTGTGAATACGGATAATGCATTGAACTTTGATGGAACAAATGATTACGTTATATTAAATTCTTCTTTAGCTTCTGCTTATAATAATAATTCAGTTACAATTGAAGCTTGGATTAAAACAACTGATTCAAAACTTATTAATGAAATTTTTGCATTGGGGAGTTCAACGGTGTATAACAATGTTGTTGAATTTAGGACATCAGGTGGCAAGTTGCAATTTATATTAAATGATGGTGTTAAATTTTATGGATTAGAAAGTACGGGTTTTGTTAATACGGGTAAATGGATGCATGTTGCTGTAGTTAAATCTGGTACAAATATTGTTTTATACGTCAATGGACAATTGGCAAGTGGCTCACCAGGTAATGGAAGTGATGCCTCTGCATCTCCTTCTTTAGATTTTGCACATATTGGAGTTTTAAAATATAGAACATCAAGTACTAATTTTGCATTTATAAATGGCTCAAATTTTTCAGGTGGTATAGATCAACTAAGAGTTTGGAATACTGCAAGAACTATTTCAGATATTGCGGCAAATATGTATGTAGAGATGGCCGGTAATGAAACCGGATTAGTTGCTAATTATGATTTTAATCAAGGAGTAGCTAATGGATCAAATACTTCAATTTCTACGGTAAATGGTAGAACAACAACACCTTATAACGGTACTTTAACGAATTTCGCATTAACAGGTACTAATTCTAATTTTGTAACCGGATTTATTACTGATATTGTTGGTGCATCTATTTTAAATAAAGGTTTAACAACTACATATACGGATGGATTAACAGGTGGTGCTTGGTCTTCAAGTAATACCAATATTGCGACGGTGAATTCAACTACAGGAGTTGTAACAGGTGTGAATCCTGGAACAAGTACTATTACTTATACTATTTGTGAAAAAACAGTTTCTAAATTGGTGACTATTGTAGTTCCTACTATCACAAAATCAGGAACTTTAACTGCATTTAATACCTGTTTAGGTACAGCCTCTGCTGCACAAACATTTACGGTGAGTGCACAATATCTAACTGCGAATTTAGTATTGACTGCGCCAACTGGATATGAATTATCTACAGATGGTGCTACTTATACATCTACTTTAAGTATAGCTCCTGTATCTGGAACAGTGAGCGCTAGATCAATCTATATTAGATTGTCAACAGCTTCTGTAAATGGTCAATCTGGTAATATATCTATAACATCTACCGATGCAACAACTCAAAATATGGCAACTGGGAATGCCACAGTAACTAGAACTGTTGCAGCTTCTGTGACCATTAGCTCAAATGCGACAAATAATAGTATTTGTGCAGGCACAAATGTGGTATTTACCGCAACACCAACTAACGGAGGTAATGCGCCAACCTATCAATGGAAATTAAATGGCAATAGTATTACAGGTGCAAATAGCGCAACTTATTCTACTACTGCTTTAACCAATAATGATGTAGTGACCGTATTAATGGGGTCTAGTTTAACATCATGTTTAACAGGTTCCCCAGCTACTTCAAATTCGATTACAACAACTGTGACAAGTATTCCTGTAACACCAGGAAATATAACTGGTCAGTCTGTGATTTGTATGAATTCAAATCAAGTGTATAGTGTTGTTGCTGTTCCTGGAGCTACGTCTTATACATGGGTAGTTACTGGGGACTTAACGGCAACCACATCTACAACCAATGTTTTAAATTTAACGTCAGCAAATAATGCTGGTTCAGGTACTATAAAAGTGTTGGCAAATAATGCTTGTGGAAGTTCTGTATATAGTAATGTATTCAGTGTAACAGTAAGCAATCAACCTGCTCCAACTGCAAATTTCTCAGTATCTGGAAATACAGTTTGTTTAACAAATGCTGGTGTAACTTTTACTAGTACTAGTACGCCAAACGCTTCAACGAATTCCGCTATTGCAACTTATGCATGGACATTCGGGGATGGCACTACAGCAACTACTGCAACAACAAGTAATACTTATACAAGCTCTGGTATTTTTGATGCAATTTTAACTATCGAAGATGCGAATCAATGTACTTCATCCATATCTAGAAGAATCACAGTTGATCCTATTAGTGTTGCTGGTACTGCAACAGTTGCAAACGCAACAATTTGTGAAGGTGCTAATACAAACTTAAATTTAACAGGTTATACAGGTGCTATCCAATGGCAAAGCTCAACTGATGGTATTAACTTTACAAATATCACTGGAGCAACTTCTGCTACGTACACAACTGCTAATTTAACAGCAACTACTTATTATCAAGCATTGGTAACAAGCGGTACTTGTAGCGCCGTTACAAGTGGTGTAGTCACTGTGACAGTAAGTCCAATCCCAGCTGTTACTTTATCATCTGTTGCTAATGTATATACTAATGCCACAAGCTTTGACTTAATTTATAATAATGCAGTTGGTACACCTGACGAATATAGTATCAATGCTGTTGGACCAAATGCTTTACCTAATTTTAATTCAATCACTAATTTTGGTTTAATAGGAAGTCCTATCACAGTTGCAATTCCTGCTTCAACAATTGGAACTTATAATTTTAATTTACTTGTAAAAAATGGTTCAATTGGTTGTGTGTCAAATACCATTCCATTTACAATAACAATAGCACCTCAACCACCAGCTGGATTGTCTTACACTACACCAAATGTGTATCTTACTGGTACAAGCATTACGCCACTTAATCCAACAAGTACAGGTGGTGTTATTAGCCAATATAGTATTGGGCCAAGTTTGCCAGCTGGATTAACTATTAATCCTACAACTGGTGTCATTTCAGGTACACCATCTGCAGTGTCTACTCAAACTAGCTATACTGTAACAGGTACAAATGCGTCTGGTACTGTTACTGCTACTGTGGTGATTACAGTGAATTCTAGTGTGGTGCCTCAGCCTCAAGGATCTATAGAAGCTGTGGATTATGGTTTATTGGCTGCTGATACGGTGAAACTTAAATTAACTACTTCTAATGGTACAGCACCATTTACTTTGATTTTAAGTAATTCTGCTAATACAATAAAAGATACAATTTCTAACTTAACGCCTGTTAATAATGAAATAGAGTTTTTACAAAAACGATTAGATACAACCAAAGTATTTACAATTTATAAATTGATTGATGCGAATAATAATACAAGAACAACTGGTTTTACTAAAGACACTACTATTGTTAGATTATTAAAACCTCAAATTCTTTTGACATTAAAAGCAGATCCTGCAGTAAGACAGGATGACAATAGCTTTAAGATTAGATTGTTGATGAAAATTAAAAATGCGGGTCAGTTGAATTTACGTAATGTTCAAGTGAATGCCAATTTAAGTACAGTGTTCCCATCCAATATTACCTATGTTTTAGATAGCGTTAGGGTTTTAAGTGGGGGGCTTGTTTTGAATCCTAATTATTCAGGAGCTGGTTCTGCGACATCTGCTTCAAGTGCAGAATGGATTTCTAGTGCAAGTTCAAATAGCACAAATCAATCATATTCAGTGTTAGATGGCAACTATTTATTTAATTCAGGAGTTAGTTTGAATCAAGCTGAAGAAGGTGAGGTAGCTTACTATGTTTCAATTGGTGCAACAGCACAAAATGTGGTACTTAAATTACAATTCGAAACTGCAGGAGATGGGGTATTAGTGAAAAATGATGGCTCTACAAGTGAGCAAGCAACTACATCAATTTCTGATGATGGTTCGAATTTGGCGCAACACCCAGATATCACCAATCAGGGTTTACCAATGCCTACTTATGTTCCATTATTCCCTAATGAAAGTATTGGGGCAAGTTTAAATGTGGGTTCAGCAACGCCAGTAACTGGAGGATTTCAGTATCATTTTACTGCCAAGATTAAAAACTATGGTAATGTAAATTTAGATAGTATAAGAATTGAATATAATTTCAATGAACTTTATCCGGCGCCAGACCAAGCAAGTTTGGTAGGCACCCCAACTATTACACGTGGTAATATTGTCTATAATACAAATAGTTATGATGGCTACAATGACGTATACCTATTTAAATATGGCGGTGATCTACAAGTTGGAGACAGTGCAACTTATGAATATGACTTAAAAGTAACCACTGCAAAAGCGGCTTATACATGGCCAAACTATTTTGTTGCTTATGGTAGATCAGTGAATAGTGGGGTATTTGTAAATGACACTTCTATGGCAGGCATTGATCCAGATCCAAATAATGACAATGACCCTATTGAGAAATTCCTTACAGGAGTGACGATCAATTATGAAAGACCAGCACCTCCAACGGTAGACAATAAAACCTATAATTATGGAGATACCAAGCCAGCTAATATAGGTGGATTGGTAAGGTCAACGCCTACAGGAACAATACCAGTTTGGTGCGATACTAAAACTGCAGCTTGTAGTGTAACACCTCCACCAACACCAACAGAGATTGGTAAATACATCTATGCTTTAAGATCATACGATACAACTACTTTATTATATAGTGAAGTTTTAGTGTATGATACAGTCATAATAAGACCACCGGTTCCAGTTGTGGTGAATAAGAAATATATTATTGGCGCGAGCGCTAATCCAAATAATGTTTCTGGTCAAGTAACTGGTATGACAGGCAGTACCCTTAAATACTTTAAGAATGCAGGAGTACTAAATGCAATTCCAACATTAGGAGTTGTGCCAGGTGTAACAAGATATACAACTAGTCAGACAGTAAATGCCATTGAAAGTGATACGGTTGGCTTTACGGTAACCATGTTGGACCCTAAGACGATGTTGCATTTGCAAAAAATTGCAGAAGAACCTAGGTTGCAAACGAATTCAACTTTCAATATTACTTACACTTTCTTAGTGAATAATAGAACGGATGAGCCAATGAGTAATGTTTTGGTAGTGGATAATTTGCAAAACACTTTTCCTCAGCCAACCGCATTTACAAAAGTAAGTTTGTCTAGTACAGGAGGTTTAGTAACAAATAACGGATTTAATGGAATGAGTGATATCAATCTGTTAAGTGGTACGAGTTCACTTGCAGCATTTGCAATGGATACAATTCGTTTAACTATTAATTTACAACCTAAAGGTTATACAGGTACTGTAAATAATCTAGCTGTAATTACTGCAACTACGCCTTACGGGGTGATTAATATGAATTCTTCATCGCAATCATTTGCAAATGAAACTTCTAAGACGCCTACATCTTCAGTGATTCCAGATTTAACAATCGATATTCCTGAAGCTTTCTCTCCAAACCGAGATGGCGTGAATGATCGTTTTGTAATTTTAAAACCATTTGGAACTACTATAGAATTAGAAGTATTCAATCGTTGGGGTAATGTGGTGTATGCAAATGGAAACTATAATAACGAATGGGACGGAAGAGGTACTAATAATTTTATCGGACAAGATTTAATGGATGGTGGTTATTACTATACATTAAAAGCAAAGTCTGTAAATGGCAATATTCAAATTTTTAAAGGATTCGTATTAATTCAGAGATAAAATGAGAAAAAACAGTATACTATTATTTTGTGTACTTGGACTAATGTTATCATTAGAGTCAAGAGGACAATCACTGCCTATGTACTCACAGTACATGTACAATATGGTGAACATTAACCCTGCTTATGCAGGTAGTAGAGGCGTACCAAGTTTATCTGCTATTTGGAGAGAGCAATGGGTAGGTTTACCTGGCTCTCCATCTACAAAATCATTTTCTTATGATATGCCTACAGAAAACAAGAAGATGGGATTAGGCGTTCAGTTATTTGATGATAAGTATGTAAACTATATCAAAAGAACTGGATTGAACTTGTACTACAATATCAAAATACCTGTATCAGAGAATGGCGTATTGAGTATGGGTTTAAAAGCCGGTGTATATAATGATACAAAGAATTTAAATAGTGCTTATTTGGGTGCAAGTAGCAAGTATTTAACTGACGTTGCATATGCAAGTAATTTCAATCGTATTGTGCCATTAGCAGGTGCCGGAATCTATTATAACGATGACAAGTTTTATGCAGGTTTCTCTGCTCCAGATGTATTGGTTTTTTCTAAAATAAAAGATTATAATTCTGACAACGCATTGTTTCAAGTAAACGAGATCCATTATTTTTTAACAGCTGGTTATTCAATCGACGTAAATGAAGATCTTCAGATTAAACCATCTGTTTTAATGAAAGCGACAAGTGGTGCACCTGTTGAATTTGATTTGAATACCAATGTATGGTTACATAATATCATAGGGGCAGGTGTATCTTATAGAACTAGTGAATCTGTATTAGCAATGGTTGAAACACAAGTGACGCCGCAGTTAAGATTTGGATACGCGTATGATATGCCTTTTAAAAGACCTAATTCACATGAGTTATTTCTACGTTATGAGTTAGGACGTTTATTTCCGAAATCAAAATCTTATAAGACTAATTAATTATGAACAATTTATTATATAAAATAAGCTTGTCATTTGGTTTGATCCTTAGCATAACGCTTGGTAGTCAATTAAACGCTCAGGATGCATCTGGAATTCAGAAGAAGCTCTTAGTAAGGGATTCTTTGGATTTTAAACAAGCCAACTCTGGTTTCAATACAAAAGCAAAAGAATTTAATCCTATCCCATTTAAAGATGGATTATTATTTATTTCAAATAAGCAAACAGCGGTTAATAAGCTAGGATTTAATAAAGTGTATTGGGTGCCAAAATCATTGATTGGGAAAAAGGATAGTTTAACTAGCGCAATAAATTTAAATGATGAATTTACTGCACCAACTAGCAATGATAACAATATTCTTTATAGATACAATAAAAAGAAAGTTAGAATGGCGAACAATGCCATTGAAAACAAGTTTGCTGAATTTGTGCCAGAAGAAAGCTTTGCTATTGATGATACAGCAGCATACATTGTTTATCCCCAATTATCAAACAGAAAAATTGCCGGTGAATACAAGTGGGAATTATGGGAAGCCAATTTAGTTGATGGCAAGTTGAAAAATGCACATAAGATCATCATTAAAGATTCTGCAGCAGATTATATCAATCCGTTTTTATCAGCAGATAAAACAAAATTATACTTTTCAAGTAATAGGGCAGGCGGCAAGGGCGGTTTTGACATTTATGTATTAGACAAGGTAAATGGAGTTTGGAGTGTCAACCCAGTCACAAATGCATGTGTTAACACAGTATCTGATGAAATCAATCCTACTGTAAATGGATTCGATTTATTGTTTAGTTCGAATAGAGCTGGAGGTATGGGAGGATTTGATGTTTATCGTGTATCTATTCAGCCAAGTATAACATCTTGTGATGTAAACAATTTAGGTTATCCAGTGAATACTGCAGCTGATGATTCAAGAATCATTCAGTTAAATTCAGATTTTTATGTTTCAAGCAAACAATTAGGTGCTATGGATATTGCGGCTATTCAATATAAACCAGTATCTATTCCTCTTTCTGGGCAGTTGGCCTATTTGAATGATTCAACATTGTCTCCTAATCAAGCGTTGTATGTATATGACAATGATACCCAAAAAGTAGTAGATACTATTTATACAGATGCAAATGCAAAATACAATTATGCTGCAAAGCCTAATCGTAATTATCGTATTCAAACAAAAAATGCAGACGGTATTGAAGAATTTTTTGCATTAACAACTAACGATAAAATAACATCACCTATCTTATTTGCAACAAATTTGAAAGGTAGAAGTCCAAGACAAATTAAAGACTCTACAGAGAAGGTTTGGGCAGCTATCGAACAAAAGCGTCAAGACAGTATAGCTGCTGTGAGTTTAGAATCTAAGTTTATCGTTTATTATGGTTTTGACAAGTCGGTATTAACTGCAAAGGAGAAATTGGTTTTGGATAGCTTATACAATAAATTACAGAAAATGCCTTCTACTTACTTAATTGTAGGAGCATTTACAGACTGCGTGGGTTCATTTAAATACAACTATACTTTATCTGTCAATAGAGCGAAGTATGTAGTGAATTATTTAAAGAAAAAGGGATTGCCATCTAGTCGTTTTGTATCCAATGGTTATTCTAAAAATTATACCATCACACCTTGTACAGTTAGTTTAAATAAAAAGGCGCAACAAAACAATCGTCGTGCTGAAATTGTATTGAGCGATGTAGGAAATACCAATTGGGCAAAATTGGAGAAGGAAAGAGGGAAGTCTTACTATGCGGTGTATGATAGTAAAAAGAATATCATTCCAACCAAAACAATTCTATCTAAGGCTGTTGTAAGTAATGTAGTTGAAAAGAGTACAGATTTAGCTTCTGCCTCTGTTGGCACTTCTCTTAAGAAAAAGAAATTAAATGCTGTAAATACAAAGGGTGGGCCTTCTTTAAACGCTCCTATATTAGCTGCTCAAGAAAAAAAGGTTGTAACAATAGAGGAGAAAATACCTGCTGAAGTTAAAACCAAAGTTAGTAATCCAGTGGTTATTAAACCTGTAATAGCTAAAACTACTTTAGTGAAAACGGTTGTTACTAAGCCAGTTGATACAATTGCAAGTTCAAAGTCTATTGTTAAATCAGAAGTTAAATCTGAAGTTAAATTGGTTGCTGCACCATCCACTTATGTAGATGATGAAATTAGTAAAGCGGAGATCTTAAAAGCATTGGATTCTTTAGCGAAATTAAGAATAGAGCAGGATCGTATAGTAGAGTACCTTACTAAACGCATTAATAAGAAGCCTATTGATATCATGGTTAGTTCAGATTCGGTTACTATTGAAATCTATGATAATGCTGTGCATGATAAGGATTCTGTATCTATTATATTCAACAACAGAATTATTGTAGACAAGCAAGAGTTAAAGGTGAATAAGCCTATCCAATTTAAATTGAAAGTAAATAAGGATAAGAAGTACAATGAAATGATCATGGTGGCAGAAAACCTTGGTGCCGAGCCGCCAAATACTGCAGTGATGTTTGTGACAGAGAAAAATGGTAGAAGACAACAAATTATGCTTTCTACAGATATGCTTCATAATGAGGTTGTCTACTTCATTAGGATAGGAAAAGAATAAGATTAGTTAGTATTGATATTTTAAACTGCCTCCAAAAGTTAATTACTTAAGGAGGCAGTTTGCATTTAGGTTCATTTTTCTTTACAAAAACTTTGTCGTAGCTTCGCAGCTTATTATATTCGAATTATGAAGCGTATTGACCGACATAGAGCCATTTTAGGGGTAGATAACAAGGCAACTTTAGGGGACTTAAAGAAAGTATACCGTAAGATCATGATGGAATGGCATCCTGACAAATTTCAGGATAGTGACGAGTCAAAGCAGGCTGCTGAGGTAAAATCGGCTAAATTAATCGCTTCATACCATTTTTTAGTAAGTGTGCATCCAGAAACCCATGAAGCTACTAAAGAAGCTTATTTGCTGACAACTTCTGAAGCCAGCATCAATGATTTTGAATTCAAGTCTGAAATTCTTCGTGTTGAATTCTCGGATGGTACTGAATATGAATATTATGGTGTGCCTAAAGCCATCTATGTTAAATTAGTCAATGCTGATACACCTGATCGTTTTGCAAGACGACATATTTACAATACTTATTTGTACAGAAGTACGAGTAAGATAGTGGGTGGGTAATTAGAATATTTCCGAACGAATTTCTTGTTGGAAACTTAAATTAGATTTTATCTATTTCGGATTACATATCAGATAGTTTTATTTTACAAACTATTTATATGTCCTATGAAAAGAAATTATACATTATTGCTGGATGTAATGGGGCAGGGAAAACGACTGCTTCAAAACGTTTACTTCCGGATCTAATTAATTGTAATGAATTTATTAATGCTGATGAAATTGCATTTCAACTATGTCCTGACAATGTTGAATCTGTTGCTTTTTTATCAGGTAGAATAATTCTTCATAGAATCTCTGAATTACTTGCTAAAGGAGAAACCTTTGCCTTTGAAACAACCTTATCTACTAGATCATATAAAGAGACGGTAATTTTCGCTAAATCGATGGGTTACAATGTTGTTTTAATCTATTATTGGCTTAATTCTGTTGATTTGGCTATTGATAGGGTAGCTTCAAGGGTTTTAAAAGGAGGACATAATATTGATAATGAAGTTATTAGAAGACGCTACAAAAGGGGGATCAATAATTTGTTCAATATTTATATACCTTTGGTCAACGAATGTTTGATTTTTTGATAACACAAATATTGATTATGAATTATTTGCAGTTAAAACAAATCAATCTAGTTTTTATATCATAAATCCAGAAAAATGGACAATACTAAATCAAAACAGTTAATTCGTAATATTGAATTAAGTAAAGATGCAAAAATTATATTGGCCAGTATGGATAAGGTTAAGGCTGATATAATTGAATCACATAAAAAAACAAACACAGCATTGGTTGTATCAATTGATGGCAAGATTGTTCATATTAAGCCTGAAGATTTATAAATTATATAATTGTATATTTGATGATGCATTCGTATAAATTAGATAGAACAGCTTTTAAAGCTCAGACTGTTGAAGAGGCTTCTAATCACGCTGAATATTATAAATCACTCCCATGGCTTGAGCGTTTAAAGATTGCTGCATACTTAAATAGTATTGCATTTAATTACGATATAAATCATCCGCCAAAAATGGATAAGACGCTATTTAAGGCAAGATCAAGAAATAATGGGTAATATATTTAATGAAGACTTTAGGGATTTTATAAAAGCTTTGAACCAAAATGAAGTTAAATACATCTTGGTTGGAGGTTACTCAGTTATTCTACATGGATATCCCAGAACAACAGGTGATATGGATGTATGGGTAGAAAGAACTCCTAAAAATTATACATGTTTGTCAAAAGCTTTTTCTGCATTCGGAATGCCAATGTTTGACATGAATGAGAGTAATTTTTTAACTCATCCCAATTGGGATGTTTTTACATTTGGAAAACCTCCTTCTGCAATTGATATCATGGTTGAGATTAAAGGATTAGATTTTACAATGGCCTATAAAAATTCTATTTTTTTCGAAGAGAATGGCTTGCCTGTTAGAACAATTCATAAAGATGATCTAATCAAGGCAAAGCTCGCTGCTAATAGGCCAAAGGATCAAAATGATTTAGAGAATTTAAAGTAACTTCCCTTTTACCCTTTTTGTGGTAAATGCTTAGCTTTTTTAAAAAACGTATATGAATATCATAAATAGATCAAACTTGAAAAATATAATGTTATACGTGATGTTCGTATTTTATATTTTTGGAGGATACAATCATTTTAACAATCCATCTTTCTATATCCCGCTTATTCCTCCTTATTTGTCTACTTGGGCAGTGGAGCTTAATTTAATTTCAGGTTTTGCAGAAATTATTTTAGGTATTTTATTGATTCCTACACAAACTAGAAAATGGGCAGGCTTTGCGATCGTGTTGATGCTCATTGCCTTTATACCTAGCCATATTTATTTTATTGAACGTGGTAATTTTGCTTTAGGAAACTTTACCATGACGCCATTGATCAGTTGGATTCGGTTATTGGTCATTCAACCATTATTAATGCTTTGGGCGCTTTGGGTAAGTAGGAAATAAAGATGGTGTTGAACGAATGTAGTTTTGATATTTTTCCAAATGACCCCATTTTTCCATCCCTGATATTTCCAATAACCTTACACCACTTACGTAGACGAGTAGTAAATAAGTAAATAATGGAGAGATTAATGTGAGGTATTGTCCCCCAGATAAGGAGGATATGGACATGATAGCAATACCAGTCCATAAAGTGATTTCGCCAAAGTAGTTTGGATGCCTTGAGTAAGCCCAAAGTCCATGTTGGATAAATTGATCTTTGTTTTTAGGATCTTTTCTGAAATTAGACTTTTGTGTATCAGCGATGATTTCAAAAAGGAAACCGACAACAAAGATCAGCAGACCAAAATAGAATACACCATTTTGTACTACACCTTTATTACTTGCTATAGCTGTCAAGGCGCACATGGAACAGATAGACACCCACATGCCTTGTAAAGTCCATGTCATAAAGAATCTAGTGGGTGAAGTTTTGATTTTTCTAAATCTTTTATCTTCCCCTGCTTTATGAATTCTTAAAAATAAAAAACTACCTAAACGGATTGTCCATATTAGGATGCAAGCAGCTAATAGTATGTTTCCAATATTTACATTCATTGAAGCATAACTATGATAGCATACATAACTCACAACAGATAAGTAAGTAATACTCCCTGTAAGATCATAAAACTTTTCTGTTTGAAAAATATAGGCAGGGATAAATGCAATCCACTGAATCATATAAGCGATTAATATAGCTTTTTGTATAAGTTCTAAACCGGTTAAAAATGCAATGCCATATCCAATTAAAAAGGCGATGAGGGAGAATAGAATATTGAGTAGGGATTGTTTCATAAGACGTTTTTAAATGTCATTTTAAAGTTAGGCAAGTTTGGTTGAATGGATAATGGCTTACCCAAAGCCTTTTGCAGGACTGCCGACTCACTTTGTTCGTCGTCTTCCCTCTACTTCTACTAGGGGCTTACTCAAAGCCTCTACAAAAGCTTCGCTTTTGCCGGGCGTTTCCCTTTGTCTGCTTTTTTGAGCAAGCTCAAACAGCATCCAAAAGAAAACGCCCCGACACTTGCGTGTCGAGGCGTTTGTGCCCAGAACAGGAATCGAACCTGCACTACCTTGCGATAACCAGATTTTGAGTCTAGCGCGTCTACCAATTCCGCCATCTGGGCATATTTGCACTTACGTGCTCGGCGGGGTGCAATATTACATTAATGATGGAAATCTTCCAAAATACGGTCAAGGTATTTTTTCTTATAGTAATAAGATTTTATTTGCAGCATTGCTTCTTGTGAAATAGTATCGACCTGACCCATTTCCATATAGTTTTGAATAGGTGCATATATTTCATTTTTTAGTGATTCCACCTGTTGAATTATTGTTTGTTTCGAGTTTTCGTCCACTGCATCCATCCAAGCCTCGTTTAAATCCATCATTTCCATTAAAAAGTCGGGTTCTAAGGCATATTTCTCGTCTGGGGTTAGGATACCTAATATTTCAAGTACATAGGGTAGAATGCGCTCTTTTTGGTTTAAAAGGGTAAATCCTTTATTGGCCAATGAAGATTGTTCTAATGCTGCTTCTTGTTCCTCAGTGGTGCCTTGTGCAAATTTATCCGGATGGGAGGCTTTTTGGATCTCCATAAATGCAGCCCTTAATTTCTGCGTATCTACTTGAAAACCAATGGGAAGGCCAAATAACTCAAAATAGTTCATGCTAAAATTTCTTATATTGTGCAAAATAACCAATATGCCTGTATTAGGACTTATTAAAGAGGGAAAAGTTCCCAGTGATAATAGAGTTGCATTAACACCAAAGCAATGTAAATGGCTTAAGGAGCAACATTCAGATTGGGATATTATAGTTGAAGCATCTCCTAATAGATGTTATCAAGACCAAGAATATAGTAGAGAAGGTATACAAATCGTTTCAGATATTACCAAGGCAGACATTCTTTTAGGAATCAAAGAAGTACCAAAAGACCAATTGATTGCAGGTAAAACTTATTTGTTTTTCTCGCACACTAAAAAAGCCCAATCCTATAATCAGGCCCTTTTTCATAAAATGATGGATCTAGGGATCACCTTAATCGATTATGAGTGTTTGGAGCATGAAGATGGACAACGCTTGATTGGTTTTGGATTTTTTGCTGGTATCGTGGGTGCCCACAATGGTATTATGGCTTATGGAAATAGAACAAAAGAATTTCATTTAGGCAGGGTGAAAGAAGTGAAAGATTATCGTGAATTAATACATACCTATTTTGGTTTAAAATTGCCTCCAGTAAAGATTGTAGTTACTGGATCGGGAAGGGTGGCGCATGGCATTATAGAAATCATGAATTTAATGGATGTGCAGCAAGTGGAGCCCGATGAATTTGATCGTCATTATGCATATCCAGTATATGTGCATTTAAAAGGAAGAGATTTGTACACGCATAAAATTACAAAGGATTATGAGCGAAATGATTTTCATACAAATCCTTCTAACTATGACTGTTCCTTTAAACAGTACTTGCCGCATGCACAAATATTAATGAATGGCATTTATTGGGAACCAGGAATTCCTCCATTGTTTACCCAAGACGATTTATTGAACAATGAATTTGCATTAACCACCATTGCAGATATCACGGATGATGCTCATGGAAGTGTACCTTGTAATTTAGGAGATGCACCTTCTGAAGATCCGGTATATGGTGTTAACATAAATACATTTGAAAAAACGGTACCATATTTGCCAGAAGGGATAGATATAATGGCAGTAGGAAATTTACCTAACGAATTACCACGTGATGCGAGTAGGTTCTTTGGCGAACAATTAATCAAATATGTATTGCCAGATTTAGTAGCTGGTGGAAATGAAATTATTCAACGCGCTACCATGTTAAACAAAGGGGTATTGAATCTTCGCTATGACCATTTAGTGGACTATGCAAAACATTAGTACATTAAAACGCTTGCTATAGTTTATAAAAAATAGTGCTAGTATTACTTTATAAATGTAAATAGTAATCCTTTAAAAGCGCAGTAAATTCTGCAGTGTAAGATTGATCTGCGTTTTTGATAATAAGCTTAGTTCTTAAAATACTTGCTTCAGATTGCTTAACAAACTTCAGCATGGCTCTAATAGGAAGATGTTTCGCATCATTGTACATCAATACTTCTTCGGCCAATTGCATCCCATGATTGCTTGCTAATTTTTGCATCGTGTAGGCCCTTAATGTGGGCACTAATACATACCAAGCACCATGCGCTTGTAATAATTCACCAGCAGCTTTTGCTAATTCCTCCCAAGGCAAGGCAACACTATGTAATGCTACATTTTTAGCGGCATCTGGCGAGGTTAAATCACCTTCATAAAATGGCGGGTTGGTGATGATACAGTCATAGAGTAGCTGTTGAAAATTCGCAGCATAATCTTGAATGGGTATATGTTCTACCAACAATCTATCGCACCAAGGACTGGCTTCAAAATTGGCTTTTGTTTGTTTGAATGCACCTGCTTCAATTTCTATAGCTGTCATAGTTGCGGTTGATTTCTGGGCCAGCATCAAACTCAATAAGCCAGTACCAGATCCAATATCCAATATCTTTTGCGCAGTTTGTATTTGAGGATCTTGGGCAGCCCATGCACCAAACAAACATGCATCAGTACATACTTTCATAGCAGTATGTTCCTGATGCACGGTAAATTGTTTAAACTGAAAATAGGGGTTCGCCACTATTAGTCAGCAGTTATTCCAGCTACGATATACTCTTTGTTTAAACGAGCAATGTTCGCTATTGAAATTTCTTTAGGACAAGCAGCTTCACAAGCACCTGTATTGGTACATGATCCAAAGCCTTCCTTATCTAATTGTGCCACCATATTGGTTACACGTGTTTTTCTTTCTGGGCCTCCTTGAGGTAATAAAGCTAAGTGAGATACTTTGGCACTC
Source organism: Sediminibacterium sp. (assembly GCA_017983845.1). Classification (GTDB taxonomy): domain Bacteria; phylum Bacteroidota; class Bacteroidia; order Chitinophagales; family Chitinophagaceae; genus Sediminibacterium. Next base: position 43,476 of record JAGOAO010000006.1, read on the forward strand.
AAGAACAACATAGCAGAGCTGTTTTTACAAGCGGCTACACAAGCTCCACAACCAATACACATTGCAGCAGCAAATGCTTCATCTGCCTTTGCTTTCTCAATAGGTAAAGAGTTACCATCTACGGCATTACCAGTGTTTACGCTAACGTATCCACCCGCTTGAATGATTCTATCGAAAGCAGATCTGTCTACTGTTAAATCTTTAATCACAGGGAAAGCATTTGCTCTCCATGGTTCAATCACAATGGTATCATTGTCTTTGAATGCACGCATATGCAATTGACAAGTGGTATTTGCTTGCCAAGGACCATGTGGCTTACCATTGATATACATAGAACACATTCCGCAGATACCTTCTCTACAGTCGTGATCAAATGCTACCGGTTCGCCGCCAGTGGTAATTAATTGTTCATTTAAAATATCCATCATTTCTAAGAAAGACATTTCATCAGAAATATTCTCCACTCTGTACATTTCAAATGCACCAGCAGTTTTCGTATTTTTTTGACGCCAAACTTTTAAATTCAAATTCATAGTAGTATGTGACATGGCAATATTATTTATAGTTTCTTTGAGATGGTTTAATAACATCATATTTCAATTCCTCTTTGTGTAAAGCCCACTCATGTTCAGCTTTTGCTTCCCATGCAGCAACATACATAAAGTTTTCATCGTCTCTTAATGCTTCACCTTCTGGTGTTTGGTATTCTTCTCTAAAGTGACCTCCACAGCTTTCTTCTCTAGCTAAGGCATCTACGCACATTAACTCACCTAATTCAATAAAGTCAGCAACACGGTTGGCTTTATCTAATTCAGGATTGTATTCGTTGATTTCGCCTGGGATTCTAACATCAGACCAGAATTCTTTTTTCAATGCTTGTACTTCTGCAATGGCTTGTTTTAAGCCTTCTGCGTTTCTAGCCATACCACATTTGTCCCAGATAATTTTACCTAGACGTTTATGGAAACTTTCAACAGTTTGCTTTCCGTTGATATTCTTTAGTGTAGCAATTCTTTCTGCCACTGTTTTTTCAGCAGCTTCAAATGCAGGATGTGAAGTAGGGATAGGCGCATTGTAAATCTCATCTGCTAAGTTGTTACCTAGTGTGTAAGGGATCACAAAATAACCATCCGCTAAACCTTGCATCAATGCACTTGCACCTAAACGGTTGGCACCGTGGTCGCTAAAGTTGGCTTCTCCTAATGCATACAATCCTGGAACAGAAGTTTGTAATTCATAATCTACCCATAAGCCGCCCATAGTATAGTGTACAGCAGGATAGATACGCATTGGCACTTCGTATGGATTTTCTCCAGTGATTTTTGCGTACATGTCAAATAAGTTACCGTATTTTTCTTTCACTACTTCTTTTCCTAAACGGATAATTTCGTCATGCGCTACATTGCTTAATCCTTTCTTGCTTACTTCTGTTTTACCATAACGCTCAATGGCTGCAGCATAATCTAAATAAACAGCTTGCTTAGAAGTACCCACGCCATAACCTGCATCACATCTTTCTTTTGCAGCACGAGACGCAACGTCACGTGGTACCAAGTTACCGAACGCTGGATAGCGACGCTCTAAATAATAGTCTCTTTCTTCTTCTGGTATTTCATTCGCTTTTCTGTCATCCCCTTGTTTTTTAGGCACCCAAATACGACCATCGTTTCTCAAAGACTCTGACATCAAAGTCAATTTAGATTGATGATCTCCACTTACTGGAATACAAGTAGGGTGGATCTGAGTGAAACAAGGATTCGCAAAGTAGGCACCTTGTTTGTGTGCTTTCCATGCAGCTGTTACGTTAGAGCCCATTGCGTTGGTAGACAAGTAAAATACATTACCATAACCACCAGTACACAATAAAACAGCATATCCAAAATGACGCTCTAATTCACCCGTCACTAAATTTCTTGCGATAATTCCTTTTGCCTTTCCATCTACTTTTACTACGTCTAACATCTCGTGACGTGCAAACATTTGCACATTACCCAATGCTACTTGACGCTCTAAAGCTTGGTAAGCACCAATCAATAATTGTTGACCAGTTTGACCAGCTGCATAGAATGTTCTTTGTACTTGAGTTCCACCAAAAGAACGGTTACTTAATAAGCCACCATATTCACGTGCAAAAGGCACACCTTGCGCCACACATTGATCAATAATATTAGTAGACACTTCGGCTAAACGATGCACATTCGCTTCACGTGCACGGTAGTCACCACCTTTGATCGTGTCATAAAATAATCTGAATACGCTATCACCATCATTCTGATAGTTTTTAGCAGCATTGATTCCACCTTGTGCAGCAATAGAGTGCGCACGACGAGGTGAATCCTGAAAACAAAATGCTTTTACTTTATACCCCATTTCTCCAAGTGAAGCAGCAGCAGAAGCACCAGCTAAGCCAGTACCTACTACAATTACTTCCATTTTTCTTTTATTTGCTGGGTTGACCAATTTGCAATGGCCTTTGTAATCTTCCCATTTATCATCAAGAACACCTGCAGGAATTTTAGCGTCTATCATAGTTAATCTTTTATCAATCAGTTAATGAAAATTGTGTTGTTTGTATCGAATTATTTAATCCAATCAAAATAAAAGCTAATTGGCATCAATGCAAAAAGCAATGGGATAAAAATGGCAAAGCCATATCCAATACTTGTAATCATTGTATGGTATCTTTTATTGTGCACCCCAATAGTTTTGAAAGCACTTTGGAATCCGTGTGCTAAGTGATAGCCTAAAGATCCGCAAGCTAAAACGTACAACACAACAATATAAGGATTGGTAAATACGATATCCATCTCTGCATATAAATTATGCAAGATCACACCATTGTGTTCTACTTCGCCTAAAGCTTGAATAGAACCAATACCGCCCAATCTACTTGGCGTCCAAAAATGGTAGATATGTGCAATTAAGAACATCAGGATTAATGTACCTAATACGGCCATGCTTCGGCTATACCATTTACTTCCTTTGTCATAACTAACGGCATAACCCACAGCTCTTTTACTTCTATTTTCAAGGGTCAATAAATAACCTTGATAAATATGTAAGAAGATGCCAAGGAACAATCCAATTTCTAAAATTCTAGGTACAGCATTGCTACCCATGAAATGTCCAGCTTTGTTGAACATTAAACCACCATCATTTGCCCAGATGGTTGCATTCAATCCAGCATGTACAATTAAGAAAAGAATTAAGAAAATACCTGTGAATCCCATTACCAATTTTTTCCCAACGGAAGAGGTAAACATTTGTTTGAAAGTCATAGTAGATGATTTAAAAATCTGCGCAAAAATACGGATCAAATAGATAGGTTTCTTTCTATGTTGCTTATTTTTAGCACAATAGACAAAAAACTTCTACAAACTGCTCATCGGCTTTTAGGTTAATTCAGCCCTTTTATCAACCGCCCTTCAATAATTTAGGGCCATACAAATGAAAATCCTAATTTTACGATATGATTAAAGTTTTAGGGATCCTATGGAATAGCTTTAAAATGGCACTACAAGAGCTAAAAGTAAATAAGTTAAGAACCTTTCTTTCCTTATTTGGTATCACTATTGGCATCTTCTGTATCATTGGTGTGCTTGCAACCATTGACAGCTTAAAATCAAAGGTAAAGAGTGACTTATCCAGTTTTGGAAGCAATACAATCTATATAGACAAATGGGATTATGCAGGTGGACCTGATTATCCTTGGTGGAAATTCGTGAAAAGGCCCTCTATGAAGATTTCGGAGATGGAGATGGTGAAAAAGAAGAGTAGCTTGGCTGCAAATACGGCATTCTTTACTTCAACTAGTGCCACATTCACTTATGAGGAGAACGTATTAAAGGGAATTAATATATATGGTATCTCTGAGGAATTTAAAGACATCCAGGCATTTAATATTGGCTATGGTCGCTATTTCACAGAATCAGATTTTCAGCGAGGTATACCAGTTGGTGTAATTGGTTCTAAAGTATCGGAAGAACTTTTTGGTAAACCGGAAAAAGGTTTAGGTAAAGTGGTGTCTTTTAATGGTCGAAAATTAATGATCATAGGGATCATCGAAAAACAGGGTAGTAGCATCATTGGTGGATTTGATTATGACAGAACCTGTTTATTTACCTACAATCATTTTGCTTCCATTTACAATCCTGATAATTACAATCCATACATTATGGTGCAGGCAAAACCTGGCATCACTTCAAAAGCATTGCAAGAAGAATTAACGGGGGTGATGCGTCAGTTAAGAAAGTTGAGTCCTACACAAGAAGATAATTTTACTTGTAATGATGTAGCGCAATTTAAAGACCAAGTAGAGGGATTCTTTGGATCTGTAAACCAAGGTGGATGGGCCATTGCGGGTTTGTCTTTATTAGTGGGTGCATTTGGTGTGGCCAATATTATGTTTGTAACAGTGAGAGAAAGAACTAGTCAAATTGGTTTGAAAAAAGCCATTGGTGCTAAAAGTTCAACCATCTTATATGAGTTTCTTTTAGAGAGTGCATTCTTATGTATTGTGGGCGGACTGGTTGGCTTATTCTTAGTCTGGTTACTGACATTGGCATTAAGCTCTGTACTACCTTTCCCAATTACCATTGCGCCAAATATTATTTTCATGGCATTGAGTTTATGTATTGTTTTAGGGGTGATTTCTGGCATTATTCCAGCAAGAATTGCCGCTAGAATGAATCCTGTAGAAGCCATCAGATCTAAGTAAGTTTATCTAATTATACTTTACCTTTGCGGGGTGTTAAAACCAATCACCATTTTAGCGATAGAGTCTTCATGTGATGAAACTGCTGCGTCAGTGATCATTGATGGACAAATTCATTCCAATTTTATTGCCAATCAATTGGTACATGAAAAATATGGAGGAGTTGTGCCAGAACTTGCTAGTCGCGCGCACATGGAAAATATAGTTCCTGTGGTAGAAGAGGGGTTGAAGAAAGCATTTCCTCACTTGAATCATACCGAGCGTTTAGCGCAACTAGATGCCATTGCTTTTACACAAGCACCTGGCTTAATTGGAAGCTTATTAGTAGGTGCTCAATTTGCTAAATCATTGGCATTGACCTTAAATAAACCATTGATAGCAGTGCATCATATGCAAGCGCATGTACTGGCAAATTTAATTGACGAACCTCGACCTGCATTTCCTTTTTTATGTTTAACAGTGAGTGGTGGACATACTCAAATAGTACAATGTGATAGTCCGTCTCAATTAACCATTATTGGTCAAACCATTGATGATGCTGCGGGTGAGGCTTTTGATAAAATTTCAAAACTACTTGGCCTACCTTATCCTGGTGGCCCTGTTTTAGATAAATTGGCGCAATTAGGCAATCCAAAAGCTTTCGAATTTGCAAAGCCAATGGTACCAGATTTAAACTATTCTTTCAGTGGTTTAAAAACAAGTGTCTTGTATTTTTTACAAAAACAGGAACCTGGTTTTATTGAAGCCAACTTGAATGATTTATGTGCTTCAGTTCAATATACCATTGTTGAAATTTTGATGTATAAATTGAAAAAAGCAGTGATTCAAACGGGTATCAAGCAAGTTTGTATTGCTGGTGGTGTGAGTGCGAATTCAGGTGTACGCAATGGTATAGAAGCTTTGGGGGTAAAAATGGGCTTTAAAACCTATCTACCCGCTTTCCAATATTGTACCGATAATGCTGCAATGATCGCGATTACAGCACATTATAAATATATCAATCAAGCATTTGAGCCTTTGTCTACATCTGCACATGCAAGATCCGATTGGTAAGTGGAAATAATGTAACTTTGCAGCCTCAAAAACAGTTGAACAAATGATTAGTGCAAGAAACGTCACATTGGCTTATGGTAAAAGAGTCCTTTTTGATGAAGTAAATATAAGCTTCGTCAAGGGGAATTGTTATGGTATTATTGGAGCCAATGGTGCTGGTAAGTCTACCTTTTTAAAAATATTAAGTGGTGAAATTGAACCAAATAAAGGTTCAGTTGAAATTACCCCGGGTGAGCGTATGTCCTTCTTGAAGCAAAATCAGTTTGAATTTGATGAGCAAACGGTATTGAATACAGTAATGCAAGGCCATAAACGTATGTGGGAAGTGATGCATGAGAAAGATGCTTTGTATGCCAAGGAAGACTTTACAGAAGCTGATGGCTTAAGAGCAGGTGAATTAGAAGGAGAATTTGGTGAAATGGGTGGATATGAAGCGGAGAGCAATGCAGCGAGTTTATTAAGCGATTTGGGCGTAAAGGAAGACATGCATCAGTCTTTAATGAAAGACATCCCAAGTAACTTTAAGTTGCGTGTATTGTTAGCGCAATCCTTATTCGGTAATCCAGATATCTTATTATTGGATGAGCCTACCAACGGTTTGGATATCGAAACCATTGGCTGGTTGGAAAACTTTTTAGCAGACTACCAGAACATTGTCTTGGTGGTGAGTCACGATCGTCACTTCTTGGATACGGTTTGTACCCATGTATCTGACGTGGATCGTTCAAAGATCAAAACCTTTACGGGTAACTATTCCTTCTGGTATGAGTCTTCTCAATTGATGGCACGTCAGATGAATGATAAGAATAAAAAGAACGAAGAAAAGCGTGCTGCATTATTGGATTTCATTGCACGTTTCTCTGCAAATGCAAGTAAGAGTAAACAAGCTACTTCTCGTAAAAAAGCATTGGAAAAATTAACCATCGAAGAGATTGAGCCATCGAATAGAAAGTACCCTGGTATTATCTTTCAGCCATTGCGTGAAGTGGGCAATCAAATATTAAATGTAGAGAAATTACAAAAATCTGTAGATGGTCGTGTCTTGTTTAAAGACGTTACTTTCTCTGTAAGTAAAAATGATAAAATAGCTTTTTTAAGTAAGGATCCATTGGCCATTACTTATTTCTTTGACATCATCAACAGTGTGGGTCAAGCAGATAGTGGAGGCTTTGAATGGGGTACTACCATTACAAAAGCGTATTTACCTATGGAGCATAACGAAGAATTTACACAACCATTGACTTTAATGGATTGGTTAAGACAATTCGTTCCTTCGCATGTTACGGATGCAGATGAGCCTTTTATCCGTGGATTCTTAGGTAAGATGTTGTTTAGTGGTGACGATGTAATGAAAAAGTCAAATGTATTGAGTGGAGGAGAAAAAGTACGTTGCATGGTAAGTAAAATGATGTTGCAAAACCCCAATGTGGTGGTCTTGGATCAGCCTACGAACCACTTAGACTTGGAAAGTATCCAAAGTTTTAACGAAGGTTGTCAGAATTTCCCTGGAATTGTGTTAATGACCTCTCATGACCACACGTTTATGCAAACTGTGGCAAATAGAGTAATTGAGCTAACACCAAAAGGAATTATTGACCGATTGATGACTTTTGATGAGTATATGGAAGATAAAAGAGTCCAAGAATTAAGAACCGAGTATTATTCTTAGGCTTAAAAAGGATTAAAAATCAATCTTTTAGCAATAAAAGACCTTTTTTATTCGTTTGAAAGAAAAAAACATTAAAAAAATGGGACCGTAAGGTATAATTACTTACCTTTGCCGTCCGTAAAAAATTATTTCTCATGGCTAGAGTATGTCAGATAACTGGAAAGAAGCCGATGACTGGAAACAGCGTATCGCATTCTAACATTAAAACAAAGCGTCGTTTTCTTCCGAACTTACAAAAGAAGCGTTTCTACTTTGTTGAAGAAGATCGTTGGATCACTTTAAAAGTATCTGCTGATGCTTTAAGAACTATTAACAAAAATGGTTTAGCAGCAGTAGTAAAAGATTTAAGAGCCGCAGGCGACAAAATCTAAGTAAATAATCATTAAGTATAACTTATAATATACCATCATGGCACGTAAAGGAAACAGAGTTCAAGTAATATTAGAGTGCACAGAGCACAAGACTACTGGTTTACCAGGGACTAGTCGTTATATTACAACTAAGAACAAAAAGAATACTCCAGACCGTATGGAGTTCAAAAAGTATAATCCAATTTTGAAAAAAGTAACTGTACACAAAGAAATTAAATAATCATGGCAAAAGCAGCTTCTAAAAACGCGAAAATCAAGGATCTTAAGGCTTCTGCTGAAGCTAAAAACTGGACTAAAGTAATTAAAGCAGTACGTAGCCCTAAAACAGGTGCGTATACTTTTAAAGAGTCTATCGTTTATAAAGACAATGTAAAAGAATTCTTAGCTGGTAAATAATTACCGCTATTGATTTTCGTAATCAATATTATTCAAAACCTTCTCTTTCATTAGAGAAGGTTTTTTTATGTAGTAAATCACTAATTTTGTACCTATGAGCTTTTTAGGAAAACTATTTGGGAAAAAGGAACAAGAAACATTGGATCAAGGTTTAGAAAAGACCAAACAGGGCTTTTTTGAACGTATATCTAAAGCTATTGTAGGTAAAACTTCGGTAGACGACGAGGTATTAGATCAATTAGAAGAAGCTTTAATAGGTGCAGATGTTGGAGTTGATACTACTTTGGCTTTAATAGAACGTATCCAAGAAAGAGTCAAGAAGGATAAATATGTATCCACTACAGAATTGAATCAAATCTTATACGATGAGATTGCAAATTTATTGGTAGATGCCCCACAAGATCTTACTGGTTTTCAAGTTCCTGCAGATAAAAAACCTTTTATCACATTGGTAGTTGGGGTCAATGGTGTGGGCAAAACTACTACCATTGGGAAATTAGCGCATCATTTTAAAGCAGCGGGTAACGAAGTGTTATTGGGTGCTGCTGATACATTTAGGGCCGCAGCGGTAGATCAATTGACTATTTGGAGTGAAAGAGTTGGTGTTCCTATTGTAAAACAAAATATGGGGGCTGATCCAAGTTCTGTGGCATTTGATACAGTACAATCTGCATTGGCCAGGAAATCTGATATTGTTTTTATTGATACTGCGGGACGTTTACACAATAAAGCACACTTGATGGATGAATTGAACAAGATCAACCGTGTGATTCAAAAACAAATACCTGATGCACCGCATGAAGTGCTATTGGTTTTAGATGGCTCTACTGGTCAAAATGCATTAGAACAAGCCAAGCAATTTATGGCTGTAACCAATGTCACTGCATTGGCCATTACTAAATTAGATGGGACTGCCAAAGGTGGTGTACTGTTGGCGATAGCACATCAATGTAAAATACCAGTAAAATATATTGGTGTAGGTGAGCAATTGGATGACCTCATCCTATTTGATAAAGTGGCTTTTGTAAAAACCTTATTTAAAGGTGTAGCGAATGCCTAAACCGGCCCATCCACTCTCAAAATAACTCGATCCTACAATATTAAATGAAGGTTGCCAGTCTAAACTAAGGTTGAGTGGTGCATTCTTTATTTTATAATCCAATCCTAAAACGCCATCGACACCCAATGCGATCCCAGCATCATGCGTAGGATTGTTCTTTTTCCATTCCTCACTCCAAAGGCCTAAGTGTCCACCGTATCCAATATACCAGCTCAATTGGTCAGTATTTGCGAATGGGCTATACTTTTCAATCAATACGGTAGCTCTAAAGCCATCTAGTGTAAAATAGCCAAGTGCTTCTATAGCCTTAGTGTCCGTTAGAAAGGATTTATAAGAGATGGCACTAGGGTACATTTTGACACCAATTGCTTTTTGATATCCTGTAGTGTATGGGCCAGTTTTTTTTACAGGTTCTAAACTATATGCTTGCGCTTGCACTTGTACATTGAAGAGTCCTAAAATTGGAATAAGTAAAAAGGGGGTTATTCGCATAGAATTAGATTTTGAGGGTCTCACAAATTTAGGACTAAGGGCTTAAACAACTGTTTAAAAAATGGTAAAATTTGGGTAAGTTTGTAACATGCATCCTTTTCAAGAATTGATCGAAAAATTCAATAAAGATTTCGATACCCAACATTTTCCATCACAGCCAGCAAGTTTGTATGAGCCAAGTGAATATTTTTTAAAAATTGGGGGAAAGCGTATCCGTCCAGTTTTATGTTTATTGGGGAATGAATTATTTAGTGAACTGCATCCAGATGCTTTTTTAGCTGCGAATGCGGTGGAATTATTTCATAATTTCTCCTTGGTACATGATGACATGATGGACGAAGCGAGTTTAAGAAGAGGCCAACCAACAGTGCATACAAAATACGACTCCAATACGGCACTATTAGTGGGAGACATTATGGTCATTAGGGCCTATGAATACCTGCAACCTATTCAGTCCAATCATTTGTCAAAAATTTTAGGGCTGTTCAACCAAACCGCAAGAGAAGTTTGTGAAGGGCAACAACTGGACATGGATTATGCAAAAAGAGCCAATGTCACATTAGATGAATACATCCATATGATCACTTTGAAAACATCTGTGTTACTTGCTGCAAGTTTACAAATGGGTGCAATCATTGGTGGAGCAGGTGAGCATAATTGCAAGCATTTATATGAATTTGGAAAGAAGCTTGGTATTGCTTTCCAGATTCAGGATGATTATTTAGATGCATTTGGTGATGCCAAATTATTTGGCAAAGATGCAGGGGGAGACATCAAACAAAATAAAAAAACCTTTTTGTTAATTCGTGCCTTAGAAACAGCTGATGCACAACAATTAGAAAAACTGAATGCACTCTTAGCTTCTGATCCAGCAGATAAAGTAGACCAGGTATTAGACATTTTTAGAGCATGTAAAGTAGATGCTTGGGCAGAAGATTTGAAACAAAAATACATGCTAGAAGCATTGGCTCATTTAGAAGCCATTGCAGTCATATCTGCAAGAAAAAAACCATTGATCGATTTGGCGAATTATTTAATGAACAGAATCCAATAATTATATGTCTTTATTCAGAAAAAAATCAATTGAAAAAATTGTACAAGATGCAGAAGCTGGTTTAGTCGACGGACATAGTGCTAATGGATTAAAAAAAGTCTTAGGGGTTCGTGACCTCACTTTAATGGGCATTGCTGCTGTAGTAGGTGCTGGAATATTTTCAACCATTGGTACTGCTGCTTTTCATGGTGGCCCAGGAATTTCCATTCTATTTGTCATTACTGCCATTACTTGTGGATTTAGTGCACTTTGTTATGCTGAATTTGCAAGTAGAGTACCCATTGCTGGTAGTGCTTATACTTATGCTTATGTCACATTTGGAGAATTGATTGCATGGATTATTGGTTGGGCTTTAATATTAGAATATGCCATTGGAAATATTGTGGTGGCAATCAGTTGGAGTGGGTATTTTATCAATTTGTTGGAAGGATTCCATATTCATCTTCCAGGTTGGTTGTCTACCAATTTTGAAACTGCGCAGCAAGGTTACGAAGAAGCAGTTAAACATTTAGCTGCAGGAGGCACCAAAGAAACTTTTAGTAAACTAGCAAGGATTGGCTATGACGCCATTACCAATGCACCCATGATTGGTCAAACCAGAATCATATTGAATATCCCTGCATTTGTGATTGTGGTTTTAATTACGATGTTAGTGTACAGAGGGATTAAAGAAAGTAAAAAGAGTACCAATATCATGGTGATTTTTAAAATTGCGATTATTTTAATGGTCATTGTACTTGGATTCTTTTATGTGGATACTGCCAACTGGGCGCCCTTTATGCCCAATGGATTTAAAGGGGTTTTGGCAGGTGTCTCTGCAGTATTCTATGCTTATATTGGTTTTGATGCAATTTCAACGACAGCAGAAGAATGTAAGAACCCACAAAGAGATATGCCACGTGGTATGATCTACTCCTTATTGATTTGTACCGTATTGTATATTTTAATTGCCTTGGTGTTAACAGGCATGGTGGATTATTCACTTTTAAAAGTGGACGATCCTTTGGCTTTTGTATTTGAAAGAATTGGATTGCATAAAATTGGATATATCATTTCTGTGAGTGCAGTGGTGGCTACTACAAGTGTACTTTTAGTGTTTCAATTAGGGCAGCCAAGAATATGGATGAGTATGAGTCGGGATGGTTTGATGCCTAAAAAATTCTCAGAAGTACATCCTAAATATGGTACACCTGCTTTTGCAACCATCATTACAGGTATTTTTGTGGGTGTCCCTTCCTTGTTTATGTCCATTTCTAGAATGACAGACCTAACTAGTATTGGCACATTATTCGCTTTTGTATTAGTATGTTTTGGCGTCCTTGTATTACCTAGATTGTCTCCATCTGTAAAAAAACAAGCGTTTAGATTGCCTTATATCAATGGACAATATATCATACCAGCATTGGCATTGGTTTTTATTTATTTTGGACAAAATAGAATTTTCAATGCCATCAAAGAAGCGGGAAATGAAGGATATCAAGAAATTTTATTTTTAGTATTTGTTGTCATTTTAATGGTGGTGGCTGTTTTAAGTTTTATCAAAAAATTCTCTGTGATCCCAATTATTGGCGCCATGTGTTGTCTATACTTAATGATAGAGATTCCACCAGTGAGTTGGTTGTGGTTCTTTGTATGGATGTTAATAGGATTGGTGATTTACAGTTTGTATTCTAAAAAGCATAGTCTTTTAGCAAAAAAATAATCAATGAAGTATCAGGTGGGTGATGAAATATTGGTCTTGCATAGCAATGAGGAAGGGCATATCATTGAAATCATGAACGACGAAATGGTCATGATAGAAGTGCGTGGTGTAAAGTTTCCTGCTTATATGGATCAGATTGACTTTCCTTATTTTAAACGTTTTACAGAAAAGAAATTATTCCCAGAAAAAAAAGCACCACAGAAAATATTTGTCGACCAGATACCCAAAGAGAAGATTCAAAAAAATGACAGCAAGGAAGACGCAGGAGTTTGGTTGAATTTAATTCCTAAATTTAACTTGGATGATTTTAATGACGAAGTGGTAGACACACTTAAGATTTACTTATCCAATAAAACACGTATCGCATACAATTTTGTATACGAACAAATTGCTCAAGGGGAAATTGATTTTTCAATTTCATCTACCATCGCCCCATTTACCGATTTCTACATTCACGATATACCCTTTGCAGTAGTCAATGATAGCCCGCAATTTGCTTTTGATTTTTCTTTAGTGGAGCAGCACAAAAAAAAGGCAGATCATTTTGAAGCAACTGTGAAGATTAAACCCAAGCAAATTTTCCAGAAAATAGAAGCTTTAAAGGAAGACAATAAAGTCACTTTAGATTACGAACTTTTTAAGACCTATCCAGATAAAGTAGAGGATAACCATATTGCCATTGACATTTTAAGAAATGCAGGCTATAAAGTATACGACGCCTCTAAGATAAAAGAGCATATCCCTAAAGCTAGATCGGTGGTAGACCTGCACATAGAAAAAATCATGGATCGACATAGTCATTTGACGAATGCAGAAATCATTCATTTTCAATTAACCGAATTTGAAAAGTGGTTTGAATTGGCACAATTGAATCATTTGCCTTCTTTGATCATCATACATGGTGTGGGAACAGGGAAGCTTAAAAATGAGATTCATGATTTATTAAAAGTGAAGAAAGGGGTCAAAAGCTTTATCAATCAATACTCCGATTTTTACGGTTATGGTGCAACCGAAGTCTTTTTCCAGTATTAAGCACATCCACTTTATTTTACTACCTTTGACCTGACTACAATCCCGAGCTATCGTGGTAAGCAATTGCCAAGGAAAGTCCGGACAGCATAGGGTAACCCACCGGTCAATAGCCGGCATCCCAGCAATGGGGTAGAGAAAGTGCCACAGAAAATAACTACCTCGCAAGAGGAAAAGGTGAAAACGTGAGGTAAGAGCTCACGAATAAGACAAGTAATTGTTTTATAGGGTAAACCTTGGGTGCTGTAATGCCATGTAAAGGAACGTTTGAGGGCGACTCGTCCGAGTTCCAGGGTAGGCAGCAAGACTTTAGCAGTAATGTTAAGGCTAGATAAATGATAGTTTAGAAACAGAATCCGGCTTATGAGGTTTGTAGTTACTTTTTTTTAATTGAACTTAAATTTGAATTCATATGACGATTGAACAGATTAAGCGTATGAAGGACCAAGTGAGTGTCCTGAGGAGGTTTCTTTGACGTCGATAACCGTTTATATAAGATAGATCTAGACAAACAACTTTCCTTGTCTCCTGGTTTTTGGGATGACAACAAGCGTGCGACTGCCACGATGAAGGAAATTAAATTAAATGAATATTGGACCAAGCTTTTTCAAGAGGTTGAAACAAGTGTAGAAGATTTTGTTGTGCTATTTGAATTCTGGAAAGCAGGTGATGCCACTGAAGTAGAAACAAAAGAAGCTTACGATAAAGCAATCATTGCGATAGAAGAGGCAGAGTTTAAAAGCACTTTAAATATGCCCGAGGACGAGCTTCCTGCCATATTGCAAATCAATCCAGGCGCAGGTGGAACAGAGAGTCAGGATTGGGCCGAAATGCTATTAAGAATGTACACCATGTATGGTGAGAAGCAAGGATGGACTGTCAGCTCCTTAGATTATCAAGAAGGTGATGGCGCAGGCATTAAATCTGCAACCATACAATTTGATGGCCCTTTTGCTTATGGCTTTTTAAAAGCAGAATCTGGGGTACATCGTTTAGTGCGTATTTCTCCATTTGATAGTAATGCAAGAAGACATACCAGTTTTGCTTCGGTGTATGTGTATCCTTTAATTGATGACACCATTGAAATTACAGTGAACCCTGCCGATATTGAATGGGAATTTTACAGAAGTGGCGGCAAGGGAGGGCAAAATGTCAATAAGGTAGAAACTGCGGTTCGTTTAAAACATGCTTCTGGAATCATTGTTGAATGCCAGCAATCAAGAACACAGGGTGAAAATAGAGAGATTGCCATGAAGATGTTGAAGAGTAGATTGTATGAGGAAGAAATGCGTAAAAAGCAGGAAGCACTCAATGCATCTAATGCCAATAAGAAAAAAATAGAATGGGGTAGTCAAATACGTTCTTATGTTTTTCATCCCTATAAAATGATTAAAGACCATCGTACGGATTTTGAAGTGGGTAATGTTGGCCCAGTCATGGATGGAGAAATTGATGGGTTTATCAAAGCTTATTTGATGCTAGAAAAATCCGAATCAGAATAAGCTTAATGTAGCTTTGGAGATAAGATATCAAACTTCGTTCTTGGTTTCAAATCAATCCACCATTTGAATTGATTCAGTTTTAAAGTTTCTTTTGGGGTATCAAACAATGGGGTCATTTTACCTGTCAATTGATTGATGAATACAATTTTCACTGGTTCGTCATTGTTGAAATCGATGGTAATGATTTGTGCGTTGGAATGATTGACCCCAATAAATTTACCTTCATTGTCTGTAGCGAAATAAATATTTTCTGCACTACCTCTAGTCTGCATTTGGTGTATTTTTCCTTCCAAAAAGTCGACAACAATTGAGTTCCCCCTTAATTGGTTAAAGTAATCTGTACTATCCACCGGATTAATGGCCATCGCATTATTGATCACCCTGAGTTGCTCAGGCTTTTTGTTGTTCAAATGCATGTAGATTGTATCTCCAGTAATTTGATTCTGGTTAACCCAAAGTATGGGCTGTTGATGCAAGCGTATGGTAGAGTCGGCCAATGAATAAAATAAACTATCAGTGACACCTTGCAAAGAATCTGAATAAATCTTCACATGATGGAATGCTTCAAAATATTTATTCAAACTAGAATCTTGAATTACAGTTTCTTTGGTTCTTGCTTTAGGGATGGTTCTTTTTAAATCACTTAGCCTACCACTATATAAAGTATCGGCGCTAATGTATAAAGTGTCTTTTGGTTGCTTAATCATTAACGTTGGCAACTCTGTAGCCAATAAAATATCTTTCTTGCGATTGGTTTTGATATTGTTGGCAAGTAAGTCAAAACTCAAACTGTCTTTAGACTTGTACAATGCATTGCCTCTAAATTCTCCTAAACCTAATGAATCGTCAATAGCCATTTCATTGGCAATAAAAAAATAACTGCTATCGTCTATGGAGGAACGTTCGTATAGATATCCTTTTCTTGTACCAATATTATAATTGCCATTCTTAGTTTTAATGATTCTAGAACCACTAATAATTCTAGAAGGGCTTATAAAATTAGCCAATTGTGAATAGGTATTGTATTCTAGCGTGTCTGTAAAAATGCTATTATCAGGATCAATTAAGGATACTTTGTTTCTAAAAATAACATCCCTTGTAATGCCGTAATAAACACCCTCTGTACTTTTTAATATTGTTTTATTGCGGACTAATTTGCCCCCTTTTTTATACACACCAATTTTAACTGCCACATCATAGTCAAGAGAATCGGTGGTTAAAGTGCCTCGACCATCGGTTAATTTTACATGTTTTCTGAGTTGCGCCTTTTTGGTGTTACCATCATACTTTAGATAGTCTGCATAAGTATGAATTGAATCAGCATCATTGATATGCACTTTCCCAAAACCCTCTAATGTATTGTTGGTTGCGTTGACAATAATACTATCTCCAAATAATAGGGTGGTTCCTTGTCTAACTTTTACATGTCCTACCAATATCAAAAAATCGAAGCTATCTTGTTTTTTGATATTGTATGATTCGGCAGATAGAAACTCAATTAATTTACCAGTATTGTTGGCAATAGCAGTTGTATCCTGACTCTTTGCATGAAAAGTCAAAAGTAAAATGCAAAACAGAACGATATAAGCGCGTGATTTAATCATGAGCCAAACTGTCCGATAAAGGTTTAGCTAGTGGAACTGACTTATCCTTCTTGCCAAATACCGAAAGGCTTACATAACGTTTAGGATGTACTTTAATATCATCCACCAATGTATTCACACTTTTAATCGTACTCTGTAATTGTGTGTACATATTGGGGTCATTCAACAATTTAGCTGCGGTGCCGTTGCCATTGTTTAATTTATTGATCGTAGTATTTAATGCAACCAATGCTGTTTGAATATCTTTGATTGTTTTATTTAAATCAGCATCTTTAATGGACTTGGTCGTGCTATCTAAATTGGTCAGGATATTTGAAATCTTTTGGTTGTTCTGATTCAAGTTAGCAGTAAAAGAATTGATATTGTCTGCTGTTTTTGCAATAGAACCATTTTGTTTGTTCAACATACCTTCCACTGATTGTATAGATTTATCTAAGTTCGCTGTGGTGGTAGATAAGTTGGCTAAAATGACCTTGAAGTTTTGTCTGTTTTCGTCATCTAAGGTTTTGTTCACATTGCCCAGTACTTTTTCAAGAGAAGTAATCGTGTTCTTTATCTGTTCTCCAAGAGGGGATAAGGTATTCATAAAATCACCTAATAAACTTGCAGCTGGTGCAGTTTTAATGGTATCACCTGATAGCACCATCATTGTACTATTACCTGGTACAATATTAATTGCATTGGTACCTAATGGGTTTTCTTGAATAGTGGCTACTGAATTTTTTGGAATCTTGTATAATTGATTCAACTTAATACAAACAACCAATTCAGATAAATTGTCGTTCATATTTTCGATCTCAAATACTGTACCTACCTGGAACCCGTTTACAAAAACTGGATTAGAGACAATCAAACCTTTTGTGTCGGTATATTTAGCATATAAAAATGAACCAGATTTAAAGAAGGTTTTTCCTTTTAGAAAATTGAATCCTAAGATGATTAAGGTGACGGCAATGACCGTTAAAGCACCCACTTTAGTTTCATTAGATACACGCATAGGATTCTGTTGCTTGATTTGAATACAAATTTAACTAAAATTTAGCCTAATTCGCATTTGCCTTCTGTTGATTCTCTAAAGAGTTCTTATAACGTTGTAATGCCTTAGTGATAGCTTCGCAAAGCTCATTTTGGCCATTTTCACTGTTTAAATATTCCTCTTCCTCTGGATTAGAGATGAAACCTGTTTCAATTAATACTGCTGGCATAGCTACGGCTTGTAATACCCAAATGCCTGTTGGGCGTTGTTTTGCTTCTCTACTTACCCTGCCTGAAGCTTTAAATTCTTCCTCTATTGTTAAAGCTAAGCTTGCGGCTCTTTGAAAATATTGTTGAGCTAGAATGCTAGCCATCATTTTTTTGGTTGGATCAATCTCAGATTCATATTCCTTAATTTGTTTCAAGGATACTGAGTCCAACTGTTCTACCACTTCTTCCACCATTTCACTTGCTACTTCTTTTCTCGCGTCTGATTTACCCACATTGTAGATATAAGTCTCTGTACCTATAGCTGTACTTGGTAAATAGTTGGTTTTATATTTAGGAACTTGTTTTGTGACCTTTCTTTTTTTCCCTTTTTTCTTTACATAATAGGTTTTAGTGGTATATCCAACCACTTCTTTTACAACTTTTCCTCTCGCTGAATTCGTATGAATACAAACAAAAAGATCTCCCTTAGTTGCGTTGGCTATTTTAGCTTTTTCTACCACTGAATGATAAATATCGGTGGTTCTAGTCATCACCACTTCCACATCTGGCATGGCTTGTTTGATATAGTTTTCCAATTTTAAAGAAATTGCTAGAGAAACCGCAGCTTCAGTGGAATATTTACCCTTAGATCCTATGTCCGTACCGCCATGACCAGCGTCAATCACGATGCGTTTTAATGATTTTGAGGAGTTTTGAGCCTGTAGGCCTAGTCCAAGACAGCTAAAAAGGGCAATTAGACTAAAACTAAATGCTAAAATCATTCTATTTTGCTTCATAATCAGTTCCTTAACATTGTTTTACTTTATTTTTGCAGGAGTGAACCTAGCAGGATACAAAAATAACGCAAAAACGACCCTTTCTATTGTTAAAATGCTCATTTTAACGATATTAATTTCTGCTATTCAAACTAATTTATACGCTCAGACAGATAGTGTATCCAAAAAGAAGATCCAACTTTCAAAGGATAGTGTGGATGCCGTCATTAGTTACAATGCATCAGATTCTGGTGTCATGCACCTCAAATCAAAGACTTTCTTTTTATACGGCAATGCCAAAACAACGTATAAAACGGCTCAATTAGAGGCTGGTAAGATCATTTTTGACCAGGAGACCCAAAATATCACTGCTTATGGGGCCAAGGATACCACAGGTAATTTAAAAAGCAAACCAAGGTTTAAAGAAGGGGATTTAAACTCCACCAACGATTCCATATTTTATAATCTTCAGTCTGGCAAAGGATTAACAAAGAATAGCAATTTCCAACAGGGCGAGATATTTGTTCAAGCTGCCGCAATGAAAAAAGTGAATCCTACAGATGCTTTTGCATGGAAAGCAAGATTTACAACTTGTAATTTAGATGAACCACATTTTGCTTTCAGAACAAATAAGCTCAAAATAGTCACCAATAAAATAGGCGTATCTGGCCCAGCTTTTCCTGAATTTGAAGGAGTGCCCATGCCCATTGGTATTCCTTTTGGCATTTTTCCACTCAATAAATCGGGTGGTCAGTCAGGGTTGATGGCACCTGCATTTACTTCCAGTGAGGATTTTGGTCTTGGTTTTGAAGGGATTGGCTATTATAAGGTGATTAATCAGCATATGGATGCCACTGTTCGTGCAAATATTTATTCTTACGGGGGTTGGAATGTGAATATGAACAGCAAGTATATTCAACGATATAAATACTTGGGTAATTTTAATTTAAGTCTACAAAAAACTAGAACCCTTAACAGAAATATTGCCATCGCAGATGAATTTACAGGGGGTAGTACCTATATGTTGAACTGGTCTCATTCAATGGATCCAAAGGCAAAACCAGGTACAAGTTTCACTGCCAATGTGAATTTTGGAAGTACCAAGTACAATCGTAATTTATTGAACAATGCGGTACAAAATTTTCAGAATCAAATTAGTTCTTCCGTCTCTTACAGTAAGTCATGGAATAATAAATACAATTTATCCGTCAATTTAACGCATAACCAAAACAACAATCTAGGTTTGGTGAATATGAGTCTTCCTAATATTAACTTTAACGCGTTAACCATTTATCCTTTCCAATCCAAAGACCAGGTAGGTGCTGGAAAATGGTACGAAAAAATTGGGATAGGGTACAATGGGAGCATGCAAAACCAATTGTCATTTTACGATTCGGCATTTAGCATAAGACGAATTTTAGATACCATGCAGTGGGGCGCAAATCATAGTATTCCAATCACTTTATCACTTCCTTCATTAGGCCCAATCACAGTGTCTCCAAGTATTTCGTTAGAAGAGAAATGGTTTGGGCAACAAAATATAAAAACTTGGAATAGTCAATTACAAAAAGTAGACACTACCATTAACAGAGGATTTTATAGAGCCACTCAAATGAGTTTTGGATTAGGTACTGCAACTAGAATTTTCGGCACCTATAAATTTAAGAAAGGGAATATTAAAGCAATCCGTCACGAGATAAGACCAACAGTGTCTATCAATTATAAGCCGGATATGGCTAAGTCTTATCATTATTCAACGCAGGTAGATACAAGCGGAAGAGTATATCGCTTTTCAAAATACGATGGCAATGGTTTAGGTGGTGCATTTAGCGAAGGTACTTTTGGAGGAATGGGTTTTGGTGTAGATAATTTCCTAGAGATGAAAGTAAAAGATAAGGAAGACACAAGTGCAGATGCTTTTAAGAAATTTAAATTAATTGAAGGTTTTGGATTTAATTCAAGCTATAATTTCTTGGCGGATAGTTTTGCGTTGGGTGGGTTTAATTTTTATGCAAGAACTACGCTGTTTGAAAAATTAAATATCACTACCTCTTTCAATCTAGACCCTTATGAAACGGATTCAAAAGGTTTTAGAGTCAATAAATTAGCGATCGATCCTTCACGTCTAAAATTTGGTAGCATCACGAATGGAGGAGTTTCATTTTCTACTTCTTTTGCAAGTAAATCAAAAGATAAAAATAAGGACGCAAAAAAGAATATCCCATTGGATCCATTTATGACACCAGACGAACAACAACGTCAATTATTGTATGTACGTTCTAATCCTGCTGAATTTACAGACTTCAATACGCCTTGGTCATTGAATCTATCTTATTCATTTCAATTTTCTAAAACCATAAAACCAGATTATTCTGGGTTTAAACTACAAACTTATTCTACTTTAAATTTGACTGGTGACTTTAGCGTATCGCCAAAATGGAAGGTAGGAGGAAGTAGTTATGTGGATCTGTCACAATTTTCTGTACAACAATTAAGCATGTTCATTACAAGAGAAATGCATTGTTGGCAATTGGCCATTAATGTGATGCCAATCGGTATATACCGTTCATTTAGTATCACAGTGAATCCTAAATCAGGCATTTTAAGAGACCTTAAAATCAATCGAAGCAGAACCTTCTCCAATTCAACTTACTAGGCAGGATTGTGTTTTAAATAATGCGCTGCCATTATCTCATAAGCCAATTCCTTTAAAGACTGAACTGTATGCCCTTCAGTCGCTATTGGAGCTAATATGTCCATTTGTATTTTACCAGGTCTAAAACACATGGCTGGATAAGCGGGTAATATTTTCTTCGTGTTTAATAAAACTACTGGAACGATTGGTTTCTGTGTATCAATCGCTAATTTAAATGCCCCATCATAAAACGACTTCAAAGGAGCACTGGTTTTATTTCTTGTACCTTCTGGATAAATTAACATGTCTAATCCTACACCTAAAACCCTTTTCATTTCCTCGAAACTTTCTCTTCTGCTTTGATTGTCTTTTCTGTCTACAATAACAGATCCAAATTTATAGACCCATCCGAAAACAGGAACATAGACAAAGCTTTTTTTAGCAATTGTTTTATTCGCTCTAGGTAAAAACGGTGTGCTAACCGGGACATCAATTAAGCTATTGTGATTGCATATGACAATAGCAGGGCCTATTCCCTCAAAATGATATTTCCCTGTTACTTTAAAGCTACATCCTGACAAGGTCAGAAACAAACCCATCCATAATCTAGAGATCCTTCTGTGCCATTTTGTTTTATTGGGTTCTGGTAAAAAGAAGCAGGGTAGGTAAAACCAGATAAAAATAAACATAGTCGAAGCAAAAACGAGTAATGCCCAGCAAGCCATGATACGTCCAATGAATCTTGTAACTTTTTGTGTCATATTATATAGTCCAATCGATTGGGTCTTTTTTTACTTGAATTAAATATTGATTTGTTGCGCTAAAATGTTTACAACCAAAAAAACCATTATAAGCACTTAAAGGAGAAGGATGTGCCGCTCTTAAAATTTTATGTTTTGTGGCGTCTATTAGTATTTGTTTTTGACTTGCATAATTTCCCCATAGAATGAAAACAAGATCAGACTTTTCGTTCGATAATAATTTGATTAGATCATCTGTAAATTGTGTCCATCCAATTTTACTATGACTGCCTGGTTCATCCGCTCTTACTGTTAATGCGGAGTTCAATAATAAGACACCTTGCTTTGCCCAATGGGTTAAATCCCCGGATTCTGGTATTGGCATACCAATATCCTTGTTCAATTCTTTATAGATATTCAATAAGGAAGGGGGTATTTTACAACCAACTGGAACAGAAAAACTAAGCCCCATTGCTTGTCCTGGTTGGTGATAGGGGTCTTGTCCAAGAATCACCACTTTTACTTGATCAAATGGAGTGTTGTTAAATGCATTAAAAATTAAACTTCCTTTTGGGTAAATGGTTCTATTTAGCGCTTTTTCGGTTTTAAGGTGCGCGGTAATCTGAGTAAAATAGGGACGCTCAAATAAGGGCGTCAATGCTTTTTTCCAACTGTCTTCTATTTTAACCTCCATAATGACTAAATTACATCTTTTAGTTATAAAATAGTCGGTTTGATATGAAAAAGGGGTTCCTGTTTATTACAATGTTGGTAATTTCAATAGGGCTGTATGCAGCTCCTGCATTGAATGACTCTATTGTAGACCAAAGAAAAGCATTGTTACAATTAATTGCAGATTTGCAAACTAAGAATGATCCAACAAATTTAAATGGTTCATTTCCATCCTATAGAAAATATTTTTTTAGCAATCAATTAAAACCAGAAGACAACGTTTTTTTTACTTCATTGGTGTTGTTTAATCTAGGACAGTTTAAGGATAAAATGCATCCAGAAGAACTGGCATTATTGGATCAATGCAAAACAAATGCATTGCCTTATTTAGATCGATTTAAAAATAAAAAAAACCAACTAACTTATAATTTTTGGCCTAGGAATCCTCCTCAGATTTTTCCGAATGGCGGTTGGTTAAATTTGTTTAATCAAAAATTCGCTTTAGCAGATGATATTGATGATGCATCCATCACTTTATTGGCATTAGGAGTAACTGATTCTCTTGCTAAAGCCATGCAGACAAAATTTGGCGCTTTTAGGGTGGGTTTGATTAAATCCAATCGTAGTTTTTACAAAGCCTATAAAAATAAACCAGTATATAGTACTTGGCTGGGTCATAAAATGCCAAAAGATGTTGACCTATCTGTTTTATCAAATGTATTGTTGATGCATACCATTGCAAAAATTCCTTTGAATGCGACTGATTCTGCTAGTTTAGATTTAATTGTGGATTTAATGAAGGAGAATAAACATCTTAAAGATCCAAAATTTGTTTCTCAGCATTATGCAAATACTGCAACAATTCTTTACCATGTTGCTAGGTTGATATATTATTCGGATTATCCTCCCTTACTTGCATTGAAACCAATCTTGCTTGATCAAACTAAGTCAATGTTAACGCAGTCCAAATATCCTTTGGAGCAGCTGTTGTTGAATACAAGTATATTAAGACTAGGTGGGGAGGTAGAATTGCCTTCTGATACTGCGAGTTTATCAACGAATAATTATCCTTATTTCGTGGCGAATATTGCTTCGGTGTTGAATAATCCTTTTAAGCGGATTGTCAATCAATCCAACATAGTACGATTTGATTATTTTTCTTATGCTTTTAATTTGTCTTTATTATATGAAAATTGGATGTTAAGGGTGGATTAGGATTGCCGTCGTTGCACTCCGGCCTCCCTTTAGTGACTTTCATCAAAGCCTTTCAAAAGTACGCTATGCGTACTTTTTGCTTTTGTATGTTTCGTCTGCGCCTTCAAGCGAGCTTGAGGCACATCCTTACATACAAAAGCCTGTCACTTTCGTGACAGGCTTTGTGATTCGGATTGGATTCGAACCAATGGCCCTCATCTTAGAAGGATGACGCTCTATCCAGCTGAGCTACCGAACCATCTTCCCCCCAATTCAAATATTCTCCTTGGGGTTGCAAAATAAAGAAATAATAAGCGTTTTTCAAAGAAATTTTAGCTCAAATTGATCTAAATCAATCCTTTCCTATTAAATCACGAATCACGACACTCGCTACAGTACAGCCAAATATTGCTGGCATATAGCTTAATGTACCAATAATAGACTTTTTAGGGAACGCTTTCTCAGTCACGATGATTTTGTCCTGGTCTGCTTTTTCTGGGCTAAATACTACTTTTAAGCCCTTTTTAATGCCTAGAGATTGTAGTCTTTTTCTAACATATCTAGCTAAGTTGCAAATATATGTTTTGGAGATATCAGTCACTTTTATCTGACTTGGATCTACTTTACCGCCAGCGCCCATCGAACTTACAATAGGTAAATTACGGTCAATGCAACCTTTAATTAAAAAGGTTTTCGCTGATAAAGTATCAATACAATCTACCACATAATCCCATTGTGTACTATCTAATAAATCTCTTGTAAGCTCCTCTTTGATGAATATTTCTAAAACGGTCAAATCTAATGCTGGGTTGATATCCTTAAGCCTGGTACCCAGCACTTGCGCTTTGGGCATGCCAGCAGTTGAATGTAAGGCTGGAATCTGTCTATTGATATTGCTTGGGTCAATGGTATCATTGTCCACAATGGTCATTTTGCCCACTCCTGCACGAACAATCATTTCGGCACAAATACCACCCACACCTCCTAGGCCAACAATTAATACATTTTTACCCATTAAGGAATTTATGCTTTCTGCGCCTAACATCAGTTCAGTTCTACTCATCCAATAGGGTATCATATCGTATCTTTATCCTGCAAAAATCATAAAACCATGTCTATTTCTAAAATCTTTTTTATAGGCTTTTTATTTATTAGTTCTTTTGTCTCTGGTCAATATCAGATTCAAGAATTAACCACACAAAAAGGGGTAAGTATAAGAGCATTATCAGTGCCTACTGAAAGTGTTATTTGGGCTAGTGGATCTAAGGGGATGATTGCAAAATCAACCAATGAGGGTAAAAGCTTTGAGTGGATGCAAGTAAAAGGATATGAAAAAAGGGATTTTAGAGCAATGCATGCTTGGAACGACAAAGAAGCAATCATTGTTGCTGTTGCGTCACCTGCAATTATTTTAAAAACAAAAGACGGAGGTGCTTCATGGTATAAAGTGTATGAAAATCAGGATACTGCAATGTTTCTAGATGCCATACATTTTACTAATGCAAATAATGGTACAATCGTTGGAGATCCTGTGGATGGCTTACTATTTATGCTAACAACAAATAATAAAGGTGAGCATTGGTCTAAACTACCATCCACTTATTTTACATCCAACTTAAAAAATGGAGAAGCATTTTTTGCATCAAGTAATTCTAACTTAGTACAAGTGGGTAAATCACTTATTATGGTAACAGGAGGATTATCAAGTAGATTATGGATGAATGGAGCAGCTTACGAAATGCCGATCATTCAAGGCACAAATTCAACTGGTGCCAATAGTGTAGCAGTTTCACCCAATCAACAAAAATTAATTGTAGTGGGTGGTGACTTTACACAAGACAAAAAATCAGAATCCAATATTGTAGGATATAGATTATTGCTTGAACCATCCTCTGACAAAAAACATTTAACCCAAAAGAAAATGATTTTGCAGTCTTTAAAATTGTCCTCCCCAAATGGGTATAAATCTTCTATTGCTTTTATAAATAATCAATTATTAATTACTTGTGGTACTTCTGGCGTGGACATTTCTGAAGATGCAGGAAAATCATGGCAAAAAATTAGTGATTCCTCTTATCATGTAGTAAAAAAACATGCTAATTTACAAGGGGCTTTCTTGGCCGGATCTGGTGGAAGAATTGGGTACATTCGATTCAAATAGTTTAGACAGTTTTTACTGAATGCGAAATTTAACATTCTGGTTGTTTGTAGATTTATCAACTTGTATTAATTTAGTAAAAGGATGAAAAAGTACCAATCTATCATATCATTTGACATGGACGAGGAGTTTATGACCCTTGTACCTGCGCATAGAACTTATATCAACTTTCTTTTAAATAAAGGCACAATTGAAACCTATTCTGTAAGTATGGAATCCCAGCAATCTTGGATTACTATTAATGCGAATTCTAAGACAGAAGTAGAAGAATTATTACAAAAATCCCCTTTATCTAAGTATTGGAGCTTTGAAATAGTAGAATTATTTGTTTACGATAGCCAGTCCAATAGGCTTCCAGCGGTTCAATTAAATTAATTCAACTTTTTTTTGGGAAATTGAAAATACCCCCTTAAATTTGCACTCCTTAAGGGAGCATAGCTCAGTTGGTTCAGAGCATCTCGTTTACACCGAGAGGGTCCGCGGTTCGAGCCCGTGTGCTCCCACAAAGAATCCTCAACATATCAATTAAGATTGTTGGGGATTTTTGCTTTTATAGCCTTTTATAATAATTGAACTAATTTTGTCTTATGCAAGTATTCACAACCCGAAATAAAATCATCATTACCTGTAATAAATGGTTGGCTACAGCATTAAGAGCCGAAGTAATTGGTTTAGGTTTTGACGTAGATAGGGTTTTTCAAACTGGTGTAGAATTAACAGGTACATTAAATGATTGTATTCGTTTAAATTTAAATTTAAGGACGGCAAGTCAGGTAATGTATTCTTTAAAATCGTTCATTTGCAATGATCCCAATGAACTGCATCAAAATTTAGTGACCATCCCTTGGGAAACCATGATTCAACCCGATGGCTATTTCTCGGTCATAAGCAATGTGTTTAATGACACCATTTCTACCAATTTATTTGCTAATCTACGTGTCAAAGATGCGGTGGTAGATAGGATGCGAGATACAACAGGTAAGAGACCTTCTACTGGATCGGAATTAACAGGAGCGGTGGTGTATTTATTTTGGAAAAATGATGAAGCAGAAGTCTTCTTGGATACATCTGGAGATTCTTTAGCAAGACATGGATATAGAAAATTACCAGGCAGAGCGCCAATGCTAGAGGCTTTGGCAGCTGCTACTATCTTATCTACAAAATGGAATAAATTTGGTGCATTTGTGAATCCAATGTGTGGTTCAGGAACTTTGGCGATTGAAGCAGCATTAATTGCTACCAAGAGAGCCCCTGGTTTATTTAGAAATAACTATGCTTTCATGCACATTATTGGATATGACAAAAAGATATACGAGCAAGAAAGAACAATTATAGTAGAACAGGTAAGGGTGCTACCTAATCTAGTTATTATCGCATCTGATATTAGTAAAGAGGCAATTAAAGTAGCTAAAATCAATGCATCTGTTGCAGGTGTAGAAGATTTAATTGACTTTCAAGTATGCGATTTTGAATTGACTGAAATGCCAGAACCTGAAGAAGGTGCGATTGTGATGATTAATCCTGAATATGGAGATAGATTAGGGGAGGAAGTTGAATTGGAAGCAACTTATGCACGCATGGGAGATTATATGAAAAATAAGTGCAAAGGGATGACGGGCTATATCTTTACTGGAAATTTAGATCTTGCGAAAAAGATTCGTTTAAAACCTAGTCGTAGAATTGAATTTTTTAATGCAACAATTGACTGTAGGTTATTGGAATATGAATTATATGCTGGTACTAAAAGAACAGATAAATTGGTGGCTGAATAAACTATTCACCATATAAAAGAAAAGGTTCCATTTTTTGTCTCCAATGGTTCACTCTTAATAATTTTGACAATTGTTGAAGCCAATCCTTTAGTGGTAAATCAAAGAGTTTCTCAGCATTGGGTATTCCCAATAATTTGGACAAATGTCCTTCACCTGTTTTATTATGTTCTGTGGGATAAGGCGCCCATATAAAATCTGCGGGGTGTATATCCTTGATTAATTTTAACATAATAAGTCCATTCATTACAGCCTTATAGTTGGAAGGTTCTTTTACTTTTAAACGTACTGCTTCTTTTAATGGCTCTATTTTTAAATCATCCCCTAATACTTGATTCATAATAGCTGTAAGTGTATCTACTTTTAACCATGGTGCGCCAATCCATTCAAATGAAAAAGCAGTATCTCTTCCTATAGATAAATTGGTGGCTTCAAAAAAACATAAACCTGGATACAATAAACAAGATTCAAAATTTTGGATTGCAGGGGATGTTTTAACCCATGGTAAACCCCATTCAAAAAAAGTATGCCATCTTTTCCATCCACTACATTTCACAATTTCTATATCCGCTTTCCAATCCATTAGATGATTAAAATAAAGTGCCAATTCTCCTAAAGTCGCTTGATGTTTAACGGGGATACTAAATCTGCCAATAAAACTACTGACTGCTGGATCTAACAATGGGCCTTCAGCTAAATCAAAATTTCCTGATAAAGGATTTGGACGATCGAGTAGTACTATTTTTTTATTGTATTTGGCTGCAGCTTCTACAAAATAAGACATTGACCATAGGAATGTATAAAATCTTGTACCTGCATCTGGTACATCAAAAAGAAGTAGATCTATATTTTCAAGATCTGTAGCTTCGGGAGCAAATTTGTTCCCATATAAACTTACAATGGGCAAATGGGTAATTGGATCCAATCCATCTTTCATGAATGCACCATCTTTCCCATTGGTGTCTATGCCATGTTCAGGTGAAAATAACTGCACCAAATTAAAACCTTGGTCAATCAATGCCTTTCTACTTGGTATACCATCGCATGTTTTTGCAGCATCATTGGTTAACATGCCAATTCTCAGCTGTTTCCATGAAGGCTTTAGAAGCAATAAATGATCTACTCCAAATTGAACAGACATATTAATTTATTTTTTTAATAAAACTAAACCCAGTGTCCTTTTTTAAGGTTTCTACCACATTGAAAATGATAGGACAACGATCATAATGCATAAAAGTCGTGAACAACCTTTTATTGAAATCGGGAACATGGAAAGCAGGAAATTCTTTACAACCTGCAAAACGGTGACTATATACTGTGCAACTATTGTCTTTTAAAAAATGACAAGGAATGGCATTAATAACCATATTGCCTGACTCTCCTTTTGAAAGGTATTTCTCGTCAAATTCAGTTCTATTTTGCCCCAAATGAGCTGCTAAATGGTTTGCTTCAGCCTCATCTATATTGACCATCAAGCTTTTACAACAATTGCCACAATCTGTACATTCAATTTTTGGCGAGATGGTTTCAGATAGTTCAAAAACGGCTTTATCTAGTGAATTACTGTCTAAATCCCTCAAAAAGTCCTGAAATGCATCATTTTCGGCTGTTAATTCAACTGCTTTAGTCTTAATATAGTCTAAATCGACTATCGGGTATGTGTTCGAATGATTGATACTGCAAAGGTAAGAAAATAATCTTTTATCCACATAATCCCCTTTATTGGCTAAAACAGGCGCCTGGGTATTAGATTTGCAAACTTACGAGGGCATTTTGTGTCCATAAAGCATTGATAACTATGGCAGAAGTAAAAATACCGGCAGAATATAATGAAGACTCCATCCGTTCCCTAGATTGGAAAGAACATATTCGACTTAGACCAGGTATGTATATTGGAAAATTGGGTGATGGAACCGCGCCTGATGATGGTATCTATGTATTGATCAAAGAAGTTATTGATAACTGTATCGATGAACATACCATGGGTTATGGTAAACAAGTAGAAATTTCCATTCAAGATAAAACAGTGACCATTCGAGATTACGGTAGAGGTATCCCATTGGGAAAAATTGTAGATGTAGTAAGTAAGATCAATACCGGTGCAAAATATGATAGTAAAGCTTTCCAAAAATCTGTAGGATTGAATGGAGTAGGTACAAAAGCGGTGAATGCGTTAAGTGACGATTTTGAAGTAACTGCATTTAGAGATGGAAAGCAAAAATCTGCTAGCTTTAAAAGAGGTCAGTTGATAGAAGAGACTAAGGAAACTAAATCATCTGAGCCCAATGGTACCTTGGTTGTATTTACGCCAGATGCCACTATCTTTAAAAACTACCATTTTATTTACGAATACATTGAAAGTCAGTTATGGAATTATTGTTATTTGAATGCTGGTTTAGTGATTCATTTCAACGATAAAAAATTTGTAAGTAAAAACGGCTTGTTGGATTTGTTAGAACGCAAAACCAATCCAGACGAACTAAGGTATCCTATCATTCATTTAAAAGGTGAAGATATTGAAGTGGCTGTGTCCCATAACAATGATTATGGCGAAGACATTTTCTCATTTGTAAATGGTCAATATACCACACAGGGAGGTACACACCAACAAGCATTTAGAGAAGCCTATGTAAAAGTGATCCGTGATTTTTATAAGAAGGATTATGAAGCTTCTGATATTAGAACAAGTATTGTTGCTGCAGTTTCTGTTCGTGTTCAAGAGCCTGTATTTGAGAGTCAAACTAAGACTAAATTAGGTTCTCAGAATGTGGCAGATGGCGGCCCAAGTATGAAGAATTTCGTCACTGAATTTTTGGCTAAGGAATTGGATAATTTCTTACACAGAAATCCATCAGTTGCAGATGCTTTAAAGAAGAGAATAGAACAAAATGAACGTGAGCGTAAGGAGTTGGCTGGTATCAAGAAATTGGCGAATGAAAGAGCTAAAAAAGCCAATTTACATAACAAGAAATTAAGAGATTGTAGAGTACACTTGAACGACGAAGTACCTAATAAGAATAAAGAAATATTTATTTCCACTCAGCAAAATAGCACCTTATTTATTACCGAGGGAGACTCTGCAAGTGGAAGTATTACGAAGTCGAGAAACGTGGATACACAAGCTGTATTTAGCTTAAGAGGTAAACCACTGAATGCATTTGGACTCACTAAAAAAGTTGTGTACGAGAATGAAGAATTCAATCTATTACAACACGCTTTAAATATTGAAGATGGTTTAGATGGCTTACGTTATAATAATATTGTGATTGCTACCGATGCCGATGTGGATGGGATGCACATCCGTTTATTGATGTTGACTTTCTTTTTACAATTCTTCCCAGACCTGGTAAAAAGAGGCCATGTTTTTGTTTTAGAAACACCCTTATTTCGTGTAAGAAATAAACAAAAAACAATCTACTGTTACGATGAATCTGAAAAGCAAAAAGCGATAAGCGAATTAGGAAACAAGCCAGAGATTACACGATTCAAGGGTTTGGGTGAGATTAGTCCAGAAGAATTTGGAAAATTCATCAATGCTGATATTAAATTAGCTCCAGTAATTTTAGAACAAGGAGATCATATTCAACATTTGTTAGAATATTATATGGGTAAGAATACCCCAGAAAGACAAGAGTTCATTATCAATAATTTAAAAGTTGAATTAGATAAAGCAAATGATACACATAGTATTTAACACCGCAGACATTGCTGCTTTAGAAGCGGCTATTGAATTAGATGAATCTTTGGCTGGAAAGATCATTGAGATTAAGGACGACTATGCAGTTGGCCCTATAATGGATATTTATGAAACAGAAGGCTATCAAGTTAGAAGAGATTGGTGGAAAGAAGTGTTGTTGAATTCACCTTACGAAGATCAATTAGATATAGTGGATGATAAATTAACTGTGCATCATTTACATACTTCATTGAATCATGACGAAAATGAAATGATTTGGATATGGATGGGACAGAACGTGCACGATGTTTGTGGGTACTATTGGCTAATGAGTCAGTTTAAAGAATACCAAAGTAGGATTCATGTTTTGTATTTAAACAATTTACCTTTCTTGAATGAAAAAGGTCAGTTATTCTATCCTACACATTTAAGCCAAATTCAACCTAAGGAATTCTTGAAGGCTAAAAAATTAGCAAGACCCATTACTTTAAGTGAATTTGAATTGGATCCGGACGAATGGAAAAAGTTGTGTAATGAGAATGAAGGAGTTCGATTTTTAGACGGAGGTAAGAAAATAATGAGCATGGGAATTGGTTATTATGATAAAGAGATTCTATCATTATTGACTAAAAACGCACAGAAATTACAGAGTGCTTTGGGCAACATTTTAACTAAAATGAAGATCAAAACAGGGGATGCCTTTATTGTATTTCGTTTAAAAGCTTTAGAGGCAGAAGGGAAATTAGTCATTGCTGGTGATTGGAATAAGGGATGGAAGGATTTGGTTATTCAAATGCCTGGTGGATCGGCTGTGGTTCCAGAAGCAGAAGCATCAATCAACTAATATGTCTGTACAAATCCTAGCCATAGACCTTAAAGCAGTAGATGAACGTGGTGCCCTTCATTATTTTAGTACAGATAGAACGGGTGAGTTTTTATTGGTTTATCGAAATGCAGGATCCATAAGTGGACAGCATTATCATAAGGGGATTTCGGCTGGAAAAAATCCAGAGGACATGCTTTTGGTGCAAGGGAAAGCAAGTTTAAACTGGAAAAATTTAGAAACAAAAGAAGTAAATACGGTGGAATTGATTGCCCCAATAAGAGTGAAAATTCCTGCTCAAATTTGGCACGAATTAAAAGCAATCACCGATATCGTTTTTATTGAATTAAATAGTTTAAGTGACGGTAGTGCAGATACGCATCGAATCTAGTTGTTACGAATCAGAATAGTTATGGCAAAAGAGAAAAATTTAAGCAGGGTAACAGAAAATGAATCAGGTGTTCAGGGACAGTATAAAAACTGGTTCATGGAATATGCATCTTATGTAATTCTTGAAAGAGCAGTACCCGCCATTGAAGATGGTTTGAAGCCAGTTCAAAGAAGAATCCTACATGCCATGAAGGAAATGGATGATGGAAGATTCAATAAGGTGGCGAATATTATTGGACAAAGTATGCAATACCATCCCCATGGTGATGCAAGTATTGGAGATGCATTGGTCAATATTGGACAAAAAAATTTATTAGTAGAAACCCAAGGTAACTGGGGTGATGTAAGAACAGGTGACTCCGCTGCTGCATCACGTTATATTGAAGCTAGATTAAGCAAATTTGCTTTAGAAGTTGCTTTTAATGCCAAAACAACTGAATGGGCATTAAGTTACGATGGTCGTAAACAAGAGCCAGTGACTTTGCCAATGAAGTTTCCTTTATTGTTGGCACAAGGTGCAGAAGGTATTGCAGTTGGATTATCAACTAAGATTTTACCCCATAATTTTAATGAATTAATAGACGCTAGTATTAAGTATTTAAGAGGACGTAAGTTTGAATTATTACCCGACTTTCAAACTGGAGGCATGATTGATGCATCTGCGTACAACGATGGTAAGCGTGGAGGTAAAGTAAGGGTGAGGGCGCATATTGAGGAAATGGATAAGAAAACCTTAGTGATTAAAGATGTACCCTATGGTGTTACCACCACTCAATTGATGGAAAGCATTACCAAGGCAAACGACCAAGGTAAAATCAAAATCAAAAAAGTAACTGACGTTACTGCTGCACAGGTTGAAATTCAAATTGATCTTGCAACAGGTATTTCTCCTGACATCACTATAGATGCTTTATATGCATTTACAGATTGTGAAATCAGTTTATCTCCCAATGCTTGTGTGATTGTGAATCAACGTCCACAATTCTTAGGTGCTAGTGATTTGTTACGTCATTCTGTAGACCATACTAAAGGATTGTTGAAAGCAGAATTAGAAATTCATTTGCAAGAATTATTAGACAAATGGCATTTCACTAGTTTGGAAAAAATATTCTTTGAAGAAAAAATTTACCAAGAACTTGAAAAGAAACACCTTAATTGGGAAAAAGTAATTGATGCGATTGATAAAGCATTTGAACCTTTTAAGAAGAAGTTTAAAAAGCCGATAGAAAGAACAGACTTATTAAAATTAACTGATAAGCCTGTAAGAAGAATCTATAAATTAGATATCGAAGATTTAATTGCGCAAATTAAATCAATAGAGGAAGAGATCAAAGAAGTGAAGCATAACCTTGAAAATTTAGTAGATTATGCAGTGAGTTATTACGAAAATTTGCAAAAGAAATATGGCAAAGGCAAAGAACGTAAAACCGAATTGAAAGAATTTGATACGATCCAAGTGAAGCAAGTGGCTATTGCCAATACCAAACTCTATATCAATAGAGCAGAAGGTTTCATTGGGACTAGTTTAAAGAAAGATGAATTCTTATGTGACTGTACCGACTATGACGATATCATTGCCTTTACCAAAGGGGGCACCATGAAAGTGGTAAAAGTCTCCGATAAGATATTTATAGGAAAAGACATTATTCATGCAGCTGTATTCCAAAAAAATGATGAACGTACCACCTACAATATGATCTATATTGATGGTTCTTCTGGAATAAGTTATGCAAAACGATTTAATGTAACTGGTGTGACTAGGGACAAAGAATATGTTTTAGCAAAAAGCTTAGAGAAATCTAAAGTGCATTATCTATCGATCAACGCGAATGGAGAGGCTGAGTCTGTTAAAATTATATTAAGTCCTAACTGTAGTGCTAGAATTAAAGAATTCGATTTCTTCTTTGAAACTTTAGAAGTAAAAGGAAGGAGCAGCGTGGGCAATCAAGTGACTAAATATCCTATCAAGGCGGTTAAATTAAAAGAAGCTGGTAAGAGTACTTTGGTGGGTAGAAAGTTATGGTTTGATGATAAATTCGGAAGATTGAACACCGAAGAAAAAGGACAATACTTAGGTACATTTGAAGATGAGAAGCTCATTGTCATTACGAAGGATGGTAATTATGAAGTAACTGATACCGAATTGACTCAAAGATTTGACCCTGAAAAAGTTCTTTTCATGGAGAAATTCAATCCAGAAAAAGTCATCACCGCAGTTTATCTAGATAAAGAGAAACTACAATTCAATATCAAAAGATTCAAGATAGAAACAACTACTTTGAAGACACCATTTACTTTCATCAAAGAAGGCAATGGCAATTATGTAGCAGCCGTATCTACTCATATTGAACCAGTATTGGTTGTACTGTCAGGAAAAGGCACACAACAAAGAAAAGCCAAGTTTAAAGTGAGTAAAATGGTAGACGTAATGGGTTCTAAAGCTGTAGGTACTAAGTTGGTTGATTTCAGTAAATCCATCGAAATGGAATGGGAAACCAAAGTAGTGATTAAAGATCCTAACGACGAACAACCAGAATTGTTCTAATTTTGTATAAAATCAAGTAATATGTCAACCATCAATGTAGGTCAATTTAATTTAATGCGTGTAGACCGTAAGGTGGACTTTGGTTTTTATATGGACGATGGAGAAGAGGGTGTGTTGTTGCCAAAACGTTTTGTGCCTTCTGGATTACAGGTTGGTGATACCATTAGTGTATTTGTTTACCATGATTCAGACAATAGATTGATTGCTACCACACAGGAACCATTTGCGGTGGTAGGAGATATTGCTGCATTGAAAGTTGTTGCTCTTACTAAGCAAGGTGCATTTATGGATTGGGGGTTAATGAAGGATTTATTCGTTCCTGTTTCACAGCAACTTTCAAGCATGCGTTTAGGTGGCAAGTACCTTGTTAAATTGTATTTAGACAAACAAACGGGTAGAGTTGCTGCAACTGAAAAAATTGACAATCAAATTAGCAATGACTCACTAACAGTTAAAGAAGGTGAAAAAGTTAAATTACAAGTGTATCGTGAGTCAGATATTGGTTATGTAGTGATTGTGAATCAAGTGCATCAAGGATTGGTATATAAGAATGAAGTATTTACCCATTTACATATTGGTCAAATAATAGAAGAAGGTTTTGTTAAGAAAATAAGAGAAGACAACAAATTAGATATTGGTATTGGTAAACAAGGGGTAGAGAAATTAGATGATGATCAATTAAAATTGATTCAATTATTAAAACTACACAAAGGTTTTTTACCTTATCATGACAAATCATCTCCAGAAGATATTTATGCATTCTTTGGTATTAGCAAGAAAGCTTTTAAAATGAATGTGGGCATGTTGTATAAGGCTAAAAAAATAACTATTGAAGAGGGTGGTATCCGTTTGATACCAGAATCAACAGAAGCTTAATTAATTCACTACAAATTATATTGTATGTCTAAAGAAGTATTTATCGTCGCTGCAGTAAGAACGCCCATTGGGTCTTTCGGAGGAGCATTGAAATCAATTACTGCAACTCAATTAGGTGCCATTGCCATTCAAGGTGCAATAGATAAAATTAAGTTAGATGTCAATATTGTGGATGAAGTGTATATGGGATCTGTCATACAAGCAGGACTTGGACAAGCGCCTGCTCGACAAGCTGCTTTACTTGCTGGTTTGCCCAACAAAGTAATTTGTTCAACCATTAATAAAGTTTGTGCAAGCGGTATGAAATCTATTGCATTAGCTGCACAAAGTATTCTCTTAGGAGATGCGGATATTGTTGTAGCTGGCGGAATGGAGAGTATGAGCAATGTCCCTTTTTACAATATGCATCAACGTTGGGGCAATAAATATGGAGACACTACGCTAGTAGATGGTTTAGCAAAAGATGGACTAGTGGATGTATATGACCAGGTAGCCATGGGTAATTTTGCAGATTTATGTGCCTCTGAAAATCAAATTTCAAGGGCTGACCAAGATGCTTTTGCTGTTGGTAGTTATACTAAATCACAAGCATCTATTGAACAAGGATTATTCGATAACGAAATAGTACCTGTGTTGATTCCACAAAGAAAAGGGGATCCCATTACTATAGCTAAAGACGAGGAACCATTCAATGTAAAGTTTGATAAAATTCCAAGTTTAAATCCTGCCTTTAGTAAAACGGGAACAGTAACCGCTGCAAATGCAAGTACAATGAACGATGGTGCAGCAGCTTTAATATTAATGAGTGGTGAGAAAATGGAGGCACTCGGTTTAAAACCATTGGCTAAGATAACCAGTTTTGCAGATGCCGCTCAAGATCCAAAATGGTTTACAACAGCCCCTGCACTTGCCATTCCAAAAGCTTTAAAAAAGGCCAATTTAACTGCAGCTGATATTGATTTTTTTGAATTCAATGAAGCTTTTTCTGTAGTAGGTATTGTGAATACCAATTTATTAAAACTAGATCCTGCCAAAGTGAATATCAGAGGAGGTGCAGTAGCACTAGGTCATCCTCTTGGATGCAGTGGTGCTAGAATTATGGTTACACTGGCACATATTTTACAAGACAAAAAAGCTAAATATGGTGCTGCAGCCATTTGTAATGGTGGCGGTGGCGCAAGTGCAATGATTATAGAGCGAGTGTAAACTAATTTTAAAGTAACTTATTTTAGCTGTGTCATTAACTCATCCATCATAATACCATAGTGACTTTCATCATAAGTACATTCACCATTTTGGATCAATAAAATTTGTGGTGATTCATGGTGTACCTGAAAGAATTCAGCAATAGCAGCAGAAATAG
Organism: Sediminibacterium sp.; assembly: GCA_017983845.1. Classification (GTDB taxonomy): domain Bacteria; phylum Bacteroidota; class Bacteroidia; order Chitinophagales; family Chitinophagaceae; genus Sediminibacterium. The sequence goes on from JAGOAO010000006.1 coordinate 80,924, forward strand.
GCCTAAACTTCAATAGATCTAAATAATGGAAATCCACCTTTTCTGGACTTGCTGAACGTTCGAATCTATCCAAAGCCATCCTGCTAATACTGCAAGTAGTACTATGCTTAAAGATAACTTGTGGGGTAACAAAAGAGGCAGATTTTATTTGTTCTAATTGATCTATAGCGTTTATTGGATGCCAATTCATTTTTACAATTTTTAAAGGGCAAAATTAGGCATTTCTTTTGAAGTATTTTCAGTAGAATCTAGCTTTTACAATGGCAGAATGTTTAACTTCGGTGTATAATTAAGCTTATGCGTTTACAACTTTCCCAACCCATCTGTTTCATAGATTTAGAAACAACAGGTATTAATGTGAGCACCGATAAAATTGTCGAAATTGCCATTGTCAAAATCATGCCTGATGGTGCTAAACTAGTTAAAAGGAAATTGGTTAATCCTGAAATGCCTATTCCTCCAGTGACTACTGCGGTGCATGGCATTACGGATGAAATGGTTAAAGACGCACCCACTTTTAAACAAGTGGCAAATGAGATTAAACAATTTTTAGAAGGTTCCGACTTAGCTGGATACAATAGCAACCGTTTTGATATCCCTATGTTGAATGAAGAATTTTTAAGAGCAGGAATTACTGTTGATATAGAGTCAAGAAAGTTATTAGATGTGCAGAAAGTATTCCATATGATGGAACAACGTACATTGACAGCCGCGTATAAATTTTATTGCAATAAGAGTCTAGAAGATGCTCATACAGCCGAAGCAGATGCTACTGCAACTTGGGAGGTTTTAGAGGCTCAATTAGAAAGATATCCAAGCATTGGGAATACGGTTGAATCTATTGTAAAGTTTACTGGTGAAGACCAAATTATAGACTTTGCTCGACGTTTTGTAATGGAGAATGGGGTAGAGACCTTCAATTTTGGAAAACACAAAGGCAAGCCTGTAAAACAAGTACTAAAAGAAGAGCCTCAGTATTATGACTGGATGATGAAGGGTGATTTTGCCCTCCATACTAAACAGAAATTAACAGAGATTTTAAATAGATCTATATTAAATAAATAACATATATTTACTATCATTAAAGTACTATTTTTATTACTATACCCCCCTAATAGAAAGTGAAGAAAATTGTCATCATACCTACTTATAACGAAAAAGAAAATATTGCAGCAATCATACAAGCTGTGATTGTTCTTGGAAATCAATACCATGTTTTAGTGGTTGATGATGGTTCTCCAGATGGTACAGCGGCCATTGTAAAGGATTTAATGTTGGCGCATCCAGATAAGATTTTTATACAAGAAAGAACAGGCAAATTAGGATTGGGCACTGCATATATACATGGGTTCAAATGGGCTTTAGCGAATCAATATGATTATATTTTTGAAATGGATGCTGATTTTTCACACAATCCATTAGATCTTGATAGACTATTAGCTGCTTGTGAAAATGGTGCAGATGTGGCCATTGGAAGTAGATACGTAAAAGGGGGTGCAACAGAAAACTGGCCTTTGGATCGCTTGATCTATTCTAAAGGCGGTTCCCTATATACAAGAATTATCACAGGTATGCCAGTCAAAGATCCTACTGCTGGTTTTATGTGTTACAAGAATAAAGTACTCGCTGCTATCCAATTGGATAATATCAAATTCATAGGTTATGCTTTCCAAATTGAAATGAAGTTTGCTTCTTGGAGATTAGGTTTCAAATTAAAAGAAGTTCCAATCACATTTATTGATAGAAAAATTGGTGTAAGTAAAATGTCTAAAGGCATTATTAAGGAAGCTATTATGGGTGTATTGAATATGCAATGGCAATCATTTACTGGGCGATTTATCAAACATATCAAGCGTGAGCAGCTTTAAACGATCTTTATTACAACTTCACGTATTTGTCTTTTTGGCTGGACTAACTGCACCAATTGGTAATCTAATCCAATTGAATGGCTTGGTGTTGGTTTTTTACAGAATGCTGTTAACTGTCTTGGTATTATTCCCAATCTATTTAATGTATCAAAACAAAGCGCAAGTTCCATTAAAGGAAAAAGCCAGATTGATGTTGATCGGTGTTTTAATCGCGATTCATTGGGTTTGCTTTTATGGAAGTATTAAATTAGCCAATGTCTCCATTGCTTTAGTTTGTATCTCGAGTGTTGGTATTTTTACTGCATTTCTGGAGCCTATATTTTTAAAAACAAAGTTCATCTGGAACGATATCTATATTGGATTCTTAAGCTTAATAGGTATCTTTTTCATTTTTCAATTTGACATACATTTTAGAACTGGAATTCTTGTAGGACTTGTTTCTGCTTTATTTGCATCTATTTTCACCATCATTAATAAAAGGTTAACCACAGAACATTCTACACAAACCATTCAAACATTTGAAATGATGGGTGGATTAGGGTTTCTTACGATGGTCATTCTTGCTATGAATGCTTATCAGCAAAGTTCATTTATCCTACCCACTAGTAAAGACTGGTTTTGGTTAATCATTTTGGCATTGGTTTGCACCGTTTTAGCCAATCATTTGATGCTCAATGCACTTAAAAAAATAAGTGCATTTACAATGAATGTAACCCTTAATTTAGAGCCGGTATATGGTATCATGATAGCCATACTATTATTTCAGGAACAAAAACAGATGGGTAAAGGCTTTTATATTGGCATTGTATTAATCGCTGTTTCAGTCCTATTGCAAATGATTCGAGTTTTGCGTCAGCAAAACCACAAATAGATTGTGCATTTTTTAAAACTTATCGTAAATTGATTACTCAATTTAAACCGATATGAATCGAATCTTAAGCCTTTGTTTAGTATTGTTATCCGTAACAGTCCATGCACAAAAAAAACCTTTAGACCATACAGTGTACGATCAATGGCAGTCTATTAAGGATGTACTCATGTCCAGTGATGGAAATTGGGTTACTTATACGATTGCGCCACAGGAAGGGGATAGTAAATTAATGATTCAACATCTTAAAAGCAACCAACGATTCAATATTGAGAGAGGTACTCAAGCCCAATTTACCGAAAATAATGGCTTTTTAATTGCAAAAGTGAAGCCTACATTCAACGAAACAAGGCAAGCAAAAATAAATAAGAAGAAGCCGGATGAAATGCCTAAAGACAGTTTGGTAATCATTGATTTACAAACCAATGAAGTTAACAAATGGGCATCTGTAAAATCATTTCAATTAGCTGAACACAATAGCGATATACTTGTCTACTTAAAAGATAAAAAAGGGGATATCAATAAAGATGGTTCTGATTTAGTCATCTACAATTTAAAAAATAAAGCTGAACGTACTATAAATAGCATCGTACAATACCAAATACAACCTTATGGACAATCTGTTGCAATGCTTCAAATTAAAACAAAAACCGCACCAACTAAAGTACTATTAGCTTCTACCACTGATACCCTTATTCAATCCCTATCCACTTCTATATTTAGTGCAACCAATTTAAGTTGGGATGAGCAAGGTAAACAACTTGCTTATTTGGTTGAAAAAGATAGCACACATAAAGCATTGCAAAAAGATTTTAGTTTGGCTTATTACACAACAGAATCGGATTCTGCTAATTATGTTTTTGAAAGAAAACATCCTTCCATGCCAGCCCAATATACTATTGGAGGAGATAAGAAATTAAATTTTAGTAAAACAGGTGCAAGTTTGAGCTTAGGTATTCAACCAATTTTGCCTATCAAGGATACGAGCCTTCCAGAATTTGACAGAGTAAGTGTAGACATTTGGAATTACAATGATGCCAATTTGCAATCCACTCAATTAAAAAGCCTGGAAGCAAGTTTAAAAAGTACTGAGGCAGTTCTATTTAAACCAGCTAAGAATCAATTTACTTATTTAGGTAAAATAAACGATCGACAAATTAAATATACATCAGAAGGTGACGGACAATTAGCCATTGCTAATATAGATTCAAATTATACGATTGCAAGTCAATGGCAAGGTTATGGAAAAAAAGACTTGTATGTGATCAATACCAATTCAGGTCAAAAAAATTTAGTACAAAACGGTTTAAAAGGTAATTTAGTTGCTCCATCCTATGATGGCAGTTTGATTGTTTATTACGATGAGGAATCAAAACAATTTAAATCATTTAACACGTCCACTTCTCAAACAAGACAAATTGCAAAAGACATTGTTTTCCCTTTGTATGACGAAGACAATGATGTACCAGATGAACCAAATGCTTATGGGATTGCTATGTGGATGGATAACAACAAGAGTTTCATTTTATATGACCGATACGATTTATGGTTAGTAGATGCAACTGGCTTAAATGCATCACAGTTATTGACCAAAGGTAGAACAGCAAAAAAAGTATATCGCTTTGTTTATCTTGATCAAGATAAAAAATTCATTGGTTTCAAAGATCAAATATTATTAAGGTCATACAACGAAATTGACAAATCAGAAGGCATTGCATTGTTAGATATGGCTAATAGAACTTTGTTTTCAATTGCAGAAAAACCAATGCATTTTACCACAATTGTTGGTGCTAAAAATAGCAATGATTTTATTGTGATGCAGGAAGATGAAAAGAATGCTGGTAATCTTTACCCTTATCTATTTAATCAAGAAAAACAAAATCCGAGCGCTTTAGCAACGATCAATCCACAGCAAGCAGACTATAATTGGATACAATCTCAATTGGTTAAATGGAAAGCTTATACAGGGAGGACTGCGGAGGGGGTACTTTATTTGCCAGAAGATTTTGATGTAAAAAAGAAGTATCCAATGATTGTTTATTTCTATGAACGCAACAATCAAACCTTGCATCATTATTTACCGCCATCACCAACACCTTCTAGGCTGAATATTCCATTCTTTGTGAGTCGTGGTTATGTTGTTTTTGTACCAGACATTTGGTATAAAAAAGGATATCCTGGACAAGGTGCTTATGATTATATTGTAAGTGGCACCAAAGCAATGGTACAAAAAGGGTTTATTGATAGCACAAGAATTGGGTTACAAGGCCAAAGTTGGGGCGGATATCAAATTGCCTATTTAATTACTAAAACAAATATGTATGCTGCAGCTTGGGCAGGTGCACCAGTTGTAAATATGACAAGTGCTTATGGTGGTATCCGTTGGGGTGCAGGTATCAATAGACAATTCCAATATGAAAAAACGCAAAGTAGAATTGGTGCAAATTTATGGGAGCGTCCAGATTTATACATAAAGAACTCACCACTGTTTGAGTTGAATAAAGTAAAAACCCCAATTGTGATTATGAGTAATGACGCTGATGACGCTGTGCCTTGGTATCAAGGCATTGAAATGTTCACAGCAATGCGTCGTTTAGCTAAACCAATTTGGATGTTGGTGTATAACAACGAAGCACATAATTTAGTGGAAAGAAAAAATAGAAAAGATATTCAAATTAGAGAACAACAGTTTTTTGATCATTATTTGAAAGGCGCTCCAATGCCTATATGGATGTCCAAAGGTGTACCAGCAATGATGAAAGGAAGAGATTTAGGTTTAGGATTTTAAACAAAAAGGCCTCCAAATTGGAGGCCTTTTTTATATTATAAAAATTCAATTATACATACTGAAACCATTGTCTATTGGGATCCCAATTTTCAAATGCTTTAGCAACAGCAGACAAGAAACTGGAGCCCATTGCACCATCTACAATTCTGTGGTCATAGCTCATAGATA
>JAGOAO010000002.1 GCA_017983845.1 Sediminibacterium sp.
GGTTGCAAATTCAAGGTGGTTGGAAATACAAGTTGTAATGCAACCCATAAACCAACTGTCATCCCTACTACTCCCCAAATAATGGTGGCAATAGCAAAGTTCCTCACCGTCTTGTTGTCATACTGAAAACTTTCTACTTGCATAATGCTAAATTGTATGGTTATTGTTTGATTGTTTTTTAGACTTTACTTCATCATCAAAAAGAATTCTAATGGATGGTGTATAATCATCATCCATTTGACCCGAATTTACCGACCACAAAAAAGCAGCTAAGAATCCTCCAGCTACTAGTACACTCGTAATGATTAAAATGATAAATACACTCATAAACCTATTTGGGGCAAAGCTATCTGCTCTGCATCAGGGGTTTTATGACTTTTATCAAAGCGAAAAATGATTTTTATCATATTTACAGGCAATATGCCCAAAGACTAGCCACGAATAGGTTTTGCATAGCTATAAGAAAGCAATGCAGAGAGTGCCACAATGCTAATTGAGCTAATAGGCATCAAAATAGCAGCCACCATGGGAGACAATAAAGCTTGGGTGGCAAAATACATGCCTACCAAATTATAGACAATGGATAAAATAAAAATAAGGGTAATAATCCACTTCGCTTTTTTTGCATATTGAATCAATTGAAATAAATGAGGCACTTGTTGGCCTTCTAAAATAGCATCACTTGCAGGCGTAAATAAATGTGTCTGATCGGTCACTGCCACACCCACATCACTTTTTTGCAATGCGCCTGCGTCATTCAAACCATCTCCCACCATCATCACCGACTTACCCGCGTTTTGAAGTTGTTGGATATAATTTAATTTATCCGTTGGTGATTGATCAAATAGCATCGGGATCCCTGCACCTAATTGTAATTTAAGCTTTTGGCCTTCTGTAGAATGGTCTCCACTCAATAAATGCACTTCATAGCCTTTTGAAACCAATTGATGCACCATTTCCGACATCCCTTCCCTATACGCATGATTCACTTTATAAAAACCTTTAAACAAACCATCCATTGCAATACACACCACCGATTGATCATAGTCCGAATTCACAGCAACACCTTCTTCCATCAACAGCTTTACCGAACCTATTAGAATGGTATGCCCTTGAACCCCCGCAATGGTTCCTTTGGCGATACTATGTTGAATTTGATCTACCTGAACCAATTCCACTTTTGCCTCTGTCAATAATTGATAAATCATTTGGCTTAAAGGATGCAAGGATTCTCTTGTTACCGAACGAATCATAGATTGTTCCAACAAAGTCAACTCTACACCTATGTAGACCATTTTTGTTGCTTCATGATTGGTCAATGTACCCGTTTTATCAAAAACTATGGTGTCAATTTTTTCAATCGCTTCCACCACTGATGCATTCTTACAATACATTTTTGCCTTGCCTAACCACCTCAACACATTGCCATAGGTAAAGGTCACAGTGAGTAATAGTGAACAAGGACAAGCCACAATTAAAACAGAACTTACCGCTGGCAATAGCTTGCTCGTATCTACCATCCACCAATACAATCCCGACATGAAAGCAATCGTAAAAAGTACATAAGTAAAATATTGACTCCAAGGATGTACAAATGATTGTGTTGCGTTTTTGGTTTGTTTTAATAAAGGACTATTCCAAAGCTCAGTAATATAACTATGCCCCACTGGCTTCATCACTTCCACATGAATCGCTCTCCCTTTTTGTACTCCACCTGCATACAATAAGGCGCCCGCTTCAAATGCAATAGGTGCATTTTCACCAGATACAAAACTATAGTCCACCAATGCAATGCCCTCTTTTAAAATAGCATCTGCAGGTATCATCTCTCCTGTCCTCACTAAGAGCATGTCCCCTTTGACAATTTCATTTAATGACTGATTGATTTCTTTTCCCTCCTTTAACACTGTTACACCCAACGGAAAGAAGGAAGTATAGTCTCTATCAAAAGCGAAAGAATCATAAGACTTGTCTTGAAACCACCTTCCAATTAACATAAAAAATACAATACCCGACATGCTATCTAAATAGCCAGCACCTGTTTGTGTCATAATTTCATACACACTTCTACCAAAAGTAACTGTGATGGCTAAGGCAATTGGCGCGTCTATATTCAACCATTTTTGTCTCAAGCCAGTATACGCTGAAATGAAAAAATCACTTGCACTATACAATAATACTGGCAAGGATAGGATTAAATTAAGGTAGATAAAGAATGGCCTTAAATTACCTAAGTCCACCACTTGGTCGGACAAATATTCAGGAAAACTCAACATCATGATATTGCTAAAACAAAAACCTGCAATACCAATTTTATACAATTGCTTTCGATTGACTTTTTTCTTTTTCTGCCAGTCATTTCCACCCAAATGAATCATTGGCTCATAGCCCACAAATGCCAATAACTGCACCACTTGTTTCAATGAAATGACAGAAGGCTGGAAAATAATTTTAACCTCTTTTTTCTCAAAATTAGTTTGAGACTGAATGATCCCCTGGTTGATCTTATGTAAATTTTCAAGTAACCAAACACAGCTTACACAATGTATCTGTGGTAAATAAAACACCACATGCGCCTGATCCCCTTGTTTGAACTGAATCAATTGATCTTGAATCGCTTGGTTGTCTAAATAATTGAATTTGTCCGAAGTAAATATCCCTTTTGCAGTCAACCCTGGCATATTGGTCAAATCATAATATTGACACATGCCATTTTCATCTAATAATTGATACACAAGCTTGCAACCATCACAACAGAAGTACTTGGTTTCAATTTGAATGGAGTCATCGCATTCTGTTCCGCAGTGGTAACATTTTTCTTGCATAGATAAAGTGCAAAGTTCAAGCCTGCACATGAATGCAATTATGATGCCACTCATGCCAAAAGATGACAAAAATCATATTCCTTGCACTACTGAATAACGGCAATCAATTGCTTGTCCATTAAATTAATGGCCTCATAATAGCCCTGTTTGTACCATTTACAGCGCGCCAAAAGCGCAACAAGTTGTTGTTGAATCAATGCATCTCCTATAAAATTTGAAGGCAAATTCGTTTTTTGTGTTGCGCGCATATATTGATCCAAGGCTTTTGTTAAATCCTGTTTTGCATAATCGGACACAAACGCTGGAACTGACTTATACTTATCTAATGCTGCTTGATTGTGAAGATAATATTGTAAAATAAATTCATTCAAACTGCCTTGCAGAAAAAGTTTTACATAGTTAGAATCCGCATACAATGCATTCGCTGTCATCCATTGATTAGGAATGATGCCCCCTCCTCCATACACGGTATTGCCTTTAGGCGTTTTATAGGCTTTCCCAATAGAGGCAGTATCTTCATTTCCACCATTCGATGCTTCGATTCGCTTTATAAAATCATGCTCATAAGCCAATTTCCCATTTTGATATGGACGTTGGATATTGCGACCCAACGGCGTAAAATATTTTGCAGTCGTCAACCTTAAAGCTCCCCCATTGGATAATCTAAACTGTTGCTGTACCAATCCTTTTCCAAAGGACCTTCTCCCAACCACTTTCGCCCTATCCCAGTCCTGCAATGCACCCGCCAATACCTCACTTGCAGATGCAGAAGTTTCATCCATCAAAATAGTCAAGCCGCCTTGTTCAAATAAACCTTCTCTCTTACTATAATAATCTACCCTTGGCGCATGCAATCCCTCTGTGTAGACTATTAATTTATTCCCAGCTAATAATTCATCTGCAATCGCTACCGCTTCCGACAACAACCCTCCGCCATTTCCTCTTAAGTCAATCACCAATGACTTCATGCCTTTTTGTAAAAGTGGTTCTAACGCTTGCATAAAAGCCTCATAAGTTCTATCGGCAAACTTATCAATCTTAATATAACCCACTGTGTCGCTCATCATATAAGCAGCATCAATTGGGGAGACAGGCACAGAAGCCCTTGTTAAATTGAAAATCATTTTTCGTTGATTGCGCAGGACTGCTAATTTCAAATTTTCCGCCTCCGGTCCTTTGATTTTTCGCTTTACACCTTCCCCATCTAATTTATTCCCAGATAATTTTACGGTATCATCCGCAGTTAAAAGAATATCACCTGTCTTTAATCCAGCTTTTGCTGCAGGACCATCAGGCATGACATAAGCAACAAAAACACTATCTCTAAATTGTTGAAACTCTATTCCTATGCCTTTAAAATTGGGCTGCAATTGTTCATTGGCTTCAACTAAATCTGCTGGAGGAATGTATACCGAATGTGGATCTAATTGTGCTAAATAAAAATCGGCCAATTTTGTTTGTGTACTATCCAAACTCACCTGTTCCACATATTTTGACTTGACTAGTTCAATGATCTCATCCATTGCTGTCGTTTTATTAAAAGCAGGCAAGCCAATGGAGAAACTCCCTTTTAAAAATATCCCAATCCCAATACCCAATAAAAGTACGACTGCATAAGTGATTGGAGTTACCCAACTTGTCTGGGTAGAACGAGGCTGATTTTGTTGCATATTGTATGAATTCTTTGCAAATTTACATCAATTCAAAATGAAATGGCTAATTTCATGCCTTAGTTCAACTACCATGAAAAAGACGTATTTAATAGCAGATAGCGGTGCCACTAAATGCCATTGGACCTTGGTTCAAAACGGCAAAGCTCAGACCATAAAAACCACTGGGATAAGCCCCTATTTTTTAAGTCTCGAAGCCATTGTTCAATTGCTTGAAAAGACATTCCAAAAAAAGACAGACCTATCCAAAATAGATGCCATTTATTTTTATGGAACTGGGTTAAGCAATCCAGACAATGTGACGATCTTAAAAAAAGCGTTGAAATCGGTTTTCAAAAATGCTACACTAGATATTCAAACAGATCTAATGGCCATTGCTAGAGCAGCCTGTCAGGATCAAAAAGGAGTTGTTTGTATTTTAGGTACAGGATCGAATGCAGGATTTTACAATGGTAAAAAAATCACTAAAAATAGTCCAGGCCTTGGTTATGTTTTAGGAGATGAAGGGAGTGGCGCTTATTTAGGAAAAAAAGTCTTGCAGTATTTTTTATACAAAACTTTTGACGACGAGCTAATGAACATGTTCGAGAAAAAATACAATTTGGATCGTGCAGCTATTTTAAACAAAGTGTATAAAGAACCTACGCCGAATAGTTATATCGCAAGTTTCACCGATTTCTTAGTTGAAAACAGAGGACATTATATGGTGGAGAATATTATTGAAGATGGATTGAACGATTTCTTCTTTACCCATTTAAATAAGTTAAATGAATCTTGGTTATACCCTATCCATTTTGTAGGCAGTGTAGCATATGGATTTAGAGATACATTAAAACAATTGGCCATTGGATATGAAATAGAATTAGGCAAGATTGTCAAATCACCGATGGATGGCTTAATTGAATACCATAGCAAACACTAGGGCAAGATGCACGATATAGAACCCTATTATCATTGGCGACATTTGTATACTGCAGAAGCAGACGCAAGGTCTATCTTTTATGGTAGAACATATAGTGAATTTGAATTTTCACAAACGGTGTACAATTATTATATCCATCCACAGTGGGATGAATTTGGCAGTAAAACCTTGTACTTAAAAATTTTGTACACCGACTATGATGCAAAATTTGCAATCATTGAATTCATTGGCGAATGGAATGATACGATTGAGAATGATATCATGGAATTGAAACGAGAAGTACTAGATAAATTAATGGCCGAAGGCATCATTAAATTTATTTTAATAGCAGAAAATGTATTTAATTTCCACAGCGGGGACAAAGATTATTACGAGGAATTGTACGAGGAATTATCCGACGAAGATGGATGGGCCGTGTTGATCAATTTTAATCCTGCCGCACAACATGATTTTTTATTACGGAAACTAAACAGGTATATCGAGCTGATGGAAATCAGTGCATGGCGCACTTACAAACCCGAACATTTTTTTCAGTTTATTGACCAGAAATTAGGTCAACGTTTAGGACTATAACTCAGCATGCTACCCATTCAAAAAAATACGTTTAGTATTATAACTCAATCGCGTTCAAATTAATAAACAAGGTCCTCATAAGCTGCAAGCAATTCCCTGTGAGCATGGTCGTCCTTAGCCAATTTGGTGGCAGCCAATCCTTTTTCATACCATTCAATAGCGGCTTCTCTTTCAGATAAAGCCTCTAAACATTTTGCCAAATGATAATAAGAACCCACATAATCAGGGGACTCGGTCAGGATTGCTGTAAACAAGGATTTCGCCTTCGGCAGTTCCCCTATCTTAATATACTCTAAGGCCAAAGCATGTCTTAAAAAGTTATCCTTAGGTTGTTGATTTAAAAATTCAATAATTCTTTCAATTCGTTGCATCTTATCTTATATTTGCATTAGTTGCATAAACAACCAAAAAGAATTAGACTATGAAGCTATTAGTTTGCATTAGCAAAACACCAGACACCACATCTAAAATTGCCTTCACCGAAGGTAATACAAAGTTCGATGAAAACGGCGTACAATGGATCATCAATCCATATGACGAATGGTATGCATTAGTAAGAGCCATTGAATTGAAAGAACAAGATCCTACTACCACCATTCACTTAGTCACTGTGGGCGAAGCAGATGCAGAACCCATTATCAGAAAAGCATTGGCATTAGGTGGCGACGAAGCGATTCGCGTGAATATACAAAGCAATGATTCATTTGTGGTTGCAAGTCAGATTGCAGCGATTGCAAAAGAAGGTGCTTATGATTTAATCTTAACAGGAAAAGAAACCATTGATTACAATAGTGCTTGTATTGGCGCAATGTTATCTGGATTATTAGACATGCCTTTTGTTTCATTGGCGAATCATATGCAAGTAACGGGTAACACTGCAAGCATTCAAAGAGAAATTGAAGGTGGTGAAGAAACATGCGAAGTAGCTTTTCCTGCTATTGTAAGCTGTCAGAAAGGAATGGCGGAACAAAGAATTCCAAACATGCGTGGCATTATGGCTGCAAGAACTAAACCATTGAAAGTCGTTGAGCCTATTGCTGTTCAAGCAACCACTTCTATTCAAGCTTTTGATTTACCACCAGCTAAATCTGGCGTAAAATTAGTAGCTGCAGACAATGTAGATGAACTTGTAAGATTATTAAAGGAAGAAGCAAAAGCATTCTAAACAATTCAAACTGAAACAACATGGTACTTATTTATATAGATCAAGCAGAACAACAAATTAAAAAATCTTCTTTGGAAGCCATTTCATATGGCGCAGCACTTGCCAAACAATTAGGCGTTACTGCAGAAGGTATTTTATTAGGCACCGTAACGGATGACTTGGCTGGCTTAGGAAAATACGGATTGCAAAAAGTACACCAAATAGCAGATGCTAGTTTAAATCACTTTGATGCAAAAGTATTTACACAAGTACTTACTGAAGCCGCTAAATCAACAGGCGCTACTGTCCTTGTTTTTGCTCATAACTTAAATGGTAAAGCAATTGCTCCAGCTGTAGCTGTTAAATTACAAGCAGGTATTGTTACTGGCGCAAATAGTTTACCAAATACAAGCAACGGATTTACAGTAACTAAAACTGTTTTCTCTGGAAAAGCATTTGCACAAATCAATATCGACACGCCTGTTAAAGTCATTTCCATCAACCAAAATTGTTTTGGTGTACATGAGCAGGAAGGTAGCGCTACTGTAGAAGCATTGTCTATTGCAGTGCCTGCAGCTTCTATTAAAATTACAGCAACCCATAAAGTGGAAGGTGAAATTCCTTTAACTGAAGCGAATATTGTGGTGAGTGGAGGACGCGGATTAAAAGGACCAGAAAACTGGGGCATTATCGAAGACCTTGCAAAAGTACTTGGTGCGGCAACTGCATGTAGCCGTCCTGTTTCTGATTCAGATTGGAGACCACACCATGAGCATGTTGGACAAACAGGCGTGCAAGTAGCCCCTAATTTATACATTGCAGTGGGTATTTCTGGTGCCATCCAACACTTAGCGGGTGTGAACAGAAGTAAAACGATAGTGGTAATTAATAAGGATCCTGAAGCTCCGTTCTTTAAATCTGCAGACTACGGTATTGTAGGAGATGCATTTGAAGTACTTCCGGCTTTAACTGCTGCGATACAAAAAACAATGGCCTAATTTAAATCAACGCTTTTTTGCTTTAACTTTGTAAAGCAAATCATCTTATGCAAAAAATTGAACTTGAAATTGTTGCGCTATCACATAGCATCACCCAGTCTAACTCCTATGCTGTTATCTTAGGGGAGATCAATGGATTGAGACGTCTGCCTATTGTGATAGGTGGATTCGAAGCGCAAGCGATTGCAGTTGCATTAGAGAACATGCATCCTTCTAGGCCATTGACCCATGACTTAATGAAAAATTTGATGACTGCATTTGAATTACAGCTACAAGAAGTCTATATCTGTGATTTACAAGAAGGTATTTTTTACTCGAAACTAGTTTGTCATAACAACAATGATACGATAGAGATTGACAGCAGAACAAGTGATGCATTGGCTTTAGCGGTTCGTTTTGGTTGTCCAATTTATGTCTACGAACATATTTTAGATCAGGCAGGATTGGCCAATGATAAAACAGAAAAGATAGATATCCCAACAGCAATCACTAAAACATCTGAAAGAAGCGATCTTGCAAAACTTTCATTGAATGAGCTCAACGAACTATTGAATGAAGTTTTAGAACAAGAAGATTATATCCGAGCGATTGATATCAGAGACGAAATCAATAAGCGCAATGAACCAAAGCAGCCTTAGGATGATCCAATTCCCTAACTGCAAAATCAACCTAGGCTTATCTATTCTCGCTAAAAGAGCAGATGGATACCACGAACTAGAAACCGTATTTTATCCCATTGCCCTTACTGACGCCTTAGAAATTTTACCTGCCGATACTTTAACATTGACTCAATCAGGTATTGCAGTACCCGGAGATCCCAGTCAAAATCTTTGTTTAAAAGCTTTTCATTTACTTAAAAAAGATTTCCCTGAGCTCCCATCCGTTCAAATGCATTTGCATAAACATATTCCAATGGGTGCTGGATTAGGTGGAGGTTCAAGTGATGGCACTGCAGCATTGACACTCTTAAACAAACAGTTTTCCCTTGGACTAAATGATACACAATTGATTGACTACGCAAGTCAACTTGGAAGTGATTGTCCTTTTTTTGTGTACAATAAAGCAGCACATGCCACTGGTAGAGGTGAAATTTTATCCCCCATCGATCTAGATTTATCCGACTATCAATTTGTTTTAGTCCATCCCGGAAAACATATATCCACTGCTTGGGCATTTCAGCAATTGACGCCGCATACAAAAGCAGAAAGCATACAATCCATAATCGCAAAACCAATAGGCGAATGGAAAAATCATTTAGTGAATGATTTTGAGACCCCCGTATTTAAAGCCGAGCCCACCCTTTTACAAATCAAAGAACAGCTCTATCAATTAGGAGCGATCTATGCAAGTATGAGTGGTTCTGGAAGCTCTTTATTTGGCATCTTTCCAAAGCATCAGTTTCAACAAGCACCTGTTATTGCGCACGCATTACGTATAGACCTAATATAGATTTTCAAACCAAAGCCGTATTGCGAACGTTCGTTATTAGAAAATAATTAACGATAACGTTTGAATTTTGTTATTTTTCAAATGGTTGGTAATTATATTGAAAATCCTCTCGAAAAAAAGGCATTTTTTTGTAATTTCCGTAAGATCGCTTCTTTTAGTCTCTATCAATAAATACTTAGTGTATGTCACAGAACCAACCATTTGGATTGTACCATCCCGATTTTGAACATGATGCCTGCGGGATTGGATTTGTCGCTCATATTAAAGGAATTAAGTCCCATCAAAACATTGGAGACGCATTGACCATATTGGAAAACATGGAACACCGCGGCGCAAGTGGAAGTGAAGCCAATACAGGAGATGGAGCAGGTATTATGATTCAGATTCCGCATGAATTTTTCTTTAACGAAATGCTTGCACAAGGAATCCATCTTCCCAACTCAAAAGAATATGGAGTTGGCTTTTTGTTTTTTCCAACTGAAAAAGGGATTGCAGAAGAGTGTAAAGAAATTTTTGCGCGCGCCGCAGAAAAACTTGGCTTAGACATTATTGGTTACCGCAAAGTGCCTGTGAACAAAACGAATATTGGCAAAACTGCATTGTCTGTTGAACCCATCATGGAACAGGTATTCATTCAACGTCCCGATCATATTACAGACGCAGCCACTTTTGAACGTAAATTATTTATTTTAAAAAATTACGCATCACATACCATTAACAATACCATCAAAAAAGAAGCCATTGGATTTTATATTGCTTCTTTGTCTCAGAATGTGATTGTGTATAAAGGACAATTAACAAGCCATCAGGTGCGTGATTACTTTACCGACTTAAGTCAAAAAACAGCAGTGTCTGCTTTTGGCTTAGTGCACTCTCGATTTGCTACCAATACTTTTCCTTCATGGAAATTAGCACAACCATTTAGGTATATCGCACATAATGGAGAGATCAACACCTTACAAGGAAACCTAAACTGGCTAAGATCAGGCGAAGCAAGTTTCTTATCCCCTTATTTTAGTAAAGAGGAATTAGAAATGGTCTTACCGATTGTGGCTTCTGGTCAATCTGATTCTGCATGTTTAGATAACGTGATTGAATTATTGACATTATCAGGCAGATCTTTACCACATGTCATGATGATGTTGATTCCGGAAGCATGGGATGGCAATGAATTGATGGATCCAGTTAAAAAGGCCTTCTATGAATTTCACGCAGCCATCATGGAACCATGGGATGGACCAGCCTCTATCTCTTTCACCAATGGACAAATGATTGGCGCTACTTTAGACCGAAACGGATTAAGACCATCTAGGTATTGTGTGACCAACGACGATCGTGTCATCATGGCTTCTGAAACCGGCGCCTTACCTGTTGATCCTGCAATCATCATTGAAAAAGGAAGATTACAACCAGGCAAAATGTTTGTGGTAGATATGGAAGCGGGTTGTATCATCAGTGATACTGAATTAAAAAACAACATATGTAGTGCGCAACCTTATTCAGATTGGTTGAACCAATATAAAATTCGATTAGAGGAATTGCCTGAACCAAGAATTCAATTTACACACTTGGAGCAGGATCAAATTTTTAAATACCAAAAGGCATTTGGATATAGTAAGGAAGACCTGGACTGGATCATCACCCCAATGGCATTAGAAGGTAAAGAACCTATTGGCTCCATGGGCACCGATACACCTCTTGCCATTTTAAGTGACCAAGCACAACATTTAACAAGTTATTTTAAGCAATTGTTTGCACAAGTAACCAACCCTCCTATCGATCCAATCAGAGAACGCATGGTGATGTCCCTAGCTACCTTTGTTGGTAGCCTTGGAAATTTATTAGTAGAAAATCCAATGGATAGTCATTGCGTCGCATTGAAACACCCGATACTGAACAACCATGAGTTGGAAAAAATTAGAAGTATTGACACAGGTGTATTCCAAGCAAAAACTTTACAATGTTATTTTAGGGCAGATGGAAAGTCAGGATCTCTAAAACGCGGATTAGATCGCTTATGTCGTTATGCAGTGGATGCGGTAGAAGATGGATTTGAAGTGATTGTTTTAACAGACCGATCGATCGATTCAGAACATGCAGCCATTCCAAGTTTATTGGCTTGTGCTGCAGTGCACCATCACTTAATTCGTAAAGGATTAAGAGGCAAAGTGGGCATCATAGTTGAGGCGGGGGATGTTTGGGAAGTGCATCATTATGCATGTTTAATTGGGTTTGGCGCAACAGCAATCAACCCATACTTGGCACTCTCCTCCATCCGTGCAATGAAATTAGCAGGCACATTAAAAACAGATTATGATACAGATAAATTAAAGAAGAATTATATCAAGGCAGTGAACGAAGGTTTGTATAAAGTGTTCTCTAAAATGGGTATCTCGACTTTACAATCTTATCAAGGTGCACAAATTTTTGAAATTATAGGCATCAACAAGGAAGTAGTAGATCGCTATTTTACTGGAGCCACTTCTAGAATTCAAGGCATGGGCTTAGATGAAATTGCCATTGAAATTTTAGCAAAACATGAATTGGCTTTTGCAAAAAAATCAACTCCAAATGATCGCTTACCTGTTGGAGGCATCTATCAATGGAAACGCAGAGGTGAAGCACATTTATTCAATCCTCAAACCATACATGCATTACAGCATGCAACAAGTACCGGAGATTATGCAGGCTTTAAAAAATATTCCAAATTAGTCAATGACCAAACAGAGAAAGCATATACTCTTAGAAGCTTATTTGACTTTAAGCCAACAAGACCAAGCATCTCTTTAGACGAAGTAGAACCAGCATCTGCCATCTTCAAACGATTTGCAACGGGTGCAATGTCTTTTGGTTCTATCTCATGGGAAGCGCATACTACTTTAGCGATTGCAATGAATCGTCTAGGAGGGAAAAGCAATACAGGAGAAGGCGGAGAAGATCCTATCCGTTACAAAAAAATGGACAATGGAGACTCCATGCGTAGCGCCATTAAACAAGTGGCAAGTGCAAGATTTGGTGTTACGAGTCAATACTTAACCGAAGCAGACGAGATACAAATTAAAATGGCACAGGGTGCAAAACCAGGTGAAGGCGGACAATTACCTGGAGATAAAGTAGATGAATGGATTGGCAGAACAAGGCATTCTACACCTGGTGTAGGGTTGATCTCCCCTCCTCCACACCATGATATTTATTCTATCGAAGATTTATCCCAATTAATTTTTGATTTAAAGAATGCCAATAGAGCAGCAAGAATCAATGTGAAATTAGTTTCTAAAGCGGGCGTTGGAACCATTGCAGCTGGTGTGACTAAAGCAAAAGCGGATGTAGTATTGATTGCTGGATTTGATGGCGGCACAGGCGCTTCTCCGCTAAGTTCTATCAAGCATACTGGACTTCCATGGGAATTAGGTTTAGCAGAAACGCACCAAACACTGGTAAAAAATAATTTAAGATCTCGTGTGGTGGTACAAGCAGATGGTCAAATGAAAACAGGAAGAGATATTGCTATCGCTACTTTACTAGGTGCAGAAGAATGGGGTGTTGCCACTGCAGCATTGGTAGTGGAAGGTTGTATCATGATGCGTAAATGTCATATGAACACCTGCCCTGTTGGTGTGGCAACACAAGATCCTGAATTACGTAAACGATTCAAAGGTGACCCAGACCATGTGGTTACGTTCTTTGAATTTATCACAGAGGAACTACGTGAGATCATGGCGGAATTAGGTTATCGAACCATCAATGAAATGGTGGGTCAAGCCGACGTATTGACCATGCGTAAAAACATACACCATTGGAAATACAAACAAGTGGACTTAAGTGGTGTGTTGTACAAAGCACCAGCAGATGAAGCTGTTGGATTATTCCAAACCGAAATTCAAGACCATGGCTTAGCCAATGTATTAGACTGGCAATTGCTAGAAGCTGCAAAGCCTGCATTAGAAAAACAAACTAAAGTGTCTGCTACATTTCCTATTAAGAATACAGATAGAACTGTGGGCACTATTTTGTCGAATGAAATTTCAAAGCAATACCATGAAGCTGGATTACCTGATCAAACCATTCATTTTAAATTCAATGGAACTGCAGGACAAAGCTTTGGCGCCTTCAATACAAAAGGGGTCACGCTAGAATTAGAAGGTGATGCAAATGATTATTTTGGTAAAGGATTGAGTGGCGCTGAACTAATTGTCTATCCAGATAAAAAAGCACCATTTGTTGCTGAACAAAATATACTCATTGGCAACGTGGCACTCTATGGTGCAACAAGCGGCAATGCTTATATCAGAGGCAAAGCAGGAGAACGTTTCGCTGTACGTAATTCAGGCGCAGCTGTAGTAGTAGAAGGGATTGGCGACCACGGTTGTGAATACATGACAGGTGGTGTTGCTGTGATTCTTGGAGAAACAGGACGAAATTTTGCTGCGGGCATGAGTGGCGGTATCGCTTATGTATACAATGTAGCCAATGATTTTGCTAGTCTTTGCAATCTAGAGATGGTAGACTTAGATCCAGTAGATGCATCCGACGCAGCATTATTGCAAAATATGCTGACTGCCCATTTTGAAAAAACAGGTAGCGCAGTGGCCAAATTTGTATTATCAGATGTAGACAATCAATTGAAACATTTTGTCAAAGTGTTTCCTCGTGATTATAAAAAAGTGTTGGCTACAAAAAAGGCAGCAGCACTAAATAAATAAAAGAACTCGGAAAATATTTTAGTTAACTATCTAAGATCAAACTATGGGAAAGCCAACTGGATTTAAAGAATACAATAGAACACTACCTACTAAATTACCGGTAGCAGATAGGGTTAAAAACTATAAGGAATTTGTTGAATTAATGCCGGAGCAACAATTGAACGAACAATCTGCGCGCTGCATGAATTGCGGTGTACCATTTTGTCACAATGGTTGTCCTTTGGGCAATATCATTCCTGAATTCAACGACGCGGTGTACAATAAAGAATGGAAAGAAGCATATGAAATATTAATCTCTACCAATAACTTTCCTGAGTTCACTGGACGTATCTGTCCAGCACCATGTGAAACTGCATGTGTTTTAGGGATCAACCAACCTGCAGTCACCATTGAAGAGATTGAAAAAAATATTATTGAAATTGCTTTTGAAAAAGGCTTTGTACAACCAAGAAAACCAAATAGTAGGACTGGTAAAAAAGTAGCAGTGATTGGTTCTGGACCCGCGGGCCTAGCCACCGCCGCTCAATTAAATTATGCAGGACATCAGGTCACCGTATTCGAACGTGATCCAAAACCAGGAGGACTATTAAGATTTGGTATCCCCGATTTTAAACTAGAAAAAACAGTAGTCGAAAGAAGAGTAAAATTACTAGAGCAAGAAGGGATTGAATTCAAATGCAATGCCAATGTGGGCGTAAATATTAGAGTGAGTGATATCAATCGCGAATTCGACGCCATTGTATTAGCAGGTGGATCTACCATTCCAAGAGACTTATCTATTCCTGGAAGGGATTTAAAAGGGGTGCATTATGCGATGGAATTTTTAAAGCAACAAAATAAAAGAGTCAGCAACCTACCCATTGAAGAAACTGAGCTAACGGCAAACAATAAAAATGTGGTGGTCATTGGAGGTGGAGATACAGGCAGTGACTGTGTGGGCACATCCAATCGTCATCAAGCAAAAAGCATTACACAATTTGAATTATTACCAAAACCACCCGAAGAGCGTGCGCCTTACATGCCATGGCCTAGCTACCCTATGTTGTTAAAAACAACAACTTCACACGAAGAGGGTGCGGACAGATTATGGAATATCGCTACTAAGGCATTTATCGGAGACGAAAATGGAAACCTTAAAGGCATTCAAGTGGTTGATGTTGCTTGGACGGCTTCTGCTGATGGTAGACCTGCACAATTCAAAGAAGTAGAAGGAAGCTTAAGAGAATTACCTTGCGAATTGGCATTATTAGCAATGGGCTTCCTACATCCACAGGCAACAGGACTGTTAGAACAATTAGGCGTTGAATTAGATGAACGAGGCAATGTAAAAGCCAATGAACAAAAATTCAAAACCAATCAAGATAAAATTTTCACTGCAGGGGATATGCGAAGAGGTCAATCATTGGTTGTTTGGGCCATCAGTGAAGGCAGAGAATGCGCAAGACAAGTGGACTTATACCTGATGGGCAGTTCTCTTTTAGAATCAAAAGATAGTAGCTTATTAGCTAAAGGGATTTAGGCTGATTTTCATATTATATTTATTTACATATTTATATTTTATAGTTATTTTAATAAAAAAAGGGCCATTTGGTCCTTTTTTTATTAAAGTTTTCCACAAAATTATTTTTTTATTTTGCATTAATTTGAAATGCAAAATCAATAATATTCAATTTAGTATTGATTTTCATTGATTTTATTTATTTCAGATTATTCATATTGCATATATTTATATATAATATATTGAACTGATTAATATCATTTTTTAGTATTTTTATTCTGTCGTTAAACATATCTAATATTTTATAATATCAATGAGTACTTATGAAAAATGAAACTGTTCAAAAATGGGCCCCTTTCCTACTCCTTTTAGCCGTTGCTATTGCAGCTTTATTCGTTCCACAATTACCAAGCTATGTGGGTGATGCAGCCACTTATAGTCCAGCAGATATTGCATGGATTTTAGTTGCTACAGCTTTGGTCTTTATCATGACCCCAGGACTTGCTTTCTTTTATGGCGGAATGGTTCATAGAAAGAACATTATTTCAACCATGATCAAGAGTATTGTTTCTGCAGGATTAGTGACGATCATCTGGGTAACCATTGGTTATAGCTTAAGCTTTGGTGAATCCATAAACGGTATTATTGGCAATCCTTTGACCCATTTATTTTTTAAGGGTGTTGCAGATGGCGCTCCAGTATTACAAGGTGGCGTTCCTTTAACTATCCCATTGTTATTATTTGCATTATTCCAATTGATGTTTGCGATTATCACACCAGGTTTAGTGGTGGGTGCAGTCGCAGAGCGTATTAAATTCACTTCTTACATTTTATTCATTGTTTTATTTATACTATTGGTATATGCGCCATTGGCACATTGGTCTTGGCATCCAAATGGTTTTCTTTTAAAGATGGGTGCTTTGGATTTCGCTGGTGGCACAGTCGTTCATATTAGTGCAGGTTGCGCAGCACTCGCTGGCGCCATTGTATTAAAATCTAGACGTGCAAAATTAGAACACCAAGAAATCCCTCCTGCTAATATCCCTTATGTATTAATTGGTACAGGCTTATTATGGTTTGGCTGGTTTGGATTCAATGCTGGCTCTGCACTTGGCGCAAATAGTCTTGCAGTCAATGCATTTGCAACTACCAATACAGCTGCAGCAGCTGCAGGTTTAGCATGGATGTTCTTTGATGTAATGCGTGGTAAAAAACCTTCTGTTCTTGGATTTTGTATTGGTGCAGTAGTTGGTTTAGTAGCCATTACACCTGCTGCAGGTTTTGTAGGGATTCCACAAAGTATATTTATTGGCGTTGTAGGTGCGGTGATTTCAAATGTTTTGAGTCATGTATTTAAATTATCAAGAGTAGATGATACATTAGATGTATTTCCTTGTCATGGTATTGGTGGCATGGTAGGCATGTTATTGACTGGTGTCTTTGCATCTAAAGCAATCAACCCTGCTGGTAACGATGGTTTATTTTATGGCAACCCTGCATTCTTCTTAACACAGTTAAAAGCAATGTTGATTGTAGTTGCCTATAGCTTCACCGTATCTTATGGCATTTTTAAATTAATCGCCTTCATTTTACCATTACGCGTATCTGAAGAAGAAGAAGAATTAGGACTTGACGCAACACAACATGACGAAAAATATGGTAGAAACCCAATGAAAGCATAAAATAAAAAAGGGTACAGCGATTGAAAAACTTCTGACAAAGTTGATCTGCTATACCCCCCGTTCATTAAAACTTACGCAATGATCAAAAATATATTCTTCTCTACCCTGTTTTTATTCATTTTAAATACAGGATTGAGTCAATCTGATTCAACAAAACCGGTAAGTCCGTTTAGTTTTTCAGGTGCTGTTGATGCTTATTTTAGATCCGCATTGAATACCCCAAAGGAAAGCAATAATAATTTCACCAGTTTTACCAATGCAAATCAAAAACTACAACTAGGGATGGTTTCTGCTAAAGTAGATTATAGCAAAGGGAAATGGTATGCAACAGTAGACCTTGGATTTGGTAAAAGAGCCGAAGAATTTTCTTATAACGACAAAGCTGTGTTATCAAATATTAAACAAGCCTATATTGCATATACAATTTCTGATAGACTGAAATTGAGTGCCGGAAAATGGGCTACCCATGTCGGCTATGAATTATTAGACGCTCCATTGAACAGGAACTATAGTATGTCTTATGGCTTTTCTTATGGCCCCTTTTATCACACAGGCATTAAAGCAGATTTTGCCATCAATAGCAAATCTGGATTGATGTTGGGAATTGCGAATCCAACCGATCATATCAATGCAGTTGGCCCTTACAAAGTTTTGATTGGGCAATACAGCAATAAATTCTTCAATGATAAAACGAGCCTATACCTCAATTACCAAGGAGGAAAAACAGGGGAAGCGTCTAGCTACACACAATGGGATCTTGTATTCACCAATAGCTTGAGCGATCAAGTAGCCATCAATTATGACGGTACCGTTTTTATGACAAAATTGGCAGGTAAAAAAAGTATATGGAAAAGCAATGCATTTTATGTGAATTATGATCCAAGTAAAAAAATAGGATTGACCTACCGATCAGAATTCTTTTACGATAAAAACGCCATTTCCGCAGGTGCATTTGCAACCAATATTTTTGCAAACACCCTTTCACTGAATTATAAAATAAATAAATTAACCATCCTTCCTGAATTCCGCATCGAAAGCGCCAAAGATCCCATTTATGTGAATAAAGAAGGCACCCCAGCAAGCAAATCAGCTAGTTTCATACTAGCAGCGATCTATAAATTTTAAAGGTTTTATTGGTTTTTAAGCAAGCAATCTACGGCCTGAATTTCTATTCGGGCCTTTTTTGTTATATTAGCGACTAAGATGAAAAAAATGCTACGCCCTATTCAAATCCTTTATTGTTGCTATGCGCTTTTTGTATTTGCATTGCTAACAATTATTTCTTTATTCACCATGTTGATTACCTTACCCTTAGGTGAGAAAAATCTAACAAGGCGTATCTATAAAATCGCAAGGTACTTTTCTAAAGCATTGTACTTTTTCTTAGGAATGCGTCATAAAGAAATTTACGAGGGAAAGCACCATTTTGATAAACCCCATGTATTTGTGGGTAACCACAATTCTTATATGGATATCCCCCCGATTGTAAGACTCAAACACCAACCGATACGCCCCTTAGGAAAATTTGAATCCTCTAAGATCCCTCTTTTTGGACTATTTTATAGACATGCTGTGATAATGGTAGACAGAAGTAACCCAGAAAAAAGAGCAGAAAGCCTTAGAAATTTAAAGGACGCTTTAAGACAGAAAATATCAATCTTTATTTTTCCAGAAGGCACTTTTAGTATGACCGAAGCGCAACCATTAAAATCCTTCTTTAATGGCGCTTTTAAATTAGCAATCGAAATGCAAGTGCCTATCCAGCCAGTACTAATGGTAGATGCAGTAGACAGGATGCATTTTAACAGCATTTTTAGCCTTAGTCCAGGCATGAATAGAGTTGTTTATCTACCAACTGTCTATGTTGACAATTACACCATCCAAGACTTAGAATTGTTAAAAGAACAAGTGTACAAAATGATGGATGATGGATTAAGAAGATATAGAGACTATCCAGCTTCTTAATGTATTTTTGTAACCCTCATGTACGCAGAAATTATCATACCATTAGCCCTACCCAAGAATTATACTTGGGCCATTCCTCCTGAATTAGCAGAAGGGGTTATGATTGGTATGCGCGTCGAAGTCATGTTGGGTTCTAATAAAAGATATGCAGGCATTATTAAACAAATCCTCACAGAAAAGCCTGCAGCATTTAACCCCAAACCTATATTGGGTGTTTTGGATGACGCGCCCATTGTATTTCCTGCACAATTAAAGCTTTGGGAATGGATGGCAAACTATTACATGTGTACCGAAGGTGAAGTGATGCAGGCCGCTGTGCCAAGTCATTTAAAAATTTCAAGTGAAAGTGTTTTTATTTTAAATGAAGATGCAGACGTGGATGGCACACATTTGAGTGATACAGAATATATTATTTCAGAGGCGTTACAAATTAAAAAGCAATTAAGCTTAATAGAGATACAAAAGCTTTTAGACAAAAAATCGGTCTACCCTGTTGTGAACAAACTCATTCAAAAAGGAATTTGTTCGGTTCAAGAAACGATGCAGGATAAATATACCATTAAGGTTGAGAATGTATTGCATTTACACCCTGACTACAAAACGGAAGCTGCACTAGAACAATTGATGAACGAATGGAGTAGAGCTCCTAAACAACTTGCACTGCTACTTTCCTTTTTACATCTTCAAAAAACAGAAGGACATGTACAACAAAAATCCTTACTCGAAAAATCTGGCGCGGCGCATGCACAATTAAAAGCATTAATAGACAAAGGCATACTCGTAGTAGAAAAAAGAAAGATAGACCGCTTGGCCGTTGATGTAAGTTTGGGCAATGCCAACTTACACCAATTGTCTGCTCAGCAGCAGCTCGCTTATGACTCCATTGTGGAGCAGATGAAAACCCATTCTGTGAATTTGCTTCATGGGATTACTGGTAGTGGTAAAACACAGATCTATGCCGCATTGATTGAGCAAGCAATTCAATCCAATCAGCAAGCATTGTACATGTTACCTGAAATTGCATTGACTGCACAAATGATCCGAAGGCTGAAGCAATATTTTGGCGGCAAGATTGCCATATATCATTCTAAATTTAACCCAAACGAAAGAGTTGAAATTTGGAACAAAGTAAAATCTGGCGAAATTAAAATTGTACTTGGCGCTAGATCGGCCTTGTTTCTGCCTTATAACAATCTGTCTTTAATCATCATTGACGAAGAGCACGATGCTTCTTATAAACAACAAGACCCTGCACCAAGGTATCAAGCAAGAGATACAGCAATTTATTATGCCAACCAATTAGGTGCTAAAGTGGTTCTAGGATCAGCAACACCTTCTATAGAGACTTATTATAACGCCATGCAAAAAAAGTTTGGCTACTATCATCTAACAGAAAGATTTAGCGAAGGCGCATTGCCTCAAATGTGGATAGTAGATACCAAAAAACAAAGCGACCAGGCAGCCATACTAACACCGTATTTATTAGAAGCCATACAAGCTACTGTGGCAAAGGACAAACAAGTTATTTTGTTTCAAAATAAAAGAGGCTATGCGCCTTATATTATTTGTGAAACCTGTGGATGGATCCCTCATTGCAAACAATGTGATGTAAGTTTAACCTTGCACAAAGCAAAGCATTTGCTTTCTTGTCATTACTGTGGTGCGGCCTACCCTGTAGTCCATACCTGTGAAGCATGCGGCAAACAAAGCTTTAAACAAAAAAGTTTTGGCACAGAACAAATTGAAGAGAAATTGGCTAAAGCATTGCCGCATCTTAGAATTTCAAGAATGGACTTGGACAATGTAAAAGGAAAGAACGAACATGATCAATTGATCCAGCAATTTGAACAAAGACAAATTGACGTGTTGGTAGGAACGCAAATGGTGGTAAAAGGGTTGGACTTTGAAAACGTAGACTTAGTGGGCATTGTTGATGCGGACAGTTTATTGAATTTTAATCAATACAGGGTGAACGAAAGGGCTTTTCAAATCATGGAACAAGTGAGTGGAAGAGCCGGGCGAAAAAATGATCAAGGAAGGGTCATTGTACAATTAAGTCAAACCAATCACCCCGTAATTGAATTTGTAAAAGAGCACAATTACAAAGCTTTCTACGAATTCGAGATCAACAATAGAAAGCATTTTGCCTACCCTCCATTTAGCAGATTGATGAGCATTCTTTTTAAGCACAAGGAAAACCATATTGCCGAAGAAGCTGCCAATCATTTTTTGAAATCCTTAGATCCGATGATTCAAAAAACAGTAATGGGGCCAGCACAACCTATCATCAATAGAATCCGAAATAAATATATTTGGGAACTTTGTGTAAAAATCAGCAAACAACCGCAGCAATTACAGATTGCGAAAAAACAATTATTACATTTTATCCATTTGATTTCAGTGCACCCTAGATACAAGTCTGTTCAAATTATTATTGACATCGATCCCAACTAATGAAGCTTCAAAAAAACATATCCTTAAAGCCTTATCACAGTTTTGCTTGCGAAGAGACTACTGCCTATTTTACCATTGTGCAATCAAAAGAAGCGTTAATAGAAGCTTTGAGCTGGGCAAAAGAAAACAATCAGCCCTATTTGGTTGTAGGATCCGGTACTAATATTTTATTCACTAAACCATTCGATGGCCTAGTCATTAAAATGGAAATAACAGGGATTCAGAAAATTCAAGAAAATGCATCGGATGTGATTTTACAAGTGGGCGCAGGTGAAAACTGGGCTCATTTTGTGGGTTACTGCGTTCATAAATCATGGGGAGGCTTGGAAAACCTAAGTTTAATTCCTGGAACAGTGGGCGCTGCACCCATACAGAATATTGGCGCTTATGGCGTAGAAGTGGGTGAACATATTCAACATGTAAATGCATTTGATACCACCACCCACGAATGGGTGACCATTGCACAGCAGGATTGTGCTTTTGGTTATAGAGAAAGTGTTTTTAAAAAAGAAGCAAATAGATATATCGTATGCACTGTTCAATTTAAATTATCTAAACAGCCATTACTTAGGACCGATTATGGTGCAATCAAAGCGGTGTTACACGAAAGAGGCATTCGCAATCCAAGTGTCGAATCTATCGCTAGCGCAGTCACCTACATTCGTTCTAGCAAATTACCTGACCCAAAGAAATTGGGTAATGCGGGAAGCTTTTTTAAGAACCCAGTCATCACAAAAACACAATACGATCAACTCATTCTACAATTTGCAGATCTGATTGCTTATCCCATTAATGACCACATTTATAAAATTGCTGCAGGGTGGCTCATTGAAGCCTGTGGATGGAAAGGTATTATTAAAGACCAGGTAGGTTGTTATAAAGACCAAGCACTAGTGATCGTAAACTATGGCACCACTAGAGGTAAGGCCATTTTTGATTTCTCTGAGGCGATCATCCAATCTGTACAAGACAAATTTGGGGTTGTCTTAGAACGAGAAGTTAATATTTTATAGCCAAATCTACACGTCGGTTTTGCGCTCTACCCTTCTTAGTTGCATTGTCTGCAATAGGTTGCGTATCTGCCATGCCCACTAATGAAGTTCTATTGATAGCAAGTCCTTTTTTCACTAAATAAGTTTGTACTTTTTTAGCTCTTGAAATAGACAATCGGTCATTGATTTTTCTTGAACCTGTATTATCCGTATGTCCTGAAATGGTCAAACTTGTTTGAGGGTATTTTGTCATTACAAGGATGACTGTATCTAAGGCCTGTAGTGATTTTGAAGCAATAGTAGATTGTCCTATTTCAAATTTTAATGCCGCTGCAATAGTGGTAAGTAAGGGCTGAAGGTCTTCACATCCATTATTCCCAGCAATACCAGGGATAGTTGGACATTGATCCAATTCGTCATTCACACCATCTTTATCGGTATCTGGTATAGCACATCCGTTGTAACGAGACAAGCCAGCCAATGTTGGACATGTATCTTGATCATCCGGCACTCCATCTTTATCGGTATCTGGAACAGGACATCCACGATACTTTACTGTACCTTCTGCATTTGGACAAAGATCATTCTCGTCGTTGATGCCATCCCCATCTTCATCTGGAACAGGACATCCTTTATATTTCAACAATCCACTTCTTTCAGGACATTCGTCAATTTCATTGGACACACCATCGTCATCTTGGTCTGCTTGAACGGGCGCAGTTGGTAAAGCAATTGCTTTCTTTTCTTTTAATTTTAAAGGGAACGAATAACTCAGTCCATAATTCATATGCATCTTAGTGAGCTTAGAAGCTTCTGCATTGTAAGTACTAAATAAATGTACAAATGACCCTTGCTTTGCTTTAAACTGTAAGCCGAGTCCCATTGGTGCATAGGCTGTAAAGTTGGCTGCATCTTTTGCCAATCCAATCCCTAGTATACCATAAGGCACTAAAGCCTTATCATCTGAAGCTAATTTTAAATGCACGCGCGTATCTATAGCGGCATAGATACCTTTACTTGTTGCCTTCGCTTGTCCAGAAGATACATAATAAGGATACTTTAGGGAGCTTAGATCCAAATTAACCACTGCATCCAATCTTGGAGCAATGCCTTTGAACAATTGAACCCCTACAGCAGGTGTAGAAACAGTTAACCCCTCCGTGAGAGGGGTTTTCTTGAAATTCAGTATAGATGCTTTTAAAGCAATCGAAGCTGGCTTATTTTTATTTACTTTTTGATCTTGCGCATTGCTTAATAAAGAAGCAAATAAAATGAAGGATACTCCAATTACTTTCTTAGACATAAAATTATTTTTAGTTCAATGGAAAGCTATAGCTAATTCCATAGTTGTAAGAAGGAACAAAAGACTTAGACATCTTAGTTGAATAAGTTGTCGTGATATTTAAATTTGAACCTTTACAAGTTTTGATTTGCAATCCTAAACCAACTGGTGCATAAGCACTGTAATCTCTGAAAGCAAATGAACGGATACCTAATCCTGCAGTCACATAAGGATTCACCATATAGTCACCCTTAAACATTTTTACATTCACACCAGACTCAAAAGAAGTCAAAAGATCTTCGTTTGATCTAGTAATTGCGTTAGGTGCATATAATGGAGTACGTGTAACTGCTAAATCTAAGTTTGAATAGATATCTACTTGATTGGTATATTGACTAGTATAGTTTACACCAAATGTTTTAGTTGTTGATGCATACTGTCCCCATTTTTTTGCATTTAAAACAGAGCCTATTGTTCCATTTTGAACTTTCTCTGCAGTACCAAAATCTAAAGCGTTAAATCTAAAAGCGATAGAAGTTTTTTTCTTGCTGTCTTGAGCCTGAGCGGAAATAATTAAACCCAAAGCGAATAGAGAAAATAATAATTTCTTCATATTAATTGTTTGTTAAATGTCTCACAAAATTAGGCCTAAAAGCCGAATTATTGAAATTTTTTATACCTCCTATTCCTCGTCCAATTTCGGGTTGGTTTTTGAATACCCAATGGCATCTACCATCACTTTTACAAGACCATTTGACCTGAAAACCAACTGTTTAGCCGCAGATTGACTTAAGTCTATCACCCTACCCTTTTTAAGCATATTTGGGTGCATTCGGTCGTTGATCCTAACGAGTACTGTTTTGCCATTTTGCATATTGGTCACCCTAACTATCGTATTCAACTTGAATAAATTGCATGCAGCAGTATACTTATTGTTGTAAAAACGTTCTCCAGTAGAAGTCTTTGTGCCATTTAGATTTTTACTATAAAAACTTGACACCCCTTCGATATGGTTGATCTCAATCTTGATTCTATTGGTATCTATCTTGTGTTTATAACGCTTGATATTGACACTGTCTAGGTAGTTTTCTGTAGTCAGCGTATTGCTGTATATCTGCTGCGCATGACCACATTGAGCAATCACTATAAAACAAAGCAATAAAAGCGGCTGGATTAAATATTGAACCAACCTGCTATTTTGTATTTTTTGCATATACTTAAATTGGCGTTACCGCTACCACACTATCCAAATTCAATGGACCATAGATATGCGGAAACAATTCATTCAAATCTTCTGCTAATTCAAATAAAACGGGTCTTTGTACTTTTGCTTTTTCAATTTTCAGTTTCACCAATCCGGTTTGTCCTTGGTAAAATCTCTCCAATACACCTTCAATCTGTCTTTCGATTGAACAATGTATAAATCCATCCTTTTCAAATGTTGCTGGCACATAACTTTGTTGAGCCTGTGCAGCCTCCCAAGCTTTCGCTGTGGTCACATGATATATAAATTCGCTTTCCATTCTTTTCTAATTTTTATTTATTTAATAATCCTTGGTACACGCTGATCGATTAACATTAAATCTGCAATCACCATCGCCGTTACCGCTTCTAATACAACAGGCACCCTTAATGCGATGCATAAGTCATGCCTGCCTTTTACTGAAAAATCTTCCTGCTCATTGGTTTCCCAATTCAATGTATGTTGTGGCTTAGGTGTGGACGAAGTTGGCTTCACTGCAATTCTAAAAACAAAATCGTTTCCATTGGTATAGCCTCCAACCACACCACCTGCATGATTGGTCTTTGTTTTACCTGAAGCATCCAATATGGCATCATTGTGTTGAACGCCATACATATTTGCTGCTGCAAATCCTGTGCCAAATTCAATACCCCTAATTGCTGGAATGGCAAATACGGCATGACTGATTAAAGATTCAACTGAGTCAAAAAAATGCTCCCCTAAACCAATAGGCAAACCTTTCACCACACATTCTACAATACCACCCACACTGTCTTTTTGATCAATGGCATTTTGTAAACCTTTTTCTAAATCGGTTTCCCCTCCAATACTTAATATGGTTGATTGTATCTCAATTCCTTTTAATATTTTTTTAGCAACCACACCTGCACCTACTAAGCCTGCAGTCAATCGTCCACTAAAATGTCCTCCACCTCTAAAATCTTCAAAGCCTCCAAATTTATGGTGTGCTGTAAAATCCGCATGGCCTGGTCTAGGAACTGCTCGCTGTTTTTCATAATCCCCGCTTCTGGTATTGTTATTTTCAAACAACATCATTAATGGCGCACCTGTTGTGGTGTCATTAAAAACACCAGACTTGAAAAATGGAATATCGTCTTCTTGTCTAGGTGTAGTGCCCTTTTGCTTGCCCCCTTTTCGACGCTCCATGTCTTCTACAAAATCGGCTTGTTGCAATGGCAATCCAGCAGGACATCCATCTATTACAACACCCACGCATGCGCCATGTGACTCGCCAAAAATTTGAACTTTAAATAAGGTACCAAAACTATTCATGAATAATTGATTATAGTGTTATCGTGTATACAAGTTAAGCAATTTAAGACAAATCCACTTTCGCTCCTAAATGCTGTAGATGCGCGTAAAAATCGGTGTAAGATTTATTCACGGCTTCTGCATCGGTAATGGTAATGGGGCCGTCAGCACAAAGTGCCGCAACACCACATGCCATCGCAATTCGATGATCATGTTGTGAAAACACTTCAGCACCATGCATGCCCGTCCCGCCATAGACCAACATCGTATCCTCATTTAAGTCGATGCGAATACCTAATTTGGCAAATTCAGTTTGTAAAGTAATGCCTCTGTCACTTTCCTTATGTGCTAAGCGGCTCACCCCTTGGATAGTAGAAACACCGTTACATACTGCAGCCAAAGCAACCAATGGAGGAAATAAGTCTGGACAATCCGTTGCATCAAATTCAAATGCACTTAATGCTTTGGTGCCTTCCTGTGCTGGTCCAATGAATATGGCGTCTGCTTCTATTTGTATGGATGCACCGGTTGCATTTAATGCATGCATCACTGCTTTATCAGCTTGTGTAGAATTCAATTGCAATCCTTTTACAGTGATCGGACCTGCAATGGCACCTGCAACTAATAAAAATGCAGCACCACTCCAATCCCCCTCTACTGTATATTCGATATGATCTGCCAATGGCGGATGTGCTAAAAATTCAAATCGCTCGTATGCTTGATGTTGCACTTTCCAACCAAATGCATTTAACACAGACAAGGTAAGATCTATATAAGGTTTGCTTTTTAAATCTTGTACATGGATCACCGCATCTTTTGCACCCGAAGCAGCATAAGCCATTAATAAACCAGTCAAAAACTGAGAACTCAATGAACCGTCTACGGTAATCGTTGATGGTTTTAAAGGTCCTTTAATTTGGATGGGTAAATAACCCGCATTAGATTGAATCTCTATTCCTAAACTTGGGAAAATTTCATCAAAGAAATGCATTGGTCTTTTTACCAAACTACCCTGACCTTGAATGGTAATCGCATGATTGCTTAAAGCAGCAATAGGCGTAAACATTCGAATACCTAATCCACTTTCACCACAATTCATTTCTGGACCGATTGGTTGTACGCCATTCGAAATCACATGCATTTCTGTAGCATCTACTTTGACTGTTGCACCTAATTTTTGGATCACATCAATCGCTGCAAGATCATCATTGGAATGACCTGGATTTAAAATTTTTGTAGTACCCTGATGCAACAGCGCAGCAGCACATGCTCTTTGCATACTGCTTTTACTTGCCGGCGCAACCTGTACCCCTCTTAATTTATTTGGATGAACTGTAGCAATCATTTTAAGAATACAGTTTAATCAGTTTTTGTAAAGTCTTCATTGGAATGGTTTCATACACCCCCTTTCCGATTTTATTTAAAAGCACATATTGCATTCCTGCATTGGCTTTCTTTTTATCTTTTTGCATGACTTCCATGGCTGCATCCACATCAAAATGCATTGCAGTTGGTAAGCCATACTTTTTAAGGGTCTCTACTAAAAGACCAGTGCCAGTGAAACCTTGTAATACTTGAGAAATTTTAGCAGCATATACCATACCTACACTAATTGCATGACCATGTAATAAAGCATGTTCATTTTCAATCGCATGTCCTAGAGTATGTCCAAAATTCAACAGTTTACGATCTCCTTTTTCAAACTCATCTTTTTGAACCACTTTTACTTTGATCTCCACATTTTTTTGAATCAATGCAGCCAAAGCTTTTGCATTTTTTTGATAGAAGGCTAAATTGTTTTCATTTAATTCCTTCATCATTTTAGCATCTTTAATGGCAGCATGTTTGATGATTTCTGCAAAACCATTCTCCCATTGGTAGCTAGGCAAAGTCGTCAAGAAACTATGATCGTATAAGATAAATGCAGGCTGACGAATCAAGCCTACCATATTTTTATAAACGCCTACATCGATTCCGTTTTTCCCGCCAATCGAGGCATCCACCATCGCTAAAATAGTGGTAGGTACAAAACCAACTTGCACCCCGCGCATAAATACACCGGCCACATAACCCACCATATCTGTTACCACTCCACCACCTACTCCAATCAAAAATGATTGTCTATTGGCGCCGAAATTTAATAAAGCTTCAATGATAAAATCTACTGTAGCTTGTTGCTTATGCACTTCTCCTGCAGGAATCACAATGGTTGGTTTCCCTTTAAATTGTTTTTGATGCAGCGCATACACATTCTCGTCTGTGATATAAATAGCATTTGCCTTGTCTACCATTTTACCGATCGCTGCGAATTTACCATCTAACACAAACTCAACTGTGCTGTTTGAGAATTTGACTTTCCAATTTTTCATTTAGCTCCTTTTATAACAACCAAAATTGCTGGGCAAGCCCATGCAATTTTAGCTATTCATAATTTTATTTTGTTGTTGGATACTTTCCATGTGAACCGCATCCATATACTTAGTAATAAAGTCGTCACTCAATCCCATCTTGTTTCCTTTCACCACCGCTCTTTCTAAAATTTCGTTCCAACGGTTGGTTTGTAAGATCGTGATGTCATTGTTTTTCTTGTATTCACCAATTTTTTGAGCCACTTTCATACGGGTAGATAAAACTTGCAACAACTCATCATCTAATTGATTGATTTGTTGACGCAATTTCTCTAATGCCAAATGGAATTCTTCAGAGGCAACGTCTTCTTTTCTCCAACGAATTGCTTCCAACATTTCCTTTAATACTTCTGGTGTGATTTGTTGTTTCGCATCACTCCAAGCATTGTCTGGATCGATATGTGACTCAATGATTAAACCATCGAAATCTAAATCAATCGCTTGTTGTGCTACTTCTTGTAAAATATCACGACGACCACAAATATGTGAAGGATCATTGATCATTGGTACGTTAGGGAAACGACGTTTCATCTCAATAGCCAAATGCCACATAGGTGCATTACGGAATTCTGTATTGCCATAAGAACTAAAACCTCTGTGGATTAATCCAAGGTCTTCGATCCCTGCTTTTGCAATACGCTCCATGCCACCTACCCATAACTCTAAGTCTGGGTTCAAAGGATTCTTAATTAAAACAGGCACTTTAACCCCTCTTAATGCGTCTGCAATTTCTTGCACACTAAAAGGGTTTACAGTGGTTCTTGCACCGATCCATAACACATCTACATCAAAATGTAAAGCATCTTCTACTTGTTTAGCAGTGGCTACTTCTACCGCAATCGGTAAACCAGTTTCCTTTTTTGCTTGTTGCATCCAAGGCAAACCTTTTGTACCAATTCCTTCGAAACTTCCTGGCCTTGTTCTTGGTTTCCAGATACCAGCACGCATGATGTCTACTTTACCAGTAGCAGCCAATCGCTTAGCTGTTTCCATCACTTGCTCTTCGGTTTCTGCACTACAAGGACCAGAAATAATCAATGGTGCTTTCTTTAATAAAGTGCTTACTTTTTGTTGTTGTTCAGTTAAGGTTCCCATGTTAACCAATTTTAGTATTTGAAATATTGTTGTTTATTATCCTTCGTTGCTTCCTCTTTGACCACCGCTATCTGCATCATTCATGCGAATACGACGACCTTTATAGTTTTTACCATCTAAAGCTGTAATCATTTTTTTAGCAGAACCTGCTTCAATCTCAATCCAGCTATTCATGTCTCTCATGTCAATTCTTCCTAAGACATCCTTCTTTAAATCACTCATGTCTAAAATGAATTGTAAGAAACTTGCTTTGTAAAAACCATCCTTTGTACCCAAGTTCACAAACAAACGCTTTGCTCCAGCAGCACCTCTAGATTGCGCACGACCACCGCGATCTCCACGGTCTCCGCCTGCAAATTCTTGACGACCTCTGTCGCGATTGCGATCTTGTTGTTGCATTGGTTCTCTACGACCATTCTTTTCTGCAGCTCTTAAATTTAAGTCAGGCGCATTCTCATAGTAACTTAAGAAACGGTTGAATTCTAAAGCAGCGACTCTTTTCAAAATCTCTTCTTTAGACATGTCTGCAAATTTCTCTGCCAACATAGGTACATAAGTCTCATAATCACCATGGCTTACATCTGTAGACATTAACTTATCCATTACATGGAAGAATTGCTTTCTACATACATCTTTACCACTAGGGATATCTAATTTATGGAAAGTACTCTTGTTGATATTTTCAATCTGACGTAATCTGTAGGTCTCTCTTGCATGTACAATAGAAATACAAACCCCTTGGCTACCAGCACGGCCAGTACGACCACTACGGTGTGTGTATACTTCAACGTCATCAGGTAATTCAAAGTTGATTACGTGTGTAATTCCTTTTACGTCAATACCACGTGCAGCAACATCTGTTGCAATCAACAATTGTAAGGTCTTATCTCTAAATTGACCCATTACTCTATCACGTTGTTGTTGTGTTAAGTCACCATGGATTGCATCGATATCATATCCTTCTCTTGTCAAACGAGCAGCCACATCTTGTGCATCTGCTTTCGTACGTGTGAAGATGATACCATAGATGCCTGGGTTAAAGTCAATGATTCTTTTTAAAGTCTCATAACGATATTGTGCAGAGGTTACGTAGTATTGGTGGTCAATGCTCTTATTGGTTGCATTTACTTTACCAATAGTCACTTCTACTGGCTCTTTCATGTAACGCTTGCTTACTTTTTTAATTTCAGTTGGCATGGTTGCACTAAATAACCAGATACTTTCTCTGTTGGGTGTATTCTTTAAGATAAACTCAATGTCTTCTTGGAATCCCATGTTCAACATTTCATCTGCCTCATCTAATACGACGTATTCAATTTGCTCTAAATTGATGGCTTTTCTTTCGATCAAGTCGATCAAACGACCTGGTGTAGCTACGATAATTTGAACCCCTCTTTTAAGGTCTCTAATTTGCATGCTAATAGAAGTACCACCATATACAGCCAATACTTGTAAACCTGAAACGTGTTTCTTAAATAAGTTTAACTCATTCACAATCTGCATACACAATTCTCTTGTAGGACAAACTACCAAAGCTTGAGGATATTTGTTTGCAGTTTTGATTAATTGCAATAAAGGCAAACCAAATGCAGCAGTTTTACCTGTTCCTGTTTGCGCTAATCCAATAAAATCTTTTGTTCCGCTAATCAAAACAGGAATCGCACGCTCTTGAATTTCTGTAGCATGAGTGTATCCTAATTCTGTAACTGATTTAACTAATTGTTCGTTGATTCCGATTTCAGCAAAAGTCATTTTTGTTTTTACTGCTTCAATCAATTCATTCGTTGTATTCATCTCTTCTGTTTTCTTCATTTTTAATTTTTTATTTTCTTTGAATAAGAATTTTATTTTAAAATTCTTTTAATACCATTGGCATTTTCAATCAAATCAGACAAGTAGTCGAAATTCTCTTTTTCAAGACAAGACTTAAACTTTCTCAATTGACTAATATGCTCATTTAGCACATCCAACACATTTTCCTTATTCTGCATGAAGATGGGAACCCACATTGCGGCATTGGACTTTGCCAAACGCACTGTGCTTTCAAAACCACCACTCGCTAATTCAAAAATAGCATCAGACTCTTTCTCCTTCTCTAACACGGTATTTGCCAATGCAAAAGAAGTGATATGCGATATATGGCTTACGTAAGCCACATGGATGTCGTGCTTCATTGCATCCATGTATACTATATGCATCCCTAATTGCTCAAACAATTGCTCTACTAATTTTAAAGCATCTGCATCAATTTGTTCTTTATTACAAATGACCGTTGCTTTTTCTTTAAAAGCATCCTGTTGAGCCGCTTCTGGACCACTAAACTCAGTTCCCCACATGGGGTGGGTAGGAACGAATCTTCCTTTATTGGAATGCGCGTTCGCGATTTGTACAATACTTTCCTTAGTAGACCCTACATCAAATACAACCTGCTTGTCAATTCTGTCCAAAATAGTGGGCAACAATTTTTCTGCAATATTCACCGGCGTCGCAATGGCAATAAGATCGGATGCATCAATGGCTTCTTCCAAAGACATGATTTCATCTACGATTCCTAATTTCAATGCTTGTTCTTGGTGCAAAGGATTATTGTCTACTCCAATCACATGATCCACAAAGCCTTTTTGCTTTAGGGTCATGGCCATAGAGCCACCAATTAATCCGATACCAATCACTGTTAAACGCATGCTTCAATTCTTTTAATTGCTTCACTAAATTTTTCTAATGACCCACACAAACTCACACGGATATACTCGTTCCCTGCAGCACCAAAGATGCCGCCTGGCGTGATAAATACATTGGCTTCGTAAAGCACTTTATCACTTAACGCATAACCGTCTTTGAATGTGGCTGGAATTTTTGCCCAAACAAACATTCCAACTTGTTGTTTCGAATAAGCACATTTTAAAACATCTAATAATTCGAATACTTTTTCGCGACGTGCTGTATAAATTTTATTCACGGATTCATACCAACTTGCGTCTAGACTTAATGCTTTAGCAGCTGCTAGCTGGACGGGTAAAAACATACCACTGTCCATATTGGATTTAAACCTAAGTATTTCATTGATTCTGTCTTCGGCAGCAATTAACATGCCGACTCTCCACCCTGCCATGTTTTGGCTTTTACTCAGAGAGTTCAATTCGATCACCACCTCTTTTGCACCTTCAATAGACAATAAACTTTCGGGTTGATTGTTTAAGATGAATGCATAAGGATTGTCATGACAAATCAATATTTGATGCTTCTTCCCAAAGGCAACCAATTGCTCAAAAAGCGCTTTGGTTGGACTTTGTCCTGTTGGCATATGTGGATAGTTCACCCACATCAACTTGACCTTTGATAAATCTGATTTTTCTAAATTTTCAAAGTCAGGTGCCCAACTGTTTTCGGCAGTTAGCTCATAATAAAGCGGAGTGCCACCCGCTAATTTAACTGCACTTGTATAAGTAGGATAACCAGGATTAGGGATTAACACCTGATCTCCTTCATTTAAATAGGTCATGCAGATATGCATGATCCCTTCTTTACTTCCTAATAGAGGTAAAATTTCTGTAGCAGGATTGATGCCCTCTACTTTGAAATATTTTTGATACCATGCGGCGATCGCTTCTCTTAATGCCGGAACGCCTTTGTAAGACTGGTAAGCATGTTGATTCTCCTTGCTTGCTTCTTCCTGTAATGTTTTAATTACATCTGGATGCGGCGGCAAGTCAGGACTACCAATACCTAAATTGATAATTTGCTTGCCCGCTTTATTGAGTTCGTCAATCTCGCGCAATTTGGATGAAAAATAATATTCTCCTATCCCTTCCAATCTTTTTGCTACCGTCCAATTCATGTTTATCCTTTTACAACTTTACCTTTTTTATACAAACCAAATACTTTGAAACTATTGGTCATGGATTTTAAATCCACCAACAATTTGTCCAATTGTTTTTTATGATCAAACTCAATGTCTGCATAAAAACCATATTTAAAAGTACTGCCTGGTATGGGCATACTTTGTAACTTACTCAGGTTTGCTCCACCCTGCGCTATTTTGGCCAATACTTTGGATAAAATACCTTTAGAGTGATCTGTTTGAAAATAGATAGATGCTTTGTCTGCATCCGCTATTTCTATTTTTTGTTTTGCCGGTACCATGATTAAAAAACGAGTGATATTGTTTTTTAATGTATGTATATCTGGCGTAATTACATCTAAGTCATATAACTGTGCAGCCAACTTACTAGCAATGGCTGCAATATGTTTGCTCTTATGTTGATGCACCTGTTTCGCACTCAATGCAGTATCCTCTGATTCTACTAATTTCCAATGTTGCTTTTCTAAATAATCCAAACACTGAAGGATGGCCATCGGATGACTATGCACTTCCTTAATGTCTTCTAGTTTCACCCCCGGATAGACCAACAGGTTTTGACTAATCGACAAATACACTTCCCCGATGACTTGTAATTTGCTTTTTTGCAACAAATTATAATTAGGAAGAATACTTCCTGCGATAGAATTTTCAATGGCCATCACCGCACCATCGGATTGCTTCGCATCTTCACCAATTCGAACTACGTCTCTAAAAGTAGCACAGGTAATCACGTCTACATCTTTACCAAAAAACTTCCTTGCAGCCACTTGGTGAAAACTTCCCTCGTATCCTT
The DNA here is from genome assembly GCA_017983845.1 of Sediminibacterium sp. Classification (GTDB taxonomy): domain Bacteria; phylum Bacteroidota; class Bacteroidia; order Chitinophagales; family Chitinophagaceae; genus Sediminibacterium. The sequence goes on from JAGOAO010000002.1 coordinate 34,831, forward strand.
GTATTGTTACTTTTTTATTCATCCTTCAAACTGTACTTCTCTTGATTCAAATTTGGTTAAAAAAAATCCCGGCTGTTTGAGCCGGGATTGTATATTTAGTTATTTCGTTTAAGCTTTTACAAATACTACCCGGCTACTTTGATTAAAGTAGAAATAAAAGAAAAAGTAAAACCAGTTGCTATTTGCTTTCATCGTGACACAAAGATAGGCTAAAACAGCCTAAAATAGGCTAAAAGCATAAAGTTTTTTACATTTTACTAACAAATATTCGTAAGAAAATGGCAGAAATAAAAAAAGCCACCTCGTGGAAACGAAGTGGCTTAACGATTGCTTGCCATATGAAATTTTTACGAATACTGTTGTTTGGCAAGCTTCCACCTAAGTGGGGCCAACAGCTCAATATTGTTTGACTACTACTTAGTAGCTGCAGAATCAACAGCAGTTGAATCAGAAGCAACAGCAGAAGAATCAACTGCAACAGCAGAAGAATCAACAGCAACAGTTGTAGAATCAGTTGTAGCTTCAGTAGAAGCACCACCACAAGCAGTTAAAGCAGCGATAGCGAAGATTGCGAATACTTTTTTCATTTGAATGAGTTTTAATTGTTTAAATTATACTCTTAATACCCTAACTGATAAAAGGTAACCTCGATTTTGTTAAAAATTTAAAAAGAAGCCATTTTTAACCCAGTTGGGTTACTTTTGTACCCTAATCGTATTAATATCTTGAAAGCTGAACTCAATGAACAAGCCCTCTTAAAGGGGTTAGCACAAAATGACTCCAAGGCGGTGGAAGCCCTCTATAAAAGTCATTTTGGTATGATTCAGCACTTTGTTACCAATAACAATGGCTCTTTTGATGATGCTAGGGATATTTTCCAGGAAGCAATGATCACTTTGTACGAAAAGGTGCAATTAGACCATTTTGCCCTTACCTGCCAAATAAAAACCTATTTATTCTCTATCTGTAAAAACCTTTGGTTAAAAAGGCTACAACAAATGGGAAAATATAGTGCCCCACTCAGTGCTCAAGAAGAAACAGTCTCCGTTGAGGAAGATTTGGATGAGTTTGAGAAAAAAGATGCCGCTTTTGCGATCATGGACCGAGCCTTAAATAGTCTTGGTGAGCCGTGTAAAAGTTTGTTAGAAGGTTACTATTTGAACAAAAAAGGAATGCAGGAACTAGCTAGTCAATTTGGATACACCAATGCAGACAATGCGAAGAACCAAAAATATAAATGTTTAATGCGATTGAAGAAACTCTTTTTTGCGCAATATAATATAGGAGAATAAAACCATGGACGACATTCAATTACAGGAAGCGATCGAAAGCTATTTAACAGGCGAAATGTCTGCTGAAGAGCGTACTCAATTTGAGGCGATCCGTAAAACTACGCCTGAGATTGACCAAATGGTAGTAGAGCATGATATGTTCTTAAGAGAGATGGAAGTATATGCTAGTCGTAAGAATTTTTCAAAACTTAGCAACCAGGTCTTTAATCAATTATTGGATGCTGGCACTTGGGCTCCAGTAGAAGCACAATCTACATCATTCAAAGTCATTCAACTTTGGAGCAAGTATAAAAAAGTGACTGCTATTGCAGCTTCCGTGGGTGGATTCATTGCTTTATTTACATCAGCAATGATGCTTTTCTTTTTCCCAAGCATTAACGGGAATCAAATCTTAGAATTAAGTAAAGCAGTTGAAAAAATTCAACAAAATCAGAAAGTGCAAGGTCATATATTAAATGAGGTGAAGACCAAAGTGCCTGAGAATGCAAAATTAATTAGTGGAGGCTCTGGCTTCTTAATAGATACCAAAGGATTCGTTATTACTAACGCCCATGTATTAAAGGGAAATGGCGCTATTGTGGTGAATAGTCTTGGTCAAGAATTCAAAGCGACCATTATCTACAGTGATAAAAACGCAGATCTGGCACTATTAAAAATCGAAGACGCTGATTATAAACAATCGAAAGCCTTACCATTTACTATTCGTAAAAAAAGAACAGAGCTTGGCGAGGACCTATTTACATTAGGCTTTCCTAGAAATGATAATGATATTGTATATGGCAGAGGTTATTTAAGTGCTCAGACAGGATTCAACGGAGATAGCAATACCTACCAAATTCAGATAAGTGTCAATCCCGGGTACTCTGGTTCACCAGTATTTAATGACAAAAATGAGCTAGTTGGAATTATAAGTAGTAGACAAAAGCAAGCAGAAGGCGTTGCCTTTGCTATTAAAGCAGATAAATTATTTGACTTAGTGGAAACATTGAAGAATAACGAACTTACCAAAGGGTATCATGTAAAATTGAATAAGCAAAAAGTTAAAGGATCAAAGGACCGTAAAGCACAGATCAATAACTACAAGAATTATATCTACAGTGTTCGTTCTTTTGATTAGTCAATAAATTTATTATTATCTCCAAAGATTCGTAGGATATACTTTTGCATCAATCAAAGCATCTATACTGGCTTTCACTCCAGGAGCATCTTCTTTGTAGGTTACACCAAACCATTTTGCATTGGTTGGGATCACTTTCACTGCACCTAAATTCAATTCCTTGAATCTGCCTGCCACAAATGGAATATAAAATTCCGATTTCAAAGCCTGTCCTTCTTTAGCTAAAAATAGTTTGAATTCCGACTCGCATAAATCAATAAAACCTGGAGCAAAGCACATAAAGTTCATACTTACTCTAGTGTCTTCTACAAGTGGTGTTTCAACAGCATCTTCTTCATACACAATACCGTTTCCGTCTTTTCTATAAATCTTAGTACGTTCATTGATGGCAGTCAAGTAACCAGCTGCATCTAAACTACATACACCTCTACTCACCGTTCCATTTTCACTTAAAGTATTAGCAAGCTCATAACCAAGAATGCAATATTCTTTTTCAGAACAAGTAGTGGTCAAAAATGTATGCGCTTCTTCAAAAGCTGCTTGTCCATAATAATCATCTGCATTGATGACAGCGAATGGTTCATTCACCACACCCTTAGTGCATAATAATGCATGTGCTGTTCCCCAAGGCTTGGTTCTTTCTTGAGGAATTGAAAAACCGTCTGTAAATTTATCTAAAGACTGAAACACATATGCGGTTTCAATTTTGCCTTTTAATTTTGGTTCAATCACTGCCTTAAAAGCTTCAGCAAAATCAGCTCTTATAATGAATACCACTTTCCCAAATCCTGCTCTAATGGCATCATAAATAGAATACTCCATGATGGTCTCTCCACTTGGCCCGAATCCTTCGGTTTGTTTCATGCTGCCATATCTACTTGCCATCCCTGCTGCTAATATCACTAATGTCGGTGCACTCATTTTTCCTTTTTTTAATTGTAATTTCACGATCCATTACAGGAGTCAAAATTAGTTGATTTATTTTAAATATAAAATTTTGCATATAAAGCCATATAAACAATTCTTATCCTCTTTTAGCCTTCAGTATAGCGTTGATTGCTTAAGATTGGATGTATTGCATCCTGTGGTGAGTGGCAATAAATTTTTTAAACTTAGATTTTACATAGCCGAAGCAAAGTCAATAGCTGCAACTACTGTGGTAAGTTTTGGCGGTCCCTATTCCAACCATATTGTCGCACTAGCTTACACAGCAAAAGAAGCTGGCTTAAAAAGCATTGGTTATATCAGAACCAATGAGAACGAACCCATTACACCAAGTTTAGAAGAAGCCAAAGGGTATGGGATGGATTTAGTGTATTTAGGCAGGACCGAATTTCAAAGTAAGAAAGCGGCTATTTTATTGGAGGGCAAAAACAATCCCAGTTGTTATTTTGTAGACGAGGGGGGATACGGCCACTTGGGCGCTAAAGGCGCTGCTACAATTTTAACAGATCATGCTACTGAACAATACGATTATATCATTGCTGCAGTGGGCACGGGTACTATGCTCGCAGGATGTATCAACGCTGCTTTACCACATCAGAAAGTAATTGGCATCCCTGTTTTAAAAAATGAAGGCACCATCCATGCCGAGATCAATGCATTGCTGATTGATCCAAATAAACACTATACTTTATTACATCAATTTCACCAAGGAGGATATGCCAAAACAAATCCTGCTATGATTGAGTTCATGAATGCATTATGGGAAAAAGAAAAAATTCCAACTGACATCGTGTACACGAGTAAATTGCTCTTTGCTGTAGATCAATTAATTCAAGAAAATTATTTTGAAAAGGGCGCATCTATCTTAGTGATACATAGCGGGGGGGTGCAAGGAAATCGATCTTTGCAGGCTGGAACTTTGAAATACTAAATCAAATCACAATCAAAGATCGCTTCAAAATGTTTTTTGATTTTTTGCTTCACTTCTTCGTAATCCATTTTTTTGCCCAATTCTTTTTCTAAAGAAGTCACGGTCTTTCCTTGTATACCACAAGGCACGATAAATTCAAAATGAGATAAGTCGGTGTTGACATTCAATGCAAATCCATGCATGGTGATCCATCGACTACATTTAATCCCCATGGCACAGATTTTTCTGGCTACAAAAGGGTCCTGTGGATCCAACCATACCCCAGTTTCTCCTGCACTTCTTTCTCCTTTCAATCCATATTCAGCCAATACTTGAATAATCACTTCCTCCAAACTTCTTAGATACCAACCCAAATCTGGCTTGAACTTATCTAAGTCGATAATCGGATAACCCACCACTTGTTGCAAACCATGGTAAGTAATATCCCCGCCCCTATTGATATGAAAAAACTCAATGCCCAATACTTTTAACTGCTCGTCTGATACCAACACATTGGCTCTATTGCCATTTTTGCCTAAAGTAAAAACTGGTTGGTGCTCCACTAAAATCAATCGATGCTGGGTAGCTGCTTCACTCGCTTCCCTACCTTCTGTTCTTGCTTGCGCTTTCATACCCACATTGTCTTTTAATAACTGTTCTTGGTAATCCCAGGTAGGTTGATAGGCTTTAATCCCTAAATCTTCGAAAATCACTTGTTGGCGCATAGAACAAAGTTACAAACTAAGCAGCAATAACTTACTTTTGCAACATGTCAACAGAAGAGAAAGCGAAGCATTCAATAGCGAAACAGGATCCATTGTCGGATAACCTACAAAATGAGGACCTTCAAATAGAGAACGAAGATGTATATGAGAAACTGACCTTTATGGTAGATAAGGGCCAAGAACCTATGCGTATAGACAAATGGGTTCAAATGAGGATTGAGGGGCTAACTAGAAGCAAATTACAAAACGGCATTGAAGGTGGCTTTTTAACGGTGAATGGTAAAGTGGTTAAAAGCAACTACCGCACACGTCCAGGGGACGAAGTGGTCTACATGAGCTATGTCAACCCAGATTATACCGAATTAAAGCCAGAGGAAATGGCATTGGATATTGTATATGAAGATGATGCCTTAATGGTGATAAACAAACCTTCCAATATGGTGGTGCATCCTGGCATCGGCAATTATACAGGCACCCTGCTCAATGGTGTGGCTTTTCATTTATTAAAACAGAACCCGAATTTAAATGAAGAAATTTTGCCGAGATTTGGTTTGGTACATCGTATTGATAAAAATACCACTGGTTTGATTGTATTAGCAAAAACGCCAGAAGCAGCAAGTCATTTAGCGAAACAGTTTTTCAATCATACTGTGGAGCGCAAATATGTGGCTTTAGTTTGGGGCAATATGGAAGAAGACGAAGGCACGGTGAATGCGCATATCGCACGACACAAAACCTTCCGTAAAATGTTTGACGCCTATCCTGAGGGAGAAGTGGGCAAGCATGCCATTACACATTATAAAGTCATCGAACGCTATAATTATACTTCATTAGTGTCTTGTGTATTGGAGACAGGTAGAACCCATCAGATTCGTGTGCACATGAAACATATTGGACACACTTTATTCAATGACCAAGAATATGGTGGAGATAGAATTTTAAAAGGAACCATCTATACCAAGTACAAACAATTCGTTGACAATTGTTTTGATGCATGTCCTAGGTGTGCATTGCATGCTGCTACACTTGGATTCATACACCCTACTACAGAAGCCATGATGCGTTTTGATAGCCCTCTACCTTCTGATATGGAAGCAGCCATCACCAAATGGAAAAACTATAAAGCTGCAGCACATACTTAAGCCATTTCTAATGAGCGATTTAGATAAACGAATCATTAAAAGATAGACCTAAAAATAGCCGCCTCGATTTTGAGGCGGCTATTTTATTTCAGCTATTCACTAAACTTAATTAAGTCGCTTATTTTTATTCTGACTCGCAGCCATTGGAGATAATCCAATGGATTGACCTCTAGTAAAACCTTTAGACTTGAATATAGCAAATTTACTTGGAGCAGCTACATTTGGCCACTTGTTATTGCTTTCGTCAATATCAGCAGTTTCACGCATTGGATCTAATTGAATAGACACTGCTTTCTTGCTTGTCAAGAATACCTTAGTTACTTTATTTTCGTTCTTTCTCCAGATTTGTGCTGGTAAACGTTGTGTTTCTTTAGTACCATCTTCGAATGTGAATTCAAGAATGATTGGCATAACCAAACCACCTTTATTCAAGAAACTCACTTCATACAAATTCGCAGTTGTATATTTTGCTTTCTCTGCATCTGTTAATGTTTCTGGAGCAGGCATAGCCATTGCTGGTTGCTTTGTAGCAGTATCGTATGGCTCTAAACCTCTGTCATATCTCCAATAGAAATCTCTTAAAGTAGTATCCACATCCGTTAAGAATACAATTGACTTGTCGTTTCTATTTCTGATTTTAGAAATGTCTTCGAAGCTATTCACTTCTGGTTTTGCTAATCCTCTAGCAGGCATTGTTCTTGATGATGGAGCTGCTGCAGTTCCGTCATACACAGCATGCTTTACTGTATCAATTGCAATATCCACTGGATCGATGCTATAGAACCAACCTCTCCAGAACCAGTCTAGGTCTTCTGCACTTGCATCTTCAATTGTTCTAAATAAATCTGCAGGCGTTGGGTGTTTGAATGCCCATCTTCTTGCATATTCTTTAAATGAATAATCAAATAATTCACGACCCATAATGGTTTCACGTAAAATATTCAACCCAGTTGCTGGCTTCGCGTAAGCGTTTGGCCCAAACTGAATGATATTTTCACTGTTTGTCATGATTGGCTCTAACTGATCTTTTGGTAATTTCATATAATCTGCAATTGCAAAAGCAGGACCACGACGACTAGGGAATTTGTTGTCATATAATTCTTCAGTCAAGTATTCAACGTATGTGTTTAAACCTTCATCCATCCAAGACCATTGACGCTCATCGCTGTTCACAATCATTGGGAAGAAGTTATGTCCTACTTCGTGGATGATTACGCCCAACATACCATTCTTTGTAGCTTCTGTATAAGTGCCATCTTTTTCTGTACGTCCGTAGTTAAAACAGATCATAGGATATTCCATACCATTAGACGCTTCAATACTTTGTGCAACAGGGTATGGATAAGGAATCGTGAACTTAGAATACGTCTTAATGGTATGCGCAACAGCCTTTGAAGAATATGGACGATATAATCCATAAGCCTCTTTTCCATAAGCACTCATACACATTACTTTCTTACCTTCTACATTTGCAGCCAAAGCATCCCAGATAAATTTACGGCTTGATCCAAATGCAAAATCACGTACGTTTTCTGCATTGAATACCCATGTTTTTTGAGTCGTTGCTTTTGTTTTTTCTGCTTGCTTCGCTTCTGCTAAAGTCACCACTTCAACTGGCTCAGAAGAAGTTTGTGCTTTATTCCATCTAGCGTATTGAGCAGGACTCAATACAGCAGCATAGTTTTGACATGCTCCAGTTGCCATCACCACGTGGTCGCTAGGAACAGTGATTGCTACTTTGAAATTTCCAAAAGTCAAAGCAAACTCACCTCTTCCAGTAAACTGGTGGTGTTGCCATCCTTGAAAATCAGAATACACTGCTAAACGAGGATACCATTGTGCCATCGTGAATAAATGGTTGCCGTCTTCTGGGAAGAACTCATATCCACCTCTACCACCCACAGTTAATCTGTCTGTGATTTTATAGTTCCAATCTACTTTAAAAGCAAATTTTTCACCAGGCTTTAATGCAGTTGGCAATTCAACACGCATCATCGTCTTGTTCACCGTATACTTTAATTTAGCACCCAATAAATTTGTGATTTTTAAAATATTCACACCTAATCCATTGTCCTTTTTTTCTGCTTCTAATTTGTCGATCATTGCAGGACTCATTGCTCTACCCATTGAACTTCCATCAGGATAACCCGCATTTTTAGTTGTGCTATGTTCATTCTCATCCAATTGCAACCAGATATAGGTTAATACATCTGGAGAATTGTTGAAATAAGTAATGGTCTCTGCGCCATGTAACATTAAATTTTTCTCGTCTAATGTTGCTTTAATATCATAATCAGCTCTTTGTTGCCAATACTTGGTACCAGGAGCACCACTTGCCGTTCTGTATTCATTCGGCGTTGGTAAAATAGTGCCCAATTGCTCAAATTTGTTTCCATGGTTTGAACCTGGGTTGTTTCGGATGTCCTGCGCCACAACTGTCAAGACAGTCAAGCACATGATTCCGAATGACAATAATTTCTTCATAGCAGTTTCGTTTTCAAGGTTTAAAGAGATCCTAGTCGATCTAGGATCATACGTAAAGATAAGAATATAGTCAAGATAGAACCATACCGCACATACATTTTTCTAGGCAATTTTAAGAGGCTCAATAAGCCATAACTAAGGGCTAAAATCACCCCAACAATCAAGATTTGGCCTATTTCAAGCCCAATATTGAATGAAAACAAGGGACCCAACAAGGAAGCTTCCTTGCCCAATAGACTTTTTAGGTAATTGCTAAACCCTAGTCCGTGTATAAGGCCAAAAAAGAGTGCCAAACCATAATGGGACGAGAAACGCTGTTTAAACTCGAAATCCTTGACCCAAAAATTAGATATAGCTGTAATCAAAATAGTTACAGGGATCAAAAATTCAATCCAATTCACCGAAATGTCTATAATGGATAATGTACTTAAAGCCAATGTCAATGAATGGCCAATGGTAAATGAGGTGACCAATACTAGTATTTTCTTCCAGTCTGACCATACATACCTGAGGGTCAATGCCAAGACAAAAAAGATATGATCTACCCCTTGCAGATCAATAATGTGTTTAAAACCTAGTCTTCCGTACATCAAGAGTTCTTCCATAAATGAATTTTTCTGGTGTTAAATTAATGAAGACCTTTGTATCCACAAAATAAACTACTATGGCTTGGATTGGTTTGAAACATTGGATGCTTTGGATAATGACTTCTTTTCACCCTTTTTATATTTCTGTGATTGAAATAGAACATAATACAAAAGAGGCTACAATCGAAATAAGTACGCGCACTTATACAGATGACTTAGAGAAGATGATTCAAAAAGAATTCAATGTGAAATTAGACCTCAGTAACTCTAATCAAAAAGAACAAGCCAATAAATTGATCAACCAATACATGCAAAAGAAATTGGCCTTGAGCACGAATGGCGTTAAATATAAGATGGACTATGTAGGTTATGAAATCCAGAAAGAAAGTACTTGGAGCTATTTTGAAATCAAAGAAGTCAAGCAGTTAAAGCAATTAAACGTTTTTTGTGAAATCTTATTTGGCATTGATCCAAATCAAATCAATATTTTTCATGTAACATCAGGAGGGCAAAGAAAAAGTTTCGAATTGGCTTCGCCTAAAAATGCTACACAGTTTAATTTTTAACAGCCTACTTTTTTAGCTCCATTAACATATAAGGCGTCAATTCCCCCACTCTAGTAGCTGGATTTAAAAATTGCAAAGTCAACAAAGTTACATGGAATCGATTTCCATAATACAGGATCTTGGAATTCGGGAAATCAACCAATACTTGCTTTGCCGGCAACGCTTCCACCACTATCCACTGACCTTCTTTTAACAAACTTCTATCTTTGATTACTGGAAAAATATGCTGTCCATAAAAATGAAAGGCATTGCTATTGGGCATTTTATACAAAGCTGCTTTTTGGATATCCCAATTTTTTGCTTTCGCTTCTTTTGCCAATTCATTGCCCCACTGAAATTGTAATAAATGAGGATAGAAAAAACTGTTCATGATTAAGTTGAGTCCTATCATTAATACAAGACTCATAGTAATCCATTTTTGGATGAGCCCCTTTTTACTAAATAGCAGCTTAAGCATTAGGATGTATGTACCAAATTGAATGCATATGCCCCACCAGCCCATCTTCCCAAAAGGAATATGGATGATCAATCCCATCGCAATCAATAAGATCAGAAAAATAAATAAATGGAACCCATAAAACCATTTAACCCCTTTACTCAAACGGTCAGATTGATCTAGTAATGGTGCCATATGCGCAGCCACTAAGATAGCAGCCAATGGGAAGACTACAAAAATATAATGTGGTAACTGAGCTTGGCTTCTTGATAAAACTAAATAAGTTAAAAAGAATCCAAAAAAACTAATTCGTTCAACAGACACTTTGAATAAACCCTCTTTGACAATAGTGCCTATTTTAGCTACAAATGCCCAAAGAAAAATAAAGATCCAAGGCAAGAAACTCCAAAGCATATTCTCCAATAAGAAAGTTGGATAACTCATTTCATGATAATAATTCTCCCCGGTGTACCTTCCAAAACTTTGGGTCCAATAGTAAAACTTCAATCCCGATTCAATAGGTATATTGTTGATTAATTTGCCGGGATGTAAATCATACTGTTGGTATAAGCCCCAACTCATAGGCAATAATAAAACCCCAATGATAAGGAGACCTACTATATAAATAGGCTTGAAAAAATAAACCCATTTTTTCTCAAAAAACCATTGCGGTGCAAAAGCCAAAACAGGTACCACCAACGCAATCGGCCCCTTGGTCATCATCCCTCCTGCTATCGCTACCATGGCCCAAACAAAATCAGCCCAATGATCGGAATCCTCCCATTTTGCAATCAACCAAATACTTAATGCCACCCATCCCATTAACATGGTATCGGTTCTTACATCGTGTGCGATTAAGAAAAAAGCTTGACAGCTAGCTAGCATCAACACCGCTAAATAAGCGACGGTTTGATTGTATTTTAATTTTGCAAATTGAAAAGTTGCAAACAATGCAAGGCCTAGAAAAATAAGGGAAGGTAAACGATAAGCCCAATCATAAATGCCAAAAATTTTCATCGACAAAGCCGATAACCAAAACAACATGGGCGGTTTATCTAAATAATCTTTTCCAAGATCAAAGATTTGAAGGAAGCTATTTCGCTCCAACATTTCTCTACTAATAGATGCATACTGTGCTGCATCGATATCCATTAATGGGATTGCAAAAGCACCAATGACTTGTACGCCTATGATTGCAGATAGTAATAACCAGAAAGTATTTTTATTCATCAGGGTTTATTTTTTAAATTGTATCGGCCCTGCCCATTTCAAATAAAGCTTTGCTATAAAATAACCTGAAACCAATCCAATGATGGTTCCTCCAAGAATATCCAATGGATAATGCACCCCTACATATACTTGAGCAAAAGCAATCAAGCCTGCCCAAACAAAAAAGTATTTAGTAACTCTTTGCTTTGCAATGCCCCAGGAAATAAAAATAAACATAGCCAATCCAAAATGATTGGCAGCATGGGAGGATGTGAAACTAAATCCACCCGAACAATGGTCTAATAAAAGCCTTGTTTTGCCAAAGAGTGCAGGGTCATTACAGGGTCTTAATCGATGAAAGAGGGGCTTGAAAATACTGCTACTCACCTGATCTGTAATACCCACATTAATCAAAGCAAATAACAACCATTTCCAGGTTTTCCAACCTATCTGATACCCCATCCATCCTAGCAAAACAACATACAAAGGAATCCAATTATTAGAATGTCTTGTCCAAGGTAGGATGGTATCCAATATTGGATGGTGCCAAACCCCATTGATTTGATAAAACAATGCTTGGTCGATGTCCTTAATTTGTTGAAAAATACTTAGCCCCATGGGGTAAAGATACAAGGAAGTGGAAAAATTTAAAGTAAATTTGCATTTCGTTTTATTTTAATATTTAGCTATGTCATTAATTAAGAGCATTTCGGGTTTTAGAGGCACCATTGGAGGCCGACCTGACGACAACCTTACCCCCATCGATATTGTAAAATTTGCATCAGCTTACGGCACTTGGTTGATCAGAAAATCAGCTGGGAAGAAAAAAGTGATTGTGGGTCGTGATGGTAGAATGAGCGGCTTGATGGTAGAAGCTTTAGTGGAGCAAAGTTTATTAGCCCTGGGCATTGATGTGGTTCATTTAGGTTTAAGTACCACTCCTACAGTAGAAATGGCAGTAGTGTTTGAAGGAGCAGATGGTGGAATTATTTTAACTGCAAGTCACAATCCTAAAGAATGGAATGCCCTTAAATTATTAAATGAAAAAGGAGAATTTGTAAGTGGCGAAGAAGGTAAAACCATCCTTGCTTTAGCTGAACAAGAAGATTTTGTGTATGCACCTGTGGATGAAATGGGGGTCATCATTGGTGATGACAATAGTTTATCAAAACATATTCAAGCAATTTTAGACCACCCATTGGTGGATATCTATGCCATTAAAAAGGCAAATTTTAAAGTCGTTGTGGATGCGATCAATAGTTCTGGTGCATTTACAGTGCCTGCTTTATTGAAAGCAATTGGTGTGGAAGATATAGTGGTATTGAATGCGGAGATGACAGGTGATTTTGCGCACAATCCAGAACCATTGAAAGAACACTTAACGGTACTTTGCGATACGGTTGTCAATGAAAAAACACATTTAGGTATCGCGGTAGATCCTGACGTGGACCGTTTGTGTTTTGTAAGTGAAGACGGCAATTTATTTGGCGAAGAGTATACCTTGGTGGCTGTTGCAGATTATATTTTACAATATACAAAAGGGGCCACAGTGAGTAATTTATCCTCTACTAGAGCCTTAAGAGATGTCACTGAAAAATATGGCTGTACTTATTTTGCAAGTGCAGTTGGCGAAGTGAATGTGGTCACCAAAATGAAAGAAGAAAAAGCCGTCATTGGAGGAGAAGGCAATGGCGGAATCATTGTTCCTGATTTACATTATGGCAGAGATGCTTTAATAGGAATTGCACTGTTCTTATCTCATCTTGCAAAAGCGGAAACTACTTGCTCCAGTTTAAGAGCGAGTTACCCTGCTTACTATATGAGTAAGAAAAAGATGGACCTGAATGCAAACCTTTCATTGACCAGCATTTTTGAACAATTAAAGAAGGAATTTTCCGCGTATCCAATGAATGATATAGATGGACTTAAGATTGATTTCGAGCATGAATGGGTCCATTTACGTTCTAGCAATACAGAACCCATCATGCGCATTTATACTGAAGCAAAATCACAAGATGCCGCGGACCAATTAGCCGATAAAATTATTCAGCTAATTCTTAAAATTCAGTAAATTAGCAAACATGCAGAGAATCTATTTTGACAATGCGGCTACCACCCCGCTTGCACCTGAAGTACTTGAAGCGATGATGCCCTATTTGACAGAAAAATTTGGCAACCCTTCCTCCATTTATAGTTATGGCAGAGAGACTAGACTCGCTATTGAGCAAGCTAGAAAATCGGTAGCGAAAAACTTAGGTGCCAAGCCTGCTGAAATATTTTTTACAAGTGGCGGAACAGAGAGTAGCAATACCATTTTAAACGCAGCCATTCTAGATTTAGGATGCAAGCATATCATTAGCTCACCTATTGAGCACCATGCCACTTTACATACTGTAACACATTTGGCAAAGCAGCATCATGTACAATTAAGCTTTGTGCAAATATTGCCAACTGGACATATTGATATGGCCCATTTAGCCACTTTACTAGCAGACAGTTCAGAAAAGGCAATCGTTTCAATCATGCACGCCAATAACGAAATTGGAAACATGATTGATATTGAAGCGGTGGGGCATTTGTGTCGTCAGCACAATGCTTATTTTCATAGCGACACAGTGCAAACCGTAGGGCATTTTCCATTTGAATTAAGCAAACTACCTGTTGATTTTATTACAGGTGCTGGACATAAATTCCACGGTCCTAAAGGCGTGGGTATCTTATACATCAATGAAAATGTAAAAATCAGCCCATTGGTTCATGGTGGTTCGCAAGAACGCAATATGCGCGCAGGGACAGAGAACTTATACGGTATAGTTGGATTCGCCAAAGCCCTTGAATTAGCGACAGATAAACACCAAGAAGATAGCAACTATATTCAATCTTTAAAACAATATATGCACGACCAATTGGTGGCAAATATACCAGGCGTGAGTTTTAATGGAGATCCATTTGGTGCTAGTTTATATACTTTATTAAGTGTGAACTTTCCAAAGAACGAAAAGACAGAAATGATTTTATTCAATCTAGACATGCATCATATTTGTGCAAGTGGCGGTAGCGCTTGTTCTAGTGGCGCGCAGCAGGGGTCTCATGTAATCAATGCATTAAACAAAGGTTCCGAGATTGTAACCATACGTTTTTCTTTCTCTAAACAAAATACAAAAGAAGAGATAGACCAGGTTGTTGCAGCTTTACGAACGATGATGCATTAAAGTCTACTCCTAACTAAAGAGGCGCTTCAATTGAAGCGCCTCTTTTTTATTGGATCCAATAAAATGAAACTCGATTATGGCTGAGCCACTGGCATTCCTTTTTCTAAATTCTGTATCACATTGATCAACTGATAACAAGTTAGAATATCCTGTATGAAAGCACCTTGTTTATTGTTGAATTCAGTTGGTTTATTCTGATATGCATTCTCTGCGTTTTGCATAAACTGCTCCTCGGACATTGGCGTACCCAATGATTTATAATAAGCCAATTGTTGTGTTAAATCTTTTACCACAGCGGCACCTACTCTTTTTGCTAGTTCAGTATCCCCGGCAGCATAGGCAGCTTGTAAGTATAAATAAGAGAAATAGTTGTGTTGATTTCCTCTATTAGACGACATACCATACGGCAGGTTTTTTACACTTATTTCTGCATCTAATTTTCTTAAAATCTGGCGCGCACTATCCTTTTTGCCTGCTGCAACTAAAGCTTGTGCAATCTGTGCTACATTCAATCTCAAAGAATTTAAATGTCTTCTATTTTCTTCGTCAAAATACACATTGGACTTGCTCGCATTTTTGAAATCAAACTTCGTCATGATATTCTTGTAAGCAGCATCTGTATCCACCGTAGCGCCCTTTACAGGAACCAATTCATATGCCATACCTGTTTGACGTACATATTGATCCAACCCAAGGTCCTTTAACTCCTGAGTAGAAGTGAAACAGATTGGACGTTTAAATTGTGTAGTAGAAATGATTGCATAAATAGCCAATTCATTTTTGATCATGTATTGTCTATTTGGGTTGAAATCAATCAATAATTCAGACTCGATATTATCAGTTGGTTTAGCAATGCCAGAAGCCAATGCAAATTCCTTATTAACAGGCATTTTGAATTTGTGTGTAGGGAAGATATTCACTGGACCTTCCTGCGTAGATGCTTGGTATCTGCCTGTTTGATCGCCTATCACATACCTTAACATAGAATCTAAATTATGGTAAGTCGTTTCGCCAAACTCTGGCATAGCTTGGTAATAAGCCACGTTTAATTTATTTCCAGCAACTTGTTCTTCAGTAAAAATGACATCAAACTTATCACTCTTATTCACCTTGTATCTTAACTCACGCATATACCAATCAGAACCCAATAAGCTATTCACCACCACACGTACATCTGGGCGAATGCCTTCCACTTCCTGCGCATACCACAAAGGATAAGTGTCATTGTCTCCGAAAGAAAACAAGATTGCATTTGGAGGACAGCTTTCTAGATAAGCTCTTGCCATATCTCTTGCCAATGTCTTTTGACCACGATCATGGTCATCCCACTCTTGCTGCGCCATTAAAGTTGGCACGGCCAATAAACAACCTAATGTAGCAATGGTCGTTGCCATTTTTTTATTGATGACTTTATTCAACCAATCTGCTACTTGTAATACACCTAATCCTATCCAAATCGCAAAAGCGTAGAATGAACCCACATAAGCATAATCACGCTCACGAGGTTGTAAAGTGACTTGGTTCAAATAAATTACAATCGCCAAACCAGTGAAGAAAAACAATAGTCCCGTCACCACGAAATCCTTTTTGTTCTGTTGGTATTGATATAGCAATCCAATAATACCTAAAAACAATGGCAACATGAATAGATTGTTATTTGCTTTATTGTCTTTACGAATACTGTCTGGCATTTTGGATTGTTCCCCAAAGAAAAAATTGTCTACTACAGTAATACCAGTCTTGAAATTACCATCACGAACATTGCCAAATCCTTGCAAATCATTTTGCTTTCCTGCAAAATTCCATAGGAAATAACGTAAGTACATGAACCCAAATTGATAATTGGTAAAGTACTTGATATTGTCTCTCAAGGTTGGCACATCCCCTTCCTGTACACCGGCAAATGCACGGTAACTATCTAATTGACCACGATCATTGTCGCCATCCCACATTCTTGGAAATAAATGGGCAGAGGGTGCTGAACCCCAATCACGCTTTAGATTTTTTCCAGAGAACTCATAGTTCGTTGGCGTCTTTACATATTGATCGCTTCCTTCTATTGTTTCTGCTTTGTCTACAAAGTCAGGACCATATAAAATTGGCCAATCACCATATTGCTCTCTTCCTAAATAACCTACCAAGGTGACAGGATTGTCTACATTGTACATATCTACAGAAGGGTCTGCATTAGAACGGATCATTGTGGTTAGGTAAGTTGAATAACCTACTAACACAAACACCGTAGACCAGATTCCCAATTTTAAGAAATAGAATCCTTTTTTGTTAGCATATCGAATACCCAATACAATCAAGGCAATGACTAATACAAAGAAGAAGATGAAACCGCTATAAAAAGGCAAGCCCAAACTATTGACAAAATGAACATCAAAAGCAGCAGCCCATTTAATGGTGTATTGAATTAAAAATACTTGTACCAATCCAGTAATCACCACCCCAATAAAGAAAGCAAATAATGCGCCTTTGAAAGAAGGTTTGTACAATCTGAAATAGTACACCATCACAATTGCAGGGATGGTCAATAAGTTTAATAAATGGACGCCTATAGAAATACCCATGATGTAGAAAATGAAAATAATCCATTTGTCTGCACCTGGCTGATCTGCCTTATGCTCCCATTTTAAGATAGCCCAAAAAACCAATGCAGTAAAGAATGAACTCAATGCATATACTTCACCTTCTACAGCACTATACCAAAATGAATCGCTAAATGTATAAGCCAATGCGCCTACTACACCTGCCCCCATCACCAAGAAAATTTGGTTATTGGTTAAAGCAGCTCCAGATTGTGTTTCTAAAATTCGTTTTGCAAAATGGGTGATGGTCCAGAATAAAAATAAAATAGTAAATCCACTTGCAAGTGCACTCATACTATTGACTGCCAAAGCAGCTGTTTGTGGATTGTCACCAAAAAAAATGATAAACACCCTGCCTAAAAGCACAAACATAGGTGCGCCAGGGGGATGTGGAATTTGTAATTTGTAAGCACTACTGATAAACTCTCCGCAATCCCAAAAGCTACCAGAAGCTTCCATCGTTAATAAGTAAACAGTGCACGCAATTAAAGTAACCGCCCAGCCTGTCAAATTGTTGATTTTTTTAAAATCCATTTTGTCCTTTTTAGTAGTTGCAAACTTAATCGAAACTGAGCAAAAAGGGAAATTTGAGCCAGCTTTAAGGTTATTTTAAGATTTTAAGGTTCCCCCAAGGTTTTTTATCTTTGTGCCCCATGAGTCAAAATCGATCTGTCGCATTCCATACATTAGGTTGTAAGCTGAACTTCTCAGAAACCTCTACCCTTTCTAGGCAACTAGAGCTAGAAGGCTTTGAAAAGAAGCAGTTTACAGAGCAAGCCGATGTATATGTCATCAATACATGCTCAGTAACAGAGAATGCCGATAAGGAATGTCGTCAATTGGTAAGAAGGGTTCAACGATTGGCGCCTGAGAGCTTTATTGTCATCACAGGATGTTATGCCCAGTTGAAACCACAGGAGATTGCCACCATACCAGGGGTAGATCTGGTTTTAGGTGCTGCTGAAAAATTCAACCTCGTACAACATCTTGCCAACCTTACCAAAGGTGACGAGACGAAGATATGTAGTTGTGATATAGACACTGTTTCTGGTTTTAACAGCTCTTTCTCTGTGAATGATAGAACAAGGACTTTTTTGAAAGTACAAGACGGCTGTGATTATAGTTGTTCATTTTGTACCATACCTATGGCTAGAGGCAAAAGCAGGAGCGATACTGTTGCTAATGTAGTCAAACAAGCGCAGGGCCTTGCAGAGAATGGTGTGAAAGAGATTGTTTTGACTGGAATTAATTTGGGCGATTTTGGTAAAGGCGGTGATGGCGGCAAAAAACATGAAGAAAGTTTTTTCGAATTGATCAAAGCATTGGACAACGATACTGCTATTGAACGTTATCGCATTTCCTCTATTGAACCGAATTTATTAACGGATGAAATTATTGCCTGGGTTGCCCAAAGCAAAAAGTTCATGCCTCATTTTCATATTCCTTTACAAAGTGGATCGGATGCAGTTTTGAAATTAATGCAACGCAGGTACAATAGTCAGTTCTATAGAGAACGTATTGAATTGGTAAAAAAATTGATTCCACATGCAGCCATTGGCGTGGATGTGATTGTAGGTTCTCCTGGAGAAACTGAAGCTTATTTTCAAGAAAGTTTTGCTTTCATTCATAGCTTAGACGTTTCCTATTTGCATGTATTCACTTATTCAGAACGTGCTGCAACAAAAGCATTGGACATTAAACCAATTGTCCCAATTTCGGTTCGAAATGAACGCAATAAAATTTTACGCAATCTGTCCTATCAAAAATTACAATATTTCACCGAAGCACATAGAGGTGAAACAAGAAAAGTATTATTTGAATCTGTGAAAAAAACTGCAGATGGAGGAATAGAAATGTTGGAAGGTTATTCTGATAACTATATCAGAGTGAGCACCCCTTACAGAGCTGAATGGAGCAACCAAATTGTAGATTGGACTATATAATAGAAACCTCTTCTAATTTAAATTCCACAATCATCATCATATTGATACTGTCTAATCTAACGTAGACGGATTTCTTATCAGCTTTGACCACTTCTCCCCTTTGCCCCATAAACAATCCATTGTTTACAGCTACTTTGGTGTTTGGCTTGATTTCACCCATATCCACCACTTGAATATTGGTATAGGATAGCCCTAAATATTTTCTGATGAGTTCTATCTCATTGTCTCTGATGATAGCAGGTTTTTTTTCAAAATAAAGAAAGCGCACCACACCCATTGTACTTAGTACATTATTGTATTCCGCTTTAGTCGTTTTTACAAACACATAGGATTTGAAAAGAGGCTCTTCGATGATTTTTTTGCGATCGGACCACTGACGTTCCTTTTTCTGCGTTGGACACCAGCTTTCAACACCTTTTTGCGCAAAATTCAAGTCTACCTTTTTCTCCCATTTGGGTTTAGTATACACCACATGCCACTTTCTCAATTGCTCCATGATCTTATTTGTTTTTCGCTACAGTGGTTTTTTTATTAAATGCCGATAAAATATTGCTAGACTCATTCAATTGAAAATCTTTAGCCAAATCCTTAATCCAACCTTGATAGCGATCTTGCTTTGACTTATCTGGGTTGTTGTAGAATTTATCATTGTCCACTTTTAATGGCAGCAATTTCATTGGTGTCTTTAATTTAAGCGCTTGCTCATTCTGTTTAGAAACGGCTTGCACTTGCTTTTTAAAGGCCTGGTATTTATCTAATTTTAAATAAACCGGTGTCTCAATTTGACTAGACACCCATTGCAAATTTTGTTTAAATCGATTCAATGAAGAATCATTTTGTAGGTGCTTATTGGTTGCTGCTACAATTGGGTCCAACTGAATGGCATTTGGCCAGATTTGATACTTTGCTTTCTCCATTTCATCCCAGCTCAATGCAGACTCATTGTCTTTTTCTCTATATTTTAGGTACTCGTATTCATCTGGCAATATCACATCAGGCACTACCCCTTTCTTTTGGGTGGAGCTTCCTGTAATGCGATAGAATTTTTGGAAGGTTAATTTCACCGATCCATATTCAGTTTGAATACCCAAGGAATCCAAAGGTTTGCCAAAAGCAACATTGCGCTGAACAGTGCCTTTTCCATAAGTAGAAGTACTACCAACCACAATGCCACGCTTATAATCCTGAATAGCGCCAGCAAAGATCTCACTAGCAGATGCACTAAATTCATTCACCATCACGACCAATGGGCCATCGTATAAAATACCTGGCGTCTCATCGTATAAAGTCTGCGACCTTCCTTCTTTGTTTCTAATTTGTACAACAGGTCCTTTATCTATAAATAGTCCAGCCATTTGCACCACTTCATACAAAGAACCGCCTCCATTAAAACGCACGTCTATCACAATACCTTTTACATTTTCTGCTTTTAGTTTTTTGACTTCTGCAGCTACGTCTTCAGAACATCTATGCCCGTCTTCTCTTTCAAAATCGGCATAAAAATCGGGCAATAAAATGTAGCCATATTTATCTTCTCCTTTTTGGATGACCACACTTCTAGCATACCCTTCATCTAACACAATTTTTTCTCTAATTAAAGAAACGATTTTAAATGAACCATCTGGTTTTCTAAAAGTCAAACGAACTTCTGTACCCAAATTACCTCTAATCAATTTCACCGCATCTGTGGTTTCATAACCTGAAACATCTACTGGCTCTTCTGCACCTTGTGCAATTTTCACAATCACATCGTTCACCACAATCTGTCCAGATTTCCATGCTGGTCCTCCAGGCTGAATACTAGCAATACGAATCCCAAAATCGTCCTGCGTCAATTGAGCGCCAATACCGTATATCACACCACTCATTTGTTCAGTGAAAGATCTTTTTTCAACAGGTGCTAAATAGTCTGTGTGTGGATCCATTAAACCAGTAATTGCATTTAAGAATAAGTCGAATCGCTTTTCCTTTGTAAAAGTTTTTTCGAAAGATTCTAATCTCTTTTTAAAAGACTTTTTAATATACGCCCTTGATTCTGCTTCTAATGTTGAGTCGTTTTTGAAAACGAATTTTTCTTTGTCTTTATTTTTAGTTCTTTCCTCTACCAAACTTGCATAGCGCTCTATCGTCCTATACTTTAACATCATCTCCCAACGATTTGCTCTTTCTACTTCGTTTTTTGGGTAAGGCAATTTATCGGCATTCAACTGTACTGAATCGTCTTTATTAAAATCAAAAGGCTGATCCATAATTTGATTGAACAAGGTTTGTACTTCCTTAATGCGACGCTCATAAATACTACTTACAGCTGGTTGAAAAGCAATTGTAGCGCCGTGAATTTCGTCATCAATCGTTGTGCTATAATTGGATAAACCATCTACATCGGATTGCAGGAAAATATTTTTTTCGGGATCTAATGCTTTAAAGTAGGCATTGAAAACCTCTTTTGAAAAATCGTCATCAATGCGTCTAGGGCTATAATGTTCAGACTCCAATAAATGGCCGACAGTAGATAATAATTTTCTCTGTCTTAACTCAGGAGACTCTTGATTTTCGGGCTTAAACGTGTTAAAAGCAAAGAACAAAGCGCCAAATAGGAACACTGTGGCAAAAACTTTCCACTTATTTTGTTTTACGTATGTCATAATTGCATGCATGTAGGATTTCAAAAATAGCGTAAAATGGGAATCTTGCGTGTCTATTTCACTTTTTATGCCCTTTTTTACCATTATTTTATAAAAACATGCAAAACTAATTTTATAGATTACTGAATTAACGTATTTTTGCACCCCAAATGGAGGGCGTAGCTCAGTAGGTTAGAGCGACAGTTTGTGGCACTGTAGGCCGTGGGTTCGAGACCCATCGTTCTCCCCCTAAAAACCTGTCCCGATTCGGGATAGGTTTTTTAGTTTTAAAAATAGCATATGAATTTTTTGATCATTCCAATATTGGTGGGTGTTTTTGGCTGGTGTATCATCTGGGGCTTGGTTAAACTTATCTTTTATCCAATCCGTCCATTGAACCTTGGTCCAATTAAATGGGAAAGCATGGCCAATCAATGGATAGCTCAAATCAACTTGACCGAATTCATCCCTGAGCTCTCCCAAAATGATAGTTTTGACGCATTGAAGCCCGTCATCAATGAGAAATTAGATGATTTTTTTAGACATAAATTAAGTGAGAAGCTCCCAATGATCTCCATGTTTATAGGGGACAAGACCATTGAAGAATTAAAAGGCGTATTTATGGAAGAACTGGCCATCATCTTCCCAATCCTAATAAACCAATTTAGTGCCAACCTGAACAAAGACCTTCATGCACAATGGCAGGAAAGATGGAACAATGTTGTCTACGAAAAAGTCAATAAAGCTACCACCCAACTAAGATGGATCATGTTAGGAATTGGATGCATCTGGGGCCTGATGATTGCATTCTTTGTCTCGTAGTATCCATACTTACATTTATTCCTCCTTATTATTAACCGCTTATACCATCTCAAGCACCATTCTTGAATATTTAGTACGAAATTTGACCCTTCAATTAAACGAATCAAACCCTAACAGGTCTAATTCATAGCTTAAAAACAATACATGAAACAACTCTTAATACTTGCAGGATTTTTATTAACGCAAAGCTTGACTTTTGCGCAGGTTCCAACTGGCCGTCCAAGTGCTAGTGGCAATATGAATATGGGCCATTTTTACGGAAAAGTAGTGGATGCCAATAAAAAAGGCATTGATGGCGCAACGGTACAATTAAAGGGGAGCAAATTTGATCCAACTACAAAAAAAGCTTCTGAAGTAATACTTGGTACTATGATCACAGCTGCCAATGGTGATTTTAGTTTCGACAACTTATCTGTGATGGGTAATTTTAAATTGATTATTTCTGGAATTGGCTTTAAGAAATTAGAAAAGCAAATCAGTTTCAATTTAAAGCCAAATGGCAACCAACAAGATATGATGGCGCTTGTAGACAAAGACTTAGGCAATATCAAGTTAGAAGAAGATGCAAATCAATTGCAAAGTGTAACTGTCACAAGTTCAGCAAAGCCACAATTCGAAATGGGTATTGATAGAAAAATATTCAACGTAGATAAGAACTTAGCAAGCACAGGTCAAACTGCTGTAGAAGTGATGAAAAACATTCCTAATTTAAATGTGGACATCGATGGCAATGTGACTTTAAGAAATGCGACCCCTACACTGTTAATTGACAACCGTCCTACCACATTGACAATGGATCAGATTCCATCTGACATTATTGAAAGAGTAGAAATCATTACTAACCCTTCTGCAAAATATGATGCTTCAGGCGGTAATGCCGGAATTTTGAATATCGTTTTAAAGAAGAATAAAAAGAATGGCTACAATGGAGGCATAAGAACCGGAGTAGATATGAGAGGGAAAATCAATGGCGGAGGTGACTTGAATCTTAGAGATAGTAAGATCAATTTTTCTTTAAGTGCGAATTTGAGAAACAATAAATCATTGAGTACTTCTGAAAACTTAAGAGACATTTTGCTTACACCTATACCAACAAGTGTGAATACCTATACGAATAATACAGGTCTTAGTGCCTTTTCTTTTTATCGTGGAGGTTTGGACTATTTAATTGATAACAGAAATACACTTTCCATCTTCGGTAATATTGTCAAAGGCGAATTCAGTAATACTTCTACTCAAACCATTGACTCTATCTTATCTGGCAATAGCTCACCCTCAATTGGTCTTGATAATAGCTCAAAGTTTTCTTTCTTAAACAAAGGTACTCAAGCAAGTTTCAAACATTTATTCGCAGAAACAGGCCATGAATTGAGCGCTGATTTCAATTATAACGAAAGTAACAATGACAATAATTCTTCCATCAAATCAACTTTTATCAATCAAAGAACGATTGGTTCGGGCTACAATAAAAACTATACTTCCAACATTGACTACGAAAGATTATTTAAAAACAATGCCAAGTTTGAAGCTGGGGTCAGATTGAATAGTAGAAATGAATTCAATGCAAGAGACCAGTACAGAAATGAAGTCCTTGTAAATAGTATTAGCAATCAATTAAAATACAGTGAACAAATTCTTGCTGCTTATACCAATTTGGGAGGCAAAAAAAATAATTTGAGTTATCAATTAGGCTTTAGAGTTGAAAATAGAGACTATACTGTAAATGTATTGAACAAGCAGGGTCAGGATTCTTTAGAGTCTAAAATCAAATTGCCTATTTCATTGTTTCCAAGTGCCTTCTTAAGTTATAAATTGAACGACAAAACAGATGTTCAATTTAACTATTCAAAACGTATCAATGCACCGAATCCTTTCCAATTACAACCTTTTGCAGATTATAGCGATCCTTTAAATATTTCGGTAGGTAACCCAAAATTAAAACCACAATTCACGCACTCATTCGAAGTGGCTTATAACAACGTGTACAAAAAAGGATCCAACTTATTGGTAACAGCTTATTATAAGTACAGCACCGACTTAATTACAAACTATTTTTACAAGGACATCAATCCTGTAACCAATGATAGTGCTTTTTATAGTTCCTATATCAATGCCAACACTTCGAAAGTATTTGGATTAGAAATTAGCAATAAAACAGCCATTACAAAATGGTGGGATTTGAATCTAAGTTTTAACTTATTCAAATCGGAAATCAATGCAACTATCCCTGGTCAAGATGTGAATAATAACCTGACTAGTTGGTTTAGTAAAATGAACAATAATTTCAAATTAGTTAAAGGCTTGTCATTGCAATTTAGCGGACAATACCAAGCTAAAACAATCTTGCCTCCAGGTGGAAACTCTGGCGGTGGTGGTAGAGGTGGATTTGGTGGAGG
Source organism: Sediminibacterium sp. (assembly GCA_017983845.1). GTDB lineage: Bacteria > Bacteroidota > Bacteroidia > Chitinophagales > Chitinophagaceae > Sediminibacterium. Next base: position 59,835 of record JAGOAO010000002.1, read on the forward strand.
AATGGGTGGATTTGGTGGCCCACAATCAACAGCACAAGGATACAATTTGCCTTTTTATGATTTTGATTTAGGGATTAGAAAAGACTGGACATTGAAAGGTGGAAAAACTGCTTCTTTAACCTTGAGTGTAAGTGATGTGTTTAAAACTAGGGTTAATAAAACCTATTCTGAAAGTTTATATTTTACACAGAATGTAACTAGAACAAGAGACCAACAAATGTTTAGATTGAACTTCTCTTACCGTTTTGGCAAGTTTGATGTGAATTTATTAAGAAGAAAAAGTACAAAGATGCAAGATGGCGGTGGAATGGACCAGATGCAACAACAATAGTTAGATAGTAGCTATTTAAAATATATTATTTGGAGGTTTTACCTTCCAACATAGGAACAAAAGAGAATGCCTCAAAGGATTCTCTTTTTTCTTTTCCATCCTTTTTCTTGGTTAAACGCATCATTCTTTGGTCAGCCCCAGCTTCATCTAAAGGAATCACCATTTTACCATTTACTTTTAATTGATCCCATAATTTTTCAGGCACTTTTGGTGCTGCTGCAGTGATTAAAATTCTATCGAATGGCGCTAGATCAGGCAAGCCTTCAAACCCATCCCCAAAAAAGAATTGAATATTGGGATACTCTTTTTTAAACAGAAAATTGGGAGTGAGTTCAAATAATTGCTTTTGTCGCTCAATGGTATACACTTTAGCTCCTAAGGCTGCCAAGACTGTGGTTTGATACATACTTCCAGTGCCAATTTCTAGCACTTTCTGGCCTGGCTTAATCTGTAGCAATTGAGTTTGGTAAGCCACTGTGTAAGGCTGAGAAATGGTCTGATCGGCAGCGATAGGAAATGCACGATCCTCATAAGCAATACTGTCAAATGCAGAGTCTAAAAAGAAATGCCTTGGTATATTGCCAATCACTTCTAATACTTTTTCATCGGTGATGCCTTTTGTCTTCAATAATGCGACCAATTGTTTACGCAATCCTTTATGTCTATATCCGTCTTCTAGCTGCATACGCCTTTGCGGGTTTGCATTGTCTGTTATTTGCATCCTTGTTTTAGTTTAACTGCATTGATGCGATAATGCTATTGATTTTATGTTGTAATTGCGCATAAACTTGATCAAAGGCTTCCCTATTTTCTAGCACTGCATTTACACTGAAATAAAATTTAATTTTTGGTTCTGTACCACTTGGTCTAGCAGAGATTTTAGTGCCATCTTCTGTCACAAATTGCAAAACATTGCTTTTTGGTAAAAGGATCTTTGTCTTTTCCCCCGTCAACAAATTGGTGGATTCTTGTAATTGATAATCCAACAAAGTGGCTACTTTCATACCAGCAATTGCTGTTGGTGGCTGTTTTCTATACCCTTCCATCATATCAGCAATTTCTTGCTGTCCATTCATCCCCTTTTTAGTAATGCTTATTAAAGTTTCATAATAGAAACCATATTGCATATACAATTCAATCATCTTATCAAACAAGGACCTACCCTTGCTCTTTTCATAGGCCGCCATTTCACACAATAAAGCCACTGCACTGATAGCATCCTTATCTCTAATTTGATCTCCAATCATTAAACCGAAGCTTTCCTCCCCACCAATAATATAATTTTCTTTCCCTTCTTTTTCTTTAATCAATTCAGCAATCCATTTGAATCCGGTTAACACATTGTAACATGCTACTTTATTTTGTCTTGCAACCTCATTGATCATCTCCGTTGTTACAATGGTTGTAATTACCATATCGTTTGGCTGCGCAATCCCTTTTGCTTTTCTCGCTTCCATCATATAAGCAAATGCCAATACTGCAGTTTGGTTGCCATTCATCAATACCCATTCTCCTTTGTGGTTCTTTACGCCAATACCTACTCTGTCTGCATCTGGGTCGGTCCCCAATAAAATATCTGCATCCAAAGCCTTCGCTTTAGCAAGGCCGATACTCATGGTCTCACTCTCTTCTGGATTAGGATAAGCCACTGTCGGAAAATTACCATCAGGTGTAGCTTGCTCATCCACCACATGCACATTTTTAAAACCATATGCAGCCAATACTTTTGGCACCAATGTAATACCTGTACCGTGAATTGGTGTGTAGACAATTTTTAAATCACTTTGTTCCGTAATCACTTCTGGATAGACGCTCAAAGAAGTAAGCATTTTAATGTAGGCTTCGTCCATTGACACTCCGATTAATTCAATTAAAGCTGCTCCACCGTCCCATTTAACTTCTTCTAAAGATTGTATCGCTTCTACTTCTGTAATCACATTTTTATCGTGTGGGGGCACTAATTGACCACCATCATTCCAATATGCTTTATACCCATTGTATTCTTTAGGATTGTGAGAAGCAGTACATACCACACCACCCTTGCACTTAAGATTGCGAATCGCAAAGCTTAATTCTGGGGTTGGTCTTAAAGCCTCAAACAAATAAACTTTGATGCCATTAGCGGCAAATACCTGTGCCGTAGTTTCAGCTAAAAATCTGGAATTATTACGACTATCATGCCCCACTGCAACCGCAATGGATTCACCTGGATAGGTTTTTAATAAATAATTTGAAAAGCCCTGTGTAGCCATCCCAATGGTATATTTATTCACTCGATTGGTACCCACACCCATGATACCCCTTAGTCCACCCGTACCAAATTCAAGATTTTTATAAAAAGCATCTTGCAATGCATCTGGCTGTTTGGCCTGTAATGCCAAGATCTCCTCCTTAGTGGCCGTGTCAAAATTGCCGTTTAACCAGCTTGCAATTTTTTGATCTATCGCTTGACTCATAATTGGACTATTTAAAATAGATATAGAATAGGGGCAAATTAAATAATTCTGCTTAAAAAAGCCCATAAATAAAGCATTAGTTTAATCCCTAACTGTGAATTATTTGAGGGTATTTTAAGTACGAGACTAAACTAAATGGATTAAATTCGTGTCTCAGTCAAATTGCTTTTAAAAATGGAATTCATTAGCGGTATCATTTTCCTCATCCTATCGGTCTTTGCTTTTTATAGTTTTGCAAAAAAGCTACTTCAAATTGGAAGAAATATCCACCTTGGAAGACCAGTTGCAATCAATGATCAGCCACTTGAAAGATGGAAGAATGTATTTTTATTGGCTTTAGGTCAAAAGAAAATGTTTCGCAATATTCCAGTGGCGCTCATGCACCTAATAGTATATGTTGGATTCATTATCATTAATATAGAATTGCTCGAAATTATAATAGACGGTCTTTTTGGTACACACCGATTCTTTGCGCCTTACCTTGGGGCTTTCTACCCGTTTTTAATCAATAGTTTTGAGGTATTGGCCGCATTGGTTGTAATTGCATGTGTTGTTTTTTTATCTAGAAGAAATATCATTCGTTTGAAGCGCTTTGTTAGCAATGATTTGACTGGCTGGGCTAAAACAGATGCCAACTTAATTTTGATCATTGAAATTGTGTTGATGAGTTTATTTTTAATCATGAATGCCGCAGATCCTGATGCTAACTTTATCGTTTCTGCTTCATTAAAACCTTTGTTTGCAAATTACTCCGAACATCAATTACATATTATAGAACAAACTGCATGGTGGATCCATATTCTAGGTATTTATGCTTTCATGAATTACCTACCTTATTCCAAACATTTGCATATTGTATTGGCTTTCCCAAATGCCTACTATGCTTCTTTGGAACCCAAGGGTAAAATGCACAATATGGTTGCGATTCAGAATGAAGTGTTATATGCCATGCAACCAGAACTTGCTCCAACCAATGCAGCAGCTCCTGAAAAATTTGGCGCCAAAGATGTCATGGATTTAAGTTGGAAAAATTTAATGGATGCCTATAGTTGTACTGAATGTGGTAGATGTAGTGCTGCTTGCCCAGCAAATAGTACGGGCAAATTATTGAGTCCAAGAAAAATCATGATGGATACCAGAGATCGTCTTGAAGAAGTGGGTAAAAATATCAATCAGAACGGTCAATTTGTGGATGATGGCAGAACCTTACTGAATGATCATATCACAATAGAAGAATTAAGAGCTTGTACCACCTGCAATGCCTGTGTGGAAGAATGTCCTGTAAGTATTTCGCCAATGGATATCATTTTGGAATTAAGAAGATCATTGATCATGGAAGACAGCAATGCCCCTGCAGAATGGAATGGCATGTTTAGTAATATAGAAAACAATTTTGCTCCTTGGAAATTCGCTCCAGATGACAGAGACGCATGGACAAAGCAAGCATAAAATAAAGGAATTATGAAAGTATCAACAATGGCAGAGATGATGGCTGCTGGCACGAAACCAGAAGTCTTATTTTGGGTAGGATGTGCTGGAAGCTTTGATCAAAGAGCACAAAAAATTACCAAGGCATTTGCAACCATCTTAGATAAAGCTGGCGTCGTATATGCGATATTGGGTAAAGAAGAAGCATGTACAGGTGATCCTGCAAGAAGAGCGGGCAATGAGTTTATGTTTCAGATGATGGCTTACCAAAACATACAAGTCATGAACGCGTATGAGATTAAGAAGATTGTCACTACCTGTCCGCACTGTTTCAATACCTTGAAAAACGAATATCCTGCATTGGGAGGCAATTACGATGTGATTCACCATACTCAGTTTTTGCAAGAACTGATTGAAAATGGTAAAATCAAAATATCAGATAGCAATGAATGGAAGGGAAAAACAATCACGTACCACGACAGTTGTTATTTAGGAAGAGCTAATGATATCTATGAAGCCCCAAGAAAAGTATTGGAGTCTTTAGACGTTGAGCTAAAAGAAATGCGTAGATGCAAGTCCAAGGGATTATGCTGTGGTGCAGGTGGTGCACAAATGTTTAAAGAAGAAGAAAAAGGAACTACGAGAATCAATATGGAACGTGCGGATGAAGCCATTGAAACAAAAGCCGATTTTGTGGCAAGTGCTTGCCCATTCTGCAATACCATGATGACAGACGGTATTAAAAATAGAGACGAAGAAGTAAAGACAGAAGTTTTAGACATTGCTGAAATCATTGCGAAAGCAATACAATAAATTGAATATGGTTGATTTACCTACAATACTCCCTAAGCATTTCCACCCCGAGTCAAGGGTTTGGGTCTACCAAGCCAATAGGACTTTCACCATGGGTGAGATTTTTGAATTAGAACCTTTGCTGGAAGACTTTGTGGCAAGCTGGAAGAGTCATGGCGCTCCTGTAAAAGGATACGCTACCGTTTTATATGGCCAGTTTATCTTGATCATGGCTGACGAAACATCTACCACGGTTGGCGGTTGTAGCACAGATAGTTCCGTACATGTGATTAAAGCAATAGAGCAATTAACAGGTGTTCAGATGTTCAATAGAACACTCTTAGCATTTTATATCAAAGACAAAGTACAAACCGTACCTCAAGCGCAATTGAATTATGCCATTGAAAATGGTTTATTATCTATGGATACCCTTTACTTTAATAATTTAGTGAACACTAAGGCAAGCCTTGAAACAGCATGGCTACAACCTATTGCAAACAGCTGGCTTGCTAAAACAATCACCGTTAAATAGTTCAACATGGGGGATTATATCATTTATGCCATACCCAATTGCAATACAGTCAAAAAAGCATTGGACTGGTTAAAGGCAAATAAGATCAACTATACATTTCACGACTACAAAAAACAAGGGATTACCAATAAAGAATTAACCAATTGGTGCAAACAAATTGGATGGGAAGCATTGATCAACAAGAAAGGAACTACCTGGAAGTTGTTAGGGCCTGAACTACAGGCGACCATCACCAATCAAAAAAATGCCGTCGCATTGATGACAGAAAAAACATCGGTCATTCGACGTCCTCTAATAGAAAAAGAGGGCCATATCATTGCATTAGGTTTCGACGAGGCTGAATACAAGAAAGTATTTAAATAAAAGAAAACATAGTCTTTATATTAAGAAAGCCTCCGATTCAATCGGAGGCTTTCTTAATTATGTTACTTAGTCATGTTATTTGATCAACAGGAAATGCGAACTGAACTAGCCAGCTTGAATTATACTATTTCAAATTAGTCGCTAAAAACTTTTCTAAATCTGCCCCTCTTAAATCTCTCGCAACAATTTTACCAGTTGGGTCGATTAAAAAACTTGCAGGGATACTTTGAATGCCAAATTGAGCAGCTACTGCATTGTTCCAATATTTTAAATCACTAACATGGTTCCAAGCAAGACCATCTTTCTTAATCGCTTCTAACCACTTCGCTTTATCCTGATCTAATGACACACCCAATACAGTAAAGTTTTTTGTTTTGAATTGATTGAACGCTTTTACAATATTTGGATTCTCCGCTCTACAAGGACCACACCAACTTGCCCAGAAATCAACCAAAACATATTTACCTCTTAAAGAAGATAAAGTAAATGGCTTGCCATTGATATCATTTTGTGTGAAATCAGGGAGCACAGTACCTATCTGACCAAAAGCAGATGAAGCAATTGTCTTATCAATGAATTCAGCAAAAGGGCCTTTTTTTGCGCCAGCTTCTAAACCTTCGTATAAGGAAGATAAGTTCTCCTTTATTTCTGGGAAGATATTAGAGAACTGCAATAACATTAAAGTGGTAACTGGAGAAGCCGCATTGGCTTTGCTTAATGTTTTAAAACTTGCGATAATTTCTTTTGATTGTGCAGCTGCTATATTGTTTAATGAATCTTTTTTAGCTGTATTTTTTTCTTGACTTGCTGCTTGCATATTCATCACATAAGGCATCATCTTAGGATTTAACTCCTTCATATATACTTTATATACGTCATGGCTAACAGAACCATTCACGTCGATTGTTGCTGGATTTTGAGCATCCCCTTGAATACTTACATTTTCATTGCCCACAAAAACGGGTAGTTTTTGATTCACCCCTTCTATACTCAAAACCAATAAACTTGGATAAGCTAGTTGCGCTTGTAAATTAAAATTGCCAGCAATAGACTTTCCTGTACTCAATTCTTTATTAGATACACCATCTATTAAAACAACAGTGGATGAGTCTTTTACATTCGCCAATTTACCTTGAATATTCAATGATTGTGCGTTCAAGATTGGACTTGCCAAAAGCAGGGCAAATGCGATTATATTTTTTTTCATAGTATTGTATTATGATCTTTAATTAGGTTCAAATATAGAAATTAAAAGTGGTTAACAACTAGGCCTTATGCCTCTTTTCCAATATTTTAACAACATCGGACAATTTAAATCCTTTTGCCTGCAGAAGCATTAAATAGTGGAATAGCAGGTCCGCTGATTCTTCTAGGAATAGGTCGTCATTTTGATCTTTTGCTTCAATAACCACTTCCACTGCTTCCTCACCCACTTTTTGCGCAATTTTATTGATGCCTTTGGCAAATAAACTTGCTACATAGGAAGTTTCAGGTGCGGCGGTTCTCCTTTGCTCAATGACCTGTTCTAAACTTGCTATGAATCCAAAAGCGTCCGATACATTTTCCGCGCCCCAACAGGTATCCGTCCCTTTATGACAAACAGGACCTACAGGATTCGCTTGAATCAATAAAGTATCCTGATCACAGTCCAAAGCCATACTGATATAATTTAAACTATTGCCACTTTCCTCGCCCTTTGTCCAAAGCCTGTTTTTGGAACGACTAAAAAAAGTTACTTTCTGTAAAGATAAAGTTGCATCCACCGCAGCTTGATTCATAAAACCCAACATCAATACATTTTTAGTATTGGCATCTTGTACAATGGCTGGTACCAACCCGTCTGCATATTTTGTAAAATCGATCTTCATATTTGAAATTTTTTCGTGTTTATAATCTGATAGGAATTCCTTTTTGGTGTAAATATTGTTTTAAATCAGGGATGGCAATTTCTTTATAATGGAAAATACTCGCCGCCAATGCAGCATCTGCTTTCCCTTTTGTGAATACATCTAAAAAATGTGCTTCTGTTCCTCCACCACCAGATGCAATGATCGGCACCGGTAAGGTCTCAGCTAGTTGAGCGGTAATGTCTAATGCGAATCCTTGCTTAGTGCCATCGTGGTTCATAGAAGTTAATAAAATTTCACCCACGCCCAAATCCACCGCTTCTTTAGCCCAATCAATTACTAATTTATCTGTTTTGGTTCTTCCTCCATTCAAATAGACATACCAATTGTTATCTGCTTCACATTTAGCATCAATCGCCAATACCACACATTGACTACCAAAATTTTTGGCGAAACGACGAATGGTAGATGGATCCATGAATGCCGCCGTGTTGATAGAGATTTTATCTGCCCCATTTTTCAATAAAATACTTACATCTTCTTCGGTTTTAATACCTCCACCCACCGTGAATGGGATATTGATACGATGCGCGATTTTATTCACCAATTCACTCAGTGTTTTACGCTTCTCCACTGTGGCTGTAATGTCTAAAAATACCAATTCGTCCGCACCCTGACTAGCATATAAAGCCCCCAACTCAATTGGATCACCCGCATCACGGATTTGTTCAAAGTTGACCCCTTTGACAGTACGGCCATCTTTAATATCTAAACAGGGTATGATTCTTTTTGTTAACATAGTTTCAATAATAGAGTACAATCAATTTTTTCTAATTTAAAAAGCAATTTTTAAAACCTTGACAGCTCGTCTAAGCTTATTTTATTTTCATAAATCGCTTTTCCCACAATCGCTGCAGCACAACCTATTGTTCTGAGCTCCTCTAAGTCCTTTAGTTGACTTACCCCTCCACTTGCAATCAATTGAAGAGCAGGAAACTGCTTGATGATTTTTTCATAAAGAATTAGAGAAGGTCCTTCTAGCTTACCATCTTTTTGTATATCAGTACAAAATAATTGGGTCACGCCTTTATTCATATAAGATCCAATAAAATCAAATACATCGATATTGGTTTTTTCTATCCAACCACCTACCGCAATTTTTTCTTCATATACATCTGCTCCTAACATAAACACAGCAGCGCCAAAACGAGCAATCCATTCCTCAAATGTCTCCCTGCTTTTTACGGCAAGACTCCCGATAGTCGCATAAGTAGCACCCGTATCTAAAACTGATTTTAAGGTAGCTTCCGTTTTGATACCCCCTCCAAAATCAATTTTCAAACTGGTTTTATTGGCTATTTTTTCAAGCACTTTCCAATTCACCACTGCGCCTGCTTTTGCTCCATCCAAATCCACTAAATGCAAACGCATTAAGCCCACGCCTTCAAATTGTTTGGCTACTTCCAATGGATCTTCATTGTAAATTTTCTTTTGGGCATAGTCTCCCTCGGTCAATCTAACACATTTGCCTTCTATTAAATCTATTGCTGGAATAATTTGCATTGATTATGATTTTAGCGCTAAAAAGTTTTGAATAATTTGTTCCCCCACAGCTGCAGATTTTTCTGGATGAAACTGTACCCCATAAAAATTATTTTTATGGAGCGCACTGCTATAGTCCTGTATATAATTGGTGGTTGCGATGGTATTAGCGCCTAATCCAGCATAATAACCATGCACAAAATAAGTGAAGCTGTTTTCTGCAACCTCATTGAATAGGTCTGTCTTTAAATGATTGATTGTATTCCATCCTATTTGAGGCACTTTGACTGCTACCTCTTCAGGCTTGAAAGCCAGTACTTGTTCTTCAAAGATACCCAGACATTTTGTATCGTTTTCTGCCGAATGTTGACACATCAATTGCATACCCAAACAAATACCCAAAACAGGTTGCTTTAATGAGACGATGAGTTGATCTAAATTTCTGTCTTTCAAATAAGCCATGGCCGTACTTGCTTCACCTACTCCTGGAAAAATAACTTTATCAGAAGCCATCAGTTTCGCCGGGTCATCTGTTACTGTTGCAGTTGCACCCAATCTTTCTAAAGCATAAAGCACTGATTGGATATTCCCTGCATTGTATTGTATGATTGATATATTCATGTGGATCGAATTGTTGAGTTAGTTCCCCAATACCCCCTTTAAAAATGCTGCAGTAGTTGCTTCTACGGCATTCCCTTTGGATAAGGCTTGTATATAAGCCGACCCTATAATGGCCCCATTCGCATAAGCCGTCACCGCATCAAAACTTTCCTTGTCTTTAATGCCGAAACCCACTAACAATGGATTTTTCAATTCCATTGATCTTAATCTTTCCAAGTACAATGCCACTTTGGTAAAATCTTTGTCTGTACCAGTGGTAGCGGATGAACTTACAGCGTATAAAAATCCTGTACTTAAATGATCTAGTTGTCTTAATCTTGCTTCTGGTGTTTCTGGGGTAACTAAAAAGATAAAATCTAACTCATTTTCTTGTATCGTCTTGCCATATACTTGCTCAAATTCATACAAAGGCAAATCTGGTAAAATCAATCCGTCCACTCCAACTGCTTTTGCTTTTTTACAAAAAGCTTCAAAGCCATATTGTAAAATTGGATTCATGTAGCCCATCAAGACAACAGGAATCTGAATGGTTTGACGCATCGTTGCCAATTGTTCAAATAAGGTATCTATCGTCATGCCATTATCAAGTGCAATAAGACTACTATTTTGTATCACTTCTCCGTCTGCCAATGGATCGCTATAAGGCATGCCTAGTTCAATAATATTGGCGCCATTTTTTTGTAAGCTCGCCATCACTTCTAATGTGCTATTTAAATGAGGATAGCCTGCAGTGCAGTATACATTTAATACACGCTCATTTTTTTGTTTAAATAAATCTGTTAACCTTGACATATATTTTTATTTTTTCAAGAAACAGATTATGGCTGTTTCTAATGAATCGTTTTATTTTAAATCCATTACTTGCATATAAGTTGCTAAATCCTTGTCTCCTCTGCCGCTCAGACAAACAATCACCACATCTGTTGGCTTAAGATTCATTTTAGGCAATACCGAAAATGCATGAGCAGTTTCCAATGCTGGGATGATCCCTTCTATTTTTGATAAATGAAAAGCCCATTCCAATGCTTCTTCATCTGTTGCACTCATAAAAGTGCCCCTTTTGCTTTCATATAAGAAGGCATGCAATGGCCCAATGCCTGGATAATCTAGCCCTGCAGAAATACTATGCGGCTCTACCACTTGACCATCTTTGGTTTGCATCACAATGCTCTTACTACCATGAAGGATACCTGTGCTACCCAATTGGGTAGTAGCTGCACTCATTCCCGAATGCACACCATGCCCCGCAGCTTCAACAGCCACCAACTCCACAGATGATTCATTTAAGAAATGATAAAAAGCGCCTGCCGCATTACTACCACCACCCACACAAGCTACCACATGGGTTGGCAATTCAGTGCCTGTTTTTTCTTTAAGTTGTGTTCGCATTTCTGCACTAATCACACTCTGAAAACGCGCTACCATGTCTGGGTAAGGATGTGGTCCTACCACACTGCCAATAATATAATGCGTCGTATCTGGTTCATTGATCCATGCTCTAATGGCTTCATTGGTGGCATCTTTCAAAGTCTTACTTCCACTTGTAGCAGGCACTACTTTAGCGCCAAGCATTTTCATTCTAGCCACATTGGGTGCTTGACGCTCTATGTCTTTCTCACCCATGTATACTACACATTCCATGCCTTTTAACGCACACACTGTAGCAGTAGCCACACCATGTTGGCCAGCACCCGTTTCGGCAATGATTTTTTTCTTACCCAATCTTTGCGCCAAAATAATTTGGCCAATGGTATTGTTAATTTTATGTGCCCCTGTATGACATAAGTCTTCACGCTTTAAATAAATTTGAGCGCCAATTTCTTCACTTAATCTTGCTGCATAAAATAAAGGGGTGGGTCTGCCAACATAATCTTTCAACAATGCTGCTACCTCTTCTTTGAATGCAGGATCTTCCATAATCTGCAAATACTGCGTTTTCAAGGTCTCCACATTGCCGTAAAGCATTTCTGGAATATACGCACCGCCAAATGCACCATAATAACCTTCTACATTGGGCTGCTGATAATTGATAGCTTCGTTAAATAAATGCATGAATGAACGTTTTTATTTTTTCTAAATTTTTTATTCCTGGCTCCAATTCAAATTGACTATTGATATCCAAAGCAAGTAAAGTTTTACCTGCTTTCGTTTTTTCCATTACTTGTACCCCTTGTATATCGTTAGGTCCAATCCCACCACTTAAAAAATAAGGTTTGGGAATAGGGGATCCTTTAATTAATTCCCAGTTAAAATGTTGTCCTGTCCCTCCATACAAAGCACTGTCTGTGTCAAATAGAAAATAGTCCACTACATTTTCGAAGGGTGCAAAATCCGGCACTGCAGCCCCTACTCTAAACACTTTAACAGTTTGCACTTGTGCACGAACAGCAGCACAATACTCGGGTGTTTCATCCCCGTGTAATTGCACCATATCCAAGCCAGCAGATTGTACCACCTGCAATAACTCATTTAATTCCATATTCACAAAGACACCCACTTTTTTAGCACCTACAGGTTTGAAATTTGCTACATCACTTAAACTCAGCTTTCCCAAAGCATAACGCTTAGAAGCTGGATAAAATATAAAACCAATATACTGCACACCCAATGCTTCAAGCGCATGCGCTTGCGTTATATCAGTGATACCACATACTTTAAACTGCATGACTATCTGTTTTAATCAATTTCACAAATGCCTCAAAAGCAGTAGCAGGATCTTCCTGCTTCATAAAATACTCACCCATTAAAAACCCGTTAAACCCTTCTTGCTTTAATAATTTGAATGTGTTTACACTATAAATGCCACTTTCCGCAATACTCAATTTACCCTTAGGCAATTGATCTTTGAGTTGTAAACTATGTTCAATATTCACTTCAAAAGATTTTAAGCTTCTATTATTAATGCCTACAAAATCTACCTCGTCTGTAATATGCCCTAGTTCAGTTGCATCATGTATTTCCAACAAAACTTCTAAACCTACACTTTTAGCAAATGCAGCCAATGATTTAGTTTCCTGCGGAGTCAAACATGCTGCAATCAATAAAATCACTGAAGCCCCATAGGCTTTTGCTTCCACCAACTGAAACTCGTCTACAATAAACTCTTTTCTTAAAACAGGAATAGCATTTTGAACAGCTACAGAAAGATCCGCTAAATGTCCACCAAAGAAATGCGTATCTGTTAATACCGAAATGCCCGCAGCCCCAAATTGTGTATACGCTTTGGTCACATCAGCAACCAAAGCCTTGTCATTGATCACCCCTTTAGAGGGGGATTGTCTTTTAAACTCTGCGATAATGCCTGTTAAAGACGGATCCAATAAATTCGTTTTCAATGAATATGCTTGCTTAGCAAATAAAGGCATCGCCTCAAGCTGAGCAACAGTCATTTGCTTTTTCCTTTCGGCTACTTCGACCAATTTGTGCTCGACAATTTTTGCTAATATATTTGTACTCATTATTGTAGACTAATTAATTGCTTTAAACAATGGTTGGCAGCACCTGATTCTAAACTTTTCACAGCAGCTTGGAATGCGGCTTCATAATTTTCATATTTCCCAGTTACCTGAAGGGCCATCGCAGCATTTGCCAATACCACTGCATTTTGAGACCAGGTTCCTTTTCCTTCAATGATCTTTTTAAATAAAGCAGCAGCCGCTTCGACAGTATCTCCTCCATGCAATTCTTCTGCAAAAACTTTTCGTTTACCCAGTTGATAAGGGGTCATAATAAATTCACCCTTGTTGGAAATGATTTTCGTATCTGTGGTCAAAGAAATTTCATCATACCCATCTAAACTATGAATCAAAGTAAATTCCTTTCCTAAAGATTGCATTGCATAATTGTACATCCTTGCCATTTCTAAATTATACACGCCAATTAATTGAAATTTTGGTTGTGCAGGATTTACAATGGGGCCAAGCATATTAAAGAAGGTCCTAAGTCCAATATTTCTTCTAATAGGTCCTACCGCTTTTAAAGCAGGATGAAATAAGGGTGCATGTAAAAAACAAATGCCCGCTGTCTTCACTTCTTTGGTTAATGCAGCTTCATCGTTTTTAAAGGTATAGCCCAGTTGCTCCATTACATTCGACGAACCGCTGACACTTGAAGCACCATAATTGCCGTGCTTTACCACTGGCTGACCTGCACCTGCAACAATAAAACATGCCAAAGTGGAGATATTAAAAGTGTCTTTGCCATCTCCTCCCGTACCCACGATATCAATTGCATTGTTAATGCCTAAATTCAATGGCACTGCGAGTGATAATAATGCATCTCTAAAACCCATCAATTCGTCGATGGTGATACTGCGCATTAAATACACCGTTACAAAGGAAGTCACTTCGTGCTCATTGTAAGCGCCTTGCGAAATTTGCACCAACACTTCCTTAGCAGCTTCCCTGCTTAAAGTCTTATGTTCAAATAAATATTGTAAAATCTTTTTCATCTTGTATGAATGTCTAAAATTAATTTTTCAACCAGTTTGCAATGATTTTGGCACCTTCTGGTGTTAGGACACTTTCAGGATGGTATTGCACGCCTTTTACGTCGTATGTTGTATGTTCCAAGGACATGATATAACCTTCTGCATCCTTAGAAGTAATTTTTAAAGAGGATGGTAAATCCGCTTCATTCACTACCCAGCTATGGTACCTACCTACACTAAATGTTTTAGGTAAACCTTCAAACAAAGTAGACTCAGCAATCAATTCAACAGGCGTAGCAATACCATGGTATACTTTAGAAAGATTGGATAAACTTCCGCCAAATGCTTCTGCAATAGCTTGTTGTCCAAGGCATACCCCAAAAATTGATTTTGTTGCAGCATACTCTTTAATCAATGGCAATAGCAAGCCTGATTCAGATGGAATACCAGGACCAGGAGACAATAAAATTTTATCATAGGCCTTTACCGCTTCCAAAGGAATCTCGTCGTTTCTAAACACTTCCACCGTCGCATTGGATTGCTCCTTGATCAATTGCACCAAATTGTAGGTAAAGGAATCGTAATTATCAAAAACTAATATTTTCATCTTGTCTTATTTAAATTTTTTCCGCCAAAACAATGGCCGTCTTTAATGCATTCAATTTATTGTTCACTTCTTGTAACTCACTTTCAGGTTGGCTCGCTGCAACTACGCCTGCACCTGCTTGATAAGTCAATGTATTTTGTTGACTTAAAAAAGTACGAATCATGATTGCCTGATTGCAACTGCCATCAAATCCAACAAATCCAATACAGCCACCATAGTAGGATCGCTTAGTGGGTTCAATACCATCAATGATTTGCATTGCTTTGAATTTTGGCGCGCCACTCAATGTGCCTGCAGGAAATGTTTTAGCAATCAAATGAAATGGATTGGCATCCGCTGCCACTTTCCCCTCCACTTCACTCACTAAATGAATTACATGGCTGTAATAATGTACTTGTCGATATTGTTTTACACGCACTTCGGTACATACCCTACTCAAATCGTTTCTTGCCAAATCAACCAACATCACATGCTCCGCATTTTCCTTTGGATCATCTAATAATTCCTGTGTTCTTTGCGCGTCTATGGTTTCATCACCTGATCTTTTAAACGTTCCTGCAATTGGATGAACGATCGCTTTTCCACCTTTTATAATAATCTGCGCCTCTGGCGAAGAGCCCATTAACTTATAATCTCCATAATCAAAAAAGAATAAATAAGGAGATGGGTTGATACTTCTTAAAGTCCTATACACATTAAACTCATCGCCATTAAATTGTTGCTGGAACCTTCTACTCAAAACAATCTGAAACACATCTCCACGCATACAATGTTGAATGCCTTTTTGAACTGCAGCACGGTAAGCCTCATCTGTATAGTTAGATGACTCTTCCCCAACAATGCTGAATGGATATTGAGGCACATCCTTGCTTTTGATAAAAGATAATAAAGCGTCTAGTTCAGAATTAACTCCTTGAATTTTATTTTCACAGATATACAATTCATCTTTAAAATGATTGAACGCTATCACATACTGATACAAACGATAACGCATCAATGGGATCGCTGGAACGCCTTCCTTAAATTGAATGGTATCAAAAAACGGGATCGCATCATAAGTGGTATATCCATATAAGCCTTGTGCAAATGCTGCTTCTTTTTGAGTAGCTATTTCAATGTCAAAATGTTGCATATAAGCCCAGATACGATCAGGCGCATCTTGTACATGTTGAATGATTTCTTTTTGAGGATCTTGTTGTGGATACTTGTATTCTATCTCGTTTAAACTTGAGATTTCTATTCCACCAATCGCATTCACGCCAATGAAAGAATAACTATTCTCTGCTGCATGCGAATCTGTACTCTCAAGTAAAATAGTATCTCTAAATCGATCTCTTAATCGGAGATAGATTCCAACAGGTGTAAATGTATCCGCCAACATTTTGGTCACCTCCGTTTGTAGCTTCATTTTTTGCATCTTAGTATCTTAGTTCAATCATTCGTTAAAAAAATAAACCCCGACAGATCCTGTCGGGGTTTATGTATAGCTTGACAATCATGGTCATGTCACTACAATACCCCAACGGAGTTTGTATGCCACCACCAAAAATTGTTTATTGTTTTCATTAGAGTACAAAACTAAGGTATTCACCATTTTTAACCAAAAAAACATCCCTCAAGCTGCTATCAACTGTTAGGCTTATAAAACACCCTTTGTGCTTGGCAGGGCATCACTTGCAGGATTCCTTTTGACTGCCATTTTAATGGCTTTGGCAAAGGCTTTGAAAATGGCTTCAATTTTATGGTGCTCATTGTCTCCTTGACAACTTATATTGATATTGGCCTTGGCCGCATCACTAAATGATTTGAAAAAGTGGAAGAACATCTCGGTAGGCATTTCTCCAATTTTTTCTCGTTTAAAGTTAGCGTCCCAAACAATCCAATTCCTTCCACCAAAATCAATCAACACTTTGGCTTCTGCCTCGTCCATTGGAATGGCAAATCCATATCTTTCCATCCCCCTTTTGTCTATTAAACCCTTTGCAAAAGCTTCGCCTAATGCAATACCCACATCTTCTATTGTATGGTGTTCATCGATATGCAAATCTCCGTTACATTGAATTTTCATATCCAAAGCGCCATGTCTTGCTATTTGCTCCAACATATGGTCAAAGAAGCCTAAACCAGTATGGATGGTAGCATCTCCTTTGCCATCTAAATTCAATTCAATATGTATCTTGGTTTCTTTGGTATTTCTTTCGTGCACCACCGTTCTTAATCCTAATTTTAAAAAACTATAAATGTCTTCCCAATTGGATGCTTCATAGGCAATGGTTGGTCTTAAGGCAATTTCTTGTTCTGGCGTTAGGCTATGTAGATTCGATTTTAAATAGATGGCTTTACAGCCCAAATTTTTAGCCAATTCAATATCAGACCAACGATCTCCAATCACATAAGAAATACTAAGATCATATTTTGTTGCATCTAATAAATGCTGCACCAATCCAATTCCCGGCTTTCTGGTAGGCGCATTGTCCTTAGCGAATGTCGTATCAATTAAAATTTCATCAAACTCAAAACCTTCCCCTTTTAAAGTACGCAACATTAAGTCCTGATAAGGTTGAAATGTTTCAGTAGGATAAGCAGGCGTACCTAAGCCATCCTGATTGGTCACCATCACTTTATAATATCCAAAATCGTTGGCGATCTTTTTTAAATTCGAAATCACTCCAGGCACAAATACCGTTTTATCGATATGGTCAATCTGAAAATCGCTAGCTGGTTCTTCTAATACCACACCATCTCTGTCTATGAATAAAATTGGTCGCATATTATAATTGGTTATTTTTTCTTTTTAGCGGCTTGCACTTGAGCTACATTGATTGCACTTGCTTTATTGGACCAACTGTTTCTAATATAAGTCAACAAATCTGCCAACTCATTGTCTTTTAAGTCTGGACTTGCTGTCATGGCATTGCTATAATAAAAACCGTCTAATGCCACACGCTCATTGTATCCATTGCGGATGACACGAACCAATCTAGCAATGTCATTTCCTACCACGTTGCTTGCCCCATCCAAAGGTGCATTCATATTTGGAACACCTCCTCCATCTGCCTGGTGACAGGCAAGGCATCTTGTCTCATAAATCTTTTTACCCTTTTGCATGTTCTGTGCATTCGATTGAATGCTACAAAATAAGAAGGCAGTCAAAAACAAACTCAATAATTTGAATGGTGCTTTTTGCATAACTATTTATTGAAACTGATTTTAAAAATTGCACCCTTACTATCATCACTCACATATAAACTTCCATCAGCACCTTCTGCTAAACCACAAGGTCTTGCTTTTGCGACTCTTGGACCTTTGTTCTTATCTTCTCCAGCAAAACCATTGGCAAAAATTTCCCACTCGCCAGCAGGCTTACCATTTTTAAATGGCACGAATGCCACAAAATAACCTTCCTGAGGCAATGGTGCTCTATTCCATGAACCATGAAATGCAATGAATGCGCCATCTTTATATTTAGCTGGAAATTGATTGCCTTTGTAAAATAACAATGCCATAGGCGCCATATGTGCAGGGAATGCCACCAAAGGATCCAATGCATTTTTTCCGCCTTCTAATTTACCATCACCTCCATACTCTGGCGAAAGGATTTTTTTCTTTTGAAAAGGATCATAATACACATAAGGCCATCCACAATCATCCCCCTCTTTTACTTCATACATGGTCTCTGCAGGTAGTTCTGCATTTTGTGCATCTGTGTACAAACTTGGATAAAAAGTATTCAACTGATCACGGCCATGTTGTGTTACAAATAAACTATTGGTTTTGTTGTTCCAGTCTAAACCAATTACGTTTCTTAATCCTGTGGCATATCTTTTACCTTGGGCATAGGATTGATTTTCCTTGCTGCCATCAAACTGCCAAATACCACCTGCAGAATCTAAGATAGGACAAGGCATCATGCCCTTGGAGCCAACAGATCTGTCTTTTTCTTGACAGGCATTAGAATAAGCACCAATATTCACATAGATATTCCCTTTAAGATCCATGGTGATAGATTTAGAAGCATGCTGTCTTCTGCTATGTAACTCTTTTATAATTGTTTTCGGTGTGGTTGGATTGATGACTTCACCCTTTGCATCCAATTGATACAAATACACCGCATCATCCGAACTTGCCCACAATTGATTTCCTTTTACATAAATACCAGTGCCACCATAATTACCCCATCCACTTATTTTTTCTGCTACACCGTCACCATTGGCGTCTTCCATTCGCACGATCGTTTGCCCTGCCTTATTGGGATAATTCAATTTTGCAAATAACACACCATTTTCATTGATCGTAATATGTCTTGAACTACCAATTTGATCTGCAAATAATTTTGCTGAAAAACCAGCAGGCAATTTCAATCCTGCATTTTCCTGTGCATTCACCGAAAAGGCAAATAAACAAGCCAATAATAAGTTGCTTAATTTATACATGATTCTTGATTTTTAATTTTAATATTTTTTAAAAATTATTCAAATGTGTCTGTTATCCAATGATACATAGCGTCCACCAATGCTGTGTTTTCTTGTTCATTGCCTACGGTGATCCTAAGGCTGTCTTCACATAATTCTAAGCTAGACCTATCTCTTACAATGATACCCTCGGTCAATAGATATTCGTACAATTTTCTTGCATGCGGAATTTTTACAAAAAGAAAATTGGTATCCGAAGGAAATACTTTTATCACATGAGGCATAGATGCAATCACTTCTGCTAATGCAATGCGCATGTCAACCAAATGCTGTATCATGTCATTCACTTGTCCTACTTCTTCCAAAGCTTGCAATGCCAAATCCTGTGTTACAATATTGATATTATAAGGCGCTTTCACTTTGTTCATATAACCCACAATTTCAGGACTTGCAAAACACATACCCAATCTTAGTCCTGCCAATCCCCAGGCCTTGCTTAATGTTTGCAATACCACTAGGTTGGGATAGTCTATCAATGATTGTACAAATGATTTTTGTTTTGAGAAATTAATATACGCCTCATCCACCACGACAATCCCATCAAAATGGTTCAAAATGGTTTCTATATCTATCCTATCTAAAGAATTTCCTGTTGGATTATTGGGTGAGCAAATCCAAATGATTTTAGTTCGTTCATTCACCAACTGTTCAATATGCGCCACATTCAACTGATAGTCTGGCAATAATGGTGCTTTCTGAATCGCTATATCATTGATGTTCGCACCCACTTCGTACATTGGATAAGTTGGAGGACAAATAATGATATTGTCTTTTCCAGGCTCGCAAAAAGTTCTAAATAAAATATCAATGCACTCGTCACTTCCATTGCCCAAGAAAATTTGATTTGCGGCAATTTGCTTTACAAAAGCCATCTTTTCTTTTACTTTCGATTGATAAGGATCGGGGTAACGATTGTACCATTTCAATAAAGGCGAACCCAAACTATTTTCGTTGGCGTCCAATAAAATTTTCGCTTCACCTGTATATTCATCTTTTGCAGAAGAATAAGGCTTTAAGGTTTTAATATTTGGCCTCACCACTTTGTCTAAATCGAATGCCATAGTTCTAATTTTATTTCGTCCTTAAAATTACATTTTTGATTCAATATCTTTCACTCTTATTGCCACAGCCTGTGCGTGGGCTTCCAATTGCTCCCCTGTGGCCATTTGAATCACTGTTTGAGCAATATTTTTCAATCCCATTTCCGTCAATTGCTGAAAAGTGATCTTTTTTACAAAGCTATCCACACTTACCCCACTGTATGCTTTTGCATGTCCGTTCGTTGGCAGGGTATGATTGGTTCCGCTGGCATAATCGCCCACAGATTCTGGTGAATAATTGCCAATAAAAACCGAACCTGCATTGATGATTTTTTCTGCCACAACCAATGCATTGTCAATAGACAAAATAAGATGCTCAGGGGCATAGGCATTGATCAATTGAATTGCGTCTTCTCTTGCAGCAACCACAATCGCTTTTGAATTTTCTAATGCTTTCGTTGCAAATGCTTGTCTTGGCAAGGTGGCCAATTGCAACTCCAATTCCGCTTGCACTAGATCTACTATATTTTTATTACTTGCAATCAGTAACACTTGGCTATCTGCACCATGCTCTGCCTGAGATAATAAATCTGCAGCTACAAATGCAGGCACTGCTGTTTCATCTGCATATACACAAACCTCACTAGGACCTGCTGGCATATCAATGGCTACACCTTGTTGCTGTATCAATTGTTTGGCAGCAGTCACATACTGATTGCCTGGTCCAAATATTTTAAACACTTTAGGAACAGTCTCTGTCCCAAAAGCCATGGCAGCTATTGCTTGAACACCACCGATGGTATAAATTTGTTGAATGCCTACCAAATTTGCTGCGTAAAGAATTGCGGGATCAACCGTTCCGTCTTTTCTTGGAGGCGTACATAACACCACTTCCTTACATCCCGCCAATTTTGCTGGAATACCCAACATCAACACCGTTGAAAATAAAGGAGCTGTTCCTCCCGGAATATAAATGCCCACTTTTTCAATCCCCACTGCTTTTCTCCAACACCATACACCAGGCATGGTTTCTATTTTTTCTTCTTTCTTAATCTGTGCTTGATGAAAAATTTCAATATTTACTTTAGCTGATTGTATCGCTGTTTTTAGTGCAGGTGTCAATAATTGAGCAGCTTGCTCTACCATTAAAGGATCAATCGCAATTGTTTTTAATTGTACCTGATCAAATTCAGCACTATACCTATATAATGCCACGTCCCCTTCTTTGGCAACAGCTTCTAGAATCGTCTGCACTTTGGGCAATAATTGGGCAGCATCAAAATTTGGACGTTTCAATAACGCCTCCCATTCCTGCATCTCTGGTTCTTCAAATACTTGCATCTTATAATATCATTTTTTCAATAGGTACCACTAAAATTCCTTCTGCACCAGCTGCTTTTAATTGTTCAATTAAATTCCAAAAATCAGCTTCTGCAATCACCGTATGCACACTACTCCATCCTTCTGTAGCCAATGGAATAATGGTTGGGCTTTTCATTCCAGGAAGCAATGCGATGATTTTATCTAATTGTGCATTGGGCGCATTCAATAAAACATACTTATTTTTCTTTGCTTTCTTGACCGATTCCATTCGGAACAACAATCGCTCTAAGATCGTCACTAATTCGGCAGGTAGGTTATTTCGTTTAACCAAAACCGCCTGTGAGTTCAAAATGGTTTCCGATTCCTTTAATCCATTCATAAATAGCGTGGATCCACTACTCACTAAGTCACAAACCACATCTGCTAGGCCAATACCGGGAGCAATTTCCACGCTTCCGCTAATCTCATGAATTTCTGCAGTTACTTGATGCTGATCCAAATATTTTTGAACCAAGACAGGATAACTTGTAGCAATTTTTTTTCCAGCTAAAAATTGAGGACCTGTAAATTCCTCGCCTTTTCTAACTGCAAAACTCAATCTACATTTTCCAAATCCCAGTTCATAAGCCACTTCTACTTTTTTGGCTTTTTCATACACTACATTTTCTCCCACAAAACCAATATCAGCTACGCCATCTTGCACATACTGAGGAATATCGTCGTCTCTTAAAAAGAAAACTTCAATAGGGAAATTACTGGCGTCCGCTTTTAACTTATTGACGCCATTGCTAATATCAATACCGCATTCTTTTAAAAGACGCATTGAGTCTTCGTTTAATCTACCTGATTTCTGAATCGCTAATTTTAATCGCATATACTTATTATAAAAATTAAAAGGGCTTACTATTTAGTAAGCCCTTTGTTTAATATTGATACATACCAACATCTACAGCTTACCTATTAGATAGCGGATGAAAATGATGGATATGGTTGTTTAATAACATGGCACAAATTTAAGGCCCTTTTGCAAAATCCCCAACTAAAACAGCATAAAATACCTAATTTAGACCAAGCATTGTCCTTTCAAACACGAACAATCGTTTTATGCAACCTCTCAAATCCTACTTTATCCTATTGATTTGCACTTTAAGCCTATCCGCTCAAAGTCAAAATCACAGCACAAAAACGACCACGAAGCATCCAATGCAATTGGTTTGGCATGACGAATTCAATTACAATGGATTACCAGATGCTACAAAATGGAATTATGATGTTGGCACAGGAGACTGGGGATGGGGTAATAATGAATTGCAATACTATACCAAAGATTCTCTTGGCAATGCAAGGGTTGGTGACGGTGTCCTTACCATTGAATTAAAAAAACAAGCCATTGAGGATAAAAAATATAGTTCAGCAAGACTGGTGACCAAGGGCAAAGGAGATTGGATTTATGGAAGGATCGATGTGCGTGCAAAATTACCCAAAGGCTTAGGCACTTGGCCAGCTATTTGGATGTTAGGATCTGCTTCGCCACTTCAATGGCCCGATGATGGCGAGATTGATATCATGGAACATGTGGGCTATAATCCAGGTATTGTGCATGCCACTGTGCATACTAAAAGCTTCAACCATATCATTGGCAATCAAAAAACAAACACAATAGCAGTACCCGATTTTGACACACAGTTTCATGTGTATTCTGTCATCTGGAATCGAGACAGTGTCAATATTTTGATCGATAACAAAAGCTATTATAGTTTTACAAATCGTGGTACGGGAAAAGACGCATGGCCTTTTGATGCACCTATGCATTTGTTGTTGAATCTTGCCTTTGGAGGCAATTGGGGCGGTAAAGAAGGGATCAACGAAGCCATATTACCAGCGAAGATGGAAATTGATTACGTAAGGGTGTTTCAATAAATCCTTAACAAACATTTTAAAAAAACTTAAATGAAAATCAAACTATTTTTTTTGATAGGATTTTTATGTTTCAAGAGTCTACTAAGCAAGGCGCAAACAACCAATCTTTTAGTAGGTACTTATACACAAAAAGGGAGTAATGGCATTTACCTTTATCATTTAGATACCGCGACAGGACAACTCAAAGAAATGGGCCACACAGACAGTGTTTCCAACCCTTCTTATTTAGCGATTTCAGGAGACAAACAATTTGTCTATGCAGTCAATGAAAACGAAATGGGCAGCATTAGCGCGTTTGCTTTGAATGCCGCAAAAAACCAATTGCAATTTTTAAATAAAGTAGAGACAAAGGGCGCACATCCTTGCCATATAAGCATTAGCCCGGACGAGAAAAATATTTTTGTTGCAAATTATACCGGAGGCAGTTTAACCAACTTTCACCGTTTTGCTGACGGAAGACTCTCCAACGCACAACAATTTATTCAAAATGAAGGGGCAAGCAAACACCCTACAAGACAAACAAAAGCACATGTTCATGGAAGTTTTTTTAGCCCTGATGGAAAATGGCTTTTAGTCAATGATTTAGGAATGGATCAAACACAAATATACCCCTATCAAAAAAGCATCCATCCACCCCTCATCCAATCCTCTGTACAAAATTTAAAGTCAGAAGCTGGATCTGGTCCTAGGCATTTGAGCTTTTCAAAAAATGGACAAAGCATCTACGTTTTAGAAGAGCTTACAGGCACTATTAGCGTGTACGCTTTTCAAAATGGTATCGCTAAACTAGTTCAAAGAATTAGCAGTTCAAATTTAGTAAGTAAGGAAAGTCCAGGTAGTGCCGACATTCATTTAAGTCCAGATGGAAAATTTTTATACGCCAGCAATAGAGGTAAAGAAAATAATATCGTTCAGTTCCAAATAAATCAAAAAGGCTTACTCAATATTGCTTCAAAAAAACATACCCCTTCTGGAGGAATCATGCCCAGGAATTTTACCATCAGTGCAGATGGAAAATGGTTGTTGGTGGCGAACCAGGCAAGTAATAATATTGTGGTTTTTAAAAGAAATCTAACTACTGGAAATCTCACCAAAATGCCCACAAACACTACTGTATCGATGCCTGTTTGTTTGGTGCTGTTTTAATCCAATGAAATCCTTCAATTATTTAGCGTCAAACCAAACTGGTTTATCTGTAACACCATCCCCATTGTAGTTGATACATAATTCCTCATCCGCTGCTATGGCTCTTTTTGTTTGAATTTGAATGGTCCTATGCGCATAATCCATATGATAGGTGCAATTGGCCTCTGTACTATGATTGTAGATAGACACATAGCCCAGTGCTACAGCTGCTTGCTTTTCATCTTCCCCCCATTCAAAAATATAATCATGCAATAAAGTGGTATCCACTATCGCTCGATCTGCCTCATTTAAAACAAGTACAGGGGCAATCTCTATGGTGGTTCCTTCTGGAATAGCCTCGGTCGTGAAGACCCCTCTCCCACGCTCAGCAGTCTCCATGATGTACAAAATTGGCAATATCATAATATAAAGTTAACGCTTCCTAATATGATTTTCGTAAATTGCAGCCATGTCAGAGGAATTAGAAGACGAAATCATATTATCCGAAGTTTTTTTAGAGATCCTCTCTAGAGAAGACATGCATCTTTTAAAGGAATTTTTAGATGAGCAAAACATCAGTGATGTAGTGGAGCTTGTGAATGAATTTCCAGAAAAAGAAGGCATGATTATCGATACTATGACCGTACATAGAGCGGTTAGTGTCTTCAAATTATTGGACATCAATCAGCAGAAGGACATCATTAAAGAACTACCTGCAAGAAAGACAGCTAAGATCTTGAATGAATTGCCTCCAGATGACCGTACCGACTTTTTAGAAGAATTACCTAAAGCGGCCATCCGTGATTTAATTAAATTACTAGATCCCGAGGAGCGCAAAATCACTTTGTCCCTTTTGGGTTATCCAGAGGATTCAGTAGGTCGTTTGATGACCCCAGATTATGTCTATGTATTTCCGCATTATACTGTTGCACAGGTTTTAGACAATATCAGAAAATATGGCAAGAATTCTGAGACCATTGATGTGATTTATATCATTGACGAATTGGGTTGTTTGGTAGATGATATTAGAATTAGAGATTTATTATTGGCAAAACCGAATGATATCATCAAAGATATTATAGATGGCAGGTATGTTGCGTTGAATGTATATGATGACCAGGAGCACGCGAGTCAGGTGTTCAAAATGAATAACCGTGTTGCGATTCCGGTGGTAGATGACAATGACGTTTTATTAGGGATTGTTACCATTGATGATATCTTATGGGTAACCAATGAGGAGTTCAGTGAGGATATGCAAAAAATGGGAGGTACTGAAGCATTGAATGAACCTTATTTAGATATCTCCATTTTTAAATTATTCAAAAAAAGAATCACTTGGTTGGTCGTTTTATTTTTAGGAGAGATGCTTACAGCCACGGCGATGGGATACTTTGAAGGAGAGATCGCCAAAGTAATTGTACTAACCACATTTATCCCTTTGATTCTATCCAGTGGTGGCAATACTGGATCTCAAGCTTCTACCTTAATCATTCAAGCCATGTCGGTTGGAGAAATTACCATTCAAGATTGGTGGAAAATCTTAAGAAGAGAAATTGTAAGTGGATTATTATTAGGTTTGGTTTTAGGTATCATTGGATTCTTTAGAGTCATGGTCTGGCATTATATTTCTCCTGGATTCTATGGAGAACATTGGATCATGATTGCAAATACAATCGGCTTAACATTGGTTGGCGTAGTGATCTGGGGCACGATTACTGGATCTATGTTACCTATCGTTTTAAAAAGATTAGGTGCCGATCCAGCCGTTTCATCTGCACCTTTTGTAGCTACCTTGGTGGACGTAACTGCAATCCTTATTTATTTTGGTCTAGCATTTTTATTCTTGCAAGGAACCCTGCTTTAATTGTAGGCCACTCTTCCTTAAGCATACTCAATACAATAGAGTCTCTTCTTGAGCCATCACTTGTTGGCAAATGATTGCGTAAAATACCTTCTACGGTACAACCAATTTTTTGCATCGCAGCAATACTTCTTTTATTACGATTGTCGGCACGAAATTCAACACGCTCAAGACCAATTGTTTCAAATGCAAAACTTAAAAGTAAAAATTTACAGTGTTCATTCAAGCCCGTCCCCCAAACAGTTTCGCTATACCAAGTATAACCTAGTTGGGTCGTTTTAAAATGAGGCTGGATATCATAGAACCTTGTACTCCCTACATATTTATTTTGCACTTTATCAAATACTATAAAAGGATAAGCAGTGCCCATTTGTCTTGCATCATTTGCGGCAACAATGTATTGTTCTAAGTCTTGCTCTGTCTCAATTGGCGTTAACGCATATTTCCAAAGTGATGGTTCAGTTTTAACAAAGGGGGCTAACAAAACCGCATCTTCCTGCACCAAAGGTCGCAATAACACGCGTTCGTTTTCCAAAATGAATTGAGCTGTTGTATCAAAATTTATTGATGAATGCATACATTAAAATATTAATGTTTATTTTCGTTCAAATTATTGCATAAAGTTCAAATCATCAAAATATGTGTGGAATCGTAGGTTATATTGGGCATAGAGAAGCATATCCGGTTGTAATAAAAGGATTAAAAAGATTAGAGTATCGTGGTTATGATAGTACAGGGGTTGCCATCATTCAAGAGGGCGGCTTACAAGTGCATAAAAAGAAAGGAAAAGTCGCTGAACTAGAAGAATCAGTGGTGGGTAAAAACTTACACAGCCATATAGCCATTGGGCACACACGTTGGGCTACGCATGGCGAACCCTCTGACCGAAATGCACATCCGCATTTATCTAATAATGGCCGTTTAGCCATGTTGCACAATGGGATTATTGAAAACTATACCCAAATTAAAACCGAACTACTTTCTAAGGGTTACACTTTTAAAAGTGACACCGATACCGAAGTATTGTTGAATTTCATTCAAGATATTCAGGACAATAACAATAGTAGCTTAGAAGAAGCTTTACGTATTGCCTTAAAAAGAATCGTGGGTGCTTATTGCATTTTATTAATTGACCAAGAAGACCCTGAAACCATCATTGCTGCGCGCAAAGGGAGTCCTTTAGTTATTGGCATTGGCAAGGATGAACATTTTTTAGCAAGTGACGCCTCTCCTATTATTGAATACACTAAAGAAGTCGTGTATGTGAATGATTATGAGATTGCAATTGTGAAAAAGGATGAGTTGATTTTGAAAAATTTAGGAAACGAAAAACAAACGCCATTCATTCAGAAATTAGATATGGAATTAGCAGCGATTGAAAAAGGCGGCTATGACCATTTTATGTTGAAAGAAATATTTGAACAACCTGCCACTATATTTGATTGCTTAAGAGGAAGATTATTGCATGAGCAACAACAAATTATTATGGCTGGCGTAGACAATCATTTAGAGGCTTTAACCAAAGCTTCGAGAATCATGATTGTGGCATGCGGCACAAGCTGGCATGCTGGATTAGTAGCCGAATACATGATTGAAGAACTATGTCGTATTCCAGTGGAAGTAGAATATGCCTCTGAGTTTAGGTACCGTAATCCAGTAATTCATCCAGGAGATGTGATTATTGCTATTTCTCAAAGTGGTGAAACTGCCGACACTTTAGTGGCATTAGAAAGTGCGAAAGAAAAAGGTGCATTTATTTTCGGAGTAGTCAATGCAGTGGGCAGTAGTATTGCTCGTTTGAGTGATGCGGGTGCTTATACCCATGCTGGACCTGAGATTGGTGTAGCGAGTACCAAAGCATTTACTGGACAGTTGGCTGTTTTGACTATGATGGCATTGAAAATTGCAAAAGCAAAGGGAAGCATTTCTGACGAACGTTATGTGCACTTATTAAATGAATTAGCATCTGTCCCAGAAAAAGTAAAAGAAATTTTAGCAGACACCACAAAGATCCAAGCAATTGCCACTAAATATAAAGATGCAAAGGATTTCTTGTATTTAGGAAGAGGGTATAATTTCCCTATCGCATTAGAAGGTGCATTAAAATTAAAAGAGATCACTTACATTCATGCGGAAGGCTACCCTGCCGCCGAAATGAAACACGGACCCATTGCATTGGTGGATGAAAACTTACCTGTAGTCTTTGTGGCAACTAAAGATTTGTATTACGAAAAAGTAGTTTCCAATATTCAAGAGATTAAAGCCAGAAAAGGACAGATTATCGCTGTCGCTACAGCAGGTGATGCTGTGTTGCCAACCATGTCCGACAACGTGATGTTTGTGCCAGATATTGACGAAGTGATTGCACCTTTATTAAGTGTCATTCCATTGCAACTATTAAGCTATTACGTGGGTGTTGCAAAAGGCATTGATGTAGATAAGCCAAGAAATTTAGCGAAGTCAGTAACCGTGGAATAATCATGTCCGGATTCACACTTCAACAAAATTGAATTTAAATAAAAGATTATCTAACCAAAATAGATGGGTCATGCTGCAAAGCTTGCTCATCTATTTTTTTGTCCCCTAATAAATGCCTTAGATTTTCTAGTGTAGTGGTAGCAATTTGATCCATTGCCTCTTTTGTAAAAAAGGCCTGATGTGCTGTAATAAAAACATTAGGGAAACTCATTAATCTTTGAATGGTGTCGTCTAAAATAATTTCAGAAGAAAGATCCTTGAAAAATAATTTCTCTTCTTGCTCATAGACATCAATCCCCAAATAACCTATATGTCCTGTCTTTAATCCTTCAATGGCAGCCTTGGTATCGATCAATCCACCCCTACTGGTATTGATCAACATCACTCCTTTTTTGGTCTGTGCTAAAAAATCAGGATTCACAATATGTTTAGTTTGTTCATTCAAAGGACAGTGGAGCGAAATAATATCCGCATCTTTGATCACCGACAATAAGGGTTGATAGATTACGCCTGCTTTTTCAAGCGCCTCATCCACCATTAAATCAAATGCATGGACTTCACAACCAAACCCCAACATGATGCGTGCAAATGCAGCACCTATTTTACCTGTGCCTATTACAGCCACTTTTTTGTCCTTTAAATTAAAACCTAATAAGCCCACCAAAGAAAAATTTTGTTCTCTAACTCTATTATATGCTTTATTAGTTTTGCGATTTAATGTAAGGATCATCGCAACGGCATGTTCCGCCACAGATGCTGGTGAATACGCAGGCACCCTGCAAACACTTATTTGATTTGCCTTTGCTGCCTCCAAGTCCACATTGTTAAATCCAGCACATCTTAACGCAACCACTTTCACGCCTTTAGAGGATAAAGCTTTTAATACTGCAGCATCCACTTTGTCATTCACAAAAACACAAACAGCATCCACTCCTTGAATCAACTCCACCGTTTCCAAACTCAATGCGGCTTCAAAGAAGACTAACTCGAATTGGTACAGCGCATTATGTGCTGTAAAGAACTGCTTATCATAAGCTTGCGTAGAAAAGAAGGCGATTTTCATGCTGCTAATTTACGACGAAAAAAGGGATCCATTTTAAATGTCGTACCTTGCAGACCATTATGAGTACGAATTTTAAAGATTTAGGCCTAATTGAGCCTATCCTATTAGCCCTTTTCGAAGAAGGCTACACTAACCCAACGCCCATTCAAGCACAGTCTATCCCTATCATTTTAGAGGGAAAGGACCTACTTGGTTGTGCACAAACCGGCACAGGAAAAACTGCCGCATTTACCCTTCCTATTATTCAGTTGTTATTGCAAAATAAACCTGCAGAGAAGCGAAAGAAGATTAGAACATTAATTGTTACCCCTACACGTGAATTGGCCATTCAGATTGCGGAGAGTTTTGAAGCTTATGGCAGACATACCCCGTTAAACTGTACTGTTATTTTTGGTGGCGTGGGACAAGGGCCACAAGTGACTGCATTAAGAAATGGAGTGGATGTAGTGATTGCTACACCCGGTCGTTTATTGGATTTAATGAATCAAGGCCATCTAAGTATTAGAGACGTTGAATTCTTTGTTTTGGATGAAGCAGATCGTATGTTGGACATGGGATTTGTGCATGATATCAAAAAATTATTAGCGGTATTGCCCAAGAAAAGACAATCTCTATTCTTCTCTGCTACGATGCCTCCAGAGATTGTTACCTTATCCAATGCGATTTTAAATAAACCAAGCTCCGTAACGGTTACGCCTGTATCATCGACTGTAGAAATTATTGATCAATCAGTTTATTTTGTAGACAAAGTGAACAAGAATTCCTTATTGATGGAATTATTGAAAGACCAGAATATCAAAAATGTGTTAGTCTTTACAAGAACCAAACATGGCGCAGATAAAGTGGTGAATTTATTGGTAAAGAACAATATCTCTGCAGAAGCCATTCATGGTAATAAATCACAAAATGCAAGACAGCGAGCTTTGAGTAATTTCAAAGATCAGTCTACGCGTGTATTGGTTGCAACTGATATTGCAGCAAGAGGTATTGACGTGGATGAATTAGCACACGTAATCAATTTTGAGATTCCAAATATTCCAGAAACCTATGTACATCGAATTGGTAGAACAGGAAGAGCTGGCGCATCTGGAGCCGCTTATTCATTCTGTGATTATGAAGAAAAAGCATTTTTAAAAGATATTGAGAAGTTGATTGGCAAAAACATCCCTGTGATTGAAAGCCATCCTTATCCAATGCAGCAGTTTCACGCAAACAAAACCTCAAAAGACGCAGGTTGGGGCAAACCCAATAATGTGAGAGGCAGAGCACCCCGTGAAGGCGGTCAAAATGGAGGACAAAAAAGACGATTTAGCAATTCAAAAACGAGTAGGTAATATTATCTTTGAGATAAGTACCTAAATCGTTGCTATGAAAAAAATGCTGGTTGGCTTTTTGTTCCTAATTGCTACCCCCCTATTGGCTCAAGATCGTCCTGTTACAAAAACAGACTTGTTGAGTAGTGCTAAATTAATGGACCTGCAATTTACAGATCCTGAAATTGACTCCTTATTCAATGATGTGTTAGACAATATTGCAAACTACAAAGCGATGCATGCCTTGTCTTTGAACAATAGTACCCCATTGAGTCTTTGGCATACTGCCATCCTTCCAGGAATGCAATTCAACAAAGTACAACAACCTATTCTTTGGGATGCACCAAGTTCTGTAAAATTACCAACTGACAAAAATGAATTGGCCTTTTATTCAGTGGAACAATTGGCTTATTTGATTAAAAATAAAAAAATCAGTTCCCTTGCATTAACGCAGTTTTTTATTGATAGAATTAAAAAATATGGTGACACATTACAATGTGTGATTAGTATTCAAGAAGATATTGCACTAACGCAAGCCAAGCAAGCTGATGCGGAAATTGCTGCAGGAAAATACAGAGGTCAACTTCATGGGATTCCTTATGGATTAAAAGATTTATTTGCAGTAAAAGATACTAAGACCACTTGGGGTGCAGCACCTTATCAAAACCAAGTGATTCAAGAAGATGCATTTGTCTACCAAAAAATGAAAGCGGCTGGTGCAGTTTTGGTTGCTAAGTTTACACTTGGCGCATTGGCGATGGGTGATTATTGGTTTGGTGGCAGAACTAAGAATCCATGGAATTTAAAATATGGTTCCTCTGGCTCCTCTGCAGGTTCAACTTCAGCTACCGTTGCAGGACTAGTTCCATTTGCGATTGGCACCGAAACTTGGGGAAGTATTGTCTCCCCTGCAACTACCTGCGGTGCAACTGGTCTTAGACCAACTTTCGGAAGCATCAGTCGTTCTGGTGCAATGGCATTGAGTTATAGCTTAGATAAAGTAGGTCCTATTACACGCTCTGCAAATGACGCTGCAATTGTTTTTAATTATTTACATGGCACTGATGGTAAAGATGGTTCTGCAGTAAATATGCCATTTAATTATGCGCCTAAAACAAATATCAAAACACTCAAAATAGCCTATGCCAAAAACTATTTTGACAAAATAAAAGATACCAACCGATCTGAATTTGAAGTGCTTAAGCAATTTAGAAAGATGGGGATTGAATTGATTCCAATTAATTTCCCTGATAGTGGAGTATATCAATTCAACATGATGGACATTATCATTGGTGCAGAATGTGCTGCGCAATTTGACGAGTTGACACGTTCAGGCATGGATGATGCATTGACAAGACAAACTAAAAACGATTGGCCGAATCAATTTAGAACTTCAAGGTTTACACCCGCTGTTGAATATATTAATGCACAAAGGCATAGAACTACTTTAATGCAAAAAGTAAATGAAATTATAGCGCAATACGATGCCATCATTTGTCCATCAAGGGGCGGAGGCAATCAATCTGCCATAACCAACCTAACTGGTCATCCTGTAGTATGTGTGCCAACTGGGTTAGATCCTAAATTCCAATTACCTACTGGCATTAGTTTCGTGGGCAAGCTTTTTGACGAAGCGACCATCTTAACCATTGCACACCAATATCAAAAAGCAACCGCATGGGATGAAATGCATCCTGCACTGTTTAAATAATTAGTACAAACTATGAATGAGATTAAGAAAATAAGTCTTCCTCAATTAGGCTATGGATTTATCAAGGAATTGCCAAAAGGCAAAGACGAATATTATTTACGCAATCAACAAAACAGAAGTGGTATTCAATACCGTTCTTTGACTGCATTGGAAATTGAGATCCTAGTGCGCAATGGCAATACCAGTGACGATTGGACCAAATTATTGGTGTCCAACGCTTTTAATCCAGAACTGGTGAAGAGCTGCTCGTTTTTTGGATTGGTGCGTATTGGCAACTTAGAAACCACTTGCCTTTGCTTTAGTGATTTGACTGTGCCTGTAGGCTTGTACAACTCTACCATTATCAGTGCCGATTTTGGCAACAATGTTGCCATTCACAATGTCAACTACCTTTCCCATTATATCATTGGCGACGAAGTGATTATTAGTAATGTGAATGAACTAGTCACTACCAATCATGCGAAATTTGGAAACGGTATTCTTAAAAAAGGAGAATCAGAATCGGTTAGAATATGGCTTGAGCTTTGTAATGAAAATACAGGTCGTAAAGTCCTACCTTTTAATGGAATGACTACGTCGGATGCTTTTTTGTGGACCAGGAATAGACATGATCATGTATTGCAGCAAAAATTTATTGACCTTACAGAAAAGCAATTTGATAACAAACGGGGCTATTATGGAAAAATTGGCAATAGAACAGTGATCAAAAATTGTAGCATTATCAAAGACACTTGGATTGGCACAGATGCCTATTTGAAAGGTGCCAACAAAATTAAGAATGTCACTATCAATTCCAATGAAGTGGCAAAATCACAGATTGGCGAAGGTTCAGAATTGGTGAATGGTATTGTAGGCTATGGCTGTAGAATTTTCTATGGCATCAAAGCAGTGCGTTTCATTATGTCGGATTATTCTCAATTAAAATATGGTGCCAGGTTGATTAACTCTTTCTTGGGACCGAATGCAACTATTTCTTGTTGCGAAGTACTGAACTCCCTGATCTACCCTGCACACGAACAACACCACAATAACTCTTTTCTTTGTGCCGCATTAGTGATGGGTCAAAGTAATATAGCTGCTGGTGCTACCTTAGGTTCTAATCATAATAGCCGAGGCGCTGACGGAGAAGTGATTATGGGAAGAGGTTTCTGGCCAGGACTTTGTGTGAGCATAAAACACAATTCGATTTTCCCAAGCTTTACAATTTTAAATAAAGGCGATTACAACCATGAATTGAATATTCCAATTCCTTTTTCACTCATAAGTATTGACTACACCAAAGACGAATTGGTGGTGATGCCTGGCTATTGGTTTTTGTATAATTTTTATGCGCTAGCCCGTAATGCATGGAAATACCAAGATAGAGATAAAAGAAAAAATATCGATCAATACTTTGAATACGATTATTTAGCACCAGATAGTGTTAATGAATTAATCAAGGGAAGATCAATCATTGCTATAGCTGTCGCAAAAGCACAACTCCTTAAAGAAAAGAAGTCAATCAAAATGGAGGAAGCTAAATTAGCCCTGTTGGGTTCTAAATTGCTTACTACAAAAACTAAAAAAGAGATTGATCAACTAGATGTATTTGTGGAAGGCTTTGAAAATAGCAAACGAAAAACAAGACTCATTAAATGCTATGATGCATTTGCCATTTTTGAAAAAATGATCTTTATGTATGGCATGGACCAATTGATTGTGAAGTTGACTCAAAATGGTTTAAAAAATCTACCTACAAAAATAAAAGCCATTAAAACGACTGGCGCAGCAATGGACTGGATGAATATTGGTGGGCAATTAATCCCTTCCAAATCTGTTCAAACAATGCTTCAACAAATCAAAACAGATAAATTGAATCATTGGGATGAAGTGCATCAATTTTATCAGCAAGAAACAGATAAATACCTTGCTAAAAAGAATACACACGCACTGCATTGTCTAGAATTTATTCAAGGCGAATCCATTAGCGGATTGAGTGTTAAAAAAATTAACGCATGGCTGGATCGTTACCAAGCAATTAAGGAAGAAGTGACCAGTAAAATCAAAAGCTCTAGGGAAAAGGATTATACCAATCCATTTAGAAAAATGGTTTATGAAAATCAAGCCGAGATGGATGCGATAGTGGGCGACTTAAATGACAATAGCTTTATTGCCCAACAAGAAGGCGACCTAATTCAACTAAATACATTTATCGGCGCTATTAAAAAAGCATTAAAAACCAAATAGATTCATACCTAATCCTAATTGCCATTGTGTGGTTTTCCACTTTGCCTGGTCCTGTAAGTCATTGATGTTTTGCAAGCCAACAACGTATCTGCCATAGACAAAGAAACCGCCAAGGTTTACTTTGGCACCTCCGACAAATGAAAACTCCCCTTGCTTAAATGCTAGCTGGGCATTTTCGATACCGTCTTTCTTTTGATCTATTAGAATACCATATTGTGGTCCTGCTTGTAAAAGCAATGCAGAAAATGGTTTCACCTGAATCAACAAAGGCACCATTAAATAGTTTAAATGATAGGTCTCCGGATTCAATGCATTGTTGCCAAGCACATCCCCAATAGAGGGATTGGTAGATAATTTCGTTTGGGACAATAATACTTCTGGCACTAAACTAATTTTTTCTGTAAGCCCTATCTGTGCTGTAATACCTCCATGATAAGAGGCTGCATGACGATCTACCGCTACAGAATTGACACTAGAAAAATTTTGTCCAATTTTTATACCTATACCAAATTTTTCTTGTGCATTTAAAGTAAGTGTGCTCAGTAATCCGATAGTCAATAGGATGTTTTTCATGGATTTGATTTTAATAATGTTCTAAAAGCGTATTTCGATACATAGAACGCTCAAAATTAAACTTTGTTACATGATTATGCAATTAAACTAATTCTAAGAGTGTAATTTCTGCCAGGATCCCTACTCTACCTGGATAACCCAAGAATCCAAACCCTCTATTCACATATAATTTTTGATTTCCTTGCTCATATAAACCAGCCCATTGTTTGTAGACCCACTGTACAGGACTCCATTTAAAATAAGGATTCTCTAAACCAAATTGCATACCGTGGGTATGCCCTGATAACATTAGATCAACCTGAGGATATTCAGCAATGACTTGCGCCTCCCAATGACTAGGATCATGACTCATTAAAATAATCACCTCTTTTGGATCCACACCAAGCATGGCTTTATCCATTTGACCATATTTTGGAAATCTTGCTTTGGCGCCCCAGTTTTCAATACCTACTAATTTTATTTGCGCACCTGCATGTTCAATTGAAACATGTTCATTCATTAACAATTTCCAACCCATAGATGCATGTACTTCTTTTAATGCCTGTAGGTTTGCTTCCTTGGCTTGCAAAGTTGGCCACTGCACATAATCTCCATAATCATGATTGCCTAATGTGCTAAACACCCCTTTTGGTGCCGACAATTGTCCAAAAACAGCTGTCCACTCCTGCATTTCAGTTGCTCTATCATTCACTAAATCTCCTGTAAAA
The DNA here is from genome assembly GCA_017983845.1 of Sediminibacterium sp. Lineage (GTDB taxonomy): Bacteria > Bacteroidota > Bacteroidia > Chitinophagales > Chitinophagaceae > Sediminibacterium. The sequence goes on from JAGOAO010000002.1 coordinate 96,595, forward strand.
AGAATTAAATCTGGGTTTTGTTTTTGAATTAAATCAATTCCTTTTTGAACTGCTAAAGCTTCTTTTAAACTCCCACTATGGATATCACTAATATGTACAATTTTAAATCCTTTAAATGCAGCAGGCAAATTTTTAATCGTCACTTTCTTATGCACCAATTGGTATTTGTACTTATTCCCAAACCCATATAGAAGCGAAAAAAACAAAGTTGAAGAAACACCCAATCCAAGCCAATTTAAAAAAGCGGATCTTGGGATGCCCTGTTCTGTATTTAAAAATTTTGCACCAGCAGTGGATGCCACCTGACCCATGGTCCAAAATGTACCTCTTCTTAAATCATCCACTAAAAAGAATAAAACAAGGGTGATTTGGGTAATGACCCAACCCACGCCTATAGAGAAAACATATTGCCTAAAATAAGGGTTGACCACAAAAGGGAAAAGCAGAAAAGAACCCAAACTTGCGATACAAAGAAACCAATAGCCATAACTAACAGCTGTTCTTATTCCCAAACTAGCTCCATTTAACATGATTTTTAGGACATGAAAGATGTAAAAATCAATCAAAATCAAGAAACTGATGAGGATAAATACAAAAATGGGATTCTTCATAGCGGTTATTAAGCTGTAAAATTAAGTTTAATCAGCTTCTTTATAACAGATTTAATCCCAAATTGTTACTATTTATGCCTTATTTTTGGAGCAAATTAAGGAGTGCACTTTATGGCAAGAATTATCGGTATAGCAAATCAAAAAGGTGGTGTGGGTAAAACCACTTCGGCCATCAATATTGCGGCAAGTTTAGCTGTTTTAGAATATAGGACATTGTTAATTGACGCTGACCCTCAAGCAAATAGCACCACGGGGGTTGGATTTGACCTTCATAATATCAACACTAGCCTTTATGACGCGATGATCAATGGGACTCCATTGACGGATGTGGTGTTGAAAACTGAAATTCCGCATCTAGACCTTATCCCCTCTCATATCGATTTAGTTGGTGCCGAAATTGAATTGGTTAATTTTCCGAATAGAGAGAATGTTTTAAAAAATTTATTAGCAGCAGTAGATGACCAATACGATTTTATCATCATTGATTGTTTGCCGTCTTTAGGACTCATCACTGTGAACGCATTGGTAGCCGCTAACAGTGTAATTGTTCCCGTTCAATGTGAATTCTTTGCATTGGAAGGTTTAGGAAAACTATTGAATACAATTAAAATTGTTCAAAGCAGATTAAATCCAGACTTACAGATAGAAGGCATTTTAATGACCATGTATGATGGTCGTTTAAGATTGAGCAACCAAGTAGTGAGTGAAGTACGTAAGCATTTTGACGAAATGGTTTTCAATACCATTATTCACCGTAACACAAGATTGAGTGAAGCGCCAAGTGTGGGCAAGCCAGTGATTTTATACGATGCAGATAGCAAGGGTACCGTGAATTACTTGAATTTGGCAAAAGAAATTTTACAGAAAAATGGCATGACTAAAATGAGTAATGCCGAGAGAATAATAGATTAGTACTATGAGCAAGAGCACACCTAGCAAAGATTTGATTGGTAAAGGACTTCGTTCTTTATTACAGAATATGGATGCAGAGTATAAAAACCCTGCTGGCAAAGTTCAACCTGCAGCAATTGAAAAAGCGGTTGCAATCAATAGGATTGCATTGACAGATATCGTTGTCAATCCAAAAAACCCTAGAAAAGATTTTGACGAAAAAGCTTTACAAGAATTGGCGCAGTCATTAAAAATGCATGATTTAATTCAGCCGATTACTGTAGCTCAATTAACCAATGGTAAATTTCAATTGATCGCTGGTGAAAGAAGATTCCGTGCTGCAAAAATTGCTGGTTTAAAAGATGTTCCTGCCTACACAAGATTAGGGAATGATAAAGAATTATTAGAACTCGCTTTATTAGAGAACTTACAAAGAGTAGATTTAAACGAGATTGAAGTGGCTTTAAGTTATCAGCGAATGATGGACGAACTCAACTATACGCAGGAACAAGTAGCCGAGCGTATGGGCAAAGATCGTTCTACCGTATCCAACTACATTCGTTTATTGGAATTGCCACCTGCAATTCAAGCAGCATTGCGCAATGGAAGTTTAAGTGTGAGTTTAGCGAAATTGCTCATTGGCAAAGAAGTAGACAAACAGCTTTTCTTATTAAAAGAAATAACAGAAAAAGGTTTAACAGTGCGTCAAACAGAAGCATTGATTAAACAAATAACACAAGGTGCAGGAACAAAACAAACCGCTACTACAGGAAGCAATAGCAATCAACTTTCTCCTGTTTATCAGCGTTTAGAAAATAAATTAAAGGACCATTTTGGTACTCAAGTACAATTGCAGCATCAAAAAAATGGATCAGGCAAAATCACGATTAGTTACAATGATTTAAACGCATTGAATAAGATCTTAGATGCAATGCAAGTAAGTATTAGTTAGATGAAGTTTTTTTATACCATATTGTTTTTGTTGTGTATGCAACAAACCTTGTGGGCACAAGATAGCACGATCAACTATTCCACACATACACCCAAAAAAGCAACCATTCGATCGGCCATTTTACCTGGACTAGGACAAGCATACAATAAGCAATATTGGAAAATTCCTTTAGTGTATGGTGTGTTATCTGTTCCTGTGGTGACCTATGTATACAATAACGATTTATACGCGAAGACTAAATTTGCTTATGAAGCTAGAATCATGGAAGCAAATGGAGACAATTCCAATGTGAGCAAGATTGATCCGACTTTGAAAAATCTAAGTGCAGGATCCCTTCAGAGCTACCGAAATGTGTTCAGAAAAAATAGGGATTATTCTATTATGTGGTTTATACTAGCTTGGGGGATCAATGTAGTAGACGCTTCGGTATCTGGTCATTTAAAAGCCTTTGATGTGAGTAATAATTTAAGCATGAAAATGGCACCTATGCATGCTGACGCATATCAACAGGCAGGCCTATCTTTACAGTTCAACTGGAAATACGCTAAATAAAGAAGTTAAAAATAACCGAATGAAAATTGCATTAATTGGATATGGTAAAATGGGTAAAGCCATTGAGGCGGTTGCCATTCAAAAAGGACATCAAGTAGTGTTAAAAATTGATGTATCCAATGCGGCCGATTTCACCAAGGAACTTGCATCCGAAGCAGATGTAGCGATAGAATTTACTGGTCCACATAGCGCTGTGCAAAATATCCTACAATGTATTGAATATGGATTACCAGTGGTGAGTGGATCAACCGGCTGGTTAGATGCATGGTCCACAGTAGAAGCTACATGTAAAGCAAACAATGGCACAGTCATCTATTCAAGTAATTATAGCATTGGTGTCAATTTGTTTTTTGAAATCAACAAACAATTGGCCAAATTAATGGACCCTTATCTTGATTATGATGTGTCCATGACAGAGATACACCATACAGAAAAAAAAGATTCCCCAAGTGGAACAGCCATTTCATTGGCAGAACAAATTCTTGAAAACCTTGGCAGAAAACACAAATGGACCAATGATGCTGCGAGTAATCCAAATGAAATTAGTATCAGATCTGAACGAATAGACCCTGCTCCAGGCACACATACTGTTTGTTATAGTTCTCCAATAGATACCATTGAAATTACGCATACTGCGCATACAAGGCAAGGTTTTGCAGCTGGTGCTGTCATGGCTGCTGAATTTGCAGCAAGTAAGAAAGGCCTATTCACCATGAAAGATGTTTTAGGATTATAAACAACCGCTATGCTATCAAAAAAAACGCAATACGCATTACAAGCACTTTCTTATATGGCCGAACAAGGCGGTATGGAACCTATCTTGATTGCATCAATTGCCGAAGCAAAAAACATCCCCATTAAATTCTTAGAAACCATTTTATTGGAACTAAAAAAAGCGGGTTTTCTTGAAAGTAAAAAAGGAAAGAATGGTGGCTATTTTTTTGCGCTCCCTCCACAAAAAATTAAATTATCGAGCATTTTTAGAACCATCGAAGGACCGATTGCCCTACTTCCTTGTGTAAGTTTAAACTTTTATGAAAAATGTGCCGACTGTAATGAAAAGAAATGTGGTATCAACAGAGTCATGATCGAAGTTCGTGACAATACATTGGCCATTTTAGATAAAAGAACTGTCGCTGACTTGAGTTTGAAAAAAATGATAAAATAATTCCATTAACTTTGACCACGCAAAACGCCCCTTATGATACCTAACTATTTACAAGACTTATTCAAAGCACAATCTTACGACCCAAACAATTTTTTCTTAATTGCTGGACCTTGCGTGGTGGAAGACGAGGCTTTGGTCATGGAAATTGGAGAAAAGGTATCTACCATTTGTAAGAACCTAGGCATCCCCTATGTATTTAAAGCAAGCTACAGAAAAGCAAACCGCACAAGTGCGAATTCTTTTACTGGAATTGGAGATGACACTGGAATGGAATTGATTAAAAAAGTGGGCGCAAAATACAATGTGCCAACCACTTCCGATATTCATGCGCATGAAGAAGCCGCTATTGCAGCTGAGTTTATTGATATCTTACAGATCCCTGCATTTTTATGTCGTCAAACAGACTTGTTAGTGGCAGCAGCTGCTACAGGTAAAATTGTGAATGTAAAAAAAGGGCAATTCTTAAGTGGTGCTTCCATGAAATTTGCAGTGGATAAAATCAAATTAGCAGGTAACGATAAAGTGATGCTAACTGAAAGAGGCAATACATTCGGTTACCAAGACTTAGTAGTAGATTATAGAAATATTCCAGCAATGGCTGAGAACAACGTGCCTGTGATTATGGATTGTACGCATTCATTGCAACAACCCAATCAAACTTCAGGTATTACAGGTGGCAATCCTAGTTTAATTGAAACGATTGCTAAAGCTGCTATCGCTACGGGTGCAGACGGCTTGTTTATTGAAACACATCCTAATCCTGCTGTTGCAAAAAGTGATGGCGCGAATATGTTAAGATTGGATTTATTAGAACCTTTATTAGAAAAATTAGTGCGCCTTAGAAAGGCAGTAGTCTAATATTTTAAAGGATTGCGTTTCCCCAAGAGGATATAATGTTTCACCCCCCTCCAAAAAGCCAAGACCATGTAGATGATGACTGGCGACCCAAAGGTCAAAAATGAGATATAAATAAACCAAGTCCTGATCTTAGAGCTGGCGATTCCCAGACGTTCTCCTATAGCAGAACAAACGCCAAAAGCATGTAATTCTAGGAAATCTCTCAGTTTTTGCATTATCGAGGTTTAAGTAGTCGTCAAATCTAGCTAAAAAAGTGGAGATAAAGTGCATTTTTTGCTCACTCCGAGGGTCATTTTGGCTTACCTTTGCATCAGTTTTAACACCTAAAATTGACAACTATGGCTTTTGATATCGAAATGATCAAAAAAGTATATGCTGAAATGCCAGCAAAAGTAGAAGCGGCTCGTAAAATGTTGGGACGCCCCTTGACTTTATCTGAGAAAATTTTATTTTCTCATTTACATACAGACCAAAAATTAGAAGGCTTCGAAAGAGGTGGTTCTTATGTTGATTTCGCACCAGACCGTGTAGCGATGCAAGATGCAACAGCACAGATGGCCTTGTTACAATTTATGCAAGCAGGTCGTCCAAAAGTGGCTGTACCAAGTACAGTGCATTGCGATCACTTGATCTCTGCAAAAGTAGAAGCAAAACAAGATTTACAAGTTGCGACAACAGAAAGTAAAGAGGTATACGATTTCTTAGCTTCTGTGTCTAACAAATATGGTTTAGGTTTCTGGAAACCAGGTGCAGGTATTATTCACCAAGTGGTTTTAGAAAACTACGCCTTCCCAGGTGGTATGATGATTGGTACCGATTCTCATACAGTGAACGCAGGTGGTTTAGGTATGTTAGCGATTGGTGTGGGTGGTGCTGATGCTTGTGATGTGATGGCAGGATTGGCTTGGGAACTAAAATGGCCTAAGTTAATTGGTATCAAATTAAAAGGAAAGTTGAGCGGATGGACTGCTCCTAAAGATGTGATTTTAAAAGTGGCTGGTATCTTAACTGTAAAAGGTGGTACTGGTGCGATTGTTGAATATTTTGGTGAAGGTGCTACAAGCATGAGCTGTACTGGTAAAGGAACCATTTGTAATATGGGTGCCGAAATTGGTGCAACCACTTCTACTTTTGGATACGATGCTAGCATGAGCCGTTATTTAACATCAACAGGTCGTGCAGATGTAGCATCATTAGCTGACGGTGTTGCAGAACACTTAACAGCAGATGCTGAAGTATACGCCAACCCAACAAAGTATTTTGACGAAGTGATTGAAATTGATTTAGATACTTTAGAACCACATTTGAACGGACCATTCACTCCAGACTTAGCGACACCTATTTCTAAAATGAAAGAAGTAGCTGCTGCAAACGGATGGCCTACCAAAATTGAAGTGGGTTTAATTGGTAGCTGTACCAACTCTTCTTATGAAGATATTAGTCGTGCAGTTAGCTTAGCAAAACAAGTAGCGGAAAAAGGATTAACCACTAAGGCAGAATACATGATCACTCCAGGTTCTGAGCAAGTAAGATACACGATCGAAAGAGATGGTTTCTTAGATGTATTCAGTCAAATTGGTGCAAAAGTATTTGCAAACGCATGTGGACCTTGTATTGGTATGTGGGAGCGTGTTGGTGCAGAGAAAAAAGAAAAAAATACCATCGTGCATTCTTTCAACAGAAACTTTGCAAAGCGTGCGGACGGCAATCCTAACACCTATGCATTTGTGGGTTCTCCAGAATTAGTAACTGCATTAGCGATTGCGGGTGATTTGACTTTCAATCCATTAACAGATACATTGACCAACGATAAAGGCGAACAAGTTAAATTAGACGCTCCAACTGGAGATGAATTACCAGTAAAAGGATTCGCTGTAGAAGATGCAGGATTCCAAGCACCAGCTGAAGACGGTTCAAAAGTAGTGGTAGCAGTAGATCCAACATCTAAGCGTTTACAATTATTAGATCCTTTTGCAGCATGGGAAGGAACAGATCTTAAATCATTAAGATTGTTAATTAAAGCAAAAGGAAAATGTACAACGGATCATATCTCTATGGCAGGTCCATGGTTGAAGTTCCGTGGTCACTTAGACAATATCTCTAATAACTTATTGATTGGTGCTGTTAACTTCTTCAACGAAAAAACAGATAATGTAAAGAGCCAAATCAATGGCAACTACGATACGGTGCCTAATACACAAAGAGCTTACAAAGCTGCTGGTATTGGAACAATTGTAGTGGGTGATGAAAACTACGGAGAAGGTAGTTCTCGTGAGCACGCTGCAATGGAGCCAAGACATTTAGGTGTTCGTGTAGTATTGACAAAATCATTTGCACGTATCCACGAAACCAACTTGAAAAAGCAAGGCATGTTGGCTTTGACTTTTGCAGATAAAGCAGATTACGAAAAGATTCAAGAAGATGATACAATTGATGTAACAGGCTTAACTAGTTTCGCTCCAGGCACACCGTTGACTTTAGTGTTAACTCATAAGGACGGAACAACTGATACGATCAAAGCAAACCATACTTATAACCAACAACAAATTGAGTGGTTTAAAGCGGGTGGTGCATTGAACATCATCAGAAAGCAAGTTGCTGGATAGTGCTCTTTTTGTAGGCTTTTTTAGAAATTTAAAGCCTACAAAAATCCACCTCTAATGATTTTAAAATTCCCTCTCAAATATTTGAGAGGGAATTTTGTTCCGCCTCTTAAGATTTTTAAAATACCTCTGATAACTCAGAGGTATTTTTTTTACCTTTAATTCATGATAAACGCAGCACTAGTATCTTTTGGCATGAGTGGAAAAGTTTTCCATGCTCCATTTTTAGCAACCAACCCTAATTTCAATCTAGTAGGCAGTTGGGAACGCACAACAAAAAACATTGAAGCAGCCTACCCTGGTACCAAATCATATAATAGTTACGAGGAATTATTGGCCGATGTGAATATTGACTTAGTGATTGTCAATAGCCCTAATGACACCCATTTTACTTTTGCGAAAAGCGCATTATTGGCAGGTAAACATGTGGTGGTAGAAAAAGCATTCACGGTGACTGCAAAAGAAGCAGAAGAATTAGATGCATTGGCTAAAAGTAAAGGTTTGAAATTAGCAGTTTACCATAACAGAAGATATGATGCAGATTTTCTGACGCTACAAAAATTAATCCAAGAAGGGGAACTAGGTACTTTACAAGATGTGCAAATTAGTTTTGAAAGATACAGAACCACTTTGAGCCCTAAAAAACATAAGGAATCTGTTACACCTGGTGCTGGTTTGTTGTATGACCTTGGACCACATTTAGTGGATCAGGCTATTTTATTGTCAGGTATGCCATTGGCTGTATTTGCAGATATCCGTATTACAAGAAAGGTCTCCATCATTGACGATTATTTTACTTTGATACTTTACTATCCATCTCACCGTATCACTTTAACAAGCGGCATGTTGTTTATGACAGAAGGTCCAGGCTACAAAGTCTATGGCACCAAAGGATGTTTTATTAAAAATAGATCGGACGTGCAAGAAGCGGATTTGATCGCTGGTAAAAAACCAAATAGTCCAAACTGGGGCGCTGAAGCTACAGAAGATTATGGTGTTTTATATACTGACATGAATGGCATCATTACGAATAAAATCATTCCAAGTATCCCAGGTAATTATGGAACATTCTATGATAAGATGGCAGATGCAATTTTAAACAATGGCCATTTGCCTACCACGGCAGCAGAAGGCACCAATATTATTCGTGTATTAGAAGCAGCAAGAAATAGTGCATTCAATAAAAGAGTCGTAGGCGTATAATTAAACAATCGTTTTCGAAAATATCAAATGGCACATCCTTACTTAACAGCGATCAAAAAAATATACGCAGCCAACGGTGATGCGACCAATGCAAAGGGAGCAAAAGCTTATTTGCTGAATCAGTTTGAGTTTTATGGTATTAAAACTCCCCTAAGAAGACAAATCTGTAAGGCGTTTTACAAAACCAACCCTATAAAGGACCACAATGAATTAAGCACACTCATTAAAGCATGTTTTGGTGAGCCACAAAGAGAACTACATTATTTTGCGATAGAACTTTTAGGGCATCATAAAAATCTATGGTCCCCAAAAACCATTCCATTGATAGAATGGATGATCACGCACAATAGTTGGTGGGATTCTGTAGACTCCACCAATTCAGCGGTTATTAGTAAATACTTTTTACAATTTCCAGAAGCCATCGAACTTGTCACTTCAAAATGGAATCAGTCATCTAACAAATGGTTGCAAAGAATGAGTTTACTTTTTCAATTAACCTATAAAGCTAAAACCGATACTGCATTACTTAGTAAGTATATTGAACACACAGAATTAGAAGAAGACTTTTTTATTCGAAAAGCCATCGGATGGGCGCTCAGGGCTTACGCTTATACCGACCCAATTTGGGTTAAAAATTTCGTGAAAGCGCACCCGCAGCTTTCTAATTTATCCAAGCGAGAAGCATTAAAGCACCAGTAAATTTGAGTAGAAGCTATCGCGAAAAATAAAGCCCCGCAATTTGCGAGGCTTTAAAATATTAGATCAAATAAATCGACTACATCTTCTTTGCATCTTCCAAGAACTTGGCTAAACCAATATCCGTTAAAGGATGCTTTAACAATCCTAAAATTGAATCCAAAGGACAAGTACAAACGTCGGCACCAGCTTCAGCAGCTTTTACAATATGTAAAGCGTTTCTGATAGATGCAGCTAAAATTTGAGTCGTAAATCCTTGTACATCATAGATGTGACGGATTTGACCAATCAATTCCATTCCATCCCAAGAACTATCATCTATTCTACCAATAAATGGAGATACATAAGTAGCACCTGCTTTTGCAGCTAAAATAGCTTGACCCGCAGAGAATACTAAAGTACAATTGGTACGGATACCATTGTCTGTAAACCATTTGATTGCTTTGATACCATCTTTAATCATAGGCACTTTCACCACAATATTTGGGTGAATCGCTGCTAATTTTTTTCCTTCTTCTACCATCGTAGCAAAGTCGGTAGATAAAACTTCGGCACTGATATCCCCTTCTACTAATTCACAGATTGCTTTATAATGTGCAGCAATTGCTTCCTCACCTTTCACGCCTACTTGAGCCATTAAAGAAGGATTGGTTGTTACACCGTCTAAGATACCAAGGTCATTGGCTTCTTTGATTTGCGCTAAATTTCCTGTGTCAATAAAAAATTTCATAACCGAGGTTTTAGTTTGGCTACTTGCGTATCCAAGTTTTAAAAAGTGGCAGGCTACTCACATCGCACCGCTCAACCGCCTATCCTTGCTGTATTCCTACCCTGGGGAGGTTCAGCAGGAGCTGGTCGTGTAAGACCTGCCGGTGCGAAGGTAGTAAAAACACATCGTTTTTCCTACCAATTTTGTATCGAATTCAGGCTGGAAAATCCAATAATTTGGTCATACCTGCTACCCGCTACCCTGTAATAAACAAAAATGGTGTAGCTATTCTCTGTCTCCCAATGATCCCCCTCTGTCCACATAAAATCATGCATTGGATTAGGTGATTGATCCGCCCTTAGGATATAATTGTAACTATAATAACCTTGCTTCAATTGTAGCCATTTTTCATATTGCCCTTTCGCATTATTCCATTGCATACGGGCATTCGAATCTAATTGGTTCCCCGTGAGTGCACCAGCTAAATAAAGCGTTTTGTCTTGGTATGGGATTCCATTTTTGGGAAGATAAGTAAACAAGACATGGGCATAGTCATTTTGATCCTCATTTCTGATGGACTCTGAATTGCTAATGATAAATTGTCCATTCAAGTCCTTAAAAGTATAATATGGAATGGTCGTTCTTGATTGATCTGGCTTTAAAATGATATTTGTACCTGTACCCAATTGTTGAATCTGCGCAATACGATCGGTTTTAAATCTTAGATTTTGTAAGTCTAACCAACGGGCTTCTTTCCCTGCAGGAAAAACAAAATCCCTATCTGCATTGTACTCAATTTGATTGCCTCTAATAAAACTTGGAGCATTAGAAATCAACAAGTCATTGAACCTGGTATTTTGAAGTACAGCAACCTGTAATCGTTCAGGCTGAAGAAAATTAATTTTCTTCACATCTAATGCTACTTGTATTTTTTGATGTGATTTTGAAATAGTACCATCAAATGGTTCTTGGATACTTGCTGCAATGGGCACATCCTGCTCTATGACAAAAAATCGTTTGGTAAAAACAAGTTCATTGCCCCTCCCTTGTTTATACACTTTCATCAAATAATTCCCCGACTTGGTGGGTCTACAAGATGCTGTTGGGAAACTAAAGCTATAATGATAATAAGACTGTTGTGCAATAGATGAAATGGTGTAGTCTCTAATATTGTTTTGAGTGAGGCCTCTGATATAGTCAAATGGATTTAAGGCCACAGGTTGCCAATGGATATCCATTAATTCTATGGTAAAATAATACTGTTGGTATTGCGCAGCTAAGTCATCAAACTGTATCAACAACTCCTCCTGTGTATTCAATCCAATGACAGGCAATGCCAATGGTTTCCCTTTAGGAAACACCAACACTGTTTGAATATTGGGATCCAATATTTTATCCACTTGCCCATGCAACGGCAATACGAAAAAGTACAAACAAACAGGAAGTATCCACTTTGTCATAGTTAGTTGTTTACATCAACGAAACTAAGTTGAAACTGCTAATTATAAAGATAAAAAACTAGATTTGATTAAAATTAACAGGTTGAATACTGCATTTGAAATAGCTAAGAGGATAAGTTTTTATAAACAAAAAAACTACACTAGATTTATAGTCAGACTATCTATCGCAGCAACCGCTATCAGTGTGGCCGCTATTTTATTGACTTTTTCAATTGTCAACGGTTTTCAATCCACCATCAGCAATAAAGTGTATTCCTTTTGGGGACATATTCAAATTGCATCCGTGAATGGAAACACTTTAAGTGAGAATCCAAATTTCCTCCAACAAATTAAATCCATTCCGGAGATACAATCTGCATCACCCTACTTGAATCAAACAATGGTCTTAGCCAAGGATATTGAAATAGAAGGGCTGAATGCCAAGGGCATTGCAGATTTTACAATGATACCAAATTTAAGCAAAGGAAGGTGTATTCAAACGGATCCCCAAACTAGCGCTAAAGAAATTGTACTTTCAAAATTAATTGCCACTAAATTACATATTGACACGGGTGACCAAGTTAAACTCTACGTTTTACAAAACGGGGCCGTGCAAGAAAGGAAATTGATTGTGGTTGGGTTGTTTCACACAGGCATTGAGGAATATGATTTAAGGAATGTATTTGTTGATCTTAAATTATTACAACAACTCATTCAGGAGCCTAGTGCTATTACTGGCTACCAGATTGACTTAAAGGACATCAACACGATTGATAGAACACAGGAAAAATTACAAAGCAGCTTGCCAGAAAACTGGGTCAGTAGCGCAAGCGCAGATGTGTATCCACAATTATTTGATTGGATTAAAGTACAAAGTATCAATAGGAATATCACAATAGTCATTATGTTATTCATTGCCATCGTCAATTTAATCACTTGCTTATTGATCTTAATTCTGGAGCGTGTTCCAATGATAGGAGGCTTGACCGCAATGGGGGCTTCACATCAAATGATTCGTAAAGTATTTGTGTACCAAGCAAGTTTCATCACTTGGATGGGCATTGGATTTGGTGTATTTCTTGGTCTAGGCATTTCTTTAATTCAATTAAAATTCCAATGGATTCATTTAGACGAATCTGCCTATTTAATTGATGTGCTGCCCATTCTGATTGATCCATTACAAGTGCTGGGCGTGATTGTGGGAACTGCACTCCTGAGTTATTTATCTTTTTTAATCCCTACTATTTGGATTAAGAAAATGAGTCCCGCAAAAGCAGTTCGATTTGATTAATGTTGCCAGTTGGCTAGCATAATTCCTGCCGCGACTGCCGCGTTTAAAGATTCGGCTTCTCCATATTTAGGAATCGTAATAGGATCTGTTATCAATGAAAGCAATGGCTTACGGATTCCTTTGGATTCATTACCAATCATCAGAATACCCTCTTTTGAAAGTTTCGTTGCTTGAATCGGTTTTCCCTCCAATACAGCTCCGTAGATAGGTACTGGACAGGCATTCAATACTTCTGGCAAATCTGCGACCAACACATTTACCCTCAATATACTTCCCATGGTACTTTGCACTACTTTAGGATTGTAACAGCTTGCCGTATCAGCACTGACAACAATTTGATCCAATCCAAACCAGTCAGCTGTTCGAATGATGGTTCCTAAATTGCCTGGATCCTGTATCCCATCTAAAACCAAGGTCAATTTGCCTTTGAATTGAATCGTCGCTTTTGTTTGTTTTTTTTCCACCAACGCCAATACCTGATTGCCCTTATACAATTGACTGATTTTATCCAATTCAAAATCGGCCACTTCGGTCACATAATGAGGCTTAAAAGGCTGATTTTGGATCCATTCATTTGTCGCATAAGCTTGACGAACCACCCAATCTGAAGCCATCAGCTCTTCCATCATCTTTGGTCCTTCTATGATAAAAACAGATTCTTCTGCCCAATGTTTTTTATGGGCGAAAGATTGAATATATTTGAGCTCATTCTTATTGATCATTTTCATGCAGTTAGGGAAAGTTAAAATTATTCGATTCTCCTCAAGTTTGAGTCTATTCAGCCTTTTATTTTTTTTAAATAGCTGCGCAGATTTCAAAAGGGCAGTCGTGCATAATTATCCCAAGGAAAAGGCTTTTTTGTACAATAATAAAATCGTCATTAAAGACGCCCCTTCAAGGCATAGCGCAAAAGAATTGAGTATTGCTTTAGATAATTACTGGGATGACAGTCTTAAAGTGCGCAAGATTCGCCAATATGGTTTTTTCAACACCATTGTTAAACCACAAAGCTATCAGCCAGAAAGGATGAGTAGAACCATTCAATACATGGCCAATTTTCTTGCAAAAGAAGGTTATCATCATCCTGTATTGACCCCAATTGTTACAACAGATACGGTAAAGAAAGAATGGAGAATAACGCTATCAATGCAAGTTGAGCTAAATAAGAAAACATTACTCGACACCATTACCTACCAATTGTCTGACCCGATTTTACAAGACATCGCTTTAAAAAATAGTAGTGCTAGTTATTTGCAAAAAGGACAGGCCTATTCTAATGAGGGTATCAACAATGAATTAGACAGACTCGTTGCTTTATTTAGATCTAGAGGTTTTTATAATTTCACTAAAGAAAAAATATTTGCGGAAGTAGATACGATCGATGCAAGTTTAATGACTTTAAGTCTTGACCCTTTGAGTCAAATTACGCAGGTCACTGAAGCAAAAGAAAAGAAAAACCAAAATCCAAGTTGGAAAATTAGTTTTCAATTAAGAAACCTAACAAAGGGTACTACCAAGCCTTATGTGATTGGTCAACAATTATTTTATAGTGATGTTGCCGTTTTGGACAATCCAGACACTTTACTTTTACATCCCCCGGTACAAAGAGATAGCCTAGCCAATTTGATTCACTTGTACACGATCCCAAAGTTTAAATCCTCCTTATTCAAAGAACAAACTTTTATCCAAAAAGGCAGTCCATTTAATGAGACGAGTTATTATCAAACCTTAAATAGATTCAGTAGTCTTGGTGCATGGCAGCAAATTGATGCAAGAACCACTTTAGTCAACGACAGTGTTTACTTACATTATTTTTTAGTGCCTAATATGAGGAGGAGTTTCAATTTTGATATTGAAGGCAGTAAGAACACAGCACAAATTGGATCTGGCAATTTATTAGGCCTCTCTACCAATTTAACTTACAGAGATAAAAATGTGCAGAGAAAAGCCATCCCTTCTATTACCAGCTTGAGATTTGGCGTGGAATTAAACTTGAATCCGGACGAAAAAGTTACCCAAACTTTATTGTGGAACATAGGACAAACTTATAGTTTCCCTAATTTGCTTTTGCCTTTTGTAAAAAAAGAAGCAAAGCCGAATCTGAATGTGAAAACTAATTTTTCTTTGTATAGCTCCTATATGGATCGACTAGATTACTACCAATTAAAATCTTTTACAACCAATTGGGGTTATGAGTGGAAAAAAGTAAAAAATGGCAGGGAACAGGTCATCAATTATCGCCCAATGAATATTGAGTTGTACCAATTGAATAAGTTTTCAAAATTGGATAGCCTACTCATTTTAAATCCATTTTTACGCTCTTCATTCAATGAAGGCAATGTAGTCAGTCAAACAATCAATTATACCAATATGGGCGCATCGTCTAAAAACGCCCACCAACAATCTTATTTAAGACTAGGTATAGAAGAAGCAGGAGGATTATTAGGACTCAATGAAAAATTTAATCAAGACTTATATCGTTATATCAAATTAGAGGCAGAATACCGATCTACTTATAAATACCCCAATACTGAAATTGCTTGGAGAATCATGGGTGGATGGGGCAACAATTACAGCAACAATGCCAAGTTAAGCGGACAATTGCCCTTCTTTAAACAGTTCACTGCTGGAGGACCTTATAGTATGCGTGCATGGGGCCTTAGACAACTAGGCTTAGGTAGTTCTACTTTTTATGACACCAGTGCTCAACGTCAAAATTTTGACCGATTTGGTGATCTCCAATTAGAAGCGAATTTTGAATACCGATTTACTTTATTACAACTAGGTTCTTACAAAATTGGTTCTGCACTTTTTGCAGATATGGGTAATATTTGGAACACCCGCGATTTAGGCAATGATCCAAATGCAGGTTTTAAACTGGATCGATTGTACAAGGATCTTGCCATTGGCATTGGAACCGGACTAAGATTAGATTTTGACTATTTCATTATCCGAATCGACTATGCAATGAAGATGAAAGACCCTACCAGGTCCTACAATAATGGATGGTTAGATTTTGGTAACATGAAATGGACCGAGGTGAAGCCCAATGGATTAAGGGTCAATAATTATGCTTGGCAATTTGGGATAGGACTACCCTTCTAATAAATCGTTGATTTCTTTTTCTAAATCCTCCCACTGTATTGCATCTTCAACATTGAATGCGCCAATCTTTGTTCTTCTAAGACCACTCATATAAGCGCCTACACCAAGTGCTTGACCAAAATCATGCACCAAGCTTCTAATATAGGTTCCTGTAGAACAAACGACCCTAAACTCTACTGTAGGTAAATCGATTTTGGTAATCTCAAATGCTTCAATGGTGATTTGTCTTGGATCTACTTTTACTTCGATGCCTTGACGTGCGGATTCGTACAACCGCTTTCCATCTTTTTTAATGGCAGAATGTTGAGGAGGCATTTGAAAAATAGTGCCAATAAATTGTTGGGTTGTTTCTAAAATTTTCGATGCTGTAATTGAATCGATGGATTTAAAGTTTTCAGGTTCCTGCTCTAGGTCATAGGAAGCTGTAGTTGCACCAAG
Source organism: Sediminibacterium sp. (assembly GCA_017983845.1). GTDB lineage: Bacteria > Bacteroidota > Bacteroidia > Chitinophagales > Chitinophagaceae > Sediminibacterium. Next base: position 113,111 of record JAGOAO010000002.1, read on the forward strand.
CACTAAACTGCCTGTGTATTCTTTGATCATCCCCATATAGTCATTGATCTGCTTGGTATACTTTCCTGTACAAATGATCAACAAGCCAGTGGCCAATGGATCCAATGTGCCGGCATGCCCTACTTTCATAATCCGAGTAAGCCATCTTACTTTCTTGACCATGTCAAAAGAAGTCCAATGCAATGGCTTGTCTATCAGCAATGCTTTACCCTCTAAAAAAGGGGTAAGTGCTGGAGGAATGGGCTTTTGTCGCATACTACTATTTACTTAAAAACTAATAAGCACGCGCGAATAAAACTCTTTGTACAGAAGGATTTCCAGTCAAGATACATACACCAGCTTCTTGTTCGTTGTTCAAAGGAATACAACGAATGGTTGCCTTCGTCATCTCTTTAATCTTTTCTTCTGTCTCTGGTGTTCCATCCCAATGTGCTGAAACAAAACCAGCCTTGGTATCAAGTACTGAAACAAAATCTTCCCAACGATCTACTTTTGTGATATGATCGTCTCTATATTGTTTAGCACGATTGAATAAATTAGATTGAATATCTAATAGTAATTGAGTCACTGTCTCAGTGATCCCATCCATTGATACAGTGGTTTTTTCTTTGGTATCACGACGTGCAATTTCTACTTGGTTGTTTTCCAAATCACGAGGCCCTACCGCAATTCTTACTGGCACCCCTTTTAATTCGTATTCTGCAAATTTCCAACCTGGTCTTTGATTGTCTGAATCGTCGTATTTCACACGAATACCTGCCGCTTTAAAGGAAGCCACCATCACGTGTACTTTTTCATCTAACAACGCTTTTTGTTCTTCGCCTTTAAAAATGGGCACAATCACTACTTGTAATGGTGCGATACGTGGAGGCAAAACCAATCCTTCGTCGTCACTATGCGTCATTACCAATCCTCCAATTAATCTTGTGCTCACACCCCAGCTAGTTGCCCATACATAATCTAAAGTATTGTTCTTATCACTGAATTTTACGTCAAATGCTTTCGCAAAATTTTGACCTAAGAAATGCGATGTACCTGCTTGCAAAGCTTTTCCATCTTGCATCAAAGCCTCGATACAATATGTATCTTCTGCCCCTGCAAATCTTTCGTTGGGCGTTTTAACACCTTTAATCACAGGCATCGCCATCCAGTTTTCGGCAAAATCTGCATACACGTCTAACATCTTCACGGTCTCTCCTATTGCTTCTTCCTTAGTTGCGTGTGCAGTATGTCCTTCCTGCCATAAGAATTCAGCAGTCCTTAAAAACAATCTTGTCCTCATTTCCCAACGCACCACATTCGCCCATTGATTCACTAATATTGGTAAATCACGGTAAGATTGAATCCAGGTTTTATAGGTGTTCCAAATAATGGCTTCACTAGTTGGACGAACAATTAATTCTTCTTCTAGCTTCGCTTCTGGATCCACCATTAGCTTGCCTTTGTTATTTGGATCTGTCTTTAAACGATAATGTGTCACAATCGCACACTCTTTTGCAAAACCTTCTGCATTTTTCTCCTCCGCCTCAAATAAAGACTTAGGAACAAACAAAGGAAAATAAGCATTTTCATGCCCTGTATCCTTAAACATTTTGTCTAAAGTTGCTTGCATATTTTCCCATAAAGCATAACCATATGGTTTGATCACCATACAGCCTCTTACTGCACTATAATCTGCAAGTGACCCTTTTAAAACTAGGTCGTTATACCACTGTGAATAGTCCTGCGCTCTTGAAGTTAAATCCTTTGCCATTTTGTATTATTCTTAACATTTAAACTAGTAACAAAACATCTACGAAAAACGCTCTATGTTTTAAACTTTGTTACCTTTAGGATGTCAAATGTATGCTAAATCAGGGGCATATTAAAACCAAAAAATTGAACAGATATGAAAAAGCAAAGCAACCGATCCCTCATTGGGTTCAACGCCATCTTAGTATTGGCAATTAGTTTTTTCTTCACCAGCTGTACTAGCTTACAACAGACCACGACTGCTGCAACAGACGATTTATACTACACCCCTTCAAAAGAGGCGGAGACAAGAACAGCATCTAAATACAATGCAGACGAGGAAATTGACTCTGTGGAAGCCGAATACCAAGAATATCAAAACTACCAAGACGACCGTTTTTTGAGACTCAAAGTAGCGAACAGAAACCGTTGGTCTAGCATCGACGATTATGGTTATTGGAATAACCCAAGTTTCAGCGTAGGTTTTGGCATGGGCTATGGCGGCTACGGAGGCTATAACTGGGGCGGATGGGATCCGTTTTGGAGCAACCGTTTTGGATGGGCTGGCTATTATGGCGGATTCGGCGGAATCGGTTATGGTGGATTCGGTGGTTATGGTGGGTTTGGATATGATCCTTTCTGGGCAGGCAGCATGGGCTGGGGATACGATCCTTTCTTTGGTGGATTTGGATATAGTGGGTTTGGATTTGGTTATGGCGGTTATGGTGGATTCGGCTGGGGCGGATGGAATCCTTACTATGCTGGCTACTGGAATCCTTACAGACCTATCTACTATGGCGGCGGGGTGAGCAATTTCCCAATGCAAAGAAATAATTATACACCTAGAGCCATGCAAACAAGTGCGCCTGCATTAGCTGCTTATAGAAACAACAGAACCTATAACAATGGAAATAATTTTTCAAATACGACCAATGGTGCTACACGTTATACAAGCAATCCAAACTTAAACAATGGTTTTGGTAATTTATTAAGACGTGTGACCAACAATAACAGCAATGCCAATCAAGCCAATAGCTTTGATCGACCTGCGCGTTATTTTAACAATGGCGGATTTAGCAATACCAATCAAAATAAAGCAAGTAGTACGACTCCAACTTATACTGCACCAAGTTCCAATAACAATGCTGGTGGCAGAAGCGGTGGTTTCAATAGTACAGGATCGGGCACTAGCTCTAGACCACCAAGAGGTGGCAACAAATAAGCAAGAGCAGGATTTTTCTTTCAAACATTAAGTACACAACCATTATGAAAAAAATAGTAATAGGATTTTTAGTATTCGCAAGCCTTTCCGTACAAGCACAAAGTCCAGATGATGGATTAAGATTGTCTTGGTTTGCACCCAACGGAACACCACGTAGTAATGCATTAGGCGGGGCCATGGGCTCATTAGGTGGCGATTTATCTGCGGCACATATTAATCCAGCTGGTTTAGGTTTTTATAAATCAAGTGAATTATTAGTGACTAGCAAGTATTTGAAAACTGAATCTGATTTTAATTATAGAGGTACTACAACAAGTACGTCTAAGTCTTTATCTACGCTAGGCAATATTGGCATTGTGTTTGCAGATGGAAGAAAAAACAGGGGTTATTCTAGCACCGCTTTTTCAATCAGTTTCACACAAATTGCAGATTACAATAGCAGACAAAGATTTAAAGGGGCGAACAATTTTAGCAGTTATTCTGAGAAATTCTTGGAGGAATTGTATTACGACAATGCAAGCATGAGTGCCGCAGAAAACAATTATATCTTCGGAAGCTCATTGGCCTTTAGATCTTATTTAGTAGATACCATTGCAGATGCCAATGGAAATCTAGCCGGCTATCAAAGTTTAGTACCAATTTCAAGTGGCGTAAACCAAACATTTGATTCCTATACTAGTGGAAGCTCGAATGAATTGACTTTTGGCTGGGGAGGCAATGTGCAGGATAAATTGTATTTAGGTGCTAGCATCGTTTTGCCAATTGTGAATTTTAATCGTTCATTACAAGTATCTGAAACTGATTATACCCCTACCAACACATCGAACCAATTTGGAGGCTTTGTCTTCAATGAAGATTTTAGTTCTAAGGGTTGGGGTATTGGTGCCAAGTTCGGTATCATTTATAAACCTGAATCTTTTTTACGTTTAGGCTTTGCATTGCATACGCCACAGTTAATTAGCTTTAGAGATAAACTATCTGCTGAAATTACAACAAACACGGAGTCTTATGCAGGAACTATTTCTGTGGGATCTGGCGAATTAAACAATGGTATGGCTGGCGTAAGAGAATATACTGTTGCGACTCCTACCAAAGCTACTTTTAGTGGTAGTTACTTTTTTGCGAGTCCAGGTAAACCAACACAGCCATTGGGCTTTATTAGCGCTGATATTGAGTGGGTAAATTATGCTGGCACAAGATTCTATGCAAACGATTTTGACCAAGCATCTGCCGATTATTATGACGACTTGAACGCCACCATGAAAGCGACTTATAAAAATAATTTTAATTTTAGAATTGGTTCTGAAATTAAATTAACAAGCAACTGGATGGCAAGAGCTGGTACTGCTTATTATGGCAGCCCTTACAAAAATGAGTTTGCAGACGAGAACGGTAAAACATTGGTTACCCCTTCTCGCTTCATTGTATCTGGAGGTATTGGGTACAGAACAAATAAATACTTTTTGGACTTCACTATTTCTAGTGCAACCAATAAAGATGCAGTGGTTCCTTATCGCTTAATTGATAAACCAAGTCCTATTGCAGTACAAAATAGCAATGCTATTTTATTCAATATTGGATACGGCATAAGATTCTAATGCAGTCAAGCATTTAAAACGCCTTCAAGATATCAATAAAAAAGGGCCTTCCAATTGGAAGGCCCTTTTTTATTTAAGTACCACACTTAATTACTTTAAGTCTTCTACTTTCAATCCTTGATTCACTTTAATATCTGAATACTTGACATTTAATTTAAACTGGCCTAAGTCCAAAATCTCCTCGTTGGCTATTTGAACACCCCCAACAGATTTATAGTCTTTAAAAAATTGTTGTTGTGTAACTGAGCCTCTTCCAGGTACTTCCTGTGTGGTTGCTACTTTCGCTAATAAGAAAGTCTTGCTATCATAAAAACGGTGAGACACTTTACCAGATGGTGTAGTTACTTCAAGGTCAATTACCTCTGCCCCTTCAATTTTATCTGCACCAGCAATCTTTAGTTTATAGCCATTTTTTACAAAAATTGTTTCAGGATGTAAGCTTGCAGTTTCATTTAAGCTTTCTTTTACATCTTCTGTAATTGGCGCTTCCATACCTTGTTGCGCAACACTATACTTGCCATTGACTACCGCTTGCTTTGAAACAACCATACCACCCATAGACATCGTTACAATTGCGTTACCAGGCAATACCTTGGTTTGAATCATTTCAATTTCACGCCCCATTAAAGCAGCTTTACCTTTGTATTGAATATCTTTTACACTATTCAGTGCAGCTTGTCCACCCAATGCAGCAATTGCTTTATCCATTAATACTGCTGGTGTTAAAGAGGCATCTGCTTTCGCTTCTACTGGCGCAGCAATTTCATTGCCCTCTATATCAAAATATTTCACTGGGCCATACTTCTCTAAACCCTTTGCAATTTGTTTTGCATTGCCTACAATCACAATATGCATTTGATTGGTGTTCATAAATAATTGAGCCACTTCTTTCACTTTAGTCGCGTCAACAGCTGCAAGATTGGTTAAGTATTTTTGATAATAATCTGCAGGCATTTTATTTCGTGCAATATTCAAAGCAAAATTGGCAATGGTTGCAGGATTTTCCAATGACCTTGCGAATCCACCAGATAAATAATTTTTCATTCTACTCAGTTCAACATCCCCTACTTGTTCGTTTCTAAGGGTATTGATTTCACGCAATAATTCTTGTACAGAACTATCTGTTTTGTCATTTCTTACAGATGCTTCTGCTTGAAAAATACCAATTTGACGACTTGGATTTAGAGAAGAATATGCTCCATAAGTAAATGCATGTTTTTCACGCAAGTTGGCAAACAAACGACCAGAGAATCCTCCACCCAATATATTATTCATCACCGAACCCGCTATTGCATTGGCAGACCCTGGATATAAATCAACAGAAGAAGCAATAGTTACCACACTTTGTACACTAGAAGGTCTATCTACAATTGCCACATATGTTTGAGCTGGCTTAGCTGGTTTTGCAAAATCTTGTTTTGCAACCACTCCTTTTTTCCATGCACCAAAACTTTTTTCTGCTAAAGCTTTAGCAGTCGCTGGCTCTATATCTCCAACAAATACTAAATATGCACTGTTCGGTTTCCAGTAAGTGCTTAAAAACGATTTAACATCATTTAAGCTCACTTGATTTACTGTTTTAGTTGTCATGATTTCGCCATAAGGATGACTTGCACCATACACTAATTTTTTAACCACATTGCCCGCGATGGCATCTGCATCGTCTTTATTAGATTCAATCCCTGACAATACTTGTTTACGTATTTTCTCTAATTCCTCACTTGTCAATGCTGGCTGTAAAACCACTTCTGCCATTAAATTCATTAAAGCAGGAAAATTGGTCTTTAATGCACTCACAGAAGCAGATTGGCTTGAAGTAGACAAACTACCTCCTAAAAACTCCACTGCTTCATCTAATACTGCTTTTGATTTTGTTACTGTACCTCTTTTTAACAATTGTCCAGCCATATCAGCTACACCTGCCTTATCCCCTTCTGCAAAGCCATCATAGTCCAATGCCAAAGTTGCACTCACCTGCGGCAATTTGGTGTTTTTTACAACAAATACTTGCAATCCATTGGCTAATGTAAATTTAACTGGATCACCCACTTGAATGATCGGCGCTTTGCCCGGCGCAGGTGCTTTTGAACGATCAATTGATTGTGCCAAAGAAACCAATGGCAAAATGAATATAAAAGAATAGAATATTTTTTTCATAAAATTAATTTTGTAAGCGTTACTCGAATCGCTCAATTACTTAGTGGTTGGTTTTTCTTTCGGTAAATAATACAGCACAATCCTATTGTCTTTATTTAAATACTTTTTAGCCACATTCAACACATCTTGTCGAGTCACTTTATTGTATTTCTCTAATTCTGTATTGATCAAATTGGCGTCACCAAAATAAACCTCATTGTTGGCTAAACTTTCTGCGATACCAGCCATAGTAGCATTACCTGTCACCAATTGAGTGGTGATTTGGTTCTTCACTTTTTGAAACTCTCGCTCACCTACCAATTCCGTTTTTAATTGATTGATCACGGTGTCCATACTTTGTTCTAAGGTTTCAATTTTTACACCCATATTGGCAATAGCCAACGCAATAAATAATCCTTCGTCTTCATTAAAGAATGGAACAGATTGCGCAGCTGCAGCTTGTTGTTTTTTATCCACCAAGGCTTTATTCATTCTAGAAGACTCTCCGCCAGATAATAGGGTAGACAATACATTGAATGCATAATATTCGTCCCCGCCTTGCTTTGGTGCGCGGTATGCTTGGAATACACCAGGCAATTGAATATTGTCATAGACTACGTCTCTTACTTCACCGCCTAAAGCAGGCTCTTTAATAGTTGGTCTTGGGATTGGACGATCTCCTTTTTTAATGGGGCCAAAATAAGCTTCAATCTTTGCTTTTAATTCCGCTTTGTTAAAATCACCAGCAATAGATAAGACACAATTGTTTGGCACATAAAATGTTTTATAGAAATTGATAAACTCATCCAACTTAGCTGCATTCAAATGGTCCATACTACCAATAGGCGACCATTGATAAGGGTGTACTTTATACGCTCTTTTTAAAACTTCTGTCAAAAAAGAACCATAAGGACGATTGTCTACACGTTGGCGTTTTTCTTCCTTCACTACTTCACGCTGCGTGTTCACCCCAATTTGTTCAATTTTAGCATGCATCATACGCTCACTCTCTAACCATAAACCCAATTCCACTTGATTAGAAGGCAATAACTCATAATAAAAAGTACGATCCTGAGAAGTGTTGGCATTCAAAGCGCCCCCTGCATTGGTGATGTATTTATCGAACTCCCCTCTTTTAATATTTTCTGAACCTTCAAATAATAAGTGTTCGAAAAAATGGGCAAAACCAGTTCTTGCAGTGTCTTCGTTTTTGGATCCCACATGGTATAAAGTAGTCACTGCAACTACAGGAGCAGAATGATCCTCATGTAAGATCACTTTTAGCCCATTGGGTAAAGTGTATTTTTCAAATTGAATAGCTTGTTGTGCAGTGGCTACTTGTAATAAAAGTACACCACAGAAAGCCATGCCTAGTTGGATACGCATAGATAGATTGTTTAAATGTTATGACAATAAATTTAAGTAGAAAAATGCTATTTCAACTAAGTATTTATACCTAATTCAAAATAGGAAACTAAGGGATGATGAACTTAGAAGATAGCCTAGGTCCATTGGATACTGGCATCTTTCTTAAACCAAGTCATTTGCCTTTTAGCATAATGCCTGGTATTTTGCTGGATGGCCTCTATTACTTTTTCAATAGGCTGTTCGCCTTTAAAATAAGGCACCCATTCTTGGTAACCTACCGTCTGCAATGCATTTAGATGAAATTGAGGAAGCAATGCTTTTACTTCTGCCTCCAATCCCATTTCAACCATTTGTACCACCCGTTGATTGATACGCTCATACAATTGCGCCCTTGGCATTTCAAGTCCTATTTTTTGTATTGCAAATGGTCTTGGCTTTTTTTGCTGCTGTTGAAAATGCAGGATGGATTGGCCTGTTCCTAATACTACTTCTAATGCCCTTGATAATCTTTGTGCATTTTGTTTTTCTCCTAAATCGGCAGCTGACCAATAGCGTGGATCTAATGCTTCCACTTGTCCTTGCAACCATGCTAAACCATTATTGGATACCTCTTTTTGAATTTGAAGTCTTATCACTGGGTCAATCGCTGGAATCGCATCCATCCCTTCTGCAAATGCTTTAATATATAAGCCGGTACCCCCAACCATCACCACTGATCCATATTGCGCTAGTAATTCCTCTGTTTTATTGAATGCATATTCCTCAAAAATGCCCGCATTGACTGTTTCATGAATCGAGTGGCTTGCAATAAAATGATGCGGCACCGTGGACAACTCTGCCTCTGATGGCCTTGCTACACCAATATTTAATTCTTTGTAACACTGCCTCGCATCGGCAGAAATAATTTCGGTCTTTAATTTTTGCGCTAATTCAATCGCATATTTTGTCTTTCCAACTGCGGTTGGACCAACAACAATATAAACAGTGGGCTTCAAAATGAATGTATAATTAAATTAAAATGCTTCCGAACTATCATCAAACATGCCACCATCATCACTATCTGATGTATCTTGATCGTCATCGTCCTCTGCGTCGTCATCGGCGGCACCAGCGTCCTCGCCCTCTTCTCCAAATCCATCCTGCGCTTCTGTTAAATCATACTTCTCTTCAATGTCTGTGAAATTAGGCCCCAGTAAACCCTTGGTGCCATATTGCATTGGACCCACCCCTTCAATTCTTGAAACCATAGGATAGGTTTGTTCCATATCTGCATCGGCATTTTTAATCACTTGAATCAATTGAATTAAAAAGGTCCATGATTTTGCAAAATCATATACATAAACAAATTGCTGATTGGTATCTAAAATCTCCGAACCTATGACCACTTCTTCCATCATCAACGGAGGTACGATATATTCTTTTTCGTAAACTGCTTTACTGATTTCTCTACCTCTCTGCCATTTTTCATTGCTTCTAAAAAAAGTAGCGTCATGTTTTTCATCAAACTCAAATGACTTTAAAATGATCTGGTGTAGATCGATAAAATGTTGTGTGTGCTTCACCAATACATCTCTATAAATCGCATCGTCCTCTTCCCAAGAAATTCTAAATTTTAAAATGGCCATTTTGGTGATTTTGAAACGCTAAATTAGTATTTATTAGCTTGATTATAAAGCATTTTTTATGCAATCGGATGCAATCCAATTTTGGCTGCTTCTGCTATCATATATTGATAGGCCGCTTCATAGTTATTAGGGATAATCCCATCTAAAATGGCTTCTCGAATGGCGTCTTTGACAATGCCCACTTGTTTGGATGGGGGGATATTGAAAATCTGCATAATCATCTCACCAGTAATAGGAGGTTGCCAGTTACGCATTTGGTCTTTTTCCTCTACTTCAATGATTCTGGCTTTCACCATTTCAAAACCCTGTAAATACCTCTTTACCTTTAATTTATTCTTACTGGTGATATCGGCAGAACACAATAACATCAGAGACTCTATGTCTTCTCCTGCATCAAATAGCAACCTTCTAATAGCGCTATCTGTTACGTTTTCCTTGGTCAATGAAATTGGACGTAAATGCAACGCCACTAATTTTTGCACCATTTTCATGTGTTCATTCAGCGGCAGTTTCAATTGTGTAAAAATCTTAGGCACCATCCTTGCACCCACTACTTCATGCCCGTGAAAAGTCCATCCAAAACCAGTTTCAAATCTTTTTGTATTGGGCTTGGCGATATCATGCAACAATGCCGCCCACCTCAACCAAACATCTTGAGTATGTTCTGCTATATTATCTAGTACCTGTAAAGTATGTGAAAAATTATCTTTATGACCAATGCCATCCAATGTTTCAGCCCCTTCCAATTTTAATAAGACGGGGAAAATTTGCGTCAATAATCCAGCATCTTTTAATAAATACCAACCCTTAGAAGGCTGTTTGCTTTTCATTATTTTTTGCAACTCATCCGTAATTCTTTCTTGTGAAACAATTTTAATGCGATCGGCCATTTGCTGTATCGCTTTAAAAGTTTGATCCTCAATCACAAAATCTAATTGTGTAGCAAAACGAATTGCACGCATCATTCTTAAAGGATCATCATCAAATGTTTGCTCTGGTGCTAGTGGCGTTCTAATGATTTTTAATTCCAAATCAGCAAGGCCATTAAAAGGATCTAATAATGCACCAAAATTGGCAGCACTTAAGTCAATCGCCATGGCGTTGATGGTGAAATCTCTTCTATTCTGATCGTCTATTAATGTACCCGGTTCCACGCTAGGATTCCTACTTTCTCTTGTATAGGATTCCCTACGTGCACCTACAAATTCAATTTCAATATCTGTTAATTTTACCTGTGCTGTCCCATAAGTTTTGAATAAGGAAACGGGCGGCTTCGGGCTAAATTGATTCGCGAAAGTAGTGGCCAATTGTAAGCCATCACCAATGCAAACAATGTCAATGTCTTTTGTATTTCTGTTTAATATTTTATCACGCACAAATCCGCCTACTGCATACGCAGGTATATTCAATTTAGCAGCAGCTTCACCAGCGATTGCTAAAAGCTCTTTTTCTTTTGTGGTGAGTTCAATCAACATAGGCGCAAAAGTACTAATCTTGTAGCACTTCTTGTAGGGGTAGATAGATTTGTTCTAATTCAATGGATTCGGCACAATTAAAATGCCCTAAAGGACATTGTTTTTTACCATGTAAGCCACAAGGTCTGCAGGGTAAAGCTTGTTTTGTCTCAATAATAAACGATGTGTCCGACAAAGGACCATAGCCAAAATCAGGGATCGTAGAACAATAGATGGCAGCAACTGGCGCATTCACCGCAGAAGCAAAATGCATTGGAGCCGAATCATTGACATAATTTAACACTGCATTTTTTTGCAAAGCTGCCGATGCTAAAAACGAAAGTCTGCCTGCCATATTCACTAGATTCGGCTTTTGCAATTGTTGGATAATCTGGTCATTCAAAGCTTTATCCCCTGGCCCACCTAACAAATAGATTGGACCATCAAATGGAATAGTTTGCAACAAGTTCACCCACTGATGCATGGGAAATTGTTTTGTAAACCAAACAGAAGCAGGTGCCATACATAAATAGGGTTGCGCTTGATAAGACTTCACCATTTTTTCATCTTCAATAGACGGATACAAAGCAGGCTTTGCTTTTGGCAATGTCCCAATTGGGGCCAACAACGCATGGTTTCTTTCAATTTCATGCAACCCATTGCCCACAGACTGATGCGCAATTGGATGTGAAAAAAGAAAAGCAAATGGATTTTTATCAAACCCGATTTTCATTTTTGCACCAGACAATGCCGTCCATAAACCGGTTGCAGCATAGCGTTGCACATTCACCACCGCATCAAATTTATTTTTCCTGATTGCAAAAAGTAACTGCAACCAATGCCCATATTTATTTTGTTGTTTATCCCACACCAATACCTGATCTAAAAATGGATGTGCTTTAAACAATGCTTCATTGCCTTTTCTAACTAAAATGGATATCGCTGTATTCGGATTTTTTTGATGCAAGGATTCCAATAAAGCTGTTGCCAACACTACATCTCCAATAAAAGCAGTCTGTATGACCAATATTTTTTGTTGCATTGAATTCTTTTAAGGGCGAATAACAATTAATTGATTTGCTTCCCATTTCACAATTGCAGAGGGTTGCTTTAGTGCTGTATTTTCTTGTTCTGTTTTTACCACATAATCCACGCCTTCTAGAATGTCAATAGAGATATCCTTAAAACACATAGGCGTAGGGAGTCCGGAAATATTTGCAGATGTACTCACAATTGGTTTCCCAAAAGCTTTCATTAATTGAAATGCAAAATTGGCTTTGCATACTCGAATAGCAATGGAGCCATCCGCTGCCACTAAATTATTAGCTAGATTTTTTGCATGGTCGTAAATGACAGTGGTTGGTTTCGAGATACCCTTAATATAATCCACCACAGTGGGCGCGGGTGCGGATACATAATTCAAAATCCATTGTTCCTCTGGCACCAAGACAATCATCGATTTAGTATCTGCTCTTTTTTTAAGTGCAAAAATTTTAGCCACAGCTGCTGCATTGGTTGCATCACATCCAATTCCCCAAACAGTATCGGTAGGATATAAAATGATCCCCCCATTTTTTAAGCTGTCTAAAGCACAAGCAATATCTTCTTCCAATAAATACATGCTGCAAATTAAACATAAAGGCTTAAAGCAAGTAGTTGAATGTGTAAAAGAAAGGAATAAACTATCTCCATCAACTTGTATTTTTGCCAAAATTGAATAAAATGGACTTAAAGACAAAAATTGAAACCGTTTGGAATGATCGAAGTTTATTAAAAGACGATATATATAGCAATGCTGTTCGCGAAGTGATTGAAGAAGTAGATAAAGGCAGATTAAGAGTTGCAGCGCCTAATGGAACAGAATGGGTAGTGAATGAATGGGTCAAACAAGCCATTCTTATGTATTTTGCCATTCAACCTATGCAAACCTGGGAAATTGCACCTTTTGAATTCCATGATAAAATGTTGTTGAAATCGGGTTATGCCGAATTGGGTGTTCGTGCAGTACCACATGCAATTGCAAGATACGGAGCATACTTGGCAAAGAATGTGGTCCTCATGCCTAGCTACGTGAATATTGGTGCATTTGTAGACGAAGGAACGATGGTAGACACATGGGCTACAGTGGGCAGTTGCGCACAAATTGGAAAAGGCGTTCACTTAAGTGGCGGTGTGGGTATTGGAGGCGTACTAGAACCATTACAGGCAAGTCCAGTGATTGTGGAAGATGGCTGTTTTATTGGAAGTAGATGTATTGTGGTAGAAGGCGTTCATTTGGAAAAAGAAGTGGTATTGGGCGCGAATGTGGTATTAACTAAGAGTACAAAAATTATAGACGTGAGCGGCGCTACTCCAATTGAATATAAAGGACGTGTTCCTGCAAGAAGTGTGGTCATTCCTGGATCTTACACAAAAACATTCCCAGCAGGTGATTATCAAGTGAGCTGCGCTTTAATCATAGGTCAAAGAAAACCAAGTACCGATTTAAAGACCAGCTTAAATGATGCATTGAGAGATTTTAATGTTGCTGTATAATTTCAAACTAGCAGTATAAAAAGAAATCAACTATACAATCAAGGATTTATATGGGCTATTCTAGGTACGCTTTTGTTTTCTACGAAAGCTATTTGGATCAAACTTTGTTTTAAAACATCCACCATAGACGCCAGTAGTTTATTGATGTTGCGTATGTTGTTCTCGCTTCCCTTTTATGCTGCTGCGATGTGGTTTTTCTTTCAACAGCAGCAAATAAAAAAGGCGAGCAGATCCACTTATATTGGTGCCTGTTTGGTGGGCATACTTGGCTATTACATGAGTAGTTTATTCGATTTTATTGGACTACAATATGTGTCGGCGAGTATCGAGCGGATCATCTTGTTTATCTACCCTACTTTGGCTGTACTACTGAACTTAGTATTATTCAAAGTAGCAATCAGTAAAAGACAATGGCTTGCTATTTTCATAACCTATATTGGTATAGGTTTAGCCTATTGGGGCGAATGGAATCAAATACCAGACACCCAATCTTTTGTTTTTGGCACATGGATGATCCTACTCTGTGCCATTACCTACGCTTTTTACCTAGTTGGCTCAGGGAAGTTGATACCTAAAATTGGCGCGCCACAATTTACCAGCTTATCCATGCTTGCTGCAAGTTTGGGTATTTTCGTCCATTACTTGGTGGTGCATGCCAATGATGCTACATCTGTAATACAATTGCCTATTCTACATTCAAGTAGTCTTCTCTATGTGATTGCACTTGCATTGATTGCTACGGTGATTCCATCCTTTTTGATTAGTGGGGGAATGAAAAGGATAGGCAGCAACGATTTAGCCATTATTACGAGTATTGGGCCAGTTTCAACCTTATTCCAGGCAAGATGGATCCTAGGAGAGCCGTTTAGTTGGGAGCAGATTATGGGAACCCTTTTGGTCATCGTAGGCGTGCTACTTGTAAAAAAAGTTGGGGCAACCAAGACGAATCCCGATTACCCCAATTATCCTTCCCCCAAAGGATAATACTTTTATATATTTAATATTTCTTTAATTCATATGTTTCGCTATTGTAAAGATTCATTAGAAATTTATCTAAGTCCAAATATTTAGTAAACTAAGCAGTGAAAATTGTTTTATGAGGTTAAATTATTGATATATAATTATTTACAAATTAATAAAATATCAAATTTGCATTAAAATATATATCAAAATATCTTATTGTATATTTTACTAGCTTTGTACAATGTTTCAAAAACTAATTCTTATTGCCTTCTTATTCGCAGGAACGCATTCATATACCATTGCTCAAGATCAAACGGCGATTAATCCCTTGTCTAAGGCAGAAATTGCTTTTTTAGACTTTATTACCAAGGATAGTGCCAACGACCTGAATCTTAGTCTATTTAAAGAAAATTTTAGATTTGGATTCCATTCCAAAATAGCCAACGGTATCACGTTGATGAAGTCCAAGAATAAACTATGGGTCCAACCAATGGGTTCGGGAAGATTGTATGAAATTGTCAAGATTGAGCAAAGCAAGTACCAACTTTTAAGGATAGATTCTACATTACATACAGGGGTGAATTTTGGCAGTATCAATTGGATGCACCACGACACTTTGTTCCAATTTGGAGGGATCGGCTTTTGGAAAATCAAAGACCATTTCACCTTTTTTAGCAATAAAACACATGAATGGGAATTGTTCAACTCAAATAAACGAGTTCCTGTATTTCAAAGTGCAGACAACGGAGTGATCTATCAGATGGATCAAAAAGCGGGTAAATTCTATCTTTCCCATTCTATTCTTCAACAAGACTTCCCAAATACATTAACCACCATATCAGACGACACTTGTAGGGTATTTAATTTCAAAGATAGAACTTGGACAATATTAGGTAAGCTTAATCCTGCTTTAAAAGAAATAGGGAAAAAGAGTATTGATATAAAAAGCGATTTTGGCCCATTTTTGGTTTTTCATACCGATTTAGAATTGTATTGGCTCAATTTTTCCAAAAATCAGTTTGGTTCCTTATCAAAAAACAAACAAGCAGAATTCAGAGAAAAATGGTTAGACATTTATAAAGTTCACCCAGAACATATGTACCAATTTGTGATGGGTTCTAATTTTTATTTAGTAAAAATTGGCAAAGAAGGCGACCTGACTTATGAAACAATCACTTTAAATGAGCAAGATTTTGTTGACCCTGAAGTCCAATTTATCTATACCAATAGTTTAATCAATCAATTTTTAAATACAATTGCACCTGGAAAACCCATTATAGGGAATGCGATTGTTGTATTGATCGCTTTTTTGATTTATGCACTCTATAAAAAAAGATTCAAGAAAAAGAAAATCCCTACAGAAGTTCAATCTATTTTATACAAGAATTTTTATAGCGCTTTAAGCATTGTAGAAAAAGAATTGATTCAGGCAATTTATCAATTACAAATAAAAAATGAACAAATTAGTATCAAGACCATTAATAAAATAATTGGTGTTCAACAAAAAGACACCATCACTCAGAATAAAAGTAGAAGTGATATCTTTTTACGTATCAACCAGAAATTCAAATTAGCAACCAGGGAAAACGAGGCATTGATCGTGAAACAAAGAGAAGCTTCAGACAAGCGACAATACAATTATAATATGAACCCTATTTTTATCAAACAATTAGAAAAGCTCATTTTAAACAACCAATAAGCTGCAACCTCTTCTTGCGCTTTGGTCTAACCTACCAATCACTTCAAAGCTTCCGTCTGGATAAACAATACCCACATCTTCTGTTGCAATAAATGCACAGCTATGTTGATTCGCAAGGTCAATGATATGCAGCACCCCTCTCCCAGATAGACTGATAGCTGTAGGATCCGCTTCGTCTGCAACCAATACTTTCATCCAAGGGGGACAAATATAAATACCTCCGCCTTTAGAATAAGCCTGACTCAATAGTTCAGTCATGCCGTATTCAGAATGGATAAGATCGAGTCCGAATCCTATTGACAAATACGCATGCAAAGCAGGTTTTGTTAATTCTTGTTTTCTGCCCTTCATTCCTCCGGTTTCCATTACAATCGTATGCATTAATTGCTGTGGATAGGCATCTACAAAATCCATCAATGCAAAACTAACCCCTATCAATAAGGTTTTTTGTTTTGCTTTTTCTAATTGAGCCAATGTTGTATTTAACTTTTCAAATTCATATAAATAAAATCCGCTTGAAGCATGTCCACTTAGTTCAATTAAATGATTTGTCATATAAACCAAAGAGGAATGTTGCCTTTCTAAATAGTTCGGTAATAATCCAAGAATGCAATAATCCTTTGGAGATCCATAAAATTGTTCAAAACATTGCATAAAACTTTGCTCATACACCGTTAAGTCTTTTACATAGTGTTTGCTTATAGTATCTTGGGTGGTACCGCTACTTTCAAAATGAAAATGGGGACATTCGGTACCCGTATAAATAGCATGTGTTTTAAAAAAATGAATGGGTAAAAATGGAATTTGCTCCAAGCTATCTATTGCAGCAAGGGGAACATGCATTAGCTGAATCCATTCTTTATAGACCGCATTGTTTGTCGCCTGGGCTTGCATTAAGGATAGCGCATGCGTCAGAAAGCTGGATGTATCCAAGCCCTTTAAAACCCCCATGTCTATACTTCGCCCTTCCATGCTACTTGTGTTTGCCACAAATGTATTAATAAATACAGAATGTAGTATCTTGCAAGGGTTATAATTAAACCCTTCCTTATGGCAAAAGCAGCAACAAAAAAAGCAAGTCCTTCAAAGAAAAAAGAATTAATTGAAGCTAAATCTTACGCATTTTTAAAAGAATATATCAACAACCCCTCTCCAGTAGGATTTGAAAGTAGTGGCCAAAAAATTTGGTTAAACTATTTGACTAAATATGTGGATACCACTTTTACAGACCCCTATGGAACAGCTGTAGGTGTGATCAATCCCGATGCCCCATTTAAAGTAGTGATTGAAGCACATGCAGATGAGATTAGCTGGTTTGTGAATTATGTGAGTGATCAAGGTTTGATTTATCTAAAACGCAATGGCGGTGTGGATCATCAAATTGCACCCTCTATGCGCGTTTGGATTCATGGTAAAAAAGGACCAGTGAAAGCGGTGTTTGGATGGCCTGCTATTCATACTAGAATGAGCAATCCAGAGCAAAAAGAACCACAACCCAAAGTGGATAACCTGACTTTAGATTGTGGCGCTAGATCTAAAAAAGAAGTGGAAGCTTTAGGCATTCATATTGGTGCAGTAGTGACTTATGAAGAAGGCTTTGATGAACTTGCACATGATTTTATCATTGGCAGAGCTTTTGACAATAGAGTGGGTGGATTCATGATTGCAGAAGTAGCAAGAATGCTTTCAGAAAATAAAAAGAAATTGCCTTTTGGCTTATACATTGTCAATGCAGTGCAAGAAGAAATTGGACTCAGAGGTGCCGAGATGATTGCCAGAAGAATTAAACCAAACATCGCAATTGTAACTGACGTAACACACGATACGCATACCCCAATGATCAATAAAGCAATCGAAGGGGATATTCAATGTGGCAAAGGACCTTCTCTGGCTTATGCGCCTGCAATACACAATAAATTATTAGCGATTGTAGAAGACACTGCAAAAAACAAAAAAATCCCAGTTCAATTTAG
Source organism: Sediminibacterium sp. (assembly GCA_017983845.1). GTDB lineage: Bacteria > Bacteroidota > Bacteroidia > Chitinophagales > Chitinophagaceae > Sediminibacterium. The sequence continues at coordinate 131,415 of JAGOAO010000002.1, forward strand.
AACATTGAGCAGAAGCACCGGAACAGATACAGACAGTTTTGCTTATGCGAATGATGGTTGTCCTTCTGTCTTAATTTCAATCCCATTAAGGTATATGCATACCACTGTGGAGATGATTCACAAAAAAGACATTGTGGATACGATTCAATTGATGTATGAAACATTATTACAATTGAGCCCTAAAACAAATTTGAGTTACCTATAATGGTCAAGTCCTCCCTCCTTCATATTGCAGTACTAGATCTGTATGATGGCAGTGCCAATATGGGGATGGATTGTATCTACGAGATACTTCAAAATTGGAGCAAGGATTCAAAGGTTGAAATCATCATTTCTACCTTTGATGTACGTGCCAAAAATGAATTGCCTCATGACAACTTTGACTTGTACCTTTCATCGGGTGGTCCAGGCTCCCCAATAGACACTATCGACACACAATGGGATATCGACTATTGTAATTGGCTAGATAAAATGTTTGTGTCGAAAAAACCTGTGTTATTAATCTGTCATAGTTTTCAATTGGCTTGTAGGCATTTTGGAATTGGAAGCGTTGGACTTAGAAAGTCCAAACAGTTGGGTATTTTACCCATCCACCCAACTGCGGCACATCCAATTTTCAATCAATTGCCTGATCCGTTTTTTGCCTTGGAAAGTAGGCTTTACCAAATTACAGAACCCAACGACGAAAAAATACAAGCTATGGGCGCTTCTATCATTGCCCTTGAAAAAATTAGACCTCAACTTCCTTACCAAAGAGCATTGATGGCTGTTGCATTCAATGAATACATGATTGGAGTTCAATTCCATCCAGAAGCAACTAAGGATAGACTTGTCAAATACTTTGAAACAGATGCGATTAAAGCGGCCGTAATAGCAGACTTTAGCGAAGAAAAATTAGATCAAATTAAGTCGTCTTTACAAGACCCCAACAAGATTGAGCATACCTGTAGTCATTTTATTCCTAACTTTCTACAACAAATGCTACTTGCATGATTCCATCCATCAGGACCGCATTCAATGCGCAGTTTACAGAAGCAAGCTATCAACAGTATCTGTCTATTTTAAATGCGGAATTCAAAGAAAGTATCCCCTTTAGAATTGCAGAGACCCCTGTATTTATAGATAAGTCATTTAAAGAATCATTACTTGCGGCGGGCGATGCTATTTGTCAATTTATTACCCAGCCGAATTTCGGCGCATTAACAAACCAATCCATCCCCGAAGGATTGCATATACCTAACGAACAAGCTTTCCCCGATTGTTTAGTGATTGACTTTGCGATTGCAGAAGGAAAAGAAGGCAGGGCAGTTCCAGCATTGATTGAATTACAAGGATTCCCATCACTTTTTGCATTTGAATTATTGCAATCAAACGCACTCGCATCGGCCTATACTTTGCCAAAAGGATTCAGTCCATTTTTAAATGGCTACAATGCAAGTACTTACCTTGATTTTTTGTCAAGCATCATCAAGGGAGCTACTGCAAAACATACCATTCTTTTAGAGATCAAACCTTATGAACAAAAAACTAGACTTGACCTATTACTGACCGAGAAATGGTTGAATGTGCCCATTGTCTGTCTATCTGAAATTTACAAAAAGGGCAAGTCGCTTTATTATAAAAAAGAAGGTGTTGAATTTAAAGTAGAACGCATCTACAACCGTGTAGTCTATGACGAATTAATGCAACAAGAAGCAATTTTTAAAACTCAATTTGATTTATTCCAATCTATAGCGGATATTGAATGGGTCAATCACCCACACCATTTTTTTAGAATAAGTAAATACCTATTGCCGCTATTAAAGCATGCCTCAGTACCTGAAGCATTTATTTTAGCAGATTGGATGAAGGATCAAAGCTTATGCAATGTAGATGCATTTATTTGTAAGCCTCTATTTTCTTTCGGAGGACAAGGGGTCATGCTGCAGCCAACAAAGGAATCTCTTGAAGCAATTCAAGACCCACAAAATTGGATCTTACAAAGAAAGGTACAATACGCGGCAGCAATCAATACCCCTTCTGGTCCTTCTAAAGCAGAAATTAGACTATTCTATTTCTGGGACAAACACTTGAATCGCTATGTGGCAACCAATAATTTAACAAGAATCAGTAAAGGGCCAATGATTGGCGTTAGCTATAATGATACTGCCACCTGGATAGGTGGCAGTATCAGCTATTTTGAACAATAATAATTACGCTAGTTTTATTTAACTGGGGTTGATTTTATATTTTCTTATTCCGACTTATTCATCCACATACCTAATAAGCTAAACGCATTCTTAACCACCAAGGTCTTCCCTAATAAAGTTTTAGCTGCTTCATTATTTACAGAAACATACTCATTATTAGATTGGCTAATTTGAATTGCAATGGCTTCAAACTCATTCACACCGGTTTGAATAAAAACATAGTCCTTCCCTTGATATCTTTGTACCGCATCTATTGGTATTAATACAGCCTCGTTTGATTCAACAAATAAATCAGCAGTCAAGAACATACCAGGCAAAACATTTTTAGGTATTTGATCAAAATGACAATTTAATAAACCTGTTTTATCTTCATTGATGTTTTGAGATACAGCCAAAATAGTCACTGGATACTTTTTAGATGGATCTTGTGTTAAAGCAACATTCCCTTTCATTCCTACTTTAAATCCAGCAATGTCTTTTTCATAAATAGTGATAGCAGCATGAATGTCATTTGGATCCATGATTTCTAATAAGATATCCTGAGGTGTAACATACTTTCCTCTATTGATATTCACTTTGGTAATATAACCGCCAATAGGAGCAATTAATTGAACCATGCTTGTCATTTTTTCGGTAGTCAATGTCTCGGGTTGAATATTGATTAGCTTTAATTGCTCTGACAATGCTTTAAGCTGTATCGCATTTGCATTGTATTCGGCTTGTAATTGTTGGAAAGATTTTTTACTAACTGCTTCCTGCGTTAGAAGTGTTTTTTGTCGATCTATGTCCTGTTGCAAGAAGTTCAATTTAACCTTAGCCGCTAAATAATTTTCTTGCAATTGTACATAAGCGGGATCTTTCACCGTAGCCAATACCTGACCCTTTTTAACATAAGTACCTGGTATTAAATTAATGTCTTGCACATACCCTCCCATTGGGATACTTACAGAAGCGATGCCTGTCGGAGGTACATCTACCACACCATTTAGCCTTGCGATGCCTTTCATTTTACCTTGTTGAATGGTCGCAAACCCTAATTGCGCAAGCTTGGCTTGGTCCTTTGATAATTGAACTTTATTCACTGAATCCACATTTGATTCAACCGCTACAGTTGCTTGTTTTGGGTCAGTTCCGCAACCTGCTAATAAAATTGCAGTAAATAAGATGGTATATATTGTTTTCATTGTATACTATTTGAACCTATTATTTTGATAATAAATAATAAATGGTGGATTGATTAAGATTAAATAATTCTAGTGACTCTAAAGCTTGTAATTCAATTTGCTGCACTTGGCTCATGGCATTTGACCATTCTATATAATTAATTTGCCCTTCCTTAAATGACAGATTAGCCATATTTGCCATTTTTGTTGCATTTGGAAGCAGGACTTTTTGGATATGCTGGTACAAGGCTATAGATTGTTGGTAATTGCTCCAAGCTTTTTGAATCTGTAATTTCAAGTCAAACAATGACTTCTCTTTTTCAAGCGCCACTATCGTTTCGTTCGCTTGACTGGCTTTCACTTTCTGCTTCACACCCGACCTAAAAACAGGAATGTTGAATCCCACCGTTACAGAATTGAATCTTGCTTGGTCGCTTGGATTCATTCGAAAACTTTGATTGGTATAGCCCATCGCCACCTGAGGCAAAATTTTTGATTTTGCTATTGCCGTTTCATCCAATGCCGTCTTTAATTTTTGTTGCCAAAATAAACTCAATGGATGATTCGTCAAGATGGTCGTATCTAACAATTTGGGCTCAAACCTTAACCCATCCGCTGGTAAAATGCTATTTGGTTCTTGCAGAAGGATGGAAAACTGATTTTGAATGCCCATTAAGTCGTTGTGGTTTTTAATCATTTGCTGTTGATGCAAGCTCACCCAGTTTTGCATATTCATTTGTTCTAGCCCATTGTCTTGACCCGCTTTGAATCTTGCCTCTACTGCAGCCAATTGCTTTGCATACATTGAATCCAATCGGTTGTACAGATCTTGTTTGGCTAGTTGAAATTGCAATTGAACATACAATTGTTCTACCCCATGCTTGATAAAATTTTGATCTAAAACAGCTTGATATCCATAAGTTTGACTGATCGATTGATACCATTTTTTTTGGGCTTGGTATACTTGCGGCAGGTCCAAGACTTGTTCTGCCGAGTATTTTGAATCCTTAAAACTACTATTCACTTGACCCAGTTCACCCCTCAGCGTTAAATTAGCAGGTGAAAAACTAGATTTCGTGAGTGTATTATAATACGCCATTTGTGCTTCTGAAGTCTTTAGTGTTGGAGACACTAAGATTGCTTGCTCAATCACTTGTGAAAGTGGCTTTTTTACAGGCCTATTTTGAGCTTGTAAACCAGTAGCATTCATTCCAATAAGCAATAAGACAATTGTAATAGTAGCTTGTCCAATACGTTTTTTCTCAAACAATTGGTAAAAAATAGGCAATACAAATAGTGTTAGTAAGGTCGCCGATAATAATCCCCCTATCACTACTGTTGCCAATGGTTTCTGCACTTCTGCTCCAGCTCCACTACTGATTGCCATTGGGATAAATCCAAGTGAAGCAACAGAAGCTGTAATCAAAATTGGCCTTAACCTTGTTTTAGTAGCTGTGACGATGATGTCTAAAATTGACCTATGAGGTTCCATCGCTAATTTGTTCATTTCGGTTAATAATACGATTCCATTTAATACGGCAACGCCAAACAATGCAATAAATCCAACACCCGCAGAAATACTAAAAGGCATGCCTCTTAGCCACAATGCAAAAACACCACCAATCGCAGAAAAAGGAATTGCGGAAAAAATCAATAAACAATGTTTGATATTATTGAAGGCGAAAAATAACATCACTAAAATTAATAACAAAGCCACTGGTACCGCAATTTGTAAACGACTTACCGCGTGTTCCAGATTTTCAAATTGTCCTCCATAAACAACATAATATCCTGGAGGAAATTGAATAGACTTTTTAACTTTATTCTGCACTTCTGTAACCACGGTTTTAACATCTTTACCTCTTACATTAAACCCAACCACAATTCTTCTAGCCGCATCTTCTCTTTGGATTTGATAAGGACCTTCTTCCATCTTAACTTCCGCCAATTCATACAATGGAACTTGTTTGCCATTGCCCACAGACACCATCAAGTTTTTAATTTGCTGCCAGTCTTTCTTTTGAACAGCATTTAACCTCACCACTAAATCAAATCGTCTATCTCCCTCAAACACTTTCCCTGCAACACCACCTGCATAGGCAGATTGTATGACCTGATTCACTTCTTTAATATTTGCTCCATATCTTGCAATGGCTGCTCTATTAAAGTGCACAACAACCTGAGAGATCCCTGTGACTGTTTCTGTGTATAGATCTTTTGCGCCTTCTACTTCTGAAATTAAATTGCCCATCAATGCTGCATATTTTGCTAAGCTGTCCAGGTTTTCTCCAAATATTTTACATGACACGTCTTGTCTTGATCCTGTCATCAATTCATTAAAACGCATTTGAACAGGATACTGAAATCCTGAACTAATACCTGGTACTTGTGACATGACTTTACCCATGGTGTCGGCTAATTGGTCAAAAGTTTTTGCAGATACCCAATCTTTTTTGTCTTTTAGAATAATCATTAAATCAGAGGCTTCCATTGACATTGGATCTGTAGGTATTTCACCTGCGCCAATTTTAGTGACAATTTTTTCGATCTCTGGAAAACGATCAAGCAGTAATTTAGAAGCTTTTTGTGTTGCATCTAAAGTTGTATTCAAGGAGCTTCCGCTTAATAATCTTGTATCTACTGCAAAATCTCCCTCTTCTAATTTAGGAATAAACTCTCCACCCAATGTGGTTAATAATACCAAAGCGCCAATAAATACGGCAATGGTTAAGCCTACAATCTGCTTAGGCATCTTTAAGACTTTTGCCAACAATGGTTCATAGAAATCTTCTAGCTTTTGCATGTACTTGTCTGTCAAGGTTTCTTTTTGTACCCTATTTCTATTCAACACCCAGGCACTCATCATTGGCACATAAGTAATGGATAAAATGAATGCTCCTATCAATGCAAAAGAAACAGTTTGCGCCATTGGCTTAAACATCTTTCCCTCTATACCCGTTAAGGACAAAATTGGCAAGTACACAATCAATATAATAATTTGTCCAAAAGCTGCAGCACCCATCATTTTATTAGACACTTGTCCAACAATGGCATTCATCTCTGTTTTATCTAATTGATTGTGTTGTCCTTTTTTAGAGCTATGGTACAATTGATGCAAAACTGCTTCTACAATAATGACCGCTCCGTCCACCAAGAGTCCAAAATCCAATGCACCCAAACTCATTAAGTTTCCACTGACTCCAAATAAATGCATTAAGATAAATGCAAACAACATAGCCAAAGGAATCACAGACGCAACTACCAATCCTGCTCTAAGATTGCCTAAGAAAAGGATCAAAACAAAAATCACAATCAAAGCACCTTCCAATAAATTTTTAGACACAGTTCCTATCGCATTGTCTACCATTTTAGTTCTATCTAAAAATGCTTCAATCACAACACCTTCTGGCATAGACTCTTGAATGGTTGCAATTTTGGTTTTAATATCTGCAATGACTTGCTTGCTATTCTCACCCTTTAACATCATCACCACCGCTCCTGCCACTTCACCATCTGCATTGTAAGCTGTTGCGCCAAATTTAGTTGCTTCTCCCAACTTCACTTCCGCTACATCTCTAATTAACAAAGGCATGCCATTGGCTAAGGTTTTTACAGGAATCGCTGCAATTTGTCCCATGCTATCCACCATCCCTTCGGTTCTGATAAACAATACACCTGGCCCGTGTTCAATATAAGCACCACCCGCATTTTGATTGTTGTCATTTAAGGCAGTATAAATATCATTCACCGATAAATCATATTGTTTCAGCAACTCTGGATTCACACTCACTTCGAATTGCTTTACAGCACCACCGAAACTACTTACGTCGGCCACGCCAGGAGTACCTAATAATTGTTTTCGAACAATCCAATCCTGCATCGTTCTTAATTCCGTTAAACTATATTTTCCTTCATAGCCTTTTTTTGGCCTTACCACATATTGATAGACCTCTCCCAAACCGGTAGTTAATGGACCTAATTCTGGAATACCCATGCCGTCGGGCATTTGAGATTTAACCGTTATCAAACGTTCTGACACCTGTTGTCTTGCCCAATAGATATCAATATCATCATTGAAAACGAGGGTAACTAAACTTAATCCAAATCTTGAGAAACTTCTTTGCTCAATGATACCCGGCACATTTCGAGTCGCTTGTTCAATTGGCACTGTAATTAAGCGCTCTACGTCCGGCGCACCAGCACTTGGCACAGACGTTATAATCAACACTTGGTTATTCGTAATATCCGGCACTGCATCTATGGGTAATTTCGAAATGGAATAAATCCCTCCTAGCACCAATGCAAATAAACCCAAGAGTACAACTAACTTATTCTTAATAGAGAACTGTATAATTTTCGATAACATAATATAATTTCTTATTCAACATAATGAATGGACATGACTTACCTAGGCAAGCAATATCATTAATAGCAAATGAAAATTAATTTAGGCGCGTGGAGGCTGGAAGATGGCATTCAATTTGGTAGATAGATCGAATCGGTCATCTATCGCAGGATAAGTTTTGCTAATCGCAAATTCAATGGGTTGAATGCTGAAATTTTTTGGAGCAAAAACACTCACAAAATTTAAAAGAGAGATGGTTCTGTTGGATGACTTAAAAGGCAATTCCATGTCTTGCTGAAAATCGCTATCATAGGTTTGAACAGAAAAATAATGGATGTCTATGAATTGACTAAAACTGATACCTTTTGTAATTTGTTGATGCGTTTTATAATGCCCAACCAAATTAGGCAGTTTCAATAATTGATAAGCCTCTGTAGCTCCGAGGAGATACAGAGACATCAAAAATATTGTAAGTGCTTTTTTCACCCTATAAAGTTAGGGCTTTTTTCGCTGTTTTGCTTTAGGCAAGGCATTGAAAAATAGGTAATCTACACTAAGGTATAAGCTGTTATTGGTCATTCTATTCGTCTTCTCTAATAAGGCAAACCTATATCCAAGGTTTACTTTGGCCTGACTATTAAAGATAAACTGCACAGCAGGGGCCGCATCTAAATACTGGCCCTTGCCCGAAAATAGCTTTTGCCCCAATAGCTCTAGATATAGATTCACATTGGTTTGCCCATAAGAGGAATAGCGCTTAGGATAGACCAACAATCCATTAGAAAAACTATACTGGAAAGCATTCTTCCCATCATGTTGGCTCCAATCTTGCTTTTGAACATAGCCAAGGGTTAGTGAACTGGCCCATTTATGTTTCAGCTGAGTCAAGATCAATCCGCCTCCTAGCACAGATTCTTCCCCATCCAATAAAACCGCATTGGCGTGCACCGCAGTTTTATTGGTTTGGATCGATTTGGCATATACAGCCAAACGAGTATGCCTATACATGGCATCCTTGGTATAAAAACGATACTGTGCATAAGCGTCTGCCCCAGCATAGTTTGTTCCTAGATACAAGGATAGTTTTTTACTTAATCCAAATTGTAATTGAGTGTGTTGATTGTTTCTATTGCTACTGCCTCCCATTTTTTGGAAACTATGTTTCATCACCATCGCTCTTGCTGGCTTGGTACTAGCTGGCTCTGTAAACACATAGAGTTCCTGTGCTAGCAATGGCGCCATTGCAAAGATTGCAAACAACAAACAAAAAAAACGAATGGACATAAAAAGCCTATTCATATACCAAACTTTGAACACCAAATCCAGCATCTGTTACGGCCAATTTGATTTGATCAATTGCTACTTTTTTATCTGCCTTAAATGTTAAAATATACATTGACTTTTCAATGTCCACTTTTACATCCGCAACAAATTCTAATGAAGTCAGCGCCTTGAAAATCGCTTTTGAGCACATTGAGCAAGTCAATCCAGACGCGACCAATGTTACTTTCTTAATTTCAGCAGGCAATACTGCAGCTGTAGTATCACGATCGTATTTACAACATTCATGTAAGGCATCATAAGCGGATTTAGTTGCAGTTTTATGCTCTGTATCATAACCTACAGCCGCAATAGCCGTTTCGATCTTATCTAAACTTGTTTTACTGTCAAACATCAGTGTCAACAATTTAGCATCCATATCCCAACTTGCAGAAGTTGCACCAGCAGATTTAGCCGCTTTTTCGATACTAGATTTACACATGCCGCAATTTCCAGATACTTTTAATTTTGTAGAATTTTGTGCATAGATAGCAGTTGTTGTGGTAAAAAATAACCCAACCAATAATAATAGATTTTTCATAAAATGAATTTTAATGTTTCGTAAAAAGAAAATGAACAATACAACCAATTCAAGCTTTAATTCAAGCCGAATCTGTGTTCAATAAAAGAGTGACATTAAAATCAAATTAAATAAAGACAATCCAATTGGTATATTGGAGGTCCCGAGCAGCACATCCCCTTTGTGGTATGCAATAAAGCAATCTTTACTGAATCAACAATAGGTGATGAAGCTAGCATATAGAAATCAACCGGACTTGTAATGGGTTGAACAAAATGATTGATGGACTGAACTGCTGAGGACTGATGTTGGTCTTGCTTTTTAATGAAGGTTGTTTTTTCTGAACAACAACTGTCTTTTTTAGACGGCTTCATGCAAGCGCATTTTTGAACCTTACCTGCACATAAATGCGTTTTCACAGTAGCTCCAATACTAGAGAGACTATAAACAAACAAAAGCAGTATGGTCAAAAATTGTTTCACAACATAAAGTTAGTGCTAATTGATAAAATTCCACCAAATTCCTACCCTTAACCAAGTTCCCGTACCAGGATAATTGGGCGCTGTGAAATTATATCGCGTACCTAATTGATTACTAGTAGCTAATAAAGTATTCAATTGTTCCATACGGATATACCCTTTAAAACGCTTGATTCTAAAGTTTAAAAAGGCATTGGCAACAGGACGGTTGTTGGTCGTAAACTGATCCTGCAAATAAAACTGTCCTGTTAATGGCATATACGCATCTGGTTGAAAATTCGAATGATAAATGAACTCCAATCCAGTTGAGAGGTATAAATTTTTAAAGAAGTTGCCCTCAAAAGCAATTCTTTGTCTTGTAAATAATAAAGGAAGGTGAAGCGGTGCATTGGGGTCTACAACTTGCATAGTCAATTCATTGTACCAATTCCAATTACGACTCAAGTGAAGTTTATTTGAAAAACTTCCTTTAATATAGCTCAATGTCTTATCATATACCATCGGCTGATACCCTGTTCCAAAATATTGATAATTTTGAATGAGCTTGTACTGAACTGATGCGAGCAATCCAGATCTAGGCTGCCCCCATACACCACCAACTTCAATGCTATTTTCTTTATCTATCCCATTTAACTTAAGAATAGGAAATGCGGTAATTCCAAGTCGATTAAAAGAAGGTGTTCGATTGCTATTTTGCATCCACAATTCCAATCTATCCCCTTTCTTATTTAAAATGGAACTCAATGAAAACTGTGCTTCGTAATCCCCTGCATGGTATCCATTTAAGAATAATTTACCTGAAGCCTGTATATCCCAACGCAGGTTTTTGGTTTTATTTTTATATACACCCAATCCATAAATATCATGATTCGCCCATTGAAGCAATGTGTCATGATAATTCATTTGTAAATACCCTACCCCTAATTGCAAAAATTGATTTGGATTGGTTTTCTCCGGAAATGAAACTAAACTAAACTCATTGGTAAACCTGCTCCAATTGTCTTGAAATAAAACTAGATTACCTGCAGTTAGATTGTAATTAAAATAGGTGCCATACTTTACTAGATCTGGATTGGCATCGGAAAATTGAAATTGATTGGTTTGGTATTTTATTTCATTTTGAAATCGGAGTCTTGGATAAAACAAATAGGTAGTGACCGTATCTTTTACAACAGAATCTTTTTGCCCTAAATCATAGGTCTGTTTCCAGTTAAAACTGTTTTCCTTATACGTGGTTCCTGTGGCAATATTGGTATTAAAAGGATTTCTAAATGACGCCCCGCTTATACCCAGTCTTGTTTCTAATTCATAAGGATTATTCAATGAAAGACTATCAATTAAGGCGCTATTCACCAAGCCTCCATTTTCAGAAGACGCCGCTTTATTAAATAACATGACCCAACTAGAAGCATAACGCTTGCGCTTAGATTGATAGTTTGCAGTGATGCGCATATTGTTCAAATTCGCATGCTGATTTTTTAAATTCCCCGGTGCATTGCTAAAACGGTAAGCAAAAGAATAATTAAACTGCTGTGTTTTATTTTGGGTATGTACAATCTCCATCAACTGCTCCCCTTTACCCCCTAATAAATAACCTAGCTCGGTATAAGGTTTTGTGGTCTGGTAAAATGGCGTTTGTTCTAATGTAAAATGATAAGATTCATATGCCCTAAAGCCAGCATCCCATCCGCCTCTCTGTAATGGATTGAATAAATAAGACTTACTTGCATTTCCTACATTACCCAAATGATAATTGGTATAGGGTAAAATAAATTTAGTATAAAAATCATTGATGCTGGTATCGATTGTACGAATCGTCAAACTATTATACAATCGATAATAAATGGCAATTGAATCCTCTGATTGGTCTCTTTTTTCCAAAGAGTCCGTGCCACCACCTCCTCCACTAAATGAATTATAGCGCATGTTCTGTGCTTCCAACTGCCCAATAAAAAGACAGCTGAATACAATACAGATTACAAGAATAGACTTAGGCGCCATTTTTAATAAAATTTGATTTGAAAAAGGGGAACGCATTAAGCAGCAACCTCTTTTACCAATGCACTAAATATTAAAGTCAACAATGGCTCAGCCGCATTGGCTGCTGCCAATACTTCCTCGTGTGTAATAACATTGTTATCTTCTCTAATTCCTAAATCGGTCACTACGCTCATTGCAAATACTTTCATGCCGCAATGCACGGCTGCAATATTTTCTTGCACTGTACTCATGCCCACTACATCGCCACCAGAAATTTTAATCAATTGGTATTCTGCTCTTGTTTCAAAAGTTGGACCAGTCACCCCTACATATACGCCCTCGTGTACTTTAATTTGATTGGCAGCTGCAATTTGTTTTGCTTTTTCTATAAATGAACTAGCATATGGCTCACTCATGTCTGGAAAACGTGTTCCTAATGCCGGCTCGTTTTTGCCTAACAATGGATTGATGGTAAAGAAGCTTATATGATCTTTGATGATCATTAAATCTCCCACTTGATAGTCCTTATTCACGCCACCTGCTGCATTAGATAACAATAGATTCTCAACCCCTAATAATTTCATCACTCTTATTGGAAAAACAACTTGTTCGGCAGTATAGCCTTCATAAAAATGAAAACGGCCTTCCATCACCCAAACCTTTTTGCCATTTAATGTACCCAAGATCAACCTTCCCTTATGTCCTTCAACAGTACTCACAGGAAAATTAGGTATCTCACCATATGGAATACTAAATTCTGGTTCAATGACACTAGACAAATTACCTAATCCACTACCTAAAATAATAGCTGTATTAGCGGATGCACTGATTTTTGACTGAATAAAACGAGCAGTTTCTTCTAACTGTTGCATTAATGTAGACATATTTTGGCCTTTATTGAGCCACAAATATAACAACAGTAAGGGACTCTAAGCCTTAATTGACTTAGTTTCTCCCTTTAAAACCGTATAAGCAATCACTGCACTGATTAACATAAATACAGCCCCTAGTAAAAAAGATGCACCTGGAAAATAAATTGGATTGCTAGGCTTCGTAAAATAAGCAAATAAACTGGTCATAATTAATGGACCAGCAATAGATGTGACACTCATTATACTAGTTAAAGAGCCCTGTAATTCACCTTGTTCGTTTTTAGGAACATGGACGGAAATTAAGGATTGTAATGCTGGGCCAGAAATGCCCCCTAAACAATAAGGAATCAAAAAGACAAACATCATCCATGAACTTGTTGCAAATGCAAACAATAAAAGTCCTAAAGCATATAGTCCAATGCCTATATACACAGATTTTTCATTGCCTATTTTTGGATTAATATATCGAATCAAAACACCTTGCACCAATCCCACAAGCAATCCAACCATACCCAAGGACAAGCCAATCATTTTGGGCGACCATTTAAATTTTTCCATATTGGCAAAACTCCAATTGCTTTGCACTGCATGAGATGCTAGATAAATAAAGATGAGCGAAAAAATTAAACCAGAAACTGCAGGGTATTTTTTTAAATGAAATAAAGATCCAAGAGGATTGGATCTTTTCCAATCAAAAGCCCTTCTGTTTTCCACAGGCAAAGATTCAGGCAAAACAAAATAACCGTATATCACATTCAGTAATGCCAAACAAGCAGCAACAATAAATGGCAATCTTGGCCCGATCTCTCCAAGGAATCCTCCTAACATAGGGCCTATGATAAATCCAATACCAAATGCGGCACCAATCATACCAAAATTTTGGGCCCTATTGGAATCGTCACTAATATCCGCCATATATGCAGAAGCTGTTGTTACACTTGCTCCCGTAATACCTGAAATAGTACGCCCAACAAATAACCAGAAAATAGATGGCGCAAAAGCCAAGAACAGATAGTCCAAGCCAAATCCTAATAACGAAATCAATAATACGGGCCTTCTGCCATACTTGTCACTTAAACTACCAATCAGTGGTGCAAAAAGGAATTGCATGGTCGCATACAAGAAGGTCATCCAGCCTCCATATAAAGCAGCTTTACTTAAATCTTGTGTATGCAATAATCCTTCAATCAATTGAGGAATTACAGGAATGATGATACCTAGGCCAACAATGTCGATGACCAATGTAAAAAATATAAATCCAACTGCAGCTTTCTTTGTATTTGCCATAAAATAAATTGACGGATAGATGTTTTACGTCTATCCGTCAAATATACAAGTACAAATCAAGACTTCAAAAACCCTTTCACAGATGCGTTTAAGCACTTAATATGGACTATGCTTCATTTCTGAATACAACGACCCCATCAAAGATATCTATCAATACCTTCTTAGACTTATCTATGGCACCGCTTAAGATCTGCTTACTTAATTCATTTACTACTAGTTTTTGGATCAAGCGCTTCAACGGCCTTGCCCCAAATTGCATATCAAATCCCTGCTCAGAAAGGTATTCCACCAAATAGTCTGTGAACTCAATATGCATTCCATTTTCTGCCACCAATGCCTTTAACTGATTCAATTGAATTTGAACAATCGAAGCCATTTGTTTTCTCAACAACGGCGAGAACATGATGATATCGTCCACCCTATTTAAAAATTCTGGACGAATAGTTTGTTTCAACAAACTCATTACTTCTGTCTTCGCCTGCTCTGTTTTTTCATCTAAGTTTTTGTCGGTAACCTCTTCAAAAGCATCTTGAATTAAATGACTACCAATATTACTCGTCATAATGATGATGGTATTTTTGAAATTAACAACCCTGCCCTTATTGTCTGTCAATCTTCCGTCATCTAATACTTGTAATAAAACATTCCAAACATCAGGATGTGCTTTCTCAATTTCATCTAACAATACCACGCTATAAGGCTTGCGACGAACCGATTCAGTTAATTGACCACCTTCATCGTAGCCCACATATCCTGGAGGCGCGCCTACCAATCTTGACACAGTATGCTTTTCTTGGTATTCACTCATGTCAATCCTTGTCATCATACTGTCATCATCAAACAAGTAATCTGCTAAAGCTTTGGCCAATTCTGTTTTTCCTACACCGGTTGTTCCTAAGAAGATAAAGGAGCCAATTGGCTTTTTAGGATCTTGCAATCCTGCCCTACTTCTCCTGATTGCATCTGACACAGCTATGATTGCTTCCTCCTGGCCCACAACTCGTTCATGCAAAGCAGCTTCTAAATGCATTAATTTTTCACGTTCAGATTGCATCATTTTTTGAACAGGTATGCCTGTAGCTTTTGCAATATTTTCTGCAATATCATCGGCGTCCACTTCCTCTTTCATCAATCGCTTTCCATCTTCTCCTAGGTCTTTCAATTGATTGGTCAAATCCAATAAAATGGTTTCTTGTTCTTTTAATTTACCATATCGAATTTCGGCTACTTTACCATAATCCCCATTGCGCTCTGCTACTTCGGCAGCTTGCTTCAATTGCTCCATCTGGGCTTTGGCATCCTGCACTTTATCCACCAATTCTTTTTCCACTTTCCATTTAGCGGTAAGTGTATCTTGTTGAACCATTAAATTGCTTATCTCAATGTTCAATTGCTTTAATTGATCTGGATTGTTTTCGCGCTTAATGGCTTCTCTTTCAATTTCCAATTGTCGAATCTGGCGTTGTAAAGTATCTAAGTCTTCTGGCATAGAATTCATCTCTAAACGCAATTTAGCCGCGCTCTCGTCAATCAAGTCAATGGCTTTGTCTGGCAAGAAACGATCTGTAATGTACCTAGAGGAAAGCTCTACCGCTGCAACAATTGCTTCGTCTTTAATACGCACATGGTGATGCGTTTCATATCGCTCTTTTAATCCTCTAAGAATAGAGATCGCATCTTCTTTAGAGGGCTCATCGATCATGACTTTCTGGAATCGTCTTTCCAAGGCTTTGTCTTTTTCAAAAAACTTTTGGTACTCATTCAAAGTCGTTGCACCTATTGCTCTTAATTCACCTCTTGCCAATGCTGGTTTTAAAATATTGGCAGCATCCATCGCCCCTTCGCCTCCACCAGCACCTACCAAAGTATGGATCTCGTCAATGAATAAAATAATTTCTCCATCACTGGTAGCCACTTCTTTTACTACGCCTTTCAAACGCTCTTCGAATTCTCCTTTGTATTTGGCGCCGGCAATCAATTGGCCCATGTCCAAAGCATAAATAATTTTAGACTTCAAATTCTCTGGCACATCCCCATTCACAATACGCATCGCCAATCCTTCAGCAATCGCAGTCTTACCCACACCAGGCTCTCCTACCAAGATCGGGTTGTTTTTGCTTCTTCTTGTCAGGATATGCAAGGTTCTTCTTATCTCGTCATCACGACCAATCACAGGATCTAATTTTCCCTTATTGGCCATTTCATTTAAATTTTTTGCATACTTTGACAATGCCTGAAACTGCGTTTCTTGCGTAGCAGATTTCACGGTTTCTCCTTGTCTTAATTCAGTGATTGCGGTTTTTAAACCTTTTTCTGTTAAGCCTGCATCTTTTAAAATTTTCGCCACTGTATCATTGACTTGCAGTATACCCACAATTAAATGTTCTACTGTTACAAAGTCATCCCCAAAATCTTTTAATGATGCTGTTGCTTTTAATAACACCGCATTCAAGTCTCTGCTTAAAGCAGATGCTGGCTCTCCTGTTTGTTGTTTTGGCAATTGATCAAATAATGCATCCAATTTTTGCAAAACATAAGTAGGTTGTACATTATTTTTTTTCAATAAAAATTCAGTAGGACTATCCTTGTCTCCAAGAATTGCCTTTAACAAATGCGCGGTTTCAATATTGGCATGTTGGTTATTATATGCCAACTGTTGCGCAGCTTGAATCGCTTCTTGCGCCTTAATGGTATATTGATTTAAATTCATGGTACTAGTTTTAGTATTTATAATATACCCACAAATAGAACGCCACCTCGTTATTTCAGCAATTATGTCTTAATTCAAGGTATAAAAAGGCAATAAAGTCAGGCATTCGTTGAATTTTCTGCTAATTTTACATACAATTACAAACTGCATGAAAACGGCACACAGAAGAAACCCACTACTTCCAAAATACGAACACAAGAGTGAGCCACTAGCTACATCATCTGTTTATCTTAAAAGAATCTTGATCAATCTAGCATGGACCACTGTAGTCCTATTTGTTTCTTTAAGTATCGGAGTTGTTGGCTATAAATATTTAGCGCCAATGAGTTGGATAGATGCTTTACACAATGCGTCTATGATTCTAAGTGGCATGGGACCGGTGGTAGTCATTCAAACCAATACAGGAAAATTATTTTCTTCCTTTTATGCTTTATTTAGTGGCGTTGTTTTTATAACCAATATTGGTATTTTAATTGCCCCGGTAGCACATCGTTTTTTTCATAAAATGAATTTAGAAGATTGAACCAGTTTGCCCATACACAATGGATTAAATCCTTAGCTCAAAAACATGGATTTGATTTTTGCGGCATTGCAGAAGCGAAAGAATTAACCGAAGATGCCTTCAGATTAGAACAATGGCTTGCAAAAGGTTTTCATGGGGAGATGCAATACATGGAAAAACATTTTGACTTAAGAATCAATCCAACGAAATTAGTTCCAGGCGCAAAATCAGTCATCACATTCCTTAAAAATTATTATCCGGAGCAAAATCAGCCATCAGGCATTCCTAAGATAGCAAAATATGCCTATGGTCAGGATTACCATGACGTGATCAAACTTTCTTTGAATCAAATGCTGGATGAAATGCGTCAGAAAATTGGCCCCATAGTAGGTAGAGGCTTCGTAGATTCTGCACCTGTATTGGAACGATCCTGGGCTTGGCTTTCTGGGGCGGGTTGGATTGGCAAAAATGGCAATTTAATTCAACCGAAAAACGGTTCCTTCTTTTTTATAGCCAGTTTAATTGTAGACTTGGAATTGATCTATGACCAACCGATTTCGAAAGACTATTGTGGCACATGTACCAAATGCATCGACGCTTGTCCAACCCAAGCTATCTTGCCAAATAAAACCATCGAAGCCAATCACTGCATTAGCTATTATACCATTGAATTAAAAAAACAAAGCATCGATACCCCTGCTGATAGAAGCTATCATGACTGGGCATTTGGTTGCGATATATGCCAGGACGTTTGCCCTTGGAACAGATTCAGTCATCCGCATCAAGAAACTAAATTCAAGCCTATAGAAGGATTGTTGACGATGTCAACCGACCAATGGCTTGAAATGGAAGAAACCAGTTTTAAGGCAAGGTTTAAACAATCTCCTTTATTGAGGTCAAAATTAAATGGGATCAAACGAAATATCCAATACTTAAAAAATCAAGAGCGCAATTGATAACTCAATTTAGACGCATTTGTTAATTCATCGAAACCATTTTTCTATCACTTACTCATTGGACAAAATGCAAGCTGTTAAATGTTGTAATTCTTCTTCCATTTTTGCGCCCAATACTTTTTCATTGAGCAAGGTTTGGAATTTCTCCCAAGGATACCAATTTACATGTTGTTCAAAAGACCAATGTATGACATAAGTACCTTCTTTTAAAGGAAGCCACTCTATTTGTACTTTGTAAGGGGCTTGTCCAGTTGCTACCCAATTCAAAACAACTGTACTATCAGTACTTGAAAGCATTTGAATGGTTTGTGTGCCCACTTTAGCAATACGATCCTCCACGACAACAGACTGTCCTTCCCAGTCACTCATCCATCCTTTCCATGCAGCTAAATCCGATACACAATGTTGAATCTGCAATTTAGTTGCATTGACTTCCACCGCTCTGGAAGTAATTACAACCGAAGGAAATAAACTTGATATAGCAGTAATCAATAAACCAATTAGAAGTACACTAATCAATGCAAAACGAATCAATTTCATATTATTCCCATTTAAAAATTTTATACGCCGCAGCATACACAACCAGAATCCAAATCCCAAGAATCGCAATTTCATTTCCAACTGCCCATAAACTAGCCCCTTCAAAAGCAATGTCGCGCATCGCATTGTTAAAATGCGTCAAGGGTAAAATATTACAAAAAGGCTGCAACCATTTAGGAAAAGAATCTACTGAAAAAAAAGTGCCAGCTAGTAAAAACTGAGGCAATGTAATGAGGTTGGCAAATGGCGGTATCGTACTTTCATTTTTTGCCACACCGCTCACAATAAAGCCAAATCCCATAAACAATACCAGGGCTATAAAACTAAGCACCATGATATTTAAAAAAGTCACCAAGCCATTTACCAAAGTAAATTGAAAAACAAAATGACCAATACCAATAATGATCACAGCAGTCATCAACTGAAAAATAACCCTACTCAATGCTTCGCCCAAAATGATATACAATCTTCGAATTGGCGTAGCATAAAATCTTTTTAGTACCAGCTGTTGTCTTAAATTAAAAAATAAAAATGCAACCCCGAATACACCAGAACTTAGTAGAGAAAAACCAAGTTGTCCTGGCAAAATAAAATCAATGGTACGGTAAGTTCTGCCTGGCACTTCTATTACTTCGTTTTTTACCACCGCAATAGTTGGGGCGTCTTTAAATTGAGCAGCATTGATATTCGCAATCACTGCATTCAAAATAGATTTAATGAGTTGGATATTTTGTGGATTGGCTGCTGCCGAACTTGTCAATTGAATTTGATAGGGCTGATTGGGATTTTGAGTGGGTTGTATGTCTATTAAAGCAGTAATCCTGCCCTTTGCCAGCTCCGAACGCATCAAAGCGGTGTCGCCTGTAACGAACTTTAAACCAGCCAAAGACTTCACTTTAGTATACACTATATTAGTGGTGTCTGCATGGGGTGCTAAAGCTACTTTTACATTGACATTCCCCCCACTACTTAAAAATCCAAATACTAAAATAAAGATCAGCGGAAATGCAATACTAAATACTACTGCAGATGGGCTTCTTAATATAGAACGCAAACTTGCTCTAGAAATAGCAAGCATGGCTTTGATTTGACTATAGGAACTCATTTATTTTAAGGCTGTTTAACCACAAAGATAGGCAATCGTGCTTGAGGGGCGCCCACCATTTGTTGAATCGATTTCATATGTTGTAACACCTGCCATTGGTTAGCCCCAATTTCAGATTCGATAGATTTAACTTTGACATAGTCTTTATAATCTTCAATAAAATCTTCGAGGAATGATTTTGACTCAGGGAACTGTTTGATCGTATAGCCTTTTACTTTTGCCATTTTAGCGGCAGAAGCAATGGCATCATTTAATGTACCAATTTTATCCACCAAGCCAACACCAATCGCGTCCGAACCAAGCCATACCCTGCCTTGTGCAATGGAGTCTACATAATCTATTGATTTTTTTCTGCCTTTTGCAACTCTAGATTTGAAGGTATGATAGATACTATCCACCCCAGCCTGTAATATTTTTTGCTCCATACTATTAAGCGGCCTAGTTGCAGATGGGCCATTAGCATAAGTAGCTGTCTTAACACCGTCAAAAGTAACGCCTAATTTATTTTTCATGAATCCAGAAATA
The DNA here is from genome assembly GCA_017983845.1 of Sediminibacterium sp. Classification (GTDB taxonomy): domain Bacteria; phylum Bacteroidota; class Bacteroidia; order Chitinophagales; family Chitinophagaceae; genus Sediminibacterium. The sequence continues at coordinate 151,908 of JAGOAO010000002.1, forward strand.
TTAGGCACCACACTGAACACCCCAATAGATCCTGTAATGGTATTAGCATCTGCATAAATTGAATCCGCACCACAAGCAATATAATAGCCCCCTGATGCTGCCACATCTCCCATACTTACAATCACTGGGATTTTATTTTTAATCAACTCTATTTCTCTCCAAATAATATCGCTGGCTAATGAACTACCTCCTGGAGAATTCACCCTAAGCACCAATGCATCTATGGTTTCGTCTGCTCTAATTTTTTGCAACATCAATCTAAAGTCATCACTTGCTATTGATTCTCTCATGCCTTTCCCCATAACAATATCCCCATCTGCGTATACCACTGCAATCTTCCCTGAACCAGAGCCTCTTATTGCGACTGATTTTGCGTACTCTTTGATAGAAACAAAAGGAATGTCTTTTTCTTTTACGCCCTTTAATTTTTTAGCCACTATTTTTTTAAACTGATCGTCATACACCAATCCATCCACTAAACCATTGGACAAAGCATCTTGTGCAGACTGAATCTTTGCTTCATTGGCCATTGCCTTTAATTGATCGGGGGCAATTTGTCTTGAACTAGATACTGTCTCAATAAAATGGTCATATAATCCATTCAACCAAACACCAGTTTGTAATTTATTCGCATCCGACATTTTAGTATACCTAAATGGTTCTGTTGCACTTTTAAATTTTCCTGCATAAAACACCTGCATCTCTACTTCTAATTTATCCAACATGCCTTTTAAAAACACAGTCTCTAAAGAAAATCCGCTAAAATCCAATCCTCCTTGAGGATGTGTATAGATGGCATTGGCTACATTCCCTACCCAATATCCTTTTTGCGAAATCGTTTCTCCGTAAGCTAAAATGAACTTGTTACTTTTTTTGAAATCCACCAATGCCTTTCTTAATTCTTCAGAGGCAGCGTATCCATTTGGATTTTCCTGACACTTAATATAAATGCCTTTGATATTCGAGTCTTTTTTTGCATGTAGAATCAACCCAATGATATTGGACAAACTTGGCACTTTGCCTGTGCCAGGACGCATCAGCTCTGTAAATGGATCTGCTACTTCTTTTTCAGTGAAATTGTCTCCAAGATCAATCACTAAAACTGCATTGGTTGGAACAGCTACCTGTTCGTCTGAAGACAGACTTGCAGCAAGACCAATCAATAACATTACACCTATAATTGAAAAAACAAATAAGGCAATGAATGCAGCAAGGAATGACTTAAAAAAACTTTTCATAAAAGGAGTTGAATATAAAAGAAATCGAAATTAGCGACCAAAAAATGAAGGTTGCCTTGTAAAAATATGGATATTTGCGCTCATTTTCAGCATACTTCTATGAACCATATATACCTATTGATAGGCGGCAATATAGGCGACCGATTGGCCAATTTAGAAAATGCTCGAAAAAGCATTCAAGAACAATGTGGCCCAATTCAAAAAGCCTCCTCTATTTATGAAACAGAAGCCTGGGGATTGAAGGATCAACCCGCTTTTTACAATCAAGCCCTTTGCATAGACACGGAATTAAGTCCTGAGGAATTATTAGAAACGCTTCTAAGAATCGAAGTTTCAATGGGCCGAAAACGCATGGTTCCTCTAGGGCCAAGAAATATAGATCTAGACATTATCTACTATCATCATGCAGTCATTCAACAAACAGGCCTGATTATCCCACATCCAAGAATGACCGAACGCAACTTTGTGCTGGCCCCATTAGTGGAAATTGCAGCCGATTTTATGCACCCAATCCTTCAAAAAACAAATACTCAGCTTTTTCAATCCTGCAAAGACCTATCTGTTGTGTATAAAAAAAGCGAGAAATAAAGCGCCCACAACTTATCTTTGGCAGCAAGTATTCAAAGCATTATGAAGCATCATTTTATAGCAATTGAGGGGAATATTGGTGCTGGAAAGACAACACTATCACATTTACTCGCGCAACATTTTAACGCAAAACTGGTATTAGAAGAATTTGCAGAGAACCCGTTTTTGACCAAATTTTACGAGAATCCCAAGCAATACGCCTTTCCTTTAGAATTGTTCTTTTTAGCAGAAAGGTTTAAACAACAGCAGGAGATGGTGAAATCCAGTGACCTATTTCAAAATGTAACTGTGTCGGATTATATCTTCACAAAATGTTTGCTATTCGCAAAGGTCAATCTACCTGAAGAAGAGTTTAGATTGTATCAGAAAATGTTTGATGTCTTTGTGCAGCAACTTACTCCGCCAGATATTTTAATCTATTTACATTCACCTGTCAACAGACTACAAGGGAATATCAAAAAAAGGAACCGCAAATTCGAGCAAAGCATCCCAGATGAATACCTCTTTAAATTGCAAGAAACCTATACAAGCTATATCAAGCAGCACAATATCAAAACCATCTTTGTGGACGCAAGCAATGCAGATTTTTTATACAACGAAAAGCATTTTCAAGTCATTATAGATGCATTAGATAAAGACCTAGAAGAAGGTCAGCATTATTTCACTCTACCTTAAATAACAGAACATTCAATACGCTGATGGAAAACAATTCACCACAATCCACTAAAGACCCATTTGCAGCGTTAAGGATTCCCGAGTTTAGGAATTTAATGTTGGGTCGTTTTTTATTCATCATGGGATTAAGAATGATGGGGACCTTGGTTGGCTGGTGGATTTATGAATTAACCAACGAACCATTTGCGATAGGTCTTATTGGATTGGCAGAAGTTATTCCGGCAGTTTCTCTTGCGCTGTATGCAGGGCATGTAATTGACAAGAGTGAAAAAAGAAAAATTATTTTAAGAGGCGTAAGTCTTTATTTGATTTGTGCTATAAGTTTAGTGATTTTGTCTTCGGCTTATGGCAAGGCGCAATTAGGCAATTTGCAAATAGCCATTGGTATTTATTTTGTGATTTTTTGTACTGGTATTATACGCTCCTTTACTGGACCAGGCTTTGGTACCTTGGTTGGAGAAATTGTACCCAAGGATTTATTACAAAATGCCACCACCTGGAGTCAAGGCATGTGGTTAAGCGCCTCTGTAGTTGGTCATGCAAGTATTGGGTTTATGATTGCTGGATTTGGCATACACCAATCACTCATATTGGTTGCCGCGTTGGTGGCGATTGGCTTCTTTTTTATTCAAAAAATAAGCGTAAAACCTCCTCATCCAACATTAGTCGAGCAAAAGCCATTAGAGAGTGTGAAAGAAGGATTAAGATTTGTTTTTAATAGCAAGGAAGTTTTAGGCGCATTGTCTTTGGATTTATTTGCGGTGCTATTTGGGGGTGCAGTTGCCATGGTGCCAGTATTTGCAAGAGATATTCTTAAAGTAGGACCAATAGGGTTTGGCTGGTTGAACGCTGCCACAGATATTGGCGCGATGTTGATTATTGTACTGATCACTTTATTCCCAGTTGAACAAAAACAAGGCAAGAAATTGCTACTTGCTGTTGCAGGATTTGGTGTTTGTATCATTGTATTCGCGGTATCTAAAATATTTTGGATCTCCTTTGCTGCATTATTAATGAGTGGCATACTTGACGGATTTAGCATGATTGTTCGAGGCACCATTGTTCAATTGAAAACACCAAGTCATATGCGCGGAAGGGTAATGTCCGTGAACTCTATGTTCATCAATAGCAGTAATGAATTAGGGCAATTTGAGAGTGGCTTGGCGGCAAAAGCAATGGGCGTAATTCCATCTGTGGTATTTGGCGGAACCATGACCATTTTAGTGGTGGTCACTACTTGGTTTAAAGCACCCAAATTAAAAGAAATGGAATATTAATGAAGGCTTATTTAGCCAATAACCCATTCATTACATCATGTACGGCAGGACAGAATTCTGCATTCTTCATTGTAATAGGGATACGCTTAAAAAATACATCTTCGTCTGTATAAGGGAACCTTTGACAATCTGTAGGTCGATGGTCATAAATACTGCAAGCATTATCGCCGCCTAAAAAAGGACAAGGCCTTGTTTTAGAAACATAATCCCCTTCCTCATCCATACTTAGGTACTTGTCGATAAACGCCGTCTCCTTCATGCCCACATATTTACTGATTCTTTTAATATCGGGCATCTTAAACCTTGGGGAGTAATTCTTGCAACATCTAGCACAGTCCAAGCAATCAATTTTTTCAAATGCCGCTTCATGCAAATCGGGCAATTGCTTCAAAATAACCTTCTTATCCACCCTTTTAAGAAAATTCTGGAACTTCTTAAGCTGCTCAGGAGCAGGTGTGTCATATAAATGTTCAGTGTTCGCTTGCATAATAGGTTACAAAAGTAAACTATTTGCAGCTCATCCACAAGCTTTCCCCATTCGGCTCGTATAGGGTAAAGATCCGCCCTAAGCCGCCCTTAAAAAGCGTATATTTGTGGCAATTTTTAACCTTTTCAATTCCGTCGAAAATGAATCAAAGTGGTGCAGAATTTATCCAAAGACATATTGGTCCAAATCCAGTAGATAGTGCAAAAATGTTGGCTGCAGTGGGTGTAGATAATTTAGCAGCATTAATAGACAAAACTATACCAGCAAATATTCGTTTAAAAAAACCGATGGCCATTCCAGAAGGATTGACGGAGTTTGAAATGCTACAATCACTAAAAGCCATTGGCGAAAAAAATATTGTTGCGAAAAATTTTATTGGCCAAGGATATTACGGCACTATCACACCTTCTGTGATTCTTAGAAATATATTTGAAAACCCAGGTTGGTATACACAGTACACTCCTTACCAAGCAGAAATTGCACAAGGACGTTTAGAAAGTTTATTGAACTTTCAAACCATGATCACAGATTTAACAGGAATGGATATCGCCAACGCTTCCTTATTAGACGAAGCCACTGCTTCTGCAGAAGCCATGGCCATGATCTTTAATCATGTGAACAAATCAGAAGTAGCAAGTCATCCAAAATTATTTGTAGACGACACTATTTTTGCACAAACAAAATCCGTGCTTCAAACTAGAGCAAGGCCTATTGGCATTGAATTAGTGACAGGCGATTTTAAAACTGCAGCATTAGACAATCAATTTTTTGGCGCGATATTGCAATACCCAAATGCAAATGGCGCGATAGAAGACTATAGCAGTTTCATAGATCAAATACACCAATATGGTGGTATGGTTATTTTGGTAGCTGATTTACTTTCATTGACTATATTAAAAAGCCCAGGCGAATTAAATGCAGATGTAGCTGTTGGTAACACACAGCGTTTTGGTGTACCAATGGGATTCGGCGGACCACATGCAGCTTATTTTGCAACCAAAGATGCATTCAAAAGAGGTATGCCAGGTAGATTGATTGGTGTAAGTATTGACGCCCAAGGCAACCGTGCATTAAGAATGGCATTGCAAACAAGAGAACAACATATCAAACGCGAAAAAGCGACATCAAATATTTGTACTGCACAAGCTTTACTTGCAAATATGGCAGTGATGTATGCCGTATACCATGGACCAGAAGGATTAAAATCCATTGCTTCTAGAGTGCATACATTCGCTCAAGGTTTGGCGCAGCAATTAGAAAGTCTAGGCATTCAACAAGTCAATGCCTATTATTTTGACACATTGCATTTGAAAGGTTTTGACGCAAATAAATTATATGAAATTGCTTCTGCTCAAAATATTAATTTCAATTACCTCACCAATGGCACTGTTTCAATTAGCATAGACGAAACAACTTCAACCAATGACATCCAAGCGATTGTTGGTTTATTTGAAACCTTAACTGGTAAAAAAGCCAATGCATTGAATGCAAGCATTAAAAATGTAGCCATCCCTACGCAGTTAATTAGAGCAAGTGCCTATTTAACGCACCCAGTATTTAACACGCACCATAGTGAAACACAAATGATGCGTTATATCAAACAATTAGAGAACAAGGATCTTTCTTTAAATACTAGCATGATTAGTCTTGGTAGCTGTACCATGAAATTAAATGCAGCCACTGAAATGATTCCTGTAAGCTGGCCTTGTTTTGGCGGCTTGCATCCTTTTGCGCCAGCGAATCAAACCATTGGTTACCAAGAAATCGCAAAAGAATTAAGCGCTTACTTATGTCAAACGACTGGTTTCACTGCATGTAGCTTACAGCCCAATAGTGGCGCACAAGGAGAATACGCAGGATTGTTAACCATTCGTTCTTACCACGCTGCAAGAAATGAAAACCACAGAAATATTGTTTTGATACCTATTAGCGCACACGGCACCAACCCTGCAAGTGCGGTGATGGCAGGCTTTAAAGTAGTAGTAGTGGCTTGTGACGCAGCAGGTAATATTGACGTAGAGGACTTAACAGCAAAAGCAATTCAATATAAAGATAACCTAGGTGCATTAATGGTGACTTACCCATCTACGCATGGCGTATTCGAAGAGACCATCATTGATATCTGTAATACCATTCACCAATATGGTGGTATGGTGTATATGGACGGAGCCAACATGAATGCGCAAGTAGGATTGACTAGCCCGGGCAATATTGGCGCAGACGTTTGTCACTTGAATTTACATAAAACATTCGCGATCCCACATGGTGGTGGCGGACCAGGTGTTGGACCAATTTGTGTAAACGATAAACTTGCTCCTTTCCTTCCAGGACATATTTTTAATGGCGACGAAAGCAATGCAGTGAGCAGTGCTCCATTAGGTTCTGCTAGCATCTTATTAATAAGTTATGCTTACATTAAAATGTTAGGTGCAAAAGGATTGGAATTAGCTACTAGCTATGCGATCTTAAATGCAAACTATATGAAATCAAGATTGGAAAAAGTATATCCAATTTTATATACTGGCAAGAATGGCACTTGTGCACATGAATTCATCATCGACTTAAGACCCTTTAAAGTAAGTGCAGGAATAGAAGCAGAAGATGTAGCTAAAAGATTGATTGACTATGGATTCCACGCACCAACCATGAGCTTCCCTGTTCCAGGTACCATTATGATTGAGCCAACTGAAAGTGAGGATATGGCTGAACTAGACCGTTTCTGTGATGCTTTATTGGCAATACATGCAGAAATTAAAGCAATTGAAGAGGGTCGTTTAGATAAAGTGGACAATCCATTGAAAAATGCACCGCATACACAACATGTAATTTGTGCAAATGAATGGTCACACGCTTATACTAGACAAGAAGCAGCATTCCCTTTACCTTATGTTGCATTAAATAAATTCTGGCCAACAGTAGCTCGTGTAAACAATACGCATGGAGACAGAAACTTGGTTTGTACTTGCGAACCGGTTGCTTCATACGCATAAATGTTCACAAAATAACTAGCATAAGCTTTACAAAAAGAGGCGCTTTATATTTTAAAGCGCCTCTTTTTTTTTGTTATGGGGGAAACATTGTCAGGCATCCATCCTAGTTGCCACCGTTGAACTGGCAGAAATGGGAGGATTGCCATTTAACATAAACTCATATAGCCCGATAATTTTTTCCTTATCTCTTAATGCAGTTTGCAATTTATCGAAATCATTTTCTAAACTTTTCAATCGCTTATTTTCCACATTGTATTTAGTGGTAAACTCCTCCATTACATTTGAGCTATTCATTTGCACATGATTGGACTCTGGCTTGAGCATTTGTCCCTCTCCAGTTAAAACCCATAAGATATCTAAATCAGGATAAGCTAAATGAATTTTAATTAAAATGTCAGAACCTACCGAACCAAGATGTCTTAATTGTTTTGAATAATACCCATTTGACAACTTGATTTTTTTCTCAAAAGCATGAGGAGAGACTTTTCTAAACTGAAGGTACATTGCGATTCTTTCAATAGGTTTCATGGTAATTCGATTTAGCGGTGAAATTGATATAGAATGTATTTCCATATCGTTCTACAACTAAATTACTTATGCCAATAAAACCATATGCGAGACAAAGGCCTCATTTTAAAGGCAGGCAGGCCTCATTTTTAAACGCTCCAAAACAGCTTATTGTTTCTCACTTAATTCCAGCCATCTTAATTCAGCCACTTCTAATTCTGCCGTAAGCGAAGCCAATTGGGCACTAAGCGCAGAGATCTGGGTATAATCTCCAGTACAATGATTTAATTCAGAAGTGAGTAAGGCTTTTTTAGTTTCCATTTCCGGCATCGATTTGTTCAACTGCTCTAATTCTAATTTCTCCTTATAAGACATTTTCTCAGCAGGCTTCTTTGCTGTATTGTCTACAACAATCGATGAGGCAGCAGTTGTATTGATTTTATTTTCACTTGCAGCGGGCTTTATTTCATGCTCAATCTGTGTCGTTATATCAGAACTCAAAGAAGCATAGTTCTGTTTATTTTTTTCTAAAATTCTAAACTGTGTATAGTTACCTGGGTAATCACGAATCACGCCTTCTCCTTCAAAAATAAATAAATGATCAACGAGCTTGTCCATAAAATAACGATCATGCGATACGAGCAAAACACATCCCGCAAAATCAATCAAGAACTGCTCTAGCACCGCCAAAGTTGGCAAGTCAAGATCATTGGTAGGCTCATCTAAAATTAAAAAATTAGGATTCTTAAACAAGATGGTTAGTAACTGTAATCGTTTTTTCTCGCCACCACTCAACGCACTTAAATAAGTGTATTGCTTATCTGGCGTAAATAGAAACAATTCCAAAAATTGCGCTGCGCTTAAAGAACCTCCACTCGCCAATGGGAATTGCTCGGCGAATGTTTTAAGATACTCAATCACACGCATATCCTTTTTGTAAGTCAACCCCTCTTGAGAAAAGTGTCCAAAGACAATCGTCTCACCTACATTGATCTTGCCACTGTCTGGCTCCGTCAAGCCCTGTAATATTTGTAAAAAAGTAGACTTCCCCACTCCATTTTTTCCAACGATTCCAATGCGCTCTCCTTTACTAAAGGTGTAATCAAACCCCTTTAAAACCACTAGGTCGCCATAAGACTTGTATACTTTCTTGGCCTCGATGATTTTACCTCCCAAGCGGGTCATCTTCATGTCCAATTGCAAGCTAGTGTCTTCAATTTTTTGTTTTGCTTTCGCTTCAACTTCGTAAAAATTATCTTGTCGACTCTTGCTTTTTGTTGTTCTTGCCTTGGGCTGCTTTCGCATCCACTCTAGCTCTTTTCTGAATGTATTCTTTGCTTTGTCTATACTCGCTAATTCTGATTCAATCCTAGCAGCCTTCTTCTCTAAATAATTTTCATAGTCCCCTTTATAGCTATATAATTTCTCTCTTTCTAATTCCCAAATTTCATCTGTCACCGCTTCTAAGAAATAACGATCATGCGATACCAACAATAAAGTCACTTTCTCTTGTGCTAAATAATTCTCCAACCATTCAATCATATTTAAATCCAAGTGATTCGTTGGCTCATCCATTAACAACAATACATGTTTAGGTTCAAAACCAATCTGAATAAGTGTTTTTGCCAATGAAACTCTTTTACGTTGACCACCACTTAATTTAGCAACTGGCTGTTCTAAATGATGAATATTTAACTGTGTTAAAATCGTTTTTACCTTGGATTCAAAATCCCAAGCATTGTTCTCCTCCATCTCCATGATGGCGTCTGTGATCAAATTTTCATCCTCCGTCTCCATGGCCATTTCATAATTGCTAATGGCTTTCATGATGGGATGATCTTGATTGAACAAATTCTGGGTAACAGAAGCTGTTTCAATAAATTGAGGATCTTGTTCAAATAAAACCAAATGCACGTCTTTATGCACTTTTGCAGTGCCCGAGTCTGGCACTTCCTTCCCAGACAAAATTCTTAAAAGGGTACTTTTACCCACGCCGTTTCTCGCCACCAAGGCAATTCTATCCCCCTCGTTGATATTAAAGCTAATGCCTTTAAACAAAGGCGTAATGCCATAACTCTTGGTTAAATTTTCTATAGATACATAATGCATGGCGCAAAGATACAAGCACTAAATTAAAATAGGGGAAAAAGCAACGAAGATTGTACTTTTGTATACGTTAATATCCTAATAGATGAAAAACTTTGAAGTGCCTACAGGCTATAGAAGCCCCTTGATTTCTGCGATTAAACAAAAGCGCAAAGCGGCAGATAAGCTCAAAAAAGACTTCAGCCCCACCGAACTCGATTTTGGCAAGGTGAAAGTGTATTTGGCAAGGCATTTTGGATTTTGCTATGGCGTAGAAAATGCAATAGATATAGCTTACAGAACCATTGAAGAAAATAAAGGAAAGCGGATTTTTTTATTAAGCGAGATGATTCACAATCCTCAAGTAAATGCCGACTTAACAAGTAAGGGTGTTCAGTTCCTACAAGATACATTGGGCAACGAGTTGATTCCATTGAATGCATTAACAAAGGAGGATATTGTCATCATTCCTGCATTTGGCACTACATTGGAATTGGAAGAAAAATTAAAAGCAAAAGGCATCGAAATTCAAGCCTATGACACCACTTGCCCATTTGTAGAAAAAGTTTGGAATAGAAGCGAACAGATTGCACAAAAAGGCTATTCCATTATCATTCACGGCAAACCTAAGCACGAAGAGACAAGGGCTACTTTTTCTCATACATCGGCGCATACGCCTACCTTGATAGTAAATGATATTGAAGAAACAAAAGTGTTGGCAAGAATCATTAATGGAGAATTACCAGTAGATTATTTCTATGACTTTTTTGTCAACCGCTACTCTGCGAATTTTGACCCAAATATCCACTTAGATAAAATTGGTGTAGTGAATCAAACCACTCAATTAGCGACTGATACACAAGCCATTTCGGATTATTTAAAACAAGTGATCCTGCAGAAATTTGGCGCCGACAACCTTGCAGCACATTTTGCAGACACCAGAGACACTTTATGTTATGCCACCAATGACAACCAATCGGCGGTGATTGGATTACTAGCAACAGAAGCCGATCTTGCGATTGTAATGGGTGGGAAAAACAGCAGCAATAGTTCGCACTTAGTAGAACTTTGCGAGCAGCAATTGCCTACTTATTTCATTGATGATGCCCGTAAAATTATAGACGCCCATCAAATAGAAAAAACAAATTGGAAGAATAAACAAACTGAAATTGTGGCTAATTTCTTACCTGATAAAAATCCAATTCGGATCCTTATGACAAGTGGCGCAAGTTGCCCCGATGCGGTTGTGGAATCAGTGATCCAAAAAATTATAGGCTTTTATGGACTAGAAGACCTATTTGAAGAAGTGAAAGAAAACTGGATAGACTAAGGTTTCAAAAAAAGGGATACACAAAAAGAAATGCCTTGCTAGCTAGCTAGCCTTCATCCTTTCTTTAGCCCATTGCATTGCTAATTCAAATTGCTGTTCTCTATTTAAGGCTGTGTTGTCTAAAACCAATGCGTCTTCGGCCTGTCTCAATGGACTATGTGCTCTTGTACTATCCATTAAATCTCTTTGTTGCAAATTAGCAGACACTTCGTCTTTACTAATTGTAGGATTGGTTTGCAATAATTCTTGGTAACGTCGTTCTAATCTTATCGCCGGATCTGCTGTAACAAATAATTTCAATTCAGCATTGGGAAAAACAACCGTGCCAATATCTCTCCCATCCATCACAATCCCTTTATCTACACCCATCGCCTGTTGTTGCGCCACCGCAAATTCACGAACAGCAGGTATTGAAGCCACTTCGCTCACTTTTTGACTCACCCGCATTTCACGAATTTCCTGTTCTACATTTTCTCCATTCAAATACATGTCACTTTTTTGACTTTCTGGATTGTACTTAAATCTTAATGCTATTTGATCCAATGCTGCTAGAATAGCAGTATTATCTGAAAATGAAATATCATTTCTAAGAAAATATAAAGCAATGGCTCTATACATTGCACCCGTGTCTACAAATACATATTCCAATGCTTTTGCCATGGCTTTAGCAAGTGTACTCTTTCCGCAAGACGAAAAGCCGTCGATGGCGATGATGATTTTATTTTCCATTAAGGCGCTACTGTGATGGTTTCTGTTTTAGGAAGATTGGCGTTTCTAATGGCAATCTGTCTAACGGCATTGCCTACAAAAGTTCTGAAAGCATCTTTTGCAATAAGTTCTTCGCCCACCATCGCTGGCACGCCTTCATCTCCCCCTTCTCTAATGGTTTGCACCAATGGGATTTGACCTAGGAAAGACAAATCATACTCCGAAGCCAATTTCATTCCACCTTCTTTTCCGAATAAATAATATTTATTTTCTGGTAATTCTGCAGGCGTGAAATAAGCCATATTTTCTACCAATCCAATGATTGGCACATTCACGTTTGCTTGACCAAACATGGCAATTGCTTTTTTCGCATCTGCTAAAGCTACTTGTTGTGGCGTCGTTACAATCACCACGCCAGTTACAGGAACAGTTTGCATGATTGTCAAATGTATATCGCCCGTGCCTGGTGGCATATCAATCACTAAATAATCCAATTCACCCCAATCTACATCTGTGATGAACTGACGAATTGCACTACTCGCCATTGGGCCTCTCCAAACGACCGCATCTTTTTCATCTACCAATAAACCAATACTCATTAGTTTAATGCCATATTTATCTAAAGGAATAATCACCCCTTTCCCTGCTTCGTCTTTCATCAATGGTCTTTGACCTCGCACACCAAACATAATCGGCACACTTGGTCCATAAATATCCGCATCCATTAAACCCACTTTTGCACCCCCTTCTGCTAACGCCAATGCAAGGTTGACAGAAACAGTGCTCTTTCCAACACCGCCTTTGCCACTGACAACCGCGATGATATTTTTAACTTTAGATAGTACTGATTTTTCGTCTCTTCTTAAAGAAGTGGTATTTGAAGTGAAATTAACTTGAACCTGCGCTTTTGGGTTCACCAATAACTTGATGGCATTTTCAGATGCATTTTTCATCAAATCCTTCATTGGACAAGCAGGCGTTGTTAATACAATTGTAAAACTAACTGCATCCCCCTCTACTTTTAAGTCTTGAATCATATTCAAAGTCACTAAGTCTTTACCCAAGTCCGGCTCCTGCACATTACTCAATGCTTTTAGTATTGCTTCAGTTGTCATTATGAAAGTTTTTGTTAAAATAATTAATCCCGGCAAAGTTAACGTTCATAGCGCTTATTTTGCCCTTTTAAATGGCCTAAAATAGGGCCAATTTCAAAAAAACTACCCATTTCGTAACAAAAAAATCACTCGATTTATAAACATTGAGGCGTAAATTTGCAGCTACATGAAAAAGAAACTGATCCTGCCATTATTGATCTTGATTGCATTACTGCCAACACAGTTAAAAGCACAGACAGTAGACCTTTACAGAGACTCTGTTGTTCAATTGTACGGAGTCGTGATGACTGCAGATAGTTTAAAAGCCATTCCTTTGGCGAGCATTGTTGTCAATAAAAAAGGAAGAGGGACGATTACGAATAATGACGGGGTATTCTCTATCGCAGTGAACAAGGGCGAGACCATTACATTTAGTTGTGTTGGATTTAAAAATAGAAGCATTACCATTCCACAAAATTTAACAGGCAATCAATACAGTGTGATTCAATTGATGGTCAACGATACTAATTTTTTACCGGCAACCATTTTGAAGCCAAGGCCCACTCGTGCACAATTTGAACGCGATTTTGTGAACTCTAAAGTTGACGATGACTTATTTGAAACGGCAAGAAAAAATACGAGTCCTGCTCAAAAAAGAATTATTCTTTCTAGCTTACCGAGAGATGGTAAAGAAGCAGTAGGCGCATCCTTACAACAACAAGCATCTAGATATTATTATTCTGGCCAATTGCCGCCAATGAATATATTAAATCCTAGCGCGTGGAGAAGCTTTATTAATTCATGGAAACGTGGCGATTATAAATCAAAAAGTAAATAGATGAAAAAGATAGCAGTAATTGGAGCAGGAACGATGGGAAATGGCATTGCACATGTATTTGCACAAAATGGATTTGAAGTGAACTTAATCGATATGCAAACAGCTGCATTGGATAAAGCAATGCAAACCATTGCTAAAAACCTAGACCGTCAAGTTGCAAAAGCAGTGATTAACGAAGCAGATAAGCAAAAAACCTTGACTCAAATTACTTGTTTCACGAACTTAAAAGAGGGTGTACAGGATCGCGACTTAGTCATTGAAGCTGCCACCGAAAATAGTGCCATCAAATTGGCCATTTTTGCAGAGATTGACCATGCTACTTCTGCAAATTGCATTTTAGCAAGCAATACCTCCTCCATATCAATTACTCAATTAGCCAACGCAACTAAAAAGCCAGGCAATGTGATTGGAATGCATTTTATGAATCCAGTTCCTGTAATGAAATTAGTGGAGATCATCAACGGAAAAGCAACTACCGCAGCCGTAACCGATGTGATTGTGTCATTGACAACACAGATTGGGAAGATACCTTGTGTGGTAAAAGACGCACCAGGATTCATTGCGAACCGTATTTTAATGCCCATGATTAATGAGGCTGTACTTGCTTTGGAAGAAGGCATTAGTGACGCAGCAACAATTGATCAGATTATGAAATTAGGTATGGCACATCCCATGGGACCATTGCAATTAGCCGACTATATAGGTTTGGATGTTTGTAAAAATATTTTAGAAATTATGGAAGATGGATTTCAAAATAGCAAATACAAACCAGCTGCATTGTTAACCAAGATGGTATCAGAAGGAAAATTAGGAGTGAAAAGCGGTGCTGGATTTTACGAATACAACAAATAAACCCGGTTTACTTTAACGCTGTTTTCACAATCACATCCCTTAACTCTCCCAACTTCTCAAGCACTTCTTCTAATCTGTTTTTAGGGATGCCTATTTGAAGTTGTACAAATAACTGAGCAGACTGCTCTACTACTGAGCAATTGTAATGTTTCACAACCATCATGACTTCGTTCATTTGTTGGTAATCAAAGTTCAACTCATAAGCAATTTCAATAGGCTTCTTAATGATGGGCGAAAGTTGCAATGCTAAAGCGGTTGCCGTTTTATAGGCATTGATCAAACCAGGAACGCCTAGCAATGTGCCTCCAAAATAACGCACCACTATCACTAATACATTGGTTAGCTCCTTGCTATCAATTTGTCCAAGAATGGGCCTTCCTGCAGAGCCAGAAGGTTCTCCATCATCACTGACTCTAAAAGTAGCTCCATCCACCCCTAAACGATAAGCCAAGCAATGATGTACCGCTTTGCCATGTTCTTTTTTCAATTGCGCCAAGATCTTCTTACAAGAATCAATGTCCTTTGCAGGATAAGCAAAGGCAAAAAATTTACTCCCCCTGTCCTTGAATTCCGCCATAGAAGGCTGCTCGATTGTATAATAGTAAAATGGATCCATGAAAAATAAAAGGACTAATTTTTGGCAAAGCTAGTTCATAATGATGAATCATTTGTAACATTGCACTATGAGTTTAAACGATATCAAGCAAGCACTGAAAAAACAGTTAGAAGGTCAATATGAAACTGTTGAACTCAACCCCATTCTTTCTATTTTAATTGAACATATTACTGGCTGGGACCAATTACACCAAGCCTTGCACAAAGACAGTCCAGTTTCCGAAGATCAAGCCATTGCATTCGAGGCAGCCGCTACCGAACTTTTGGCTGGGAGACCCATTCAATATATCACTGGAAAAGCCTGGTTTATGGGCGAGGCTTATCAGGTCAATGAGCATGTATTGATCCCTCGACCAGAAACAGAAGAATTGGTGGATTGGATAGTGGAATATGCAGAAATCAAAGGAAGCGCATTGCGTATTTTGGATATTGGAACAGGCTCTGGATGTATTGCGATTGCCTTGAAGAAAGCACTACCCGAAGCAATAGTCACTGCCATTGATATCAGTCCAAATGCATTAAAAGTGGCAGCGAATAATGCAAGTGCATTAAAGGCCGAGATCGAATTTGTACCTTTAGACATTTTAAATACTGCATTTTTACCAGGGCAATACGATGTGATTGTAAGCAATCCTCCCTATATCCCAATGCAAGAAATGAAAAACATGGAATTGCAGGTCACTGCACATGAACCCAATATTGCATTATTTGTACCAGACGAAGACCCACTGGTATTTTACAAAGCCATTGCAAGGCTTGCGAAATTGCACTTGACAACCAATGGTCAATTGTTTTTTGAAATTCATTATGACCAAGGAGAAGCCATGGTTCAATTATTAGACGAAATGCATTTCCACGCAGAACTCAGAGAAGACCTGTTTGGAAAAGACAGAATGATTCGTGCAAGTTTAAAACCAAGATAAAAAAATTAATGAGACGGATCTACTGCTACAACAGGGGTTGCGCCTAATTGCTTAATGATTTGCATCACTTGAATGGTTACACCTAAATTAGCAACACTATCTCCATTAATCACCACAGAAGGTTTCTCCGTTTCCTTAGCCAAGAAAATTTGAAGCTGCCCTGACAATGAATCTAAACTTACTGGAGATGAACCAATAAACAAATGCTGGTCTTTATCAATAGTCACTACCACTGTTTGTTTTGCCTTAGTGTCACTTGAAGCTTTTGGATTGGATACCTTAATGACATTTGGATTGGCCAATGTAGAGACAATCAAAAAGAACAATAATAAAATAAACAAGATATCATTCAACGCGCCTGTATGTGGCTCAGGATGATTTCTTAAACGGTTTCTAAGATTCATGGCTGAATGATTATGCTTGAGTTGGTTCTTGTAAAATATCTAAAAAATCAGCACTTGCTCTTTCCATTTTATTGGCAGTTTTGTCAATCTGTGTGGTCAAGAAATTATGACCTACATAGGCAACTAAACCAATGATCAAGCCTGTAGCAGAAGTGATCATTTTAGTATAGATACCCCCTGCAATCGTATTCAAAGTATATTCCCCTGTAGAAGCAATGCCATAGAATAATTGAACCATTCCAATGATTGTACCTAAGAAGCCAAACATGGGTGCAATACCGGAAACTAAAGAAAGGATATTTAAATTACGCTCCATTGAATACATTTCCAACTTGCCCACGTTTTCCATACTTTTTTCAATTGCATCAATTGGCTTACCAATACGCATGATTCCTTTTTCAATCATATTCGCTACTGGGTTAGATGTGTTCTTAGCCAAAGATTTTGCAGCAGCAATATTGCCCGACAAAATATGATCTTTAATCATTTTCATGAATTGAGGATCTGATTGGCCTGCTTTTTTGATAGCTAAAAATCTTTCTATAAAAACAAAGATGGCAATCACGAATAATGCATACAATGGATACATGATCCATCCACCTTTTTCCAACAAACTAAATAAAGAAATTTTAGCATCTGCTACTTGTAACAAAAACAACATACAATTTAAATTTATGATTTAAAGTTAATTTATTTCTACCATATAGGCTAATACTTGCACCGCCTGTTGCATATCGGAAACGCCTACCCATTCATGTTTACTATGGATGGCCTGCATTCCTGTAAATATATTGGCAGTAGGCAAGCCCATAAAACTCATCCTACTTCCATCTGTCCCTCCACGGATGGGTTCAATCACAGGCTCAATACCTGCTTTCCTATAGGCATCCAAAGCAAGTTCCACCATCTTGGGATGCTGATCAATGATTTCTTTCATGTTACGATACTGTTGCTTCACTTGAATCTGCACAGTTGCGTGATTGTAATTTGGATTTTGATGAATCACCGACTCGGCAATTTCTACAATCCTTGCTTCAAACTTAGCCAGATTGGATGTGTCAAAATCGCGAATGATAAATTCAATTGCAACTTGCTCTGCGCCACCAGATATATTGGTAGGATGTACAAATCCCTCCTTCCCTGCTGTATGTTCAGGGCACCATTGGTCTTTTGGCAAAGCCGCAATGATATCTGCCGCAATTTTAATGGCATTCTGCATCACCCCTTTCGCAGATCCTGGATGCGCCATTACACCATCAATCGTTAAAATTAATTGGTCCGCACTAAAACTTTCCATTTCAAAAGAACCTAAAGCACCACCGTCTAAAGTATAACCAAAATCGGCATTTAGTTTTTTAAAATCAATAAAATCAGCGCCTCTTCCCACTTCTTCATCTGGCGTAAACAATAGTTTAATAGGACCATGTTTGATTTCAGGGTGTTGCATTAAATAGTCTGCCAAGCTAACAAGTATTGCCACGCCCGCTTTATCATCAGCACCCAACAAGGTTTTGCCACTTGCCGTAATAATTTCTTTGCCTATAAAATTTTTAAGATAGGGGTATTTTTCTACCGTAATTATTTGACTTGCATCATCTGGCAAGACGATTGGCGCACCATTGTATTGATGATGCAAAATAGGTTTCACATTGGTGCCACTGCAATCCGGCGCAGTATCCACATGCGCACAAAAACAAATGACAGGTATCGTCTTTTTTTCAGCAGCAATCACATGACTTGAGTTTTCATCGATTGTGCTAGGAATTGTAGCCATCACATATCCATTGCTATCCATTGCTGCATCCTCTAACCCAATTTCTTTTAATTCACTTAATAAAAGTAGAGATAAATCCTTCTGCTTATCGGTCGAAGGGAAACTAGTACTGTTTGGATCGCTTTGTGTATCTATCTGCACATAACGCATCAATCTTTCTGCCACACCAAATTCATTCCATTCCATAATTGTGATTTTGCAGCGTGAAGGTATAAAAAAAGGCATCCCGAATCAACGGAATGCCTTTTTTAAAAGATCTTTAACCTATTGCTTATGGCATAATGATGGTAGACTTTGGTGTGATACCCACTAAATCAAGATCGAATGTCAAATCTTGACCAGCAAGACTATGGTTCGCATCTAATACCACTACTTCTTCTTTCACTTCTACTACCACTACTTGGAATTGTTGACCTTGACCATTGTTCATTGTTAAAGCCATTCCAATCTCAGGATTTAAGTCTGGAGGGAACTGTGTTTTTGGAAATTCAACAATCATTTCTGGTTGTTTAGGACCATATGCTTCCATGAATGGAATATGAATTGTTTTCTTTTCACCAATTGTCATTCCTAAAACACCATTATCAAAACCAGGAATTACCATACCAGACCCAACTTCGAACTCTAGCGGGGCTCTTCCTTCAGAAGAGTCAAATGTTTCACCAGACGTTAATTTACCGTGGTAATGCACTTGAATGGTATCCCCATTTTTTACTTGTTGCATATTGAATTTTTTAAATAAAGCACTTAGGGTGCAAAGGGCAAAAGTACTAAATTCTAATTAACTTTGCACAATGAATGCCAGTCCAAGAATTGTATTTATGGGAACCCCCGCTTTTGCAGTAGCTTCCCTGAAAGCCTTATTAGATGCTCAAATGAATGTGGTAGGCGTGGTAACTGCACCAGACAAACCTGCTGGACGTGGTATGCAATTGCAACAAAGTTCAGTTAAGCAATTTGCGCTTGAACATGGTTTAGCGATTGCACAACCGGAAAAATTAAAATCCCCCGAATTTCTTGCCCAAATTCAAGCTTGGCAACCCGATATTCAAATTGTAGTGGCATTTAGGATGTTGCCAGAATCTATTTGGTCCTATCCTCCAATGGGCACGTTAAATGTGCATGGCTCTTTACTGCCGCAGTATCGTGGTGCTGCACCTATTAATTGGGCCATCATCAATGGCGAAAAAGAAACTGGCGTGACCACATTTAGATTACAGCACGCGATAGATACTGGCGATATTTTACTGCAAGAACGCATCTCTATTGCGCCCAATATGACCGCAGGAGAATTACATGATATCATGATGGGAGTTGGCGCGCAAACC
Organism: Sediminibacterium sp.; assembly: GCA_017983845.1. GTDB lineage: Bacteria > Bacteroidota > Bacteroidia > Chitinophagales > Chitinophagaceae > Sediminibacterium. The sequence continues at coordinate 171,621 of JAGOAO010000002.1, forward strand.
TTGGTAAAAACCTTGAAAGGATTAATTGAAAACACCCTTCAAGCCATCCCACAAAAAGAAGATACGGCTATTCAGCATGCACCAAAAATATTCACAAAAGATTGTAGTATCGATTGGCAGCAGCCAGTTGCACAAATTCATAATTTAATCAGAGGACTTGCCCCTTTTCCTGGTGCGCTAACTAAAGTAGATGGCAAGATTGTGAAATTGTTTAGCACAACGATCCTAAAAGAAACACCTAAAGAACCCATTGGGAGTTTTGTTACAGACGGAAAAAACTATGTAAGATTTGCCTGCAGTGACGGCTATATCCAACTGAACGATATTCAATGGGAAGGGAAGAAAAGAATGCCCGTTGCTGATTTTTTAAGAGGCTACAAGAAACCATAGGAATACGCCAGCCAATTATAAAGCAAACGCTTTTTCGAAATCCGTTTTTGGTGCTACACCCACTTTTCTCCAAACTTCTTTTCCATTTTTAAACAAAATAAAAGTGGGAAGGTCATCCGCATTTACCGATTTCATCACCTCCATGTCCTGACCACCATCTACCGCTAAAAAATAAAATGGTTTAGGAGGCGCTTGCTTTAATGCATCCATTACAGGCTGCATTTTTCTACAAGGAGGACACCATGTTGCACCAATGTCCACTAGTACATATTCATTTGTTTGAATAATTTTTTCAAAGTCGGCTATACGCATTTGCGCCGCAGTTCCTGCACCTTCAACAGGCATTTGTTGCATTTTCCAATTGCTCATGCCCCCTTCTAAATTCACTACCTGGTATCCAGCTTGCATGAGCGCTTCTTGAGCAGAAGCACTACGACCACCAGACTGACAATAGATATAAATGATCTTAGACTTATCTAAATGTTGGGTTCTGTTTTTAAACTCTTTTGAGTCTAACCAATTTGCTTGTAAAGCAGTAGCAATATGGCCTCCCTTATACTCTTCAGCCGTCCTTACATCTAAAATTTGAGCACCTGGTGTAGCAATTGCTTGACTAAACTTAACTGCGTCTATTGTTAATTCCATCGATGAATTCTGATCCGATCCGTTTTGCTTATTTGACTTTTGAGCACAGCTCAACAAGGTAGTTGTTAAAAAAAACAAGCTAACAATACATCTTAATTTCATAATTTTTTTTTGAGCAATTTCTAATAAGTTACAGACACTTGAAATGTCTTATTGGTTACCCCTAAGATAGCAGCAGCTGCATCATTTAATCGATATTGAATTGCATTCCCCATTTCAGGTAATGCATTGATCACTTTCGCACAAATACTTTTAAAATCAGAAGTGGTGATTCGAACAATTGTCCCCACTGGCAATTCATTGGTTAGAATGTAAAATTTATTATCCTGCCAGCCACTCATGCTTTTGAATACAGCAGCAGTTCCATTGAGTGTTTGAAAAGTGGCTGCTTTTTTCTGGTTAGAAAAAAAACTTGCAAAATAACCTTCATTGTCAGCAGTACGAACTTGAATCAAATTGGTCTTCTGCACACTATCTTTAATTCTAGACTGTTCTTTGTTTTGTGCAATCATTTGCCATTGTGCTGTACGAACTACAGGGGCCACTTTTACAACCGCTTTTTTACTTGATTTGCTACTCTTTTTCCCTTTTGCATATTTGCTAGAGGACTTTTTCTTTTTACCCTTACTCGATTGTTTTTTACCCGACTGCTTCTTGCTTGACTTCTTAGACTTAGAAGCGGATTGCGCTTTTTTAGCCACGGACTTAGCCTTTGCTCCAATGGCATCCGATTGGCTAAATAGACCAAAAGCTAGAAACAAGTATAATAGGATCTTCTTCAAGGAGCACAAATTTACAAAATCTAAATGCAAAAAAAGATATAAAATTACTTATTATATTATTTTTAAATTTGTAATTGCTAGTAATTCAATATCCTCCACGTATTTGGGTAGTAATTATTCAAACGATTAGGCAGTACTTTTACCCATCCTAAACGGCAATTCATATAACTAAGGCTATGCCATCCTTTTGGCGCATCTAGCTTAAAATCGGCCCTTCTAAGAAATTGTAATGCATCTGGAAGGTCTACCGAAATATCCGAATAAGGCATTTTGTCCCATTGACTCATAGCTAAATCGTGCGCAGGAACCAGGTCGGTCCCTTTTAATACACCAATACGCATGCCCATTTTCTTGACATACAAATGTGCTCTAATGGTTTGTAGATCTTGAAGGCAATGCAAGGGCAATGCAATCACTTCTTCCTGATGTTGTATACATTCCACATGATGGGGCAAATTAAAGATGGCTTCAAGACTAGCTAACTCTTTTTTATTGACTGCAGTAAATCGAAATGGCGTTGAAAACTGACTCGTGTAAGCTGCTTTTTGTTTTTGAAAAACTGCTACAAAAAAACCCTCTCCCTTTAATCTGTCAGGATAAAATCGATACCCTTCTGCATGGCAGTTTGGGCTATGCGTTGTTACGATGCCTGTTGCTTCTGGTAGTTGTATAGAAACAGATTGCATCCCCTCCAGAGAGGCGATATAATCCATTATTTTTTCATCTTCTTCAAAAGAATAAGAACAAGTAGAATAAATATAATAGCCCCCTTCTTGTAAAGCAGTGATGCTCTCTTCAATGATTCTTTCTTGCCTTTGACTACAATGCAATACATTCTCAACACTCCATTCCTGAATCGCTTGTGGGTCTTTTCTAAATAAGCCACTTCCGCTACAAGGCGCGTCTGCAACGATAAAATCAAAAAAATTAGGCAGCGCCTTAAAATGACTCGGATCATTCTGAGTCACAACAATATGATCACTTCCCCAACGGATACAATTTTCTTCTAAAATAGCATTTCTCGACTTGATGGTTTCATTGGCTACCACTAAACCATTTTTAAATGCATTGGCTAACAGTGTTGTTTTGCCTCCCGGTGCTGCGCAGAGATCTAATACCTTATAATATTTTTCCGAATCTGCTAATTGACTAATAATCGTTTGCAAAAACATACTACTCGCTTCTTGCACATAATAAGCACCTGCATGCCAGAGTGGATCTAACACAAAACTTGGTCTACCATTTAAATAATACCCTTGTTCGCACCAGTCCATGGACTGCAATGAATGCATGAAAGGATGTTTCGCTAAATCAAAAGGCTTGAATTGATTTAAACGCACCGAAGTAAAATCCGCAGGAGATTCATGTGTTTGTACAAATGAATCCTTGTTGAATCCAGGGAGCCCTTCCAATGATGCTATGAGTTTTTCTGGTAACAATGTGGTATTAAAATTGAAGAATTGTTTTTTAATTAATATCGTATGATAAAATGTTCTTGCTCTTTTTGTTCTTTTCTGCAAAATAGGATTCCAATAAAAAACAAATCTATGCTTAATCTTGGTGTAGGATGTTTTTTTAGTTCCTCCCATGCCGCTTCCATTTCTGAACTTGCGTGAATGCCTTCCATAATCAAACAAGCACCTGACTGCATTTTTGGCAATACCTGTTCTGCTTTTTCTAAGATAGCAGCTGTTGAATTTGCAGGACCTAAATAGGCGAAATCAATGCTTTCTACTTTTGTAAAATCCATTGGCATTGCTTCACTAGATAGCACGCATGTATTGACCGGCTTCAACTGATCGATTAACCGCAAAAGCAATCTTATTATTTTCTTAGGAAGCGACTTTGAACCAAGCCCATTTATTTCTTTTAATAGTATGGATTTAGCAATCGCATTGTCTTCAATTACCCCTGCTGAATAACTTGCATTCAATTGGTCTTGAATGAATTTAAAAACAAAAGGAGAATGGACGCCATGCCCTTTTGAGTTCGCCCCCTTCCAATAATATTGAAAGTATTTAAGTAAGATGACGGGAGTGGAATAGCGCATTTATTTTCTTTTCCAGCATTCAAAATCAAACGCATAAAGATGTTTCTCATCTGCTAAATTGGGGTAACTATATGCTAGCTCCCACCCTGCATCAAAGACAGGAAACAAGGTATCTCCATCTATTTGAGTATGTACTCTTGTCATATAAATCGTATCTGCAATAGGCATTGCTTCATTGTAAATTTGGCCACCACCAATCACAAAAACTTCTGCATACCCTTCTCTATCTGCCAATGCAATTGCATCTTCTAGAGAACCCACCACTTCGGTATGCTCGTATTGAAGACCAACTTGTTTGGTTAAAATAATATTCAATCTGCCAGGCAACACACGCTTTCCTAATGATTCGAAAGTTTTTCTGCCCATAATCACAGGCATTGCCCATGTAGTATCCTTAAAGAACTTCATGTCCTTAGGCAGATGCCAAAGCAATTGATTGTCTTTGCCAATCATGTGGTTATCGGATGCTGCTACAACTAAGGATACTTTCATGTATAATTGATTAAACTGCTACAGGTGCTTTAATACCAGGATGACATTCGTAATTTTCTAAAGTAAAATCTTCGAACTTGAAAGAAAAAATATCTTTTACTTCAGGATTGATTTTCATTGTTGGAAGAGGGAATGGCTTTCTGCTCAATTGCAAATTAGCTTGCTCCATGTGGTTATTGTACAAATGCACGTCGCCAAAGCTATGCACAAAATCACCATATTCTAAATCACAAACCTGCGCAATCATCATCGTTAAAAGCGCATAAGAGGCAATATTAAAAGGCACACCCAAAAAGACATCTGCACTTCTTTGATACAATTGACAACTTAACTTGCCATCTGCTACATAAAACTGAAACATATTATGGCAAGGCATCAATGCCATCTTAGACAGATCGCCTACATTCCAAGCACTCACAATCAATCTTCTACTATCTGGTGTTTTTTTTATTTGTGCAATCAATTCAGTAATCTGATCAATCACCACTCCATTGGGCGCTTCCCAACTTCTCCATTGCTTGCCATACACAGGACCAAGGTCGCCATTTTCATCTGCCCACTCGTCCCAAATGCGCACGCCATGGTCTTTTAAATATTGAATATTCGTATCTCCTTTTAAAAACCAAAGTAATTCGTGAATGATACTTTTTAAATGCAATTTTTTGGTCGTCACTAAAGGAAATCCTTCTGCTAAATTAAATCGCATTTGGTAGCCAAAACAGCTTTTTGTACCCGTACCAGTACGGTCTGTTTTTTCTGTCCCGTTGTCTATAATATGTTGGACTAATTGTAAATATTGTTGCATGCTGCAATTTACAACAAGAGGGCTAATTAACAGCTTATTTTGCTTTTCTTCTGGCAATTTCCTGCCTGATCAATAGCAATTCTCTGTTCGTTTGGCCATTCACACTTGAATTTTCCTGTGCTCTGCGCATTAAATAAGGTACTACATCCTGCAATGGACCAAATGGCAAATACTTGCTCACTTTGTAGCCCTCGGATGCCATATTGAAACTAATATGGTCGCTCATTCCATAGAGTTGAGAAAAATGAATACGCGCATGGTCATTCGGCAAGCTTTTGGTTTGCATCAGTTGCGCACAACTTAAATTACTTGCTTCATTATGCGAAGCCAAGATTAAAGCAATTTGATCGATATGGTCTAAGCAATAGCCCACTGCAGCATCAAAGTCGGCATCTGTTGCAGATTTGTCTATCTGAATCGGCGACGGGTAGCCCATTTTTTCTGCTCTTGCTCTTTCTTTTTCCATATAAGCACCGCGAACCAATTTAGCACCTAAGATAAAATTGCCTTCTTTTGCAATTTGATGAGATAGTTTTAAAAAACGCAAACGATCCGATCTATACAATTGATAGGTATTGTAAACCACCACTTTTTCTTTGTTATATACCCCCATTAATTCAATCGCTAATCGGTCAATAGGATCTTGAATCCAAGTCTCTTCTGCATCAATTAAAATACCTACTCCATTTTCTTCTGCTACATCACAAATGGCATACATCCTCTCTCTTAAACGATTCCAAGCAATATCGTCTGATTCACTATCATGAATTCCGCTTCTTAATCTAGGCGCTTCATTTAAACGTTCTAGTAAATGCATGCTAGACAAACCCGTCAACTTTACACTTACAAATGGAATATTTTCTTGTGTTGCCGCAAACTCAATGGCTGCAATAAATTGCTCTGTAACTGCATCGAAACTTGCATCACCCTCTTTTGCTTCTACCCCATAATCTAATATCACTTGAACACCATAAGCCCCTAACATTTTTGTCACTCTTGCCGACTCTTCTAAAGTTTCTCCACCTACAAACTGATTAAAAATAGTATTTCGAATTAAACCATTTACTGGCAATCCAGACTTCATTAACATGGGTGTTAATCTGGTTCCCAAGGAAACGATCAATGGATTTTGTATGACAGTAAAAAGCCATTTTGCTTTTCTTAAATCTGTGTTCGACTTGTACGCAAATGCGTTTTGGGTATTGTTTAAAGATAGATTCATGCTAACATTCATTCGTATCGCAAATATCGGTAGTATTCCTTAGTTAACAAAGTATAAATTCATTATTGACAAGGAAAAATACAAGCCATGTGTACAATAATTCAAATTAAGTATATTTAGGTCCATTATGAAAATTATAGCAACCACCATCTACCAATTTAAAATTCCAATGATACCTTTCACAATAGCGACAGGCACCATGGAATATGCACAAAATGTATTGATTCAAATTCAAACAGACCAAGGCATTGTTGGCATTGGAGAATGTTCTGCGTTTCCAATGATTGTTGGAGAAACGCAATTGAGTTGTTACAATCATGCGAAAGATTTTGCACAATTTTGGAAGGGCAAAGACCCATTAGATATTCCACAAAGATTGAAAGAATTAGACTTAGTGATTGCAGGAAACTATACCGCTAAAAGTGCTTTTGATCTAGCCCTCTACGATATCGCTGCCAAAGCAGCCAATCAACCCTTGTACCAATTTTTAGGTGGGCAGCAAAAAACCATTGAATCAGACTTAACCATTGGCATTGGCACACCCGAAGCCATGGCTGCACAAGCCATTGAATTTGTACAAAAAGGGGTGAACATGATTAAAGTGAAATTAGGAAAAACACCAGAAGAAGACGTGGAGCGCATTCGACAAATAAGGGCTGTTATTGGAACAGACATTCAAATCAGAATTGATGCCAATCAAGGATGGGCACCAGAAGATGCATTAGCAGTTTTAACTGCATTGGCTCCTTTTAAAATTGAGTTCTGTGAACAACCGATGCATAAATATTATGACGACTATTTGCCTGCACTTTGTGCCAATTCACCTGTAAAAATAATGGCAGACGAGTCCGTATTTACCCACCATGATGCAAGAAAATTAATTGCGAATAAAGCATGTCACTCTATCAATATTAAGTTCTCAAAAAGTGGTGGCATCCATGAAGCAATTAAAATTCACGACCTAGCTAAAGCAAATCAAATTCCATGTATGATGGGTGGTATGCTAGAAAGCAGGGTTGCATTAAGTGCTAAAATGCATTTTGCAATGGCCATGGACAACGTGCATTTTTATGATATGGACACATGCCTAATCGGGCACAAAATAGACCCGGTAATAGGTGGCGTGCAATTCAATGGCATGCATTTGAGCATTGGCGAGCAGGCTGGCATTGGCGCAGAAGTGGATCCGGCTTATTTACGCAATTTGGAATCTTGTACCATCTAACGAACTCGTATAGTGGATAGTTGTACCTTCGTGCTTGATTAAAACAAATTGACACCATGGAAGCAAAAACAGCATCGTCCTCTTATACCACAATGAATGAATTGGTCTTACCCAATGATACCAATACACATGGTGATTTAATGGGTGGAAAACTCATGTACTGGATGGACATTGCCGCGTATTTGTCTGCTGCCAAACATTGTAACTCGGCTGCTATGACGGCATCTGTGGACAATATTAGTTTTAAAACACCCATCAAACTAGGCAATGTGATTTGTATAGAAGCAAAAGTGACAAGGGCTTTTACTACCTCTATGGAGATCCATTTAAAAGTATGGAATCAGAATATCATTGAACAAACAAGAGTATTAAGCAATGAAGCCTATTTTACTTTTGTGGCATTAGATGATCAAAAACAACCAATCAGGGTGCCAGAAATTATTGCCGAAACAGAAGAAGAGAAAAAATATTATGCAAGTGCCTTAAGAAGAAGACAACTGCGATTGATTCTTGCTGGTAAAATGAAGCCAGATGATGCTACAGAATTAAAGGCATTGTTTATTAAAGAGGAAGGCGAGTAAAAACAAGAGGGTATTTTCAAACAAACTTGCCAATTTACGCATTGGCTTGATACCAATTATTTCTCTACTACTTTCATTTCGTGGTGCTTGCCCTTAAGCATATAAGATTTGCTTTGTTCAATCGCATCCATTACTTGATCTAGAATTTCCTCCACAGGTGCAGCATAGTCAATGACCAAGGGGGCTTTGAATCTGATGGTCAAAGGGGTGCCCACTTTTTTATACGTCAACCCCTTTTTAGTAAATGCACGCCAAAAACCATTGATCACCACTGGAACCACAATTGGATGATTGTTCTTTATAATATGCGCTGTGCCTTTTCTGCCCGGGGCAAATGGCTTAGTGGTGCCCTGCGGAAAAGTGATCACCCAACTATGTGACAATGCTTTGTCAATTTTTTGGGTATCCACTACATCCCTTTGTCGCTGCACATCTTGACCTTCTGCTCTCCAAGTTCGCTTCACCGTCAATGCGCCACCTAGTTTAAATAATTTAGTCAACCAATTGTCATTCATCGTTTCCTCCGCAGCAACAAAAAACACATTGGTAAATGGATTGAGTAAGTAATATGGAATCCCTAAACGATTGAATTTCCTCCATTTCACTGCACAGAAAATATGTACAAAAGTAATCACATCCGCAAAATAGGTTTGATGATTACTCACAAACAAGACATTGTTTTTAGGAAGATTTTCAAGATGCTCTGTGCCTTCGATATTCATTTTATTAAACAAAGCAAGGCCGGGATAGGTAAACAATCCTACGATTCCATAAATAACGGAACGAAAGAGTCGAATTTGCTTTAAATGATCTAATAAACGCATATACAATCTGCTGATTTGTCCCACAATATAGGACATAATCTTTTATTTGACTTGTACTGTTTAAACAACTAATTGTATCTTTAAACAATGAAAAAGACTGCCGTAATTTTTGACATTGATGGACTATTAATTAACAGTGAACCTCTTTGGAACAAAGCCGCCAATGAAATTTTTAGACAATACGGCATCAGTTTAACAGAAGCACAATATGCCACAACTACTGGACTTAGATCCAAAGACTTTGTGGCACATTGGTTACACGAATACAAGATCCCTTCAACAGAATTTACCAGAGCAGAACAAAGAGTAGTAGATCAAGCTTTATTGTATATAGACCAAGAAGCTACTTTAATGCCTGGGGTAGAACATATTTTTCAATTTTTCTTAGAAAAGCAATTTAAAATTGGGCTTGCCACTTCATCCCCCACTGCCTTAATCGAATGGGTAAAAGACAAACTTGGTATAAGAAGTTTGATTCATGCAAGCTGTTCGGCTCAAAATTTGCCTTATGCAAAACCACATCCACAGGTCTACTTGGATTGCGCTTCTGCATTACATACTTCTCCACTTGCTTGTATTTGTTTTGAAGACTCTTTTTATGGCATGTTGGCGGCGAAATCCGCTAGGATGACCTGCGTGGTAGTGCCTGCCGCAGAATCGCTTAAGCAAGAGCATTGGGCAGCAGCAGACCTAAAGCTTTCTTCTTTACAAAATTTTGGCGCATTGCATTTTGATATGCTTGCTTAATAAAGCCAAAAAAAACACAGTGCTTCCCCAAATACAAGTTAAATTGCATCCGTAAATGGAATTAGCAAAAAAAGTCATTGGCAAGGAATTAGAGCGCTTTGAAATACATTTCAAAGAAGCGGTTAAAAGTAGGGTCTCCCTGCTTGACCGCATCATGCAGTACATTGTCAAAAGAAAGGGCAAACAAATGCGCCCAATGTTTATTTTGCTATCTGCAAAACTAAACGGTGAGATCAATGATGCTAGCTACCGTGCTGCTTCCTTAGTGGAACTTTTACATACTGCTACTTTAGTGCACGACGACGTGGTAGATGATACCCTAGAAAGAAGAGGCTTTTTCTCTATCAATGCATTATGGAAAAATAAGATTGCAGTTTTAGTAGGCGACTACTTATTATCTAAAGGCTTATTGCTTTCGCTTGAAAATAAAGACTTTGAAATATTGACCATCCTTTCCAAAGCAGTCAAAAAAATGAGTGAGGGAGAATTATTGCAGATGGAAAAAACAAGGAACTTAAACTTTGATGAGTCTGTCTATTACGAAATCATCAATGGCAAGACAGCGAGTTTGCTTTCGTCAAGCTGCGCAGCAGGCGCCGCTTCCGTTACACAGGACCAGGATAGTATTCAAAAGATGAGGGACTTTGGTGAATACGTAGGCATGGCCTTTCAAATTAAAGACGACCTTTTTGACTATGGCGACGAAGTGATTGGCAAGCCAACAGGAAATGATATCAAAGAGAAGAAATTAACCCTTCCACTCATACATGTGTTGCAGAAATGTACTCCTGCTTTAAAAAAACAAATCGTCTACATTGTAAAGAATAACAACAATGACAAGCGCAAAGTGAAATTTGTCATTGATCATGTGAAGCAACTGGGTGGCATTGAATATGCACACGAGAAAATGATTGAATACAGAGACAAAGCGTTGGTGGTATTGCATAGCTTCCCACCTTCTATTACCAGAGATGCATTAGAAGAATTAGTGCGTTACACAACCGACAGAAAATATTAATGGAAAAACGCTGGCATATATTGGAGGGGGATGCCGCTAAAGTAAGTGCATTACAAGCTGCACTTAAAATTCATCCTATCTTATGTGAACTACTTGTACAAAGAGGTATTGAAGACTTTGACAAGGCCAAGCAATTTTTTAGACCTTCTTTGAACGACCTGCATGATCCATGGCAAATGAAAGACATGGACAAGGCTGTGACAAGGATTACCACAGCTTTTGAACAAAACGAGTCCATCATGGTCTTTGGCGATTATGATGTAGACGGAACTACTTCTGTAGCTACATTGTACCAGTTTTTAAAAACCATTGGACCCAATATTGACTTCTATATCCCCCATCGTTATAGAGAAGGTTACGGGGTATCAAAAATGGGGATTGACCACGCAAAAGCTACAGGGATTACTTTAATTATCTCTGTAGATTGCGGCATCAAGTCGACGGACCTGATTGCATATGCAAAAGAACTAGGCATAGATTTTATTATTTGTGACCACCATTTACCCGATGCTATATTGCCTCCAGCTGTGGCAATATTGAATGCAAAACAAGGGGACTGCAACTATCCTTATAAAGAACTATGCGGATGTGGCGTGGTATTTAAATTGATTACCGCACTTGCAGAAAAATACAATTTACCTGAATCAAGTTATTTACAATACTTAGACCTTGTCGCAACTGCGATTGCTGCAGATATTGTTCCATTGACGGATGAAAATAGGACCATGGCTTTTTTTGGACTACTAAAAGTAAATGAGGATCCGAGTCATGGCATTTTAGCATTGCTCGAATTAGCAAAACAAAATAGCCCAATCCGTATCAGCAATTTGGTATTTGCTGTTGCGCCAAGAATCAATGCAGCAGGCAGGATGGATGATGCAAAAAAAGCAGTACAGCTTTTTGTTGAAAAAGATTACCAAAGCGCAATGGCTGTAGCCTCGCTTTTACAACAAGACAATTTAGACAGAAGAGAAGCAGATACCACTATTTCAGAAGAAGCATTAGCAGAAATCGAAAACGACCCAGCACAGTTGAATAAAAGGTCGACCGTCGTGTTTCAACCCCATTGGCATAAAGGTGTAGTAGGGATTGTCGCAAGCAGGTTAATTGAAAAACATTACAAACCAACGATTGTGTTAACACAAAATGGTGATATTGTTTCGGGCAGTGCTAGAAGTGTTCAAGGCTTTAATTTATATGAAGCATTGCATGCTTGCAGGGAACATTTATTGGGTTATGGTGGACATTTTGCCGCGGCTGGAATGACGCTATCAATTGATCAACTAGAAAATTTTAAAGTTGCTTTTGAAAAAGCAGTAGCAGAAAGAATCACTCCAGAACAAATGGTGCCCGAGATACAAATCAATGCTGTCCTTCCTTTGGACCAGATTAACATGCAGTTTTTTAATATCATTTCGCAGATGGAGCCATTTGGACCCGACAATATGCGCCCTATCTTTTTAGCAAAAAATGTGCGCGATACTGGTTATTCCAAATTGGTTAAAGAAGCACATGTAAGCTTTAATGTAACACAAGGTAAAAACAGTGTTCGTGGGATTGGATACAATATGCCAGATAAAATTGCCATTGTAAAATCTGGTCAACCATTTGATATTGTATTTCAATTACAATTGAATGAATGGCAGGGCACACAATCTGTGCAAATGCAAGTGATTGACTTAAAAACAACGAGCCCGAATTAATTCATTCGGACTCGCGTTTTATTGCTATCATTCATAGCCCCTCTCTTAGTTTAACCTTTACTAGTTAATTCTACTGTACGATTGATAAAGCTCGTTAATTCCGCGCCCTTCAATAAGCCCTGAGACAATAAAGCCAAGTCCGCTAAATTTCTTGCTTGCTTTTGTTGCTTATCTGTATCTGCTTCTTTTAATAAGGTTTGGTATACAGGGTGATTGCCATTGATGGTCAATTGCACTTCGTCTGGCATTTGTGCATAAAACGCAGTCATACCTCCGCCACCCATGCCAGCCATGTCTTTCATACGACGCATGAATTCTGGTCTTGTTGCAATCACAGGAGCTGCATCCTTACTTAAGCCCTTCACTTCTACAGTTAAAGTAATTTCAGGAACCTGGAATTCAAATAATTTCTTAGCCTGTTCTACTTCGTCTTTAGATAAAACAGAATCAATATTTTCTTGCTTATCAATTAGGTTGTCTACTACGTCCGCATCTACACGAACAAACTGCACCCCTTCCCATTTCATTTCCACATTATTGATAAAAGCCGCATCCACCATGGTTTCTAACTTCACCACCTTATAGCCTTTACCCACCGCAGCCTGAATGAAAGCATCCTGTTGTACAGGATTTGTTGTATACAATAAAACCTGCTTGCCTTCTTTGTTCTTTTGCGTTGCTTCTGTTGTAGCCTTGTATTCATCTGCCGTATAAAACTTGCCCGCCTCAGCAGCATCTTCTAAAATTAAGAACTTGTTTGCTTTCTCTAAAAACTTGTCATCGGTAATCATACCATACTTTACAAACAATCCTAAACTCTCCCATTTTTCCTCGAATGCTTTTCGATCACTATTGAAAATCTCTTCTAATTTATCTGCCACTTTTTTAGTGATATGCGCATTGATCTTTTTTACATTTGGATCCCCTTGTAAATAACTTCTGCTCACATTCAATGGAATGTCTGGGCTGTCAATCACGCCATGCAATAGCATTAAAAACTCTGGTACAATGTCTTTTACTTCATCCGTTACAAATACTTGGTTGCAATATAACTGTACCTTGTCCTTTTGGATTTCGTAACTCTGCTTAATCTTTGGGAAATATAAAATTCCCGTTAAGTTAAACGGATAGTCCACGTTTAAATGAATCCAGAACAATGGCGTCTCTCCAAATGGATACAATTCTTTGTAAAACTTCTCGTAGTCCTCTTTGGTTAAATCTGCTGGCTTTCTAACCCAAATTGGATTGGTATTATTGATTGGTTTTTCAACTTGCTTATTGTCTTCTGCCGTAGCATCTTCACCTTCTTTAACCTCAGGAACCACTTCGTTAGCGTCTATAAAGTAAATCGCCACCGGCAAGAACTTACAGAATCTTTCTAGTATTGATTTTACTCTAGAAGGCTCTAAAAACTCCTTACTTTCTTCATTAATATGCATCACGATTTTGGTACCGCGATGGCTATAATCTACTTCATATAATTCATAACTAGGGCTACCATCACAGCTCCAAAATACGCCAGGCGCACCTGTATGACTCTTACTATAAATATCTACTTTGTCACTCACCATAAATGAGCTATAAAAACCTAAACCAAAGTGACCAATAATACTTGCGTCTTGGTATTTGGTAACAAATTCTTCGGCACCACTAAATGCCACTTGGTTAATATACTTATCTACTTCCTCTGCAGACATTCCAACCCCATTGTCTATAATTGAAATGGTTTTTTCTTTGGCGTCTACAATCACATCTACTCTTAAATCACCCAACTCCCCTTTTACTTCGCCTTTTGAACTAAGCGTTTTTAATTTCTGCGCCGCATCCACTGCATTGCTCACTAATTCACGAACAAAAATCTCGTGATCACTATAAAGGAACTTTTTAATGATGGGGAAAATGTTCTCCGTCTGAACTCTTATTTGACCTTTTTGCATAGTTATATCGTTTGAACCAAATATAACAAACAAAGGACCAAAGCCCATCTTCTGCCAAGCTGACAAGTCAAGCATCCAAAACAGCCCCAAAACCGTTAATTTTTCAGCCAGGCAGCACCTGAGCACCTAGGATTGGTAAACAAAATGTCATCTGGATGACGCAGCAGAAGCTGCTTCTCGGAATTAAAAACAGAATAGATCCCCACCATCGTTCCATTCCCATTGGGGATCGCTCCGCCAGCAAAATCGGCATAACCACTGGTTCGAAGGTAGATGGTACCACCAGTGCAAAATTTAAGGGCCCTACTTGCACCTATTTTATTTTTCTTATCGGCAAAAGTTTGTGCCGTATCTGCCGCAGAAAATTCAATGCCCGACAATTGAATCAGTCTTCCCTGTAATGAATCATGCAGGTTTCTATACTGTACATTTAAAGGGATAACTGGCGCATTGTCTTGTACAATTTGAATGTGTTGTTTAAAAAGCGGCACAGGAATGCCCCCTGTTAACAAACTGCCCGAACTACTGTCTACCGCACCCACCAATTGAATCATGCGTCGATAATCAGACAAGAGCAAGTCTTTCAATCTTAGTCGAATCAAGGCGCCAACAGGATAATCTTGAAATAAATTTTGACCATCCATCAACAACATGATTCCTCCTGTGCTATCCTGAATCACGATTGATTTATACCAATTATCATATTCATCATTGGCGACTACTACTGCCTGCAGCATCCACTCGTTTCGAATAGGTTCAACTTCACCCATTTGATGCAAACGCTTTAATTGTTTGATACTAATAAGGGTATCGCTCAACTGATCTTGTACAGGAATGGCATATGCTGCTTTCTTAAAACAGGCCGTACAACAAAAAGCCGTGATCATAAGCAATAATAAGGAACTTAAAATTGAGTAGTAGTTTTTTTTCATAGGATAATATTAAAGGGTGATGATGAATTAGAGGTAAAAGTTGATGTTGAAATTAGAAGTAAACAGTTTGAAAAAATAGATTTCAGGAGATTCCAAACTAAGCCTGTCAAAGCAGGCTCAACTGTAGCCCGATCGTATAGGTCCTGCCTATATCATAAATATATTTTGCCGGAAATTTGTCTGCAATGAATTTTTTATAATCATACCTCGATTGCTCAAAAATTAAACTAGGAATAGAGGCATTCAATAAATTACGAATGGATGCAGTGCACCTTAAGGCAATTTTATTATTTGCTGATTGCAGCTGTAAACTTTTAGAAATAAATACATTCGATACCCATTGATTGGGCGCGAAAACTGGCTTCGCCAGCACTTCCCAGTCATTTGGACTTAAGCTATTTTCCTTTGTCCATGTACTTCTTCTGAAAAGGTCATGACTAATTGCACGTCGACTCGCATATACCAAAGTATAACTCAATCGCAAAGAATAGGATGGCTGATAGTTGATTGTGGCAGCCTGCACTGCCTGAGGAGAAGCAGTTGCAGGAAATTTTTTTAATAACAATTGTCCAGATTGTACTTTATACAAATTGTCGGACAACCTGAGCTCGTACATTGGCTGATTGGTGATGGAATACCAGCCATAACTATTCGCAATGTTGAATTGAATTGGACTCGACCAATTGGTTTCAATATAAGACTCAAAGCCCTGATGCAATGTTTGAATTTGCCCCGCACTCGCTCTAACGAAGGCGTTGTAGTAGTCATGATAAAACAATTTATATTGACGTTCGTTTCGATTGGTTTGCATAAAACATACAACACTGGCTTTAATATTACTACCCATGAACTGTAATTTTATTTCAGATCCAGACTTTGTCAAAGGCAATAAAAAAGGATTTTGCACGCTATGATTCGCTGGGTCGGTATAGAGTTCTGCAGCATCAGGCGGCGCCCATTCCTGAAAAACTCGTGTTGTCAAATACAATCGTCCATTGAATTTGTAACGCAAATGAAACTGGTATTGGAAGGATGGGAAAACAGCCCCTTCTGAAAGTCCTTTTGAAAGACTAGGGAACAATCCATTTTGATTGATTCCTTTTCTTTGCATTTGATCCACCCCCATTTGTAAGCCAGCACCCCATTCTAAAAATCGAGTAGCGCCAGTGATTGCCGTCCAAGCCTGCATGCTTTGATTGTACAAATAATAATGGGCACCCCAGGACTCCCCCAGTTTGACTTTTCTGTCTGGCAATTGAATGTCGTTTTGAAAAGCAGTGGCAAGCCCGTCATCATTGACCCAAGTATTGTAATTATAATAAAATTGACCACCTAGTAAATCTGCCACTTGATTGGTATAGCCAATCCTGTCAAAGCTCATCGCCATGCCAGTATACCAAAAGCTAGTAGCATTAAGCACATAATTAAAACGCATTGCAGCTCTTAATAATTGAAGCCGTTGAACACGCTCATTGATGATATATTTTGACCCTGCATTTGCATTCGATTGATTCTTTTGAATCAATTGGTCAAATTGTATTTGCAATAATTCGGGATGCGTTGCATACCATTGCAATAACTTGTTTTTTAGTGGTTCATCAATTGCGAAACTGGGCAGGTATTTATAATAATCAGGTCTTGGATCAGCCGCATTTGACCAGTCTAATTGTGTCGTGCTTTGTGTGCCAAATACCCCACCCAAATTGAATTGTATCCCATGGCCTTTACTAGTTTGAATCGCATAATGCAAACTCATTACTGGGGCATTGTTTTTTTTAGTGTTCGCATAAAAAGCTTGCCCATTTCGCCAACCCCAACTTGGATTGTACAATTGGTCGTTTGTGATTGCAAACATTTCACCAACAGTGGGTGCACGCTTGCCTTGTACCGTAGGACTCCACCAAAAACGAATTCCCAATTGGTGCTTTTCTGAAATGGATTTTTCAATACTCACTAAAATGCCTTTTCGATCTTTCAACCCATTGGCTAAAAAACCTGAAGGCGTGCCTTGATAGATTACATCAATATTGATCCATGTTGCATTTTTCAATCGCCCTGAATGCCATTGCATTCTTAGCTCTTGCATCGTCGTCCCATTTGAAACCCGCGAACTGATGGATTTGCTTTTCGTAAATAACGACGCATTGCTTGAACTAAACTGATTGCCCGCATGTCCACCGAGTCCATACGCACTCATGCCATAAGCTTGGACTGCCCCCTCCGTTTTCATTCCTCCGTACAAACCTGCAAAACTAAAATTTGGATCCCATCCACTTAAATTGGACTGCCAATCTATTCCATTGATGGTATTGCCTTTGTTTTTCGTTAAACCCCTAGGTACCCAATTCACCGCAAAGCCTTGGTATTGGGCCATTTCATGCAAACCAGAAAAACTAGACTGTAATAAATTAGGCATCCAATACTGTTGCTCTTGTCCGAGTAAGTCAAATTGTTTGGGCAATGCATCTGCATTTTCGGTTTGTGGGAACAATTGAGGCAAGCAACAAAAAAAGAAAAAAGAAAAAATTAAAAAAGCTCGGATGGTATTTTTCATGCACACAAGTTGCATTTTTAAAACAGGCGTTTTCTTTCGGCAAATACGCTGAAATTGAAATGACAAAAATGGCATATTTATAAAAACCCATTTATGAAACACCAACACCCCTTCCCCTATTTTACCATTGGTTTGTGTTGTATTTTAATTCAAGTACCTGTTGCTGCTACGCAGGTAGTGGCTTTTTATAATTGCGAAAATTACTATGATACAACACATCAGTTAACAGTAAAAGACGAGGAGTTTTTACCCAATAGCAGTAAAGGGTATAGCGCATCGAGGTATGCACAAAAAACAAATCAATTAAGCAAAGTGATTTTTGGACTTGGTCAATTAGGCGGCAAAGAGGGCATCGCATTATTAGGCGTGGCAGAAATAGAAAATCAATACGTACTTGAGAAAGTGATTCGGTCCAATGCGATCAAAAAATACCAATACAAATACATCCACTTTAATTCAAATGATCCTAGAGGTATAGATGTAGCCCTGATCTATCAACCAGGTTTGTTTACCCCATATCAATCCAAATCTTATTCGCTAAAAGATGCAGCTCATTTTCAAAATTATGCCACAAGGGATATTCTTTTGGTGAAAGGCCAACTGTTACAACAATGGGTTTATGTTTTAGTCAACCACTGGCCGAGCAGAAGAGGTGGATCGAGTGAAGCCAGAAAAAATAGGGTCTGGGCGGCCACCAATTGTAAGCGGATTATGGACAGCATACAACTCATTGACAAAAATGCCCATTGGATTGTGATGGGGGATTTTAATGACAATCCAACCAATCAAAGTATCAGAACCCTAGGTTTGGACAATCCATTCATGGCATTGTTTAAAAAAGGCCAAGGAAGCCTTGCTTTTAGGGATAGCTGGAACCTTTTTGACCAAATTTTACTAAGCGCCAACTGGAAACAGCCTAATTCAAGCTTAACTTATTATAAATCAATTATTTACAAAACACCAGACATGATGGAAAGCGAAGGCAAATATGAAGGTTACCCAAAAAGAACCTGGAATGGGGATGTCTTTAGAGGAGGCTATAGCGATCATTTCCCAGTAGCCTTGATTTTTAGGTCAAATAATACCGAAAATCCACTGAAATAGCCTACCTTCGCCCTCCCAAATCTGTTTTGGCAGATTCATTCTGTAAAAGGAATGTCCACTGGGAAAAACCAATTATTTAACCAAAAAATTCAAGTAATGAACAATTACGAATTAATGGTGATTTTTACACCGGTATTGTCTGAAGAAGATTTTAAATCTGCTCAGAAAAAATACCAAGACTTCATCAAAGAAAATGGTGGAGACACTGTAGCCTCAAATCCTTGGGGTTTAAAATCACTTGCTTATCCAATCGATAAGAAAACAACAGGTATCTACTGGGTATTAGAATTCACAGGACCTGCAACAATCAACGAGAAATTGAAAATTCAATTCTTACGTGACGAGCAAATTATGCGTCACATGATTACTAGACTTGACAAGTACGCAGTTGAGTACAACCACATTAAGAGAAACGGCGGTTTCCCTGTTCACAAAGCACAAGAGGCTTAATTAAATTTTTACCATCATGGCAAAGAATGAAATCAAATACCTTACAGCGATCAAACAGGAAAAACCAAAGAAGAAATTCTGTCGTTTTAAGAAGTATGGTATCAAGTATGTAGATTACAAAGACGTTGAATTTTTAAAGAAATTCATCAACGAACAAGGTAAAATGTTACCACGTCGTTTAAGTGGAAACTCACTTAAATACCAACGTAAAGTAGCAGACGCTGTTAAAAAAGCACGTCAAATGTCCTTGTTACCTTATGTAACTGATTTATTGAAATAAAACATTAGTCAACCATCCCTAATCTCGCGATGTGAAAATATCAAGGCGAGAGACAGTAATAAATAAAATTTATGACTGGGCTCTTGGGAACTAAAAAAACAATTATGCAAATAATTTTAATCAAAGACGTAGATAATTTAGGTGGAAAGGATGAGTTAGTAACTGTAAAAAACGGATACGCTCGTAACTTCTTATTCCCAACTAAACATGCAGTAGAAGCTACTCCTTCTAATTTAAAGCAATTAGAAGAGCGTTTAAAAGCGAAAGCGAAGAAAGAAGCTGTAATGTTAGCTGAGATCACTAAAGTAATCTCTGTGTTGACTGCTAGTCCTGTTAAATTAACAGCTAAGACTGGTGCAAACAACAAAATATTTGGTAGTGTAACTTCATTGCAGGTAACTGCAGCAATCCGTGATCAAAAAGGTTACGAGATTGACAGAAGAAGAATCACTGTTCAAGATGATATCAAAGAATTAGGTGCTTACAAAGCAACTATTGACTTCGGTAACGGTCAAACGACTGAAATCGATATCGAAATTGCAGCTGAAGCTTAATTCGAAGCGCATTTGAAAGACAAGTAAAATTGTCCAAATTGCTTAAAAAGGCCTTTCTGAACCATCAGAAAGGCCTTTTTGTTAGTTTTAAGGTCTATTTACATCCATAAAAATTAAATTAACAATCAAATAGGTATTTGTGCAATTATTATACCTATCTTCGTATAGTCCGAAAGAGATAGTTTGTCTCGATCGGTATTTAGATCACTTAATTTTAAAGAACATGAACATTTATGTTGGAAATCTTAGCTGGAACATGACTAGCGAAGATCTTGAGAACTTGTTTACTCCATTTGGATCAGTAGCAAGTGCAAAAATTGTAACAGACAAATTTAACAACAACAGAAGCAAAGGCTTTGGTTTTGTTGAAATGGCTAATGATGACGAAGCTCGCGCAGCTATCGCTCAACTTCATGACACGGAAGTGTTAGGTCGTAACATTGTCGTAAACGAATCTACTCCACGTCCAGAAGGTGAAAGAAGTTTCACTAAGAAGCCTTACGGCGCTGGTGGCGGTGGTAATCGTGGTGGCGGTGGTTTCAATCGCGGCGGAACTGGCGGCGGTTATAACCGTGACCGTGGCGGTAATGGTGGTGGTGAATACAACAGATATTAATCAACCTCGTTGCAATATGTCCCGATACTTTCTAAGTATCGGGATTTTTTTTGTCTTAAATTGCAGGAAAGTAAGCATATATGAACAAGCTAAAACATAAACCAATAGTAGGTTGTATGCGTTGGGGCACATGGGGTGCAAACTTTACAACTGGTCAATACCAACAAATGATTGAGCAATGTATTGAAATTGGATTGGATGAATTTGATCATGCAGATATCTATGGTGATTATACAACTGAAGCAGATTTCGGTGCAGTTTTGAAAGGTAATTCAAGTCTAAGAAATAAGATGAAGCTCATTACAAAATGCGGCATCAAAATGATTTCACCCAATAGACCCTTGCACCCTATCAAATCATATGATACATCAAGTCAACATATCAAAACTTCGGTAGAAACCTCTCTTAAAAATTTAAATACCGATTGCATAGATACATTGTTGATTCATCGGCCAGATACATTAATGGATCCGCATGAAATTGCAGAAACAATTAACGCGTTAAAGCAAGAAGGGAAAATAAAACATTTCGGTGTATCCAATTTTACAACAGCACAGGTTGAATTAATCCAATCATTTGTAAAAGTAGAACAACATCAGGTGGAGATATCTACAACAAATTTAAGTGCTTATCACAATGGCGTATTAGAACAAGCGCA
This sequence comes from Sediminibacterium sp., assembly GCA_017983845.1. Lineage (GTDB taxonomy): Bacteria > Bacteroidota > Bacteroidia > Chitinophagales > Chitinophagaceae > Sediminibacterium. The sequence goes on from JAGOAO010000002.1 coordinate 193,190, forward strand.
ACTCAAGGGCATTGAAATTCAATCCTGGTCACCATTAGGTAATGGATTGTTTGATATCAAAACAGAAGCACATAAAAGAATACTGGATACGGCAGAACAACTAAGTTTTAAACATAACACAAGTGTATCAAGTATTTTACTTGCGTTCTTATATATGCATCCAGCTAAAATCATACCTGTTATGGGTACAACTAAGATTGAAAGATTGATAGAGGCGAAAGAAGCAATGCATATAAACTTAACTAGAACTGAATTTTATCAATTATGGACAGCAGCTACAGGAGTGGAAGTAGCCTAGTTATTGAAATCATGAATAGTTATTGAAATCATGAATAATTATAGGAACAAGGTATACTTATCGGAATAAGATAAAATTGTCAGATCCGTCCTTAATCATAAAATGTATTTAAAGTCAAACTTCGGTTTGGCTTTTTTTATGATCAAAAAAGTATAGACAAAAAAAATCCCCATCAAATAAATGATGAGGATTCTTTAATAAATAAGGCGGCTACCTACTCTCCCAGGAAAACCCAAGTACCATCGGCCATGGGGGACTTAACTTCTCTGTTCGGAATGGGAAGAGGTGAACACCCCCGGCAAAACCACCTTAAGACGGCAATTTTATCGGATGTTTAGTCATGACAACTAAACGGATAAAACAATAATTTACATATTGGAATTGAAATCAGGAACAGAAAAAAAAAATAAAGCTTACGGGCAATTAGTACTACTCGACTTTGCTATTACTAGCTTTACATCTATAGCCTATCAACGTCATAGTCTCTGACGACCCTTAAAAGTAAACTCATCTTGTGGAAGGTTTCACGCTTAGATGCTTTCAGCGTTTATCCTGGCCGTACATAGCTACTCTGCATTACACCTAGCGGCATAACAGATACACCAGCGGTACGTACATTCCGGTCCTCTCGTACTAAGAACATGTCCACTCAATTTACTAACGCCCACCACAGATAGGGACCGAACTGTCTTGCGACGTTCTGAACCCAGTTCACGTGCCACTTTAATCGGCGAACAGCCGAACCCTTGGGACCTTCTCCAGCCCCAGGATGTGACGAACCGACATCGAGGTGCCAAACCTTACCGTCGATATGAGCTCTTGGGTAAGATCAGCCTGTTATCCCCGGAGTACCTTTTATCCTTTGAGCGATGACCCTTCCATGCAGAATCACCGGATCACTTTAGCCAGCTTTCGCTCCTGCTCGACTTGTTTGTCTCACAGTCAAGCACCCTTATACTAATGCGCTCTACGTACGATTACCAACCGTACTGAGGGTACCTTTGCGAGCCTCCGTTACTTTTTAGGAGGCGACCACCCCAGTCAAACTACCCACCATGCACTGTCTCCCGTTAGGGATTAGGTTCTAAACAAACGAAGGTTGGTATTTCAACGATGACTCCATAACGCCTGGCGACGCTACTTCAAAGTCTCCCAACTATCCTACACATCGGTTGTTCAAAATCAATGCAAAGTTGTAGTGAAGGTTCACGGGGTCTTTCCGTCCCGTGGCGGGTAACCGGCATCTTCACCGATACTACAATTTCACCGGGCTCGCGGAGGAGACAGTGTACAACTCATTAGACCATTCGTGCAGGTCGGAACTTACCCGACAAGGAATTTCGCTACCTTAGGACCGTTATAGTTACGGCCGCCGTTTACTGGGGCTTCAGTCAGGAGCTTTG
>JAGOAO010000007.1:0-65489 GCA_017983845.1 Sediminibacterium sp.
GAGCGAAAAACAAATCAATCCTAAACTAGTAGAAGCCATTGGTTATTTTGGTTCTTTTTTAAGCTGTGTTACATTTATACCTCAAGTATATTTAACCTGGGAATCAAAGAATGTAGAAAGCTTAAGCCTTCTAATGATTTTGATTGTGAACTTTAGTTGTATCGTTTGGTTAACTTATGCTTACTTAATTAAAAGCAAACCAGTTTTAGTGGCCAACACCATTGTATTGACTTTAAGCTTGATGTTGCTTTATTTTAAATTGACTTTCTAGAACTATTTCTCGCGATTTAAATAAAAAAAGAGGACACAAAATTGTGTCCTCTTTTTTTATTTAAATTCATTAGAGACTAAAATAACGTGGGCTTAGTTTCAAAGCAAGTGCCGAAAAAACCCAATAAAAAGGGGGCACGAAATCGTGACCCCTTTTTATTAAAATCATTAGAGACTAATTTTTTGTGGACTTAGCTTTTCAAGCAGTCCACAAAAAATTAGTACTCGTCTTCATTAAACATAAAATCTTCTTGGCTTGGATAATCTGGCCAAATGTCTTCAATACTTTCATACACTTCGCCCTCGTCTTCCAACTCTTGTAAATTCTCAACTACTTCTATAGGGGCACCGCTCCTGATGGAGTAGTCGATCAATTCATCTTTTGTTGCTGGCCAAGGCGCTTCTTCTAAATAGCTGGCTAATTCTAATGTCCAAAACATAAGGTTCTTTTTTGCAAAAGTAGCCGTATATATGATATGACCAAATCTGATTTTTCTACAACCTATAAACATTTTGTGAAATTTTGGCAAAATTGAAAGGGTAATCGTAGGTTTGTAGCATGGAGATGGAGCCAAAACTACTAGTAGCAAAGGACATATGGAAGCAATATGGGACTGTACCCGTCCTTAAAGGCGTTTCCTTGGAGTTATCCAAAGGAGAGCTCGTTTCTATTGTCGGGGCTTCAGGTGCCGGCAAATCGACACTTTTGTATATTGTAAGTAGTTTGGAAAAAGCGGACAAAGGACAGATTTGGTTCGAAGGCATAGCGATAGACCAAATGAACAATCAGGATTTAGCACATTTTAGGAATACCCGAATTGGTTTTGTTTTTCAATTCCATCATTTATTACCCGAGTTCACCGCGATTGAAAATATATCTATTCCCGGATGGATTGGGAAGCAGGATAAAAAAATAGTGGCTAAAAGAGCGATTGAATTATTGGATTTTTTAGGCCTAGCCGATAAGCAAGATAAAAAGCCACACCAGTTATCTGGGGGCGAACAACAGAGGGTTGCGGTTGCGAGGGCACTCATCAATAACCCAGCGCTCATCTTTGCTGATGAACCTACTGGTAATTTAGACAGTGAAAATGCACACGCAATGCATGCATTGTTTCTTCGATTGAAAAAAGAAATGAACCAGAGTTTTTTAATTGTAACACATAACGAGGCACTATCTAAATTAAGTGATAGAACCCTTACAATGAAAGATGGATTATTTGTATAAAGCTACTAAGCCTTTAGATACGAGGCTTCCAAGGAATATCTGTTACTCCATTCAAATGCCCAATATACCTTGCTAATGTAAATAGATAATCGCTTAATCGATTTAAATACTTTACCACAAGTGTTTCTACAAATAAATCTTCTTCTTGCATATTGACACACCAGCGTTCTGCTCTTCTGCATACACATCTAGCGATATGGGCTGTAGAGATGGCTTGATGTCCACCAGGTATAATGAAAGATTTCATTGGCGCAAGTACTTCGTTCATTTGATCCATCGCCAATTCTAGGCCAGTAATATCTTCTTCTTTTAAGTCTGGTATTCTTAATGCAGATTCTTTTTCTGGATCACAAGCCAAGCTGGATCCAACTGTAAACAACCTATCTTGAATTTCTTTTAAATCTGTTTTGATTTTTGCATCCTCCACTAGATCGCTTAATAAACCAATGAATGAGTTCAACTCATCCACCGTTCCATAAGATTCAATTCGAATATGGCTTTTAGGCACTCTTGTTCCTCCAATTAATGAAGTCTTTCCCTGATCACCTGCCTTTGTATAGATTTTCATAATTTTATAACAAAACCAAACTGAGTTAGTTCAGTATTTTGTAAATTAAATATGTTTTTGATTCAAGGTATCCGTTTCTACGTTACCATCTCTTAAACGTACCACACGGTGTGCATACTGCGCAATGTCTTCTTCGTGGGTTACAAGAATCACTGTATTCCCTGCAGCATGGATTTTACCAAACAATTCCATTACTTCAACAGAGGTTTTTGAATCCAAATTACCTGTAGGCTCATCCGCCAATAAAATAGATGGATTATTGACCAAGGCACGGGCAATCGCCACACGCTGAATTTGTCCTCCACTCAATTCATTTGACTTATGGTGACTTCTATCTGCCAATCCTACTTTCTCCAATGCAAGCAATGCTCTTTCGATACGATCCTTTTTTGGAATACCTGCATACACCAATGGCAATGCCACGTTCTCTGCAGCAGTTAATCTTGGTAATAAGTTAAACTGTTGGAATACGAACCCAATTTCAATATTTCTAATGCCAGCTAATTCATCATCAGACATGGCACTTACATCGTGTCCATTTAAATTATACGTTCCTGCAGTAGGTGAATCCAAACATCCTAAGATATTCATTAAGGTACTTTTACCACTACCCGATGGACCCATCAAAGCCACATATTCGTTTCTGTTGATGTCTAAATTAATTCCTTTCAATACAGGGATGGCTTGACTTGCCATAAAATAACTCTTCTGAATATTTCTAAGTTCAATAACTGCTGACATAATAATTTATTTACGAATGACTTTTGGTACTTTAAAATAAGGAGCTGCTGCATCTAGGGCATTGGATAAAGCTTCTTGGTTGGTAATGGCCCCACCCACTTCATCTGCTCTTAACACATTGTACGCATGACTCATATGCATCAATGGTTTAGTTCCAGTAGTATCTAAAGCATTTAACTGCTCTACAAAACCTACTAAATCTTGCATATCCTGCACTAGCTTATCCATTTTTTCGGGCGCTACATTCAACCTTGAAAGGTGCGCTAAATGGTTCACTAAAGAATGGTCTACTTGCATAGTACAAATGTACTCTAAAGCGCTGAACCCCCAACTTGGTTTTGTTAAAAGGTTAAAAGAAGCAACCAAAGGCGTTTTTGACCCTTTTTTGGCCAAAATCAAAATATTTTTTGAAAATAGTTGCATAACTAACTAATTTTACCAAAAGCTATATTATGCAACCAACTATAAAGCAGGTCGTTGTCCTTGGAAGTGGTGTGATGGGTTCTAGAATTGCATGTCATTTTGCAGGTATTGGTGTGCAAGTTTTATTGCTAGATCGTTTACAACCAGGTGCAGAAGAAAGTACCAATAGTAAAGAAAGAAACAAATTGGTGAACGATGCATTGCAAGCTGCAATGAAATCAAATCCATCCCCTATTTATACAAGTGCTTTTTCAAAAAATATCCGCACGGGAAATTTCACGGATGATATGCCAAAAATCGCCAATGCCGATTGGATCATTGAAGTGGTAGTGGAAAGATTGGATATTAAGAAAAGCATTTATGATCAAGTAGAACAATATCGTAAACCAGGCACATTAGTGAGTTCAAATACTTCGGGTATTCCTATTCATTTAATGGCAGAGGGACGTTCCGAAGATTTTCAAAAGCATTTCTGTGGCACGCACTTTTTTAATCCACCAAGGTATTTAAGATTATTAGAAATTATCCCTACGCCAAAAACAGACCAGGCAGTGATTGATTTTCATATGCATTACGGGGATGTGTTTTTAGGCAAGACAACTGTTTTATGTAAAGACACCCCTGCATTTATCGCTAACAGGGTCGGCGTTTTCAGCATGATGAGCGTATTGCATATCATGGAGAAAATGGGATTGACCATTGACGAAGTGGAGTCTTTGACTGGCCCCATTTTAGGTCGCCCGAAATCTGCCACATTCAGAACAGCAGATGTGGTAGGTATTGACACTTTAGTAAAAGTAGCAAATGGTGTTGCAGAGAACTGCCCGAATGACGAAGCAAAAGATACTTTCAAACTTCCAAGTTGGCTGGAGAAGATGGTGGAACAAAATTGGTTAGGCGATAAAACTGGCCAAGGTTTTTTCAAAAAAATAAAGACAGCAACTAGCAAAGAAATATTGACCTTAAATTTATCTACGCTTGAATATGAGCCACGTAAGAAAACAAAAATGGCTTCGATTGATGCTGCAAAAGCAGTAGACAATTTACCTGCAAGATTGAAAGTATTGTACCATGCAAAAGACAAGGCGGGACAATTTATTCAAGCATTCCATCATACCTTATTCTCTTATATCAGCCATCGTATTCCTGAAATTAGTGATGAATTGTATCGTGTAGACGATGCCTTAAAAGCAGGATTTGGATGGGAAATTGGCGCATTTGAATCTTGGAATGAATTAGGTATTGAGGCAGTGATAAAAGACATGAAAGCGGCTGGTATCGCAGTAGCACCATGGGTTGAAACAATGGTAGCAAAAGGTTTAAGTTTTTATACCACAAAAAATGGAAAGCGTTTTTACTATGATATTCCTAGCGGGGATTACAAGTTAATTCCGGGCGCAGAATCCTTTATCATCCTTTCTGATTTTAAAGAAAAAACCATTTGGAAAAACAGTGCTTGTAATTTAGTAGACATTGGGGAAGATGTATTTGGATTTAACTGGAACACCAAAATGAATAGCATTGGTGGCGAAGTGCTTGAAGGTTTAAACAAAGCCATTCAATTATCCGAAGAAAAAAGCAAGGGCTTAGTGATTGCCAATGAAGGCAATTTATTTAGTGCCGGTGCGAATGTGGGCATGATTTTTATGTTAGCGATTGAGCAAGATTATGAAGAATTAGATATGGCCATTCGTGCATTTCAAAATAGTATGATGCGCGTACGTTATTCTTCTATCCCTGTGGTGATTGCACCTCATGGATTGTGTTTAGGAGGTGGGTGTGAAATGAATTTACACGCAGACGCTATTTGTGCTGCAGCAGAAACTTATATTGGATTGGTAGAACTAGGCATTGGTGTGATTCCTGGTGGTGGTGGTACCAAAGAATTGGTATTGCGCGCTTCAGACGAAATGCATGCAGAAGAACCTGAAACCATTACGTTAAAAAATAGATTTTTACAGATTGCTACTGCAAAAGTGGCTACCTCCGCTCATGAAGCAATGGAGATGGGCATTTTTAGAAAAGGACAGGATCAAATTGTATTGAATCAATCAAGACGTATTGCAAAAGCAAAAGAACAAGTGCTTGAATTATTTAATGCAGGCTATACACAACCTATACAACGCAACGATATTAAAGTAATGGGTAAAGCAGGATTGGGTGCATTGTATGCAGGTATCAATGCCATGTGGCGCGGCGGTTATGCAACAGACCACGATGCGTTGGTTGCACGTAAATTAGCCTATGTCATGTGTGGAGGCGACTTAAGCGAAGCGACAGTGGTGAACGAGCAATACTTATTGAATTTGGAACGTGAAGCTTTCTTAAGCCTTTGTGGTGAAAAGAAAACTTTAGAACGTATCCAATCAGTGATCACTTCTGGAAGACCAATTCGTAACTAATAAATCGTCTAAAGCTTCGTCCATACTTGCATAGTCAAAATTAAAGCCAGCTGAAATCATTTTTGCTGCAGTCACTTTTGCACTTTTCAAGACTTCTACACTCATCTCCCCTAGCATTATTTTCAACATAAAGCTAGGGACCCTGAATGGAATAGCCCATGTATGAAAACGTTTTGCGATCGCTTTGGTTAAAGTTGCATTGTCTACAGGATCTGGCGCCACTGCATTGTACACGCCAACAACTTGTTCTTGTTCTAATGCAAAAAGCATCATACGATTCAAATCTTGTTGATGTATCCAGCTTACCATTTGTTGACCATCTCCCAATATAGCAGCCACACCGAGTCTTGCAGGTTTAATGAATTCAGCAAGCGCTCCACCTTTTTGATTGAAAACGATTCCAATACGAAGCGTGACCAATCGAATACCCAAGTCTTTTACTGGATGCATACTTTCCTCCCATTGCTTACAAGTATCTCCTAGAAAACTGGTATCCACTGCATCCGTTTCTACAAAACCTGTTTGTCTACTTTTTGCTGTATCTGGACCATACCAACCAATGGCAGAAGCGGCTACTACTGCTTTCACTTTGTTGGGATGTTCTTTTAATGCTTTTACAATTAACGCACTTGTACCTACACGACTATCCAAAATAGCTTTTTTTCTTGCAGCAGACCATCTTTTATCCGCCACACCTTCGCCTGCTAAATGAATGATATAATCTGCAGCAGCAATAGCAGCTGGGTCTATCCAGCCCTTATTTATATCCCATTGTGCATAGGAAAAATGTGCACGACTAGATTGTTTTTTTTGTCTTGTTAATACAATCACCTTATAGCTTTTTGCTATTAATAAATTGGTCAAAGACTGTCCAACCATTCCTGTTCCACCTGTAATGAGTACTGTTTGCATACCTAAAGATAAATAAAAAAACCCCGCCTTTTCAGGCAGGGTTCCAACTAAATCAACTGTTCTATAAAAACGATTTTAATCTGGCTTCTTACCATCCAAGAAAGAATTGATGGTAGAGATTTGTGTTTGGTTGTTCTCATCTTGCTCTACTGTATACTTACTATAGTAGTTTTCTACCGAAGCCATGGTATTGCCAAACAAGTCCAGGTTTCTTCTAACATAGGCAGGGACTGCATCAAATTCAGTACCAGGGTCTGCACCATTGTTAATATTGAAAGATAAATTTCTTAATTTTTGAATACGCTCAGCCACTTTACGTCTTTGCTCTTCTGAATTGTCCATAGAGATATCAAAGCTTGAATGCTGTGGTCTGTTTTGTTGCTCACCAAGTGATTCTTCACGCATCACCAATTGCATTGTAGGCTCTTCTTCCACCGCCATTTCTACATTCCTAAATGAAGTCTCTACAACTGCTTCCACTACTGGGGATTCAATCGCTTCAACTGATTCAAAAGCTGCTTCTGCTTCAATTTCATTCGCCTCTGTCATTTCAAAAGCTGGCGCTTCAGAACTTTCCTGAGCTTCTTCATCTTGACTAGCATAAATATTCACCGGCTTGTTTAAAACGAATTCAGGTTTGAAATTGTTTTCTTCTGGTGCTTCCATATTTAGTTCAAATACTTCGGTAGCTTCTACTTCAAACATGTCCACTTCAGCAACGAAAGCTGGCTCAGCTTCATCATCGAAAGCTGGCTGGGCTTCTCCATCGAAAGCTGGCTGGGCTTCTCCATCGAAAGCTGGCGCTTTCTCTTCTTCTACGAAACTAGATGCTTCATACATTTCGGCAGGTTCATCAAAATCTGGCGCAGACACATATACATTGCTCATTTCTGGCATTGTAAACTCTTGCATTGTAGGTGCCAATTCGTCTACTTCATCTAACTCAACTATTTCTTCAATCATTTGCTCCACTTCTAATTCAGCTACTGGCTCCTCTATCGTTACAGTTGCTTCAGGCGCTGCTGATGGTGCAGCTGCAATGGGTTCGATTGATGCTACTTGCTCTGATTGTAAAGTCATTACAATTTTTTCTTCCACAGGCGCTTCTACTTCTTTTTCTGCTTCTTTCTTAAATGGATCCTTATGTTCAAATCCAGTAGCGATTAATGTGATGCCTAATTTATCGCCCAATGTTTCATCATAACCCATACCCATGATCACATCACTATGCTCACCGGTACGTGCACGTAAAATAGTATTGATGGTTTCTAACTCATCCATGCTACATTCGTAATCACCCTCTGCACTATTGATATTTAATAAAATCCATTTTGCGCCTTTAATGTCATTGTCATTCAACAATGGTGAATTCAAAGCTTCTTCGATGGCTCTTTCTGCTCTATTTTCTCCAGCTACTTCTGCCTTACCTAAAATAGCTACACCCCCATTTTTCATTACGGTACAAACATCCGCAAAGTCAACAATAATATGACCACGGCTATTGATCACGTCTGTGATACATTTAGCTGCAGTAGCCAATACATTATCCGCTTTAGTGAATGCTTCTTTCATTTTCAAATTACCATATTGCATGCGTAATTTGTCATTTGAAATCACCAATAAAGTGTCTACATAAGGCTTCAATTCATTGATACCCGCTTCTGCTTGCTTTTGACGACGAGGTCCTTCAAAACCAAACGGAGTAGTCACAATACCTACAGTTAAAATGCCTAAATCCTTGCAAATTTTTGCAATAATTGGCGCACCACCAGTACCTGTTCCACCACCCATTCCCACCGTGATGAATGCCATTTTGGTATTGACTTCTAAAATTCTTTTGATCTCTTCCAAAGATTCTTCTGTTGCCAATTTACCCACAGAAGGGTCCGCACCTGCTCCCAAACCTTGGGTTAAATGTGGTCCTAATTGGATTTTATTGGGAACAAGGCTTTGTTCTATAGCTTTAGAATCAGTGTTGCATATGATAAAATCTACCCCTTCAATATCTTGTTGGAACATGAAGTTAACGGCATTGCTTCCGCCGCCGCCAACACCAAGAACTTTGATGATGGATGATTTTTGCTTGGGTAAGTCAAATTGAATCATTCGAATTTGTTTTTATAGTTAGGTTAGGTTAGTTGTAATTGGATCTAAATTACTTGATTTCAATCGATTATATTCTACAAGTTATAAACGATATGTGGGTAATTTTTATCCCAAAGGTTTGTCTTCATCTTCATTGAAAATCTCGATCAAATTGTTCTTGAAACGATCCCAGAACTTACTCTTTCTTTTTTCAATTTGCTCTTCAGAAACAGTTGTTGCAGTTGGCTGCGGCATGCTTCTTTGAGTCGTTTGTGGATGATTCGCAACAGCTGCATTTACAGTCAATGCCTTTGGCACTTCTACTTTTTTATACGTCTCTGTAAATACTTTATAATTTTGCTCGTAATCATTGTATCCTTTCAAAATCAAACCAATACAAGTTGAATACATTGGCTTCTTTAATTCATCGATATGGTTAGGTGCTAAATGCTCATTTGGCAAACCAATTCTTGCATTTAAACCTGTGATATATTCAGTCAATTGAATCAAATGCTTTAATTGAGAACCGCCACCAGTCAAGATCACACCACCGTTTAACATACGACTATCCAACCCAACTTGCTTTAAATGATAAGTCACAAAATCTAGGATTTCGCTCATTCTTGCTTGGATAATTGCAGCTAAATTCTTTACGCTAATTTCTTTAGCTGGCATGCCTTTTAAACCAGGGATAGTCACGTAAGCATTTGCTTTAGCTTCATCAGAAAGTGCACTTCCAAACTGCACTTTCATTGCTTCTGCTTGGCTTTTCAATACACCCAATCCCATTCTGATATCATTGGTGATATTTTCTCCACCAAAAGGAATCACTGCAGTATGTTTTAAGATACCATCATAGAACACAGCAAGGTCACTTGTACCACCACCGATATCTAAAATAGCCACACCCGCTTCCATATCGATATCACTCATTACCGCACTAGCAGATGCCAATGGTTGTAATACTAAATCTTTGGTAATCAACCCGCTTCTCTCCACCGAGCGATTGATATTGCGAATTGCATTTCTGTCTCCAGTGATGATGTGGAAATTGGCGCCAACTTTAACACCATTCACACCCACTGGATCCTTAATATTTTGGTTATTGTCTACATGAAATTCTTGAGGAATCACATCAATGATCTGATCACCTGCAGGAATAAATGTTTTTCTTTGATTGTTGATCAACTGCTCGATCTCCCATGCTTGAATCTCGTTTTCAGCATCCTGTCTTACTTGATCTCCTCTAGTTTGTAAACTTTTGATATGGTGACCCGCAATGCCCACATATACTTCGTGGATTTCTAAATCCGGGTTGCTTAAATGACAATTTTGCAAAGCTTGTTGAATCGCTTTGATTGTTTGATCAATGTTTAATACTTGACCATGTTGCACTCCATTGCTATTCGCACGACCAAATCCCAGGATTTCTAATTTCCCAAATTCATTCTTTCTTCCGGCAATCGCTGCAATTTTTGTTGTACCAATGTCAAGACCCACAATGATGGGAGAATCGTTCTGACTCATTTTTATAGGTTTTAGTTGTTAGTTGTTCGTAGTTGGAGACTTCGACTTCTTAGGCATTAAAGCCTTCGCAGTCTTATTCTTTTTATTTAACGAATTATTTTTAGGTTTATTGTTCAATTTTGGCTTTGATTTGACTGCTTTTACTTGAACTTTTGACTTTGTCTTTACAGGTGACTGTTTCACCTTTGCTACTTTAGCAGGGATAACTTTAGCAATTGGCGCAGCAACTACAACTGCTGGAATTACTTTTACTGCACTATCTACTTTTTTGACAGCAGTTGGCATCAACATTGTGGAATCGCCAGTGGGCCAAATGAAGTTGCCCGTAAATTCAATGGGCTGTAATCCTTTTTTCAATGCAACTACCTGATGGTCGAATCGACAATCAATGACCTGATAAGCATTGATACCAGAGCCCACCCAAACGTTTTTATAGAAAGTAAACAAGCGGTTTAATTTATCTTCTAGCTGATCCACCGTTCCCAATAACACTACATGGTCTCCAAGTGTGGGCACCATTTGAAAAGTTCCATTAGGTTCTATATTCACTTGCGCCACTTGCGCCATGAAAAAACTATCCTTCTTGATTGTCTTTGCAAATAATAAAACATCTTTTAACAATGCACTATCTGGCCTTGATAGCTTTGCTTGGTCTGTTGGGAATCCAGTAAACACAGGCAAATTCAATACTGTCAATTGTTTCAAAGGAAGTCTCCATCCCTCGTTATCAATATAAAAGGAAGCCCCATTTGCTGTAAAGACTCTTGCAATTGGAATTCTTTGTTCAATCTTAGCCTCTAATACCAATTTATTATCAATAAAAAACTCTGCATTTTTTACCCATTCGGTTTTTTCAATAAAGCGCTCCAACTGGGTCAAATTCACTTTTTCTATTGGTATGCCGACATTGACTCCCTGATCATTGAGTATCGCACGAATTGAAATTTCATCCATAAACAAAGCCTGAGCACTTTCGCCCACTAATTCAACTTGAATGTCTGTCAATTTCTTTTCACTCTTTGCTTTCCATGACACTACAAAAAGCACAATCAGTGCAGTCGCAGCGATGCTCCACAAAACCCTAATTACTATTTTTTGCCATTGCTTCATGTACTAGTTTGTAAGGCGTTCTTGAATTTGATTGATACAAACATCTATATCCCCGGCTCCTGCCATCACGATCAACTTATCCCCTGTAGAAGCTGCCCATGCCATCAGTTGTTCTTTGGACATGACTTGCTTCTTCTCCAATTTCATCTCAGCCAATAACATTTCACTAGTTACTCCAGGAATTGGCAATTCTCTTGCAGGATAAATCGGCAACAAAATCACTTCATCTGCCAGATCCAATGTGGCAGAAAAACCAGCTGCCTGATCCTGGGTTCTACTATATAAATGTGGCTGGAATACAAGCACCATTTTTTCGTTTGGATAAATACTTCGCACACCACTTATCAGTGCACTTAACTCTTCTGGGTGATGCGCATAATCATCTATCAATACTTTATTCGCCGTCTTCACTTTATATTCAAATCGACGCTTTACACCTTTAAACGCAGCCACTGCGGCAATAATTTTTTCATCCTCGATACCCAAATTCAATGCTATAGCAATAGCAGCAGTTGCATTCTCTACATTATGCAATCCACCCATATTCAGTACCACATTTTTCAAAACTCCTGCAGGATGTACTAAATCAAAAACATAAGAACCATCCACCACTTTTAAATCGCTTGTATGATACGCAGCTTGCACTTGATTGTAACCATAAGTAGCAATTGTTTTATTCGCTGCACTTGTATCTACTGTAGTGCCTAATTTTTGAATCAAGACCCCTCCTGGTTTGATTTTATCTGCATATTGTCCAAAAGCTTTAAGCACTTCTTCTGCAGTGCCGTAAATATCCAAATGATCTGGATCAACTGCTGTGATGACTGCAATATTGGGTGATAATTTTAAAAAGCTTCTATCGTATTCATCTGCTTCTACCACTACTACATTTCTTTCATCACTCCAGAAATTAGTATCATAATTGGAAGCAATACCTCCTAAAAATGCATTACATCCATAACCCGTATGCCTTAAGATATGGGCTGTCATAGAGGTGGTAGTTGTTTTACCATGTGTACCTGCAATACCAATTGTGAAAGCATTTTCTGTCACCCATTGCAATACATCACTACGTTTCACCACCAAGTATCCATTGTCTCTATAGTAATTCAATTCTTGATGATCTACTGGAATAGCTGGTGTGTATACAATTACAGTAGCGTCTTTATCCATTTGATTCAGGTCGTCTTCAAAATGGATTTGAATGCCTTCGGCTTTTAAACTATCCGTTAAAGCAGTTGGTGTTTTATCGTAACCCGATACGAATACACCTTGTGTATTAAAATACCTAGCCAATGCACTCATGCCAATCCCTCCAATGCCAATAAAATAAATTCGTTTTAAATCTGTAAGTGGATTCATATTTGCTTCGCTATTTAGGATCAATTTCTTGAATAATTTCTGCCGCAATGACTTCATCTGCATTTTTACATGCAAATGACTGGATCTTAGAAGCCATTTCGCTCAACTTATTTTTATTCGTAATTAGTTTTTCAATCATTGGCAACAAATGGGTTGTTACATTTTTATCTGCAATCATCTGAGCTGCATTTTCATCAACCAATACTTTTGCATTGAATGCCTGATGATCTTCTGCAGCTTGAGGATAGGGAACAAATATGCAAGCCTTACCCGTCATAGCAATTTCTGCAACAGCCATTGCGCCAGACCTACTCACCACCATGTCTGCAGCAGCATAAGCAGCAGGCATTTCATTGATGAAACTATTTACATATACGTTACCAAATAAACTTGCAGCTTCTTTGTAAACAGCCGCATTGGGCTTTCCTGTTTGCCAGATCAATTGCACTCCCATTTTTGCAAATTGGGCCAAACTTTGCTGTATTGCTTTATTGATGGATGCCGCACCTAAACTCCCCCCAATAATCAATAGCGTAAATTGATTAGGCAATAACCCAAACTGTAATAATGCAGTTTCTTTTTCAATCTCAATATGGGCAATGTTTTGCCTCACTGGATTGCCCGTAATCAATATTTTATCTGTAGGAAAAAATTGCTCCATTCCTTTTGTACCAGTAAATATTTTTGTTGCCTGCTTTCCTAGCCATTGGTTGGCCTTTCCAGCAAAAGCATTTGACTCATGAATAAAAGTGGGGATATTTTTTGATTGAGCGTACCTTAACACAGGGAAACTAGAATAACCTCCCACACCAAATACTGCATTGGGTTTAAATTGATTAAAGATAGTCCTGACTTGAATAAAACTTTTAATCAACTTAAAAGGCAAAGTTAAATTCTTCAAAATATTTTGCCTATTAAATCCTGCTATTGTTAACCCCACAATTTGATAACCAGCCTGTGGTACTTTTTCCATTTCCATTTTACCATTAGCCCCAACAAATAAAATTGCAGCACTTGGTTGCATTTTTTGTATCGCCTGTGCAACAGCAATGGCAGGAAAGATATGTCCTCCTGTTCCACCACCTGCAATAATGATGCGCAATGTTGTATTTGCTTGACTAGGCATTTACTGGTTCTATGTTTTCGTTAGGAATTTCTATTTCTGTTTCCACAGGTGCTTTTCCCTCCATTTTTTCCACATTATTTGCCACACTCAATATCAACCCAATAGAGCAACATGTAAAAATAAATGAACTTCCGCCCATACTTAACAAAGGCAATGTCACTCCCGTTACTGGAACAATCGCCACGTTTACCGCCATATTTGCAACTGCCTGAATAACCAATGTAAAACTCAATCCTAACGCTAAAAATGCGCCAAATGCATAAGGGCATTTTCTAAATATTCGAATGCATCTAAATAAAAATACCAAATAAATAAAAATAATAAACGCACCACCCAATAGTCCGTATTCTTCTATAATCACTGCGTAAATAAAGTCATTGTAAGCTTGTGGTAAAAAATTTCTTTGTCGACTATTACCTGGGCCCAAACCAACAAATACACCTCCATTGGCAATGGCTATTTTTGCTTGTTGTACTTGATAAGGTTCTTCGCTATCTTTTGCATACATAAAATCCTGTACACGATTTACCCAAGTACCAAATCGACCCCAGCTCTTTAAGGATTCTGCTACTACAGGCTTACTGCCATCAATCGTTCCCTCATTTGACTTATGCGTCGCAATGGCCACACTAATAATCACTACGATTGGAATCAGCGCAATGCCAATCGTCAACAAAATATGTTTAAAGCTCACCCTGCCAATAAACAACAACAACAAAGAGGTGGCTCCTGTCAACAATGCATTCGATAAATTAGCCGGCATAATTAATCCGCAAATAAGAAACACGGGCAAAATAACAGGCAAAAAACCTTTTTTGAAATCTTTGATGACTTCTTGTTTCTTACTTAACACTTTAGAAATGTACATGAACAATGCTAATTTCGCTACATCGCTACTTTGTATCGTAAGATTAATCACCGGTAATTTGATCCATCTACTTCCATCATTGATTTTTGCTCCAAAGAATAATGTATAAATTAGCAAAGGCACAGAGAACATAAACAAAATGGTAGCTACTCTCGAGAAGACAGTATAGTTAACCCTATGCAGAATAAACACTACAAGCAACCCTATTAAAGTAAAGGCAATTTGTTTAAAAAGATAAAAACTAGTGTCTCCACGTAGACTTTTATATGCCAATGAACCTGTAGCACTGTATACTACCAAGATAGAAACCAACGACAATAATAATACCAATCCCCAAATATATTTATCTCCTCTTGTTCGTTGATCCAAATGCGCTCTCACCCCACCAATGGAGGGCATTTGAGAAAATAATTTATCTGTGGTTTCCTTAAGCATGATTATAATTCTTTAACGCTTTCTTTGAATTGACAACCTCTATCTTCGTAGTTTTTGAATAAATCAAAACTTGCACAAGCAGGGCTTAATAAAACTACATCCCCTTTTTCTGCTAATTTAAAGGAAGCATTCACTGCTTGCTTTGCAGAAGCAACTTCTACAATTTGATCTACTTTATCTTTGAAAAATTCCATTAATTTGGAATTATCGGTACCCATGCAAATAATTGCTTTCACTTTTTCTTTTACTAGATCTGCCACTAATTCATAATCATTTCCTTTGTCTACCCCGCCCAAAATCAAGATAGTTGGCTTTTGCATACTCTCTAAAGCATACCATGTGCTATTTACATTCGTTGCCTTACTGTCATTGATAAAATCAACCCCTTTTACTGTCGCTACAAATTCCATTCTGTGTTCCAAACTATGGAAATTGCTAACTGCTTCGCGAATTTTCTCCTTTCTGATACCTAAAGTAGTTGCAGCAATGCTTGCAGCCATTGTGTTATAAGCATTATGCTTGCCTTTCAATGCAAAATCATAGATGCTCATAGTCACTCTTTCTTCTTGGATTTTTAACATCATTTGGTCATTCTTGATGTAGGCGCCTTTTTTTAATTCTTGTTTCATAGAAAATGGTAGTAGGTTAGTAGGTGTAGTTAGTTGTTCTAATTGTTTTACGATGACTTCGTCATCTATGCAATAAATAAAGCAGTCCTTTTCGGTTTGATTTTCAATAATTCTAAGCTTGCTTTTAATATAATTTTCGAATTGATAGTTGTATCTGTCTAAATGATCTTCTGTGATGTTTAATAAGATGGCAATATCTGGTCGGAAACTTTGTATATCATCTAATTGAAAAGAACTCACTTCAATCACATACAATGCCTTTGGATCTACCGCAACCTGTCTAGCAAATGAGAATCCAATATTGCCCACAATCGCCACATCCTGTTCTGCTACTTTGCATATATGAAATAATAGAGAAGTAGTGGTTGTTTTACCATTGCTACCAGTGATTGCAACAATCTTACTATCGCCTTTGTATCTGTATCCGAATTCAATTTCACTGATTACAGGAATACCCTTTGCACGAATTTGTTTTACCAACTCATTCTTTTCAGGAATACCAGGGCTTTTCATTACCTCATCTGCTGTTAAAATTCTTTCAACATCATGAGATCCAGACTCAAAAGGGATTGCATTTGCTTCTAGCTCTGCTTTGAAAACAGGCTTGATCGCACTAGCATCTGATACAAATACATCGTATCCTTTTTGCTTAGCAAGTAAAGCAGTGCCTACACCACTCTCTCCCGCACCTAATATGACAATCTTTGTAGACAATTTATCTTGTTTTTAAGGTTAGGATAGAAGTGATTACTAATAATATAGTGATGATCCAGAAACGAACTGCAATTTTGCTTTCGTGGAAACCTTTCTTTTGATAATGATGATGCAATGGACTCATTAAAAACACACGACGTCCCTCTCCGTACTTTTTCTTAGTGTACTTAAAGTAGCCCACTTGAATGATGACGCTTAAGTTTTCAATTAAAAACACACCGCAGAAAATTGGAATCAATAATTCCTTGCGCACAATAATCGCTAAAGAAGCAATGATACCTCCTAAGGCCAAGCTTCCCGTATCACCCATAAATACCTGCGCTGGATATGCATTGTACCACAAGAATCCGATACAAGCACCCACAAATGCCCCTACAAAAATGGACAACTCACCCAAGTTCGGAATGTACATTACGTTTAAATAATCGGCAAAAACATAGTTACCGCTCACATAAACAAATACGCCTAATGCTGCCCCTATTATGGCACTCACACCTGCTGCCAATCCGTCTAAACCATCTGTGATATTGGCACCATTTGATACAGCTGTAATAATAAATGTGACCACTAAAATATAAACGATCCAAGTGTATTTTTCAGCCCCAGGACCCATCCAACTAATTAATTTACTATAATTGAATTCGTGGTTCTTTACAAATGGAATCGTTGTGATAGGCGTTTTTACTTTTACAAATCTTCGCTCTACACCATTGATGTTTCTAACAACCACATCTGCACCCTTTGCAATTTTTTCTCCCTTCGCCAAACTAGCTGCCACATTGCTTGAAACAATTTCACGCTCTACAGTAACTGCATTGCTAAAATACAAAGTCACACCAATAATGATACCCAGTCCAACTTGACCAATTACTTTAGAAATGCCCGCCAAACCATCACTATTCTTCTTTTTGTAAGACTCCCCTTTTTCTTGCGCTTCTTTTCTTGCACGAATTTTAAAATAATCATCTAAAAAACCAATGATACCCAACCATACAGTACATAGTACCATTAAACGGATATACACTTTATCTAAATTGGCAAATAACAAAGTAGGGATCAATACACTCATCAAAATAATAATTCCGCCCATTGTGGGTGTACCCTTTTTTTGTTGTTCCCCCGCCAAACCTAGTTCTCTAACACTTTCACCAATTTGTTTTTTCTGTAAAAACAAAATCATTTTTTTTCCATACACAGTTGCAATGAACAAAGACAATAAAATGGCCATCGCAATTCTGAAAGTCAAAAACTGGAACATACCAGTACCTGGAATATTAAAAGACTTGTCTAACCATGAAAATAATTGATATAGCATAGCGGCTTATTTAGCGAATGAGTTAAAAATGTTTTGCAAAATTTGCTTGTCGTCAAAATCATGTTTCACACCCTTGATATCTTGGTATTTTTCATGCCCTTTTCCTGCAATTAAAATGATATCACCAGGTTTAGAGAAACTTACAGCAGTCTTAATTGCTTCATAACGATCTACAATATTCACGTACTTTCTTTTTGCAGCACTACTTAAGCCCATCTCCATGTCTTTAATAATCTGATTCGGATCTTCTGAACGAGGATTGTCACTCGTAAAAATTACTTTATCACTTAAGTCACAAGCCACTTGACCCATCACAGGTCTTTTTGTTTTATCTCTATCGCCACCACAACCCACTACGGTAATCACTGTTTCGCCACCCTTCTTTAATTTGGCAATTGTTTCTAATACATTTTGCAAAGCGTCTGGTGTATGTGCATAATCCACTATACCAATAGTGCTTTCGTCGCTAATGATATAATCAAACCTGCCCTCGGCACCAGTTAATGCGCTTAATACCGTCAAAACATGTTCTGTATTTTCACCTAACTGAACTGCAATACCATATACGGCTAAGAAATTATAGGCATTGAATGTGCCAATCAATCTGCAATGCACTTCTACCTCATTCACATTTAAAACCAATCCTGTCAATTGATTTTCTAATATTTTACCTTTATACGTTGCAGGCGCATGTAATGCATAAGAAAACTGCTTCGCTTTGGTATTCGCCAACATCAATGCACCATTTGAATCATCTAAATTTGTGATCGCAAATGCGCTTAAGGGTAAATGATCAAAGAATGCTTTTTTAACACGAACATACTCTTCGAATGTTTCGTGGTAATCTAAATGATCGTGCGTTATGTTCGTAAATGCAGCACCCGTAAATTGCAAGCCTGTAATACGATGCTGGTGTACAGCATGACTACTACATTCCATGAAAACATGTGAGCAACCCGCTTCCACCATCTGCGCTAATAAAGCGTTTAAACGTATCGCATCTGGCGTAGTATGTGTTGCAGGAATGATGGTATCTCCAATTTGATTTTGCACCGTACTCACTAAACCACAGGTATAGCCCATTTCAGAAAACAACTTGAACAATAAAGTAGCCACAGTTGTCTTGCCATTGGTACCAGTAACTCCTACCAATTTAATTTTAGTAGATGGTTGACCATAATACTGATGTGCCATCAATGCAACAGCCTCTTGCGTATTTGCAACTACGATATATTGAATGCCCGTTATTATTGTTGCAGGCAATTGCTCACAAACAATTACAGTTGCACCTTTTTCGATTGCTGTATCAATAAAATGATGCCCATCAACTTGCACTCCTTTGATTGCAATAAATACAGTTCCTTTTTGAACCAATCTAGAATCAATTTGCAAGTCGAAAATATCAAGATCAGTAGTACCAACCACTTCTCTCAAAGCAACTCCAAATAAGATATGTTGTAATGATTGCTTCATATAATTAATTCAATTCGATGAATATTTGTTGCCCTCTTTGAATATACTGTCCTTGTAAAATGCTTTGACGAACCACCTTCCCTTTTCCACTACATTTTACAATCAACCCCTTTTTCTCACATAACCACAAAGCGTCTTTTAACTTCATACCGCTGATATTGGGCATGATACTATCTGATGCCATTTGCATTTCCTGACCAGCTTTTAGGCTTCTACCTGCGCCTTGTACTTTAGTCCATTGCGCATTATTGGGTGTTGAATCCTGATAAGGCAATGACAATTGTTTAGCAATGGCTTTCAACGAAGTCTTTGAAACCGTATAATTGAATAACTGTGAATCTTTCAAATTAAAGCTAGGCACCTTATCCATTTTATTTTGAATATAGGTCACGTACAATCTGTCTGCAATTTCTTTAAATACTGGACCTGCAACTGCAGCACCATAATATGGATGGGCATTCGGCTTATTTTTAATATTCACCACAATGGTATATTGAGGATTGTCTGCTGGAAAATACCCTGCAAATGATGATTGAAAAATATTATCCTTATATCCTTTATTGCCATTTGCCACTTTTGCAGTACCTGTCTTACCCGCCACTTTATAGGGGCTATTTTTAAATAAAGTTTTACCTGTACCATTAATACATACCCCTTCTAAAGCAATTTGTGCAGCTTTAATGGTAGCAGGGCTATATACTTGAGCATTGTATACTTTTGGTTCAATGGTTTTAATGACCCTGCCTTCTTCTTGAATTTTATTCACCAAATATGGACGCATCATCACTCCATTGTTCGCCACCATATTGTAGATCATCAATGTTTGTATTGGGACAATCGCGACATTGTATCCAAATGCCATCCATGGTAAAGTAGTAGGACCATATAATTTATCCCCTGGCCTAGTAATTTGAGATCTTCTTTCCCCAACCAAATCGATTCCTGTTAATGAATCCAATCTTAATCTAGTTAAGTGTTTATAATAGGCAGGAATATTGTTACTATAATGCTGCATGGCAATTTTTGCCATCCCCACATTGGAACTTTCTTCAAATGCTTCTAATACTGTAGCTTGAAATTTTCCATGTTTTTCCGAATCCCATACAGTTTGACCTGCCACTTTCCAAGCACCACCTTCTAAGTTGACAGGCGAATTCAAGGTAATTTTCCCATCTTCCAAAGCCTGCATCAAGGTTACCAACTTAAAGGTTGAACCAGGTTCAGATGGTGTAATTGCATAGTTTAAATCTTCGGCATAAAAACCATCTCTTATCTTACCTAAATTTGCTATCGCTTTAATTTTTCCTGTCTTTACTTCCATCACCATCGCAACCCCATATTGTGCCTCATTGCCAATCATCATTTTCATCAATGCATTGGTCGCTACTTCTTGAATATACACATCCAATGTACTTACGATGTCTTTTCCTGTTTCAGGTTCAATTTCAAATTCACCCTCTTGTACTGGCACTGTTACACCACCTGCAATAGCACGAACCAACTGCTTTCCATTACGGCCATTCAAGACGGTATCATATGACAATTCTAAGCCTACTTTATTTTGATCTCTTGCCAAACCTATTGTTCTATAACCCATATTTTGATATGGATTCAAACGAATGTTTTTTTCTTGCGCAATAAATCCACTCTTATACCTTCCTAAACGGAACAATGGAAACTTCGCCATTTGCAAATACTGCCTATAATTAATTTTCTTCTTTAACTCGTAGTTGGGTTCTTTAGTCTCGAATGCTTTAGTAAGTCCATCCTTGTAAGCACTTGCGGATTGATCTTTAAAAAGATCTGCTAAAGCAATGCTTAAAGAATCAATATTTTCTCTGAATGATTTTCCACCTTTGTCATGCAATGGTTCTACTCTAAAATCGATATAAATATCAAACTGAGGCACATTGGTACTTAACATCTGTCCGTCTTCACTATAAATCGTACCTCTATCTGCAGGAATTTCTACAATACGCTGATGTAAGCTATCGCTCAACCCTCTCCAATAGGATCCTTGTACTTGTTGGATGTAAAAAGCCTTGCCTAAAATAAAAAGACAAACCACTACCACTAAGATATAGCTCAAGTATACTCTCCATAGTATGTCGCGTTTTACATCCATTATTTGGCTTTATTTATTTCAGTGATTGAATCGTAACGTTTTTCCAATGGAATGCGGATGGTCATTTCTTTTGACACTTGCAATCCATAAGGCGCCATTGCCTTTTCAATATTGATTGACTCACTTTTAAGCATTAGATCCGCCTTAAGCGTTTTATACTCAAACTGCAATTGCTTAATTTCCTTCTTTGTGGTGTTGATTTTACGGATCGTCTTATCCGTCAAGTGTCCATTAGCGATATAAAGTATCGCTAGTACTGCCAAGAACAAAAAGAAACTAATGTTCAGGACAATCCATTCGTAGTTAAGTATGCTTTTGATAGCAGACTTAGGGTTGTTTTTTACAGGTACGGACATACGGTTTATACTCTTTCGGCAGCACGCAATTTTGCGCTTCTGCTTCGGTTGTTTTCTTTCATCTCTTTTTCAGAAGCCACAACAGGTTTTTTTGTTATGATCTTCCAAAGCACTTCTTTCTTGATGGAAAGAAATGGGTTGGTTACATCGTCTTCGTCAGGTCCTACTTTGAATGCATTTTTTACCATGCGGTCTTCGATCGAGTGGAATGTGATAATCACCGCTCTGCCACTTGGTTTGATCACTTCTGGCAACTGCGCTAAAAACTCATTCAACACAATCATTTCCTCATTCACTTCCATTCGGATGGCCTGGAAAACTTGTGCCCAATACTTATTTGGATTTCCTTTTACTACTGGCGCAATTAAAGTTTTAAAATCTTGTACGGTAGATAACTTTAATAGACGTCTTTGTGTGACAATATGTTTCGCTAGGGTTTTAGCGTTGGTGACTTCACCATATTGCTCAAACATTTTATGTAGTGCTGCTTCAGAATAGCTTTCTATAATTTGCGCTGCTGTTCTTGTTTGACGTTGATCCATTCTCATATCAAAGGGACCATCAAAACGAATAGAGAAACCTCTTGAACCTTCATCAAACTGGTGGCTACTCACGCCTAAGTCGGCTAAGACACCATCCACTTTGTCAATTTTATTCAAGCGAAGGAATCGTTGGATGTACCTAAAGTTTTCAGGTACAAAAACAATTCGATCATCATCTGGCAAGTTCTTCTTAGCGTCGGCATCTTGATCAAAAGCAATGAGCTTTCCTTTCGGGCCCAACTTTGACAAAATACCTCTACTATGTCCTCCTCCACCAAAAGTGGCATCTACATAAATACCATCTGGTATAATATTTAGATGCTCAATGGTTTCTTGAAATAAAACAGGTATATGGTAATCTGTGTTTAAGTTGGATGTAGGGTAAGTCATCTTCCTTAATCTTGATTTTTAATACCTGCCATTACTTCCTGCGCTAGATTGCTAAATGCATCTGCAGAGAAATCCTCAAAGAGCTGTTTATAAGTACTTGCATCCCAAATTTCAAAACGATCCAATGCTGCCGCTAAAACAATTTCTTTACCAGGTAATGCAAACTCTCTTAAAGTTGGAGGCAATAACAAACGGCCTGCGCTATCCAACTCCACTTCGGTTGCACCACCCAAGAACTGACGACGGAATTGTCTCACTTTGGGATCAAAGTCATTCAATTGGCTAATTCTGTCCAAAATCGTTTGCCAGCTTTTTAACGGATAAAGCGTCAAGCACTTTTCAAATCCTCTACTAACGATAAAACGCGTCTCCCCTTCTGCAAGCTGCTTTTTCAAGCTGCCTGGAACCAGGAAACGCCCCTTTGCGTCTATAGTTGATTGATATTCTCCGTGAAAACCTGTCATTGTTAATAATTTGGTCTTTATTTTACCACTTGTTCACACAAAATAACACTTTTTACCACTTTTATAGGCTAAATGGACCCTTCTAGTTTTCCACAAGAAATGAACCGCGCTAATAAGCATGCTCCTATTGACTTTCAGCCCAATTTGCCCTGTTTTCACTTTTTAACTGTGTTAAGACCTGTGGATAACCCATTTTTTTGGGTTTATAAGCTGTGAATCGAGGCGAATCAGGTACTAGCCAATGCCCAATCAATGAGATTCCCTACTTTTGCGGCATGAAAATGGATGCTTTTGACTATGAATTGCCCGACGAACGTATCGCCTATACCCCAGCAGAGAATAGGTCGGACAGCAAACTCTTGGTATGGGACCAGTCCATCATAGCCGAATCTCAATACAAAGAGATTGCAGGTTTCATCCCCAACAATCATTGCTTGTTCTTTAATAATAGCAAAGTGATTGCAGCAAGAATCTTATTTGATAAAACACCCAACGCAGATGCTTTATCAGGTACAATACCAGCAAACGAATCAACAAATAGTCGACTAAATAAAATTGAAATTTTTTGCTTAGAACCCACTGCTGCTTATACACCTGTGCAATTAGCCATGCAGGCCACGCACAAAGTACAATGGAAGTGTTTAGTGGGTGGTGCTAAAAAATGGAAAGCCCCTTTTCTAGAAAAGCAATTGCAATATGAAGACCTTACCATCCACTTAGTTGCAAAAAAGATGGCGCAAGCTGATGGGCATTTTATTATTGAATTTTCCTGGGATCATCCAAGTATGGTGTTTTCAGAAATCATTGCATTGGTTGGACAAATTCCGCTACCTCCCTATATACAAAGAGCAGCCAACGAAACAGATAAAGATCGCTACCAAACAACCTATGCCATTGCAGAAGGTTCTGTTGCAGCCCCTACTGCAGGCTTACACTTTGACGAGGATGTATTCAGTGCACTTGCCTCCAAGGGGATCGATAAACAATTTATCACATTGCATGTAGGCGCTGGTACATTCATGCCAGTAAAAGTAGCTGACTATCATGACCATTTGATGCACGCAGAATTTATTGATGTACCGATTCAGACAATTGAATATTTGGCAACTACTAGTAACAAAATTATTGCAGTTGGAACTACTTCGCTTAGGACTTTAGAATCACTCTATTGGCTGGCAATAAAGATTCGACATACATCCACTATAGATCCTAATGAATTGAATTTGCTTCAATGGGATGCCTATACCTTAGATGCGAAAAATTGGAGCATGAAAGATGCGATGCTTTCCATAAAAAAATGGATGGAGAAAAATCAATTATCGACACTGATTGCATCAACGCAATTGATGGTTAAGCCTGGTTATGCCTTTAAAGTTTGTAGTGCTTTGATTACTAATTTTCACCAACCCAAGTCTACGCTTTTATTAATCATTGCTGCGATTGTTGGACCCGAATGGAAAGCGGTTTACCAACATGCACTGGATAATGAATACAGATTTTTAAGCTATGGAGATGGATGTTTATTTTGGATGCACCATCGGTAAACTAATTTCTACCTTAGTGCCTTTGTCTAATTCACTCGTTACATGAATGGACCCCTTGTGCATATCTATCACCCAACGCACATAACTCATGCCTAATCCAAATCCTTTTACATTATGAATATTGCCTGAGTGCGCACGGTAGAATTTTTCAAATATATGTTTCACTGTATCATTCGTCATCCCAATGCCCTTATCCTCAATCGTGATCATCATCTTATTGGAAACAGTTTTAGTTCTGATGGTGATATCAATCTCGTCCTTGGCATATTTAATTGCATTGTCAACCAAATTAGATAAGACGTGTAAAAAATATTCTTCGTCAATCCATATTTCGGCCGGCATTGCATCCAAATGGGTATGCACTGCAGATGGCTTACCCTCTAATTGTAATTTGAAACTCTCAATTACTCCTTGGATTAAATCATGCATATCCACCGGTTGTCTATGAATCTCATATTCTTTTCGTTCCAACTGCGCTGCTTGTAAAATAGTTTCTACATGCTTATTCATACGCACATTTTCTTCTTTAATGATTGAACTAAAATAGTCTACCGATTTAACATCCGCTTGTACTTTAGCTGACTTAAGCGCATCTACTGCAAGTGAGATAGTGGCCAACGGCGTTTTTAATTCATGCGTCATGTTATTGATGAAGTCACTCTTAATTTCACTTAACTTTTTTTGCTTGATCAACGATCTTATCGTGATTAAGAAGGCAGCCAATACAATAATAATGAATAAGACTGCGCCAAATACAACCCATTGCAAAGTTTTAAATAAGTAAGTGTTTACATTCGGCACTATAATGATCAAAGTTTCAAAGGGACCCGTTGTTTCTAATATCTCCTGCGGAATAATCGACACCCTTGTTTGCACTGTATTTAATTCATCGACAAATACATCCTCGAATTTTTTACTTTTAATTTCTACGTACCCTTTTTTGTCTTGTAAAGCAAACTCATAGGGCAGATCCTGTAGGCCATATTTTTCCATAGCCGCTCTTAGTCGCTTATCTAAATCCTGAAAGCTATATAAATCTGATAAAGTAGCTTCTTCAAAACTATGCGAATGCCCTCCACCTGATAAACTCAATGATTTTTTAGGGAAATGAAATGCCAATCCCCCATTTATTTTTTTTCCTAAATCAGCAGAAACAATCACCCCCGCCTGATTCACTTTTTCTATCAGTTGGTTTTTTTGCAACAAAAATAAACCTTGCAGCCAAGTCACTTGGATAAACAAAATTCCCAGAATGGAAAGTCCAATTAAAGTAAATAAGAATGGAAATGTTTTTTTCATAATCTAGTCCTACAAATTGGATAGGATTTGCTTACGTGAATATATAAAAAAATCCCTCTCGTAATATCGAGAGGGATTCCTATAGTTGATAATTTTTTGTTATTATAGCCTGTGTTATAAAACACCTTCTACTAAAACAGTGGCTTTATTGTCAATCACTTCTACAAACCCACCTTGTATTGCATAAGTTTCAGCTGCTGTGCCTTTTTGCAACACTTTTACATTGCCAATGCCTAAGGCACTCACCAATGGAGCGTGTTTGTCAAGAATCTCAAATAAACCATCTACACCAGGTAATTGCACTCCTTGTACATTTCCACTAAACAACTTCTTCTCTGGTGTTAATATTTCTAATAACATGAATGGAATTTTAATTTATTAAGCTTGAGCCATCATTTTCTTTCCTTTCTCAATCGCATCTTCTAAAGTACCTACTAAGTTAAATGCAGCTTCTGGATATTCGTCTACTTGACCATCCATAATTGCATTGAAACCTCTGATCGTATCGTCGATAGAAACGAATACCCCTTTCAAACCTGTAAATTGCTCCGCAACGTGGAAAGGTTGAGATAAGAAACGTTGAACACGACGAGCGCGTGATACCACTAATTTATCTTCATCACTTAATTCATCCATACCTAAGATGGCAATGATATCTTGTAATTCCTTATAACGCTGTAAGATCATTTTTACTTTCTGTGCAGTATCGTAGTGTGCGTCACCTACAATCGCAGGTGTTAAGATTCTTGAAGTAGAATCCAATGGATCCACCGCAGGATAAATACCTAAATCGGCAATCTTACGAGACAATACAGTTGTTGCATCTAAGTGAGCGAAAGTGGTTGCAGGAGCTGGATCCGTTAAGTCATCCGCAGGTACATATACCGCTTGTACAGAGGTAATTGAACCATTCTTAGTTGATGTAATACGCTCTTGCATCAATCCCATCTCTGTTGCCAATGTTGGTTGGTAACCTACCGCAGATGGCATACGACCTAAAAGAGCCGATACCTCAGAACCTGCTTGTGTAAAACGGAAGATATTATCTACGAAGAACAAGATGTCCTTTCCTTTTCCTGTACCATCTCCATCACGGAAATATTCTGCAATTGTCAAACCACTCAAAGCCACACGAGCACGTGCACCTGGAGGTTCGTTCATTTGTCCAAATACGAAAGTCGCTTTTGATTCTTTTAATTCATTCAAATCTACTTTGCTTAAATCCCATCCACCTTCTTCCATGCTATGTTTGAAAGCTTCACCATATTTCATGATACCTGCTTCAATCATCTCACGTAATAAGTCATTCCCCTCACGTGTTCTTTCTCCTACACCCGCGAACACTGATAAACCACCGTGTCCTTTTGCGATATTGTTGATCAATTCTTGAATCAATACTGTTTTACCTACACCGGCACCACCAAACAATCCAATCTTACCACCCTTTGCGTATGGCTCAATCAAGTCGATTACTTTAATACCTGTAAACAACACTTCTGTTGCAGTACTCAAGTCTTCGAATTTTGGAGGGTTCGCGTGTATTGCACGACCATTGGTTTTATCCACCTGAGGTAAACCATCAATTGCATCACCTGTTACATTGAACAAACGACCATTGATACCTTCACCTATTGGCATTGAAATTGCTTTACCCGTATCTACTACTTCCATTCCTCTCACTAAGCCTTCGGTACCGTCCATAGCAATTGCACGAACGCTATCTTCACCTAAGTGTTGTTGAACTTCTAGTACTAATTTATCACCGTTGGGACGAGTGATTTCAAGGGCATTGTATATTTCTGGTAATACACTTTTAGTTGAAAAGTGTACGTCTACAACCGCACCAATAATTTGTTTGATTTTACCTGTTGTTGCCATATTGTTAATTGTTTTTACAACCCCCTTTTAAGAGGCGAAAATAGAGATACTCCATTTCGGCTGCAAAGGTATGGAATTGGCAGTTTATTGCAAAAAATGTGGCCTATCTTTTGGCCCCAAGGCTATCTTTTAGACTTTAACCAGTTTTCTGGGTCATAATAGACGGCTTTTTCATTACAAATAGAGAATAAAACCGCTCCTTCTCCGTCTAAATTGATGCCCGAGCGACCAATTACGGTCCCCGCCCTCACTTCCTGGCCACTACTTACCGAAGCACTACTTAAGTTTGAAAAAGCAGTAAAATATTTACCATGTTTGATTAAAACCGTCTTGTCCCCATTGACATCACCCACATACACCACGGTACCGTTGGCCACACTTTTTACGGCGGTTCCTTTTGGAACTGCGACTTCAATACCGTCACTTTTACGATCTAGCTTCGTACCTGGGATACTTTCTACCCCAAAATGGATATTCACTACACCCGAAGATACTGGCCAAGGCAAT
This sequence comes from Sediminibacterium sp., assembly GCA_017983845.1. Lineage (GTDB taxonomy): Bacteria > Bacteroidota > Bacteroidia > Chitinophagales > Chitinophagaceae > Sediminibacterium. The sequence goes on from JAGOAO010000007.1 coordinate 28,294, forward strand.
GACCCCTTGTTATTTTCAAAAGAGATAGATGTCTCTCTGCCTTCCTCGGTCGTCTCCAATGCAGAATATGGACGATTGCTTGATGTGCTCTTTAATCCACCTTCTACTTTACCCACATTGGGAGTTGATTTTGTTTTAGACTCTGAAGCAGTTGTCGCTTTATTATTTGCCGCATTGGCTGCTTTTAATTTAGCCAAACGATCATTCTCTCTTTTTTGGGCCTCCAACATTTCTCTTTTAATAACTGCTGCAATTGCGGCTTGCATTTTTCTTCGTTGCGCTTCTTTTTGTTTTACTTGTGTGGCAATTTCTTGCTCCTTACTCTTTAACTGTTTCACTACTTTATCCTGCTCCTTACGATCGTCTTGCAACACTTTCAACTGAACAGTTTGTGCAGATAAGGTTTTCATTCTGTCCTGCTTATTCTCACTTAGAATGGTGATTTTAGATTTTAGATTCTGCTCCGACAAGCCAATCGCCATCGCTTGCGCTTCTCTATTCTGACGGTAACTTTTTAAATAAGTGATGCGTTTTACTGCATCATTAAAACTTCCAGCAGAAAACAAAAAATTCAGATACTCATACCCACTTCTGCTTTGGTATGCAAATACAATGCTTTTTGCGTACCTATATTTTAATGTATCTAGTTCACTGTTCAATCTTCTTACATCCTGCTGATTGGATTGGATAGCGTCATCTAATACCTTCACCTGCTTTGCAATACCATTGATCAAGGATTCTCTTTTGGATATTTTATTTCTAATTAAAGCCAATTGCGCTAATGAACTTTTTTTATTCTTCTTAGTTTGCTCTAATAAATTATTGAGCGCATCTAACTCTTTTTGCAATGACTGCGCTTGCTTCTGCAAGTCCTCTCTAGAATTCCCATTTTGCGCAATTGCATTGTTCAAAAAACAAGCAAGAAACAAGCAGATAAGTACGGACCACTTTTTAATCATAGCATTCATATTTTCACTTTATTATTTACGTCTGCCCATTTTAGGTACAGCGAAAGTGTATTTTAAAGGTTCGTCAAAATTAAATTCCTTAATCTCCATGCCAATATCCAATTTGGTTTGCGCATTGATAGAAATTGTTCTGTACATGGGGAACTGTGTATTGTTCACCAAAGTATGTTGACTGTAATTGATATCACAAGTTCTATGTTTTGCCATATCCACATCATCCAATTTCAATTGCACCAATTTGGTATTGTCCTCACTAAGAATAATTAAATTTTTGAATAATTTTCCCATCAAACTTACTTGTAATCTTTCATTGATCACTTTGTAAGATACAATATCAATACTATCCATAAAGATAGGATTGCCTACCACTAAGTCTTCAATCGTTTGATAAGTCAAAGGAATCTTCACCACTTCCTGCAAATAAGACAAAGGATGACGTTCCGTTTTTTTAGACAAAGGAAACACCAACACGACACTATCTTTATTGATAAAGGCTTTTAAACCAATCACGCCCATCGCGCCGCGGATGGTAATATACATTCCACTGTCTTTTTGAATGCTTAAATTAGCAATATAACTATCCTTATTTTTACTTGTTTCATAATCCATCTTCAACTTCGCATTCATTGTATTGAAGCTGATTTTGGTATGTGCAATATTGTGTACGATACCTTCCACCATCAAAACAGAATCCAATCTTGCTTTTTCGGCCAATGCAATTGAATCTGGTAGGACTTTCACTGCCAAAGCATCTTGAATTACTTGCACTTTTTTTACATTCGCACATGCAAAGCTAAAAAGTACCAAAACGAATCCTACACTATATTTAATTATTTGCATTCAGTTATATTTTACCAGTATGTCCAAATCCGCCTTCGCCTCTATGGGTTGATTCCAAACTATCCACTAATTGCCATTCCATTTTTTCTACTTTCTGAAACACCATTTGTGCAATGCGATCACCATCTTGAATGGTTTGTTGCTCATTGGACAAGTTGATTAAAATAACTTTAATCTCACCTCTATAATCTGCATCTATTGTGCCGGGTGTATTTAAACAAGTCAACCCTTGTTTAATGGCCAGTCCACTTCTTGGTCTTACTTGCGCCTCCCAGTTTTCTGGCAAGGCAATATGTAAGCCAGTAGGAATTAAAATGCGCTCCAATGGAGCCAAATGGATGGGCGCAGGAATGAAAGCGCGCAAATCTAAGCCAGAAGACCCTGCTGTTGCATATGCAGGCAAGGGATGATGACTTTGGTTAACAATGGGAATGATTGTAGGCATGTGCTACAAAAGTAGTTAAAAAAGCAAGTAAACGGAAGCTGAGCGCCCTTAGTTAACAAATTATTTAGAAGTAAAATATAGAACCAAAACGCAAGGTATTGGACAATGGATTCTTCGTAATGCCGCCACCCGATGGCACTAGATAAGAAATATTAAACTTAGATTGTTGGTACTGAAAGCTTGAACCAATCGTAAAATATTGCATACTTCCTAGGTTCTTATTGTTGTCAACAAAATAACCCGCTCTTAGATAAAAACGATTGGTGTAATTGTATTCCGCACCTAAGGAAACCTTTAAAGATTCAGACAAAGGCATGCCATATTTATTAGAAAAAGAATTGAACCAACTAGATACTACAGATTGAGAAAAATACTGGTCCACCAATTCAGGATCACTGCTACTTGGACTAGCAGGCACCATCAAGCGATTGACGTCTACCCCCATTTCCAATGAATTCTCTTGGTCAAATTTATTTAAATAAGCCACCCCTAATCCAATATTTGCAGGAATAAAATATTTATTTTTTGACTCATTTGAGTAACTCACTTTGCCTCCTAAATTCGACAAAACTAAACCTGCATGAAATCCTTCAAGGTCTTCGTTTTGTTTGTAAAACAAACTGATATCACCCGCGAAAGTGTTACCCGCCTTGTAGTTGGTGCCATTGGTGCCATATGACCCCTGTACCAATCTTGAATGGATATAACGCAAAGTCACACCCATGCTCAATGCATCTGATAATAAAATATTGTACCCGAAATCATAACTAAATTCAGAAGGTCTTTGCGAAGGCAATGTAGATGTACCCGATTCATCTGTGAAATCAATATTACCTAAACTAAAAAAACGCAAAGAACTATTGATACCACTATAACTATTAATTTTCTTGAAATATCCAGCACTTGCTAAATAAACATCATTCAATCCAAGATCCTTTAACCATGGCGTATAATTGATTAAGAAACCACGGTCATTGTTCATGTAAGGGATCTTCGCAGTGTTCCCAAAAAGATCGTTTGCTTCTGGTGACATAGCGATGGATAAATTGCCCATACCTCCTGATCTTGCATCTGGAGAGATCATCATAAATGGCACTGCTGTGCTTTGTAATTTTAGGGTTGTTTGCGCTAAAGCAGATCCAACTAGAAAAATGAAGACAAAGCAGAAAGCTATTTTGAAGGCGGCTATTTTAATCATAGTCATTACATTGTTTATCTATATAGGGTAAAGATACCCTTTGAATTCAATAATTAAAATTTTAAAAAGGTATTTATCAACTGTTCAGCTGCCCCATTTTGTTGCACTAGAACCTTATAATAATACAAGCCAGGAGGCAGCAATCCCCCTGAACTAGAACGCCCATCCCAGTTAACGACTATTTTATTGGATTGCGGTTCAACCTGTTCTTTAGAAGAAAAATGGATCCTGCCACTTGCATCATAGACCTCCAGTTGCATCAAAAACGGATCGGTTTTTTTGACTTCAAAATTGAATTTTGCAGCCGATTGAACCGGGTTTGGCATCATGGACAAATTACGAAGCATGCTATTTTTTATAGCGGGGACCTCTAACCAAATGGTGTCCTTGGAAACATTACCCAATAAATCCCAAGCCTTCAGCATCAATCGATGCTTCCCTTCTGACAAATTGGGCAATGGGTATTGAATCGTACCTGACTGGTATTGATTTAAATCGTAGGAAAAAAAAGGATTTAGATTATAGCTAATTGCCAAGCTGTCGTCGATGGTTAATTTTAAATCATGTCCTAGTTCATTGCCCGATGATTGTATACCAGAGCTATCTTTTAAAACTACTAGTAAATTAGCAGGAGCACTTACCCAATCGCCCGATTTAAAATATGGCGAATTAATGTATGCTTTGATCTGAGGGCCTACTGTATCCAAACGATTTTGTATAGATGTCCCTTGAACATAAATTGATCCGAATTGGGTACTAGCATCGATTGAATCATTGTATGCATACAATTGTAATTTCAATGCAGCAATAGTTGAACTAGGCATGTTCCCCGGTAAGATAAAGCTGATTTCGAATTGTCCATTTTGTACCGTTGCCTTCCCTTTAAAAATAGCCTGCTCTTGTGTTTCAACCAAAACAGCTTGACTGGTAGATTGATTTGCTAATGTTTTTTTAGTACTTGGCGCATCCCATAAAACCATATCCACAAAGCCATTAAAATTGTGCATCATTTGCTGCTGACTTTGAATGTCTCCCCTGATGGTATACTTTTCTCCAGCTTTCAAATAGATGGTGTCGTCCCAAGGTATTTGATTCAATGAACTAAGTTGAATTTGATATTTAGGTTGTGCAATTTTCATTGCGGGATCACCCATTAAACCAAATTTAAATGCATTTAACCTGTCCCCATTTCTGCTGAAATTATATTTTTTTGCTGCTTGTAATGCAAGCCCAATCGACTTGAAATTGCCTGCTGTATCTGGCACTAATAATGACTGCATGAATGCGTCGTTGATTTGTTTATTGCTATAGGCAAATACCAATCTATTGGCCGCTACCAAAGCAATCACTCCTTTTTCATTTTGCATCAACGCATCCAATCCAATTGGCGCAATACCAGGTTGATCATAAGGTGCAAAATCACAAGAAGCAGTCACCATGATGGGCAATTTGCCAGGATTATTCCATAATTGCATCTCTGACTTCGAGATCACAGCCTCCTCTGAAAGTCTTAAATAATTGCCATGACCTGTGTAATTCAATATCAATGTACCCGCCTGTATCGCTTCTTGGATAGATTTGTTTACGTCGGGATACACAGCTCCAGTAAGGGTTTGATTCGCCTTAAATAGATCCAAGTAAATTTTTCGATGATTCCAGTTCGTGGTTTTTGCATTCAAATTGCTTACAATATCCTCAGCATCTTGAAGGTGTAAATTATAGTCTGCATCATCGGCAACCCAAGTCAACTGGTTTTGCCAAATACCCATTTTTTTATTGGACTGATACTGTACTAGCTTTTGCACCATCATTGCAGCTTCTGCATTGGTTCTTGCAGGAATTCTACCTACCGCTAAGTCAATAGAGTCAATGGTTTGTGCAAAATGAATCTGATCACCTGGTTGTTGAATTGCATAAAAATCATCCGAACTATAAGAAGTTAAAACTGAATTAGATACATCACTCGTGTATACAGGCAATTCCTTATTCACTTGTACTTTTTGGGCATTAAAATTGCCCATGCCAAACAACAATAAATAGGCAGGTTTGGATTGATTTTTTATGTTCGATTGTTCAATAATGTATTTGATATAATTTCTAATGGCTACCGGAGAGGTTTGCCCACTGGCCATTTCATTGAATACTTGTGTAGATTGAACTAGTCCAACCTTGAAGCCATTTTGCTTTTCATGGAATGCTTTAAGTTGTTTTGCTGCAGGATAAAATTCCGGTGCTGAGATAATGATATAATCTACTGGACTAGTAGTAAAACTGCTGTCATTATTTACAAAATAGGAAAACTGCGCAGCACTAATTTTGTTGTCCTCAAATGCATAAAAATACTTTACTGCACTGTCTCTCGCCTTAAAATTTGCTATTGAATTTTGACCAAACTGAACCGACATTGCAACCGGCTCTAGACACTTCGTCAGATCCCATACCCTTGTTTGATTGGTTGCGTTTTGAATTTCAAATTCAACCAACTGGTTGATTGGGTTGTTAGCGATATAGTCAAAACCAAAACTTGAACTTCCCCAGAAACCCATCTTTCTTTGACCATGTAAAGCAATATAATCTATCCACCCAGTGGCGGTGGAGGCTGCATTCAAATCGACCTGCAAATTCATTGTCGATAAACTTTGTCCCGTTTTTAAAATCTTACTAGCGTCTAACCAAACAGAAATGCTGTCCAACTTTATTTTATACGCATCGTCAAAAATAAATCCTGAAACAGGGTTCAATGTGCTAGTTTGAAGAGATTGGTCATTCAATCGAATACTAAAGTTGGCATTGGATTGATAGGTCGTTGCTGCTAACTGAGTTTGCAAAGTGATGGGGGTATTCAATTGCAAACCATCCATATTCAAAAGGAATGATACACTTGCTTTTTTGCCAATCCCATTCCCCATTGGCTCACCTAGCCAAATTTTACCACTGCTTATAATATTGATACTATCCTTTTCAATCAACCATTTTGCAGGATAATCCTTCACCAATTTTGAAGCTATATTTGAACTAGAAAAGCGATTGATTCTTTTTCCTAGGTCTCCCATTCGCAGAAAAAAATACAGGGAATCATTGGTGCTTATTTTTTGAGGGATTGGCGCTTCAAGCATATTGGATTGCACCCATTTATATTTCCCATGTGCATAAAATAAAAATCGATCTTGGTCATCCAAAATGCCATCTCCCCCATCTTGCATTTCAATGGCCAATTCTGTTAAACTATCTGGCAATCCAATGGGTACTTTTTCTGTCAATTGTGCTAAGTCCATGCCGAATAATTGAACCTGATTGGCATTGATTTTACCTGTCCATCCCATCCCTTTTAATTGCGCTCCTGTCAGCTGATAAACACCCTCATTCGGAACAGCTATTTTAACCCAATTTCCTTTAGAGAGCATGCCCACCTGCCCCATTAAGCTTAGGGAACAGCAGCATCCAATTAAAAAAAATGTTAAAACGCCATATCTCATGGCCTAAAATTAGGCTTTTACTAACATAAGAATCTATTTGCAATTGAATAAATGAGTGAAAAAGCAAGTATATTCGCAAAAGATTTCTAACCGAACTGATTAAACAAAACAGATGAATTTTATCAATAGCATATTATTATTTTTTGCGGTCTTATTTTTTGGCCCAAAATTGGTTTCACAATTCGAAAGTAACAACAACAATAAAGTTGCTTTTGCTTCAAAAGACGACCCATACGATAGCACTATTTTAATTAGAGGTGGGACTTTCGCAATGGGCATGAACCAAGAAAATATCATGGGCGATTGGAATAACAATTTGCGCCGAGTTACAGTGAGTTCATTCCGTATCGACCAATATGAAGTAAGCAACAGACAATACCGTGCTTATATCAAGTGGTTAGAAAACGTTTTTATCCCGATGGGTAAGGATTCAATTGTAAAAGCGGCATTACCAGATACTTTAGTTTGGAGAGCAGATCTTGCTTACAATGAACCAATGGTAGAAGGTTATTTTAGAAATAAAGCTTTCAATGATTATCCTGTTGTTGGCGTAAGTTGGGAGCAAGCCAATGCTTATTGCAGATGGAGAACCGATAGAGCCAACGAAAAAACCTTGATCAAATACGGATTGATTGATCCTAAAAAGCCCTATATAGGCAAGATGGAAGCAAGCAATAGTCTTGTTGACAGCAATAAAAAAAGCACACCAGTACCTGCAAAAGCGAAAGCGAAAAATAAAAACTTAGACGACTATGTATTGATCCCTGACTTTAGATTACCTACTGAAGCAGAATGGGAATATGCAGCAAAAGTTTCTAGTGGTAAAAATTATATCTCCAATTTTAACAACCCTAAAGCCGGATCCAACTCAGGCACGCCTAACGCAAGTATCGTTGCATCTGATTCTCCTTACCCTTGGAGTTCAAATGGAAACGATGGTTTAAGAAGCAACCCAACCGGACGTATTAGCAAAAAAGAAAAAGACAACCGTGGCATGTTCATGGCCAACTTTAAAAACGGAAGTGGCGACTACATGGGAATGATTGGTTACACGAATGACGGTGCAGGTTTCCCAAGCAAGATCAATAGTTTTTTACAAAACCCTTTAGGACTATATAATTTAAGCGGCAATGTGAATGAGTGGGTTGCAGACATCTATCGCCCAATGAATAGTATTGATATGGATGATTTTAATCCATACAGAGGCAATAGTGTATTGGATGGTGACGATGCGTCTACATCAAGTTATGAAACTGGCACAAATACATTGATTTCCAACAAATCAAGAGTGTACAAAGGTGGTAGCTGGAGAGATCGTCCTTATTGGTTAAATCCAGGAACAAGAAGATACCTAGATCAAGATAAATCAACGAGTACCATTGGTTTTAGATGTGCCATTTCTGCTTTTGGCATGGATACACCAGATGCCAAAGAAGAGCAGCCTAATTTATGGCAGAAAATCAAAAACATCTTTTAATGAAACTACGTATCGGCTCAGGAATTGATTTTCATCAGTTAGTAGAAGGTAGAGATTTATGGATTGGTGGTATTCATATCCCACATCATAAAGGTGCTTTGGGGCATAGCGATGCGGATGTTTTACTCCATGCTATTTGCGATGCATTATTAGGTGCTTTAAGCCTTGGTGATATTGGCACTCATTTTCCTGACACGGACAATGCATTTAAAAATATTGATAGTAAGATTTTATTAAAAAGAACTTACGATTTAATTACTGCCGAGGGGTATCAAATTGTCAATATTGACGCTACCCTTTGCTTAGAAGCACCTAAAATTAAACCTTATGTGATTGCGATGCAGGAATGCATTGCTTCGATTTTACACATAGGTAATAAAGACATTTCGATCAAGGCTACTACTACAGAAACAATGGGTTTTACAGGTAGAGAAGAAGGCCTTGTTGCCACTGCTTCTTGTTTATTGATGGCAAAAAGCTAAACCATACATTTATGAAGCTTGGATCAATCGAAGAATTATATACCATTTATAGTGCACATCCTTCTGTCGTAACAGATACAAGAAAACTTAAATTAGGAGATCTCTACTTTGCATTAAAAGGCCCCAATTTCAATGGCAATGTATTTGCATTAGCAGCTTTAGAAGCGGGCGCTAGTTATGCGATTGTGGACGAGGAAATTCCCAATAGTTCGGCTATTCAAGATCGAATCATTGTAGTGGATGATGTATTGACCACGTTACAAGCTTTAGCAAAATACCATCGTCAACAATTCAATATTCCATTCATTGCCATCACTGGCAGCAATGGAAAAACAACCACTAAAGAATTGGTCTTTACTGTTTTAGCAAGCCATTACAAAACTTATACAACACAGGGTAATTTAAATAACCATATTGGTGTTCCATTAACCTTATTAAGCATTCCAAAAGAGGCCGAAATGGCGGTAATCGAAATGGGTGCAAATCATCTACATGAAATTGAAAGCTATTGCAGTTATACATTGCCTACACATGGCATGATTAGCAATTGTGGTAAGGCACATTTAGAGGGATTTGGATCAGAAGAAGGTGTGAAAAAAGGCAAAGGAGAATTGTTTGATTGCTTAAGAGCGAATAACGGTACTGCATTCATTATGGAAGATTATGATTACTTGCAATCCATGTCTCAAGGCATCCCCCATTTAATTGGTTATGGCCAAGACAATGGACAAATTCAAGGAGACGCGATAGATCACAACGGCATGTTGAAAGTGCAAATAAAAAAAGGCATCGCAATCGATGCAATACAAACACATTTAGTGGGCAATTATAATCTACCAAATGTACTCGCTGCTGTTACCATTGGACAACACTTTAATGTACCCAATGAAAAAATTAAAGCAGCTATTGAAAATTATATTCCTACCAATAGCCGTTCTCAATTATTGAATTGGAACAAGAACGAAGTGATTTTAGACGCTTATAATGCCAATCCTTCTAGCATGAAACTAGCTGTGGAGAATTTTGCCAAACTAAACAAAGCCCATAAAATAGTTTGCCTGGGTGGCATGAGAGAGTTAGGTGCAGATAGTTTGATGGAGCATCAAATGTTGATTGATCAATTAAAACAACATGTATGGGAACAGGTCGTACTTGTGGGTAGCGAGTTCAAACCATGCACGCATCCTTACCATTATTTTGACACCGTACAAGCCGCCAAAGCTTGGCTTGATGCGCAACAATACACTGAACATACCTTACTCATAAAGGGTTCTAGGGGCATACAGATGGAGCAATTGATAGCTCCTTAATTTTCAATACCTTTGCAGCATGAAAAAAAGTTACTTATACAGCACATTGACCAATAAATGTCCAAGATGTAGAGAAGGCGCCTTATTCACTTCTACCAATCCTTACGATTTAGCAAACATTACAAAGATGAATTCATCTTGTCCTGTTTGTGGTCAACCTACAGAGATTGAAGTTGGATTTTATTATGGTACTGGCTATGTGAGTTATGCTTTAACGGTGGCTTATTTTGTATCGATGTTCGTTGCTTGGAAAGTGTTGATTGGTATGACTTGGGAATTAGACGACAACAGAATGTTTTACTGGTTAGGCACCACTATTGTTTTATTGATTTTAATTCAACCTATCTTAATGCGTTTATCGCGTTCTATCTGGTTAGGTTGGTTTGTCTCTTATAATAAGAATTGGAAAAATGAGCCATTGGAATACAATGAAAGGATGGATGAGAATAGGAAGGAGATCTAAATCAATAAACCAATTATTTATTTTACATTTGCAATCCTTAAAGAGAGGTGTCCGAGTGGTTTAAGGAGCACGCTTGGAAAGCGTGTATACGGCAACGTATCGGGGGTTCGAATCCCTTCCTCTCTGCAAAGCCTATCACGAAAGTGATAGGCTTTTTTAATGCGAGACAACGTCGAAAGCTCGCTTTCGTAAGTTGGGGAGCGTTAAAAAAGCCAAATGTCCCGCATAGCGGGACGTTTGAAAGGCTTTGGTAAAAGAGAAACTTTGGATGACGGCGAAGCCGGCAATCCCAATTTATTTTTTCTAATAGATTATGTGAAGGTTGAATTCTTTGGATGACGGCGAAGCCGGCAATCCCAATTTATTTTTTCTAATAGATTATGTGAAGGTTGAAGTCTTTGGATGACGGCGAAGCCGGTAATCCCAATTTATTTTTTCTAATAGATTATGTGAAGGTTGAAGTCTTTGGATGACGGCGAAGCCGGCAATCCCAATTTATTTTTTCTAATAGATTATGTGAAGGTTGAAGTCTTTGGATGACGGCGAAGCCGGTAATCCAAACTAAATTCCAAAAAGCATTCGCGCATTATTAGTTGTACTCTCTGCAATTTCATGCAAGGGCATCGATTTAATCTCCGCTAATTTCTTGGCTACTTCTAACATGAACGCAGGTTCATTGGTTTTGCCTCGATATGGCACAGGCGCTAAGTAAGGTGCATCCGTTTCTAACACTAAAAACTCCATTGGAATATCCTTAATGGCTTCTGCTACGCCTGCATTTTTATACGTTAAGACACCACCTAATCCCAAATGAAAACCCATTTCAATAATTTGTTCTGCCGATTCCTTACTTCCACTAAAACAATGAAACACGCCACGCAATCCTTTTTTCGCAAAAGGCTTTACCAATTCAATGGTTTCTCCCATCGCATTTCTTGTATGAATCACAATAGGCAATTGCATATCAAGGGCCCATTGCATTTGTGTTTCAAAAACCAGTTGTTGTTCTTTAGCAAAAGTTTTATCCCAATAATAATCCAACCCAATTTCACCAATAGCTATAAATTTTCTTTTTGCTAGCCATGTTTCAACCAATGCCAATTCTTCTTGATAATTTTCTTTGACATAACAAGGATGCAAACCCATCATAGCAATACAATGATCAGGAAATTGCTGCTCCACTTTCAACATGGCTTCCAAAGAAGCACTATCAATCGCAGGCATTAGAATTTTTTCGATACCAGTTGATATAGCATTTTTTATTACTAACTCAATGTCAGAAGCTAATTCAGGAGCATAAACATGCGCATGGGTATCAATAAAATGCATAATCGACTGGATTTGAGCACAAAAAAAGCACTTTTTTAACGAATCACATACTAAAAGGCTTCATTTATGCGTTTAAGAATAAAAATTACTAACCCATCCCTTTATAGGATGTAAACTTTGTTTTTTATAGGGTACGGATTATACAGGCCGGGGTTTCTACCCTGGCCTTTTTTATGTCTTAATTATAAGGCTTTAAATTGGTAGCCTAGGTTGGTAAAATGTAATAACACTTGTGGTAATGAAATGCGTAAACGATCCATTGCTTTGGCACTATCATGAAAAACTACAATGGATCCTGGACCAGCATTTTGAATTACATTTTGCGTACATTTTTCTCCTGAGATATGGATGTCAAAATCGCCACTTAACACATCCCACATCACAATATCTTGAGGCAGGTCTGGTCTCGTTCGCAAAGCTTTTATTTGTGCAAATTGAATCCTTCCATAAGGAGGTCTGAATAAATTAGATTTTATATGGGCACTTGCTTTTTGGATATCCTCCATATAATCTTCAGTCCTATTCTCCCAACCATTCATATGATTTTGGGTATGATTTCCAACAGTATGATTTGCATCAAGTATGGCATCATAAATAGCAGGATACAATACCACATTTTTTCCAATACAAAAAAAGCTTGCTTTCGCATTATAGATAGCCAACTGCTCTAATACAAATGGGGTGGCTTCTGGGTGCGGCCCGTCATCAAAACTTAAGTAAATCACTTTTTTCTTAGTGGGTATTCGCCAGGTACAAGACCTATAAATAAGACGCAGCCAAAAAGGAGTTTTAATCAAATACATACCCAAAGATAAATGGTTCTTTTGCCCGTTTGCAACTTATCTTTGTAAAAATACAAGTGCACATGGAAATATCGGCTGATCAAAAGGTGAGAGTTAGGTTTGCACCCTCTCCAACTGGTGGTTTACACCTAGGTGGTGTACGTACCGTTTTATTCAATTATTTATTTGCAAAGAAATACAATGGTGAATTCATTTTAAGAATCGAAGACACGGATCAATCTCGATTTGTAGCTGGTGCAGAGCAATACATTTTAGATACTTTAGCATGGTGTGGATTAACTCCAGACGAAAGTCCAATTCATGGTGGTGCTTACGGACCCTATCGCCAAAGCGAAAGAAAACCCATGTACAAACAATATGCATCACAACTAATTGAACAAGGCAATGCTTATTATGCATTTGATACCGCAGAGGAATTAGATGCAAAAAGAAAAGAGATTCCAAATTTCCAATACAATCGTGCTACAAGAATAGGCATGAAAAACTCTTTGAGTTTACCTGCTGCAGAAGTCACTCGTTTATTGAATGACAACACGCCTTATGTTGTGCGTATTAATATGCCAGAGAACGAAGAAGTGGTATTTGAAGACTTAATTCGTGGCGAAGTCAAGTTTGATACGAGCATGGTGGACGATAAAGTCTTATTGAAAGCAGATGGCATGCCGACGTATCATTTAGCAGTGGTGGTGGATGATTTTTTAATGAAAATCACCCATGCATTTAGAGGAGAAGAATGGTTGCCTAGTGCGCCTGTACATATTTTAGTTTGGAAGAATTTATTCGGATTAGATCAAATGCCTCAATGGGCGCATCTGCCATTGATCTTAAAGCCAGACGGGAATGGAAAATTAAGTAAGCGTGATGGAGACAGATTGGGCTTCCCTGTTTTTGCGATGGATTGGACAGATCCTATAACCAAAGAGACCACGATTGGATTTAAAGAAAGAGGATTTGTTCCCGAAGCCTTTGTGAATTTATTGGCTATGTTGGGTTGGAATGACGGGACTGATCAAGAATTATTTACGATGGCTACATTGATCGAAAAATTTAGTTTAGATAGAGTACATAAAGCGGGTGCAAAATTTGATTATGAAAAAGCAAAATGGTTTAACCATGAGTGGATCAAACAATCCGACAATGTGTATTTAGCTCCCTTGGTTGCGCCTTATTTTGAAGCTGCGAATATTGAGATACATGAACCAAGTTATTTGGTAAAAGTGATTGGACTAGTGAAAGAGCGTTGTCAATTATTAACCGACTTCATTCCTCAATCTGCCTTTTTCTTTACCGCTCCTACAAAAATTGATACCGCTTCTATCCTTCCTAAATGGGATGCAACTAAAGCAGCTTTTTTTACTAGTATAATGGAAGCTTATAAGAATCAGTCTGTAGCAAATGATGCGACTGAATTGGAAGCCCATTTTAAAGGATTGGCTGCCGATCAAGGCCTAAAGCCAGGTGATTTAATGTTGCCTTTTAGGATTATGCTAGTGGGTGGTAAGTTTGGGCCAGGGGTATTTGATATCGTGGCCAATATTGAAACCAAAGACGCAGCAAAACGTATCCAATTTTGTTTGGATTTGTTGTCAAAAAATTAATGTAAATTGTAGTAGATGCAGACAGAAAGACCCATAAGAGTACTCGTAGCCAAAGTTGGTTTAGACGGCCATGATCGTGGCGCTAAAGTGATTGCTACCGCATTAAGAGATGCCGGCATGGAAGTGATTTATACTGGACTTAGACAAAGCCCCGAAATGGTAGTTCAAGCAGCTTTACAAGAAGATGTAGATGCCATTGGTATTAGTATCTTATCTGGAGCACACATGACTGTCTTTCCTAAAGTGTATCAATTAATGTTAGAGAAAGGATTGAAAGATGTCTTGCTTACTGGTGGCGGTATTATTCCTGAAGAAGATAACAAACAATTACAAGATATGGGTATCGGTCATTTATTTGCACCAGGTACCAATACGACTGATATTGCAGCCTATATTAAAAAATGGGTAGCAGAAAACAGAAAGTCCTGATCTAATTAAATAGCTATTTCAAACTTTAAATTACTTGCTATGTCTTTTCAAACTTTGTTTACAAAAATGGAAGATCATACTTTGATCATTACCATCAATCGTCCAGAGAAATTAAATGCATTGAATCAACAAGTGATGCAAGATTTAGATGCCGTATTTGATCGTGTATATAAATTTCCAGAAATAAAATCTGTAGTGATTACTGGCGCAGGGTTGAAGAGTTTTGTTGCCGGTGCAGATATCAAAGAATTTCAAGCCTTGTCTAAAGCAGAGGCAACTGCGCTTGCAAAAAGAGGCCAGGATGTATTCTTTAAAATTGAAAATTCCCCTAAACCAGTCATTGCTTGTGTGAATGGATTTGCACTTGGTGGCGGATGTGAATTGGCCATGAGTTGCCATTTTATCATCGCATCCGACAATGCCATTTTTGGACAACCAGAAGTGAACTTGGGGATTATGGTAGGATATGGTGGATCACAAAGATTGACTCAGAAATTAGGAAAAGCCAGGGCTATGGAATTGGTCATTACAGGTAATAATATCAATGCAGAACAAGCACTGCAATATGGCTTGGTGAACTACGTCGTTCCTCAAACTGAATTATTAGATAAAGCATTCTCCTTGCTTGCAGCTGCACATACCAAAGCACCTTTGGCTATTGCCAATTCCATCAAAGCAGTGAATGCAGCATGGGACGAGTCGGTGAATGGCTATGAAGTAGAAGCCAACTTATTCGGCGACTGCTTTATTACTGCAGATTGCAAAGAAGGCATCCAAGCCTTTATAGACAAAAGAAAACCTCATTTTACGGGGCATTAATCCCCTTTTTTATTCGAATTTAGTAGTCTCAACTGACCCAATTTTATAAATGCTGTCTTACCTTTGCGGTACTAAAACTGCAAGTATGGAATACAGAATTGAGAAAGACACAATGGGTGAAGTAAAAGTACCCGCTCATGTTTATTGGGGTGCACAGACACAAAGAAGTATCGAGAATTTTAAAATTGCACAGGATATCAACAAGATGCCTAAAGAAATTATTAAAGCTTTCGCTTACTTAAAAAAAGCTGCTGCTTTAACCAATTTTGATGCGGGTGTTTTACCTAAAGAAAAATGTGACTTAATTGGTCAAGTTTGTGACGAAATTCTTGCAGGTAAATTAGACGATCAATTTCCCTTAGTCGTATGGCAGACAGGTAGTGGTACCCAGAGCAATATGAACGTGAACGAAGTGATTGCTTATCGCGGTCATGTACTTCAAGGTGGAAGCTTAACTGATAAAGAAAAGTTTTTACACCCGAATGACGATGTGAATAAATCACAGTCTTCTAACGATACCTTCCCTACTGCAATGCATATTGCAGCTTACCAAATTTTAAAGGAAGTAACGATCCCTGGTATCACTACTTTAAAAGATACATTGGATGCAAAGAGTGCAGCGTATATGCATATTGTTAAAATTGGTCGTACCCATTTTATGGATGCAACGCCTTTAACATTAGGACAAGAAATTAGCGGTTATGCAAGTCAATTAAAACATGGATTAAAAGCCATCCACAATACTTTGGAACACTTAAGTGAATTGGCTTTAGGTGGTACCGCAGTGGGCACTGGAATTAATACTCCAAAAGGTTATTCTGAAAATGTAGCAAAGCATATTGCTAATTTAACTGGATTGCCATTTGTAACTGCTGAAAATAAATTTGAAGCTTTAGCAGCACATGATGCGATTGTAGAAGCACATGGTGCATTAAAGACGGTGGCTGTTAGCTTAATGAAGATTGCAAATGATGTACGTATGTTATCATCAGGACCACGTTCTGGCATTGGAGAAATCTTTATCCCAGACAACGAACCAGGCTCTTCTATCATGCCAGGTAAAGTCAATCCAACTCAATCAGAAGCGTTGACAATGATTGCCGCTCAAGTAATGGGCAACGACGTAGCAATCAATGTGGGTGGTTCAATGGGTCATTTTGAATTGAATGTTTTCAAACCAGTAATGATATTCAACTTCTTACATAGTGCAAGATTAATTGGGGACGGCTGTATCAGCTTCAATGATAAATGCGCGATTGGTATTGAACCAATTGAAGCGAATATCAATAAGCACGTAAATAACAGCTTGATGTTAGTGACTTCTTTAAACACCAAAATTGGTTATTATAAGTCTGCAGAGATTGCACAAAAAGCACATAAAGAAGGTACTACTTTAAAAGAAATGGCTGTGAAATTAGGCTATGTTACCCCTGAAGAATTCGACGCATGGGTGATTCCAGCTGATATGGTAGGATTATAATTTTTTATCCTTCTTAAAAAGTAGAATATATACCTATCCCTAGGCTCTCGGCTCGCAAGCTCGAACGTTCGCTACGGAATAGTATATATTCTACTTTTCTTTTTTACAAAAAACTACTTGGAATCATAGCTCGCTTTGCTCAAAGTTTCGCTGCGGGATAGGTATATTTTCTACCACTTTTTTTATTCTCAATAAATTTTAGTGTACTCTTTCTCCATTAGAGTAAGTCTTCAACACTTTCACCTGCAAGATACTATCCGTAGGCACTTTCATTAAGTCTTTGTCGAGTAGGATGAAATCTGCTTTCTTCCCTACTTCGATTGAGCCTACTTGCTTTTCCATGCGGTTGGCTTTTGCCGCCCAGATAGTCATACCTCGAATGGTTTGTTCACGGGTTAATGCATTTTCCATCTGGAACCCACCTGCTGGAAAACCTTTTGCATCCTGTCTTGCAACAGCCGCTAAAAATGTTTTGAATGGATTGATTTCTTCTACAGGAAAATCTGTGCCTAGTGGCAACCAACCATTTTGTTTTAATAATTGTTGGAATGCATAACCGCCTTTTAAGCGCTCTGCTCCTAAACGATCTCCTGCCCAATACATATCACTTGTTGCATGCGTTGGTTGTACTGAAGGAATGATATTGTACTTGCCAAAATAATCAAAGTCTGCAGGGTTTAAAATTTGTGCGTGTTCTATGCGCCATCTTTTATCGTTCTTGCCTTTTAAATATTTCTCATACACTTTTAACACCACTCTATTAGCGCTATCACCAATGGCATGGGTACACATCTGAAAATCGGTATTGATTAATTTCGCCGCAACAGAATCAAAATGCGCTGCACTGCTTAATAAGAAGCCACCCCAGCCTGGCTGATCTGTATAATGTGCCAATAATGCAGCACCTCTAGAACCCAATGCACCATCTCCATATACCTTCACGCCTTTCACCATCAAACGGTCTGTGGTATAGCCCCCATTGGTGAAATAAGAAGAAGTATATGAGCTTGGCTTATCACTTAACATCACATACAAACGCATTTTTAAATCATCGCTTTTTTGCAAAGCATCAATCATGTCAATATCGTTTGGACTCAATCCACAATCCGTGATGGTGGTTAATCCAGTCGCGAAACAATTTTTCTGTGCTGCTGTCAACCAGTTTTTATAATCTTCCTTGGTCGCTGCTGGTACATTTCTTTCTACCACACCCACCGCATTGTCAATTAACAAGCCAGTTAACCTGCCACCTGCTACGACAAAGTCTCCACCCTCCATGGTTTGACCTGCTTTCACACCCGCAATTTGCAATGCTTTTTCATTGGCAATACTTGCATGCCCATCTACACGTTCTAACAATACTGGACGATCTGGGAACAAGGCATTTAATTCAGCATTTGTAGGAAATGCTTTACCAGGGAATCTATTTTGATCCCAACCTCTTCCACGAATCCATCCATTACCAGGATGGGTTGCTACGAATGCTTGAACACGACGCAATACTTCCTCCCAAGAATCAGCGAACATTAAATCCACCGCATATAAAGATTGACCATAACCCAAAAAGTGTGCATGCGCATCTACAAATCCAGGGTACACCGTGGCACCTTTTGCATCCACCACACTATCTGCTTGGTAATTTTTTAAGATATCATCATTGCTTCCAACTGCTACAATTTTACCATCTTGAACTGCCATGGCTTCTGCTACTGTAAAAGCGTCATTGACTGTATAAATTTGTGCATGATGCACGACTAAGTCTACTCTTTGATTGATACATGAACTGAACAATACAATAATAGCCATCGCAAATAATTGTCGCATAGGATTTATTTAGAAACTAAAAATAAGGAATTAAAATAGAAATAGACGCTAGGTTTAAAAAAGCAGCTGTTAATGACAGCCAGACTTAAACTAGTTCAATAATTCACAAGGCTTTAGGCCTGTGTGCTTTTTAAATGCAGCAGAGAAGTGCGAGATGGAGGAATACCCCAATAATGCAGACACATCGGTTACACTTAAAGACTTTTCGTACAATAAATATTTAGCATGTTCCATTCTTTGTTGTTGATAGAAATCAAAAATGGTGGTACCAAATACTTCTTTAAAGCCCTTCTTTAAATAACATTCGTTCATGGCTACTTTACGGCTCAATTCCTTGATCGTAATAGGATCTCCAATATGTTGTAATAAAATTTCTCTAGCTAAATAGATGCTTTCTTTACCACGATCATCGGATAAAAATTTACAAGCAAATCCTTCTTCCTTCTCATCTACAATACACTCTAAACTGAATAATAAAAGCTCGTGTATTTTAGCATTGATGAAAATATTTTCCAGTGACCCTGTATAACTATAGTTCAACAAAGAATCCAATGTGCCACGCTTACGCATGCACAACGGAAATGTTTTAACAAATGCATTCGGATGTTTAAATGCCAACACTTCGTCCTTGCGATTGTTCAATTTAACATTGTGAACAAACTGATGCAAGAAAGTAGAAGTAAAATGAAAAGAAAAAACGTCAACTGTTCTTAATGGCCCAGCACAATCTTCGGTTGGCAACTGATTGCAATTACCACATAATTTATTTTCACAATAACGATTCCCAGAAATACAGAATCTCAACTCTAAATAATTATCTGTCGGACGCTTTGCATTGTAGTGGTATATGAACATACCTGTATCTTCTAGGTCAGCAGGAGACTGCGCATAATAACGATTGATTTTGTACTGTGTAGAACCAGGAATGAGCTGTTCTTTTTGGTACAACAAGGCCATCCCAGCAAAACCATTGGGCTGGTTGACTTGTTTTAATATATCGTTTGCTAACATCATTGAAACACAAATTTAAACTATAAACAACAAACCAAGTAAAAAGGTTCGTTTTGTGACTTAAAAATGACGCAAAATAAGCCCCAAATTTTGATCCAGTTTTAAAAAATACAAGGCCAATTCGACTCGGTTTAAAGAATCGATTTTAAGGCCATTTTTAGCCCCATTTTTGGCATTTGCTTATTTTATAGCATCATTTGATTGGGGATAACTAGGCCGCTTAAAACGCTTATCTAACTGCTTAATTTTCTTAAATTTGTATGCGTTCAAAACGCCCTATAAAACAAAAAATTGCACTGTTTATGTCAGAAGATTTACAACACCCAGATTCGGCCGAAAATAAGAACTACGGCGCCGATAGTATCCAGGTATTAGAAGGCTTAGAAGCCGTTAGAAAACGTCCTGCCATGTATATTGGCGACGTGGGCATGAAAGGTTTACACCACTTAGTGTATGAGGTAGTAGACAACTCTATCGATGAAGCCTTGGCTGGTTATTGTTCTCATATCGAAGTGAACATCCATACAGACAATTCGATCAGTGTTCAGGACAATGGTCGTGGTATCCCAACTGCGATGCATACCAAGGAAAAAAAGTCTGCACTGGAAGTGGTTATGACCGTATTGCACGCCGGTGGAAAATTTGATAAAAACACCTACAAAGTATCGGGCGGTTTGCACGGTGTGGGTGTGAGTTGTGTAAACGCATTGAGTACTAAATTATTGGTAACCGTTGAGCGTGAAGGCAAAATATTTGAACAAGAATACGCCATTGGTGCACCTAAATATGCCGTAAGAGAAGCAGGTACAAGTGACAAAACTGGTACTAGAGTTCATTTCTGGCCTGACCAAACTATTTTCCAAGAAACAGTTTACCGTAAAGAAATTTTAGAAGGACGTTTACGTGAATTGTCTTATTTGAATAAGCGCATCAGCATTACATTAACCGACCTAAGAGAATTGGATGAAACTGGCGCGCCTTATGTCAATCATTTTTATAGCGAAGGTGGTATCGTTGAGTTTGTACAAATGTTGGATAAGAATGGTAACAGAAATCCAATCATTGCTGCTCCTTTATATGTAGAGGGATTAGATGAAGCATCTAACGTGATGGTGGAAGTAGCTTTGACCTATAACGATGACTTTAAAGAAAACATTTTTTCCTACGTAAACAATATCAATACCATTGAAGGTGGTACACACGTTACCGGTTTTAGAACTGCCTTAACTCGTGTATTCAAAAGCTATGGTGATAAAGAAGGTTTGTTTGAAAAAGCAAAAGTAACCGTAGAAGGAGATGACTTTAGAGAAGGTTTAAGTGCCATCATTTCTGTGAAAGTACCTGAACCACAATTTGAAGGTCAAACAAAAACAAAATTGGGTAATAGTGAAGTGAGCGGTGTCGTACAAACGACAGTAGCGCGCGTATTAGAAGCTTATTTAGAAGAAAATCCTAAGGAAGCCAAATATGTCATTTCTAAAATTATCCTTGCTGCCCAAGCCCGCGTTGCCGCTAAGAAAGCACGTGACATGGTACAAAGAAAGACCGTATTGTCTGGTGGTGGATTGCCTGGTAAATTAGCCGATTGTTCTGAGCGTGATCCTGAAAGATGTGAGTTATACCTTGTCGAAGGAGACTCTGCGGGTGGTACTGCAAAGCAAGGTAGAGAAAGAAGTTACCAAGCGATTTTGCCATTGCGTGGTAAAATCTTGAACGTAGAAAAAGCAATGGAACATAAGATCTACGAAAACGAAGAGATCAGAAATATGTACACTGCATTAGGTGTTACAGTAGGTACACCAGAAGATCCAAAAGCATTGAACATTGCAAAATTGCGTTACCATAAGTTAATCATCATGACCGATGCCGATGTGGATGGATCGCATATCGCCACATTGATTTTGACATTTATCTTTAGGTATATGAAAGAGTTGGTGCAAAATGGATATGTCTACATTGCACAACCCCCTTTATACTTAGTTAAAAAAGGTAAAGAGCAAGAGTATGCTTATAGCGATGAACAAAGAAAAGCATTGATCGAAAAATTAGGAGGCGGTAATGATAGCTCAGTGACGATTCAAAGATATAAGGGTCTGGGTGAAATGAACGCTGACCAGTTATGGGAAACCACCATGGATCCTACTAGAAGAACCTTAAAACAAGTTACCATTGACAGCGCTGCTGAAGCCGATAGAATCTTCAGTATGTTGATGGGGGACGAAGTGGCTCCTAGAAGGGAATTCATTGAATCTCACGCGAAATATGCGAAAATTGACGTTTAAGGGCCTCAATTGAGGAGAATTTATAAACATTTAACAAAAAAACGTATAATTCAAACCTTGAATATCAATAAATAAACTACTTTCAATTAGCATTTTAAAAATTAAAATATATACAAAATGGACACTTCAAAAATGATCAAAGCATATTGCTTGAAAACAAAAGAAAAAAACGTACCAATGCACGATGCTGTTGTTACTAAAACTGCTAAAGGTGGTTATATGGCTGGTGGTCACGATGGTAAAGGAAATAAAATGGCCGCTATCATGAGCGAAACAAATGCTTTGAAAGCAATCGCTGATGGTGTAGCTACTAAGGGTTTTTAGTCCTAAACTGACTTATTGAAAGCCTACTCTTCGGAGTGGGCTTTTTTATGCCTTTACTTCAACCACTCCGTGGTGTATTTTAGTCAATGTGGCAAAGCAATGCTCCATGCTCTTAATGTCCTTAATGATGAGGATAAAGGTCTTGCCTACTTGTTTAAAATGGGCATTGTTCATGGCTGTTTGAGTGAAGTTCAATAAGCCTTTGAAAATGGCACTTTCATAATAAGGCGAGTCTGGTCTGTTGATAAAGAAACACCTTAAGGTTTCGTCTTTCAATGTCATTTTTTCAAAACCCAATGCAATCGCCAATCTTCTAGATTGTATCGTTGTAAACAATGCTTCTACTTGTTTTGGCATAGGACCAAAACGATCGATCAATTCTAATTTCATCGCTTCTAATTCAGCGTCATCTGCGGATTGGTCTAGACGAGTGTATAAGGAAAGTCTTTCCCCGATACTTTCTACATAACCATCTGGAATCATGATTTCCAAGTCTGTATCTATGGTACAATCAGTTACAAAATCATCTTGCTTGCTAATCTCCTCTTCAAATAAGTCTTTGAAATCGGAACGCTTTAATTCTCGTACCGCTTCTGCCAATATCTTTTGGTACATTTCAAATCCAATCTCTGCCATGAAACCGCTTTGCTCTCCCCCTAATAAATTACCAGCACCACGAATATCTAAATCGCGCATGGCAATTTGGAAGCCAGAACCCAGTTCACTAAATTGTTCAAGGGTTTGTAAACGCTTACGTGAATCATCAGGCAATGTACTCATAGGCGGTGCCAATAAATAACAGAATGCTTTTTTATTGCTTCTTCCTACCCTGCCTCTTAACTGGTGTAAATCACTCAATCCAAATTGGTGGGCATTATTGATGATGATGGTATTCACATTCGGAATATCCACCCCACTTTCTACAATATTGGTACACACCAACACATCATATCTGCGTTCTATAAAATCAAATATTTTTTCTTCTAACTGATGGCCTTCTAATTGTCCATGCGCAAAGCCAATACTTAAATCTGGACAAAGCTTCTGGATCATCGCACACATTTCGGCCAAACCTTGTACCCTGTTGTGTATAAAGAATACTTGACCACCTCTTTCTGTTTCAAAATAAATGGTTTCACGAATCACATCCTCATGAAACACTTGTACTTCGGTATGGATAGGTTGTCTATTTGCAGGAGGCGTATTGATAATACTTAAATCCCTTGCACCCATTAAACTAAAATGCAAAGTTCTTGGAATCGGCGTTGCAGTCAATGTCAAACAATCTACATTGGTTCTTAGGGTTTTTAATTTCTCTTTATGTGCTACCCCAAATTTTTGCTCCTCATCTATCACCATCAAACCAAGGTCTTTGAAATTGACTTCCTTACCTAGGATACCATGTGTTCCCACCAAGATATCAATCTTCCCCTCTTTCACTTTGGCGATCGTTTCTTTTTTCTGTGCAGCGGATTTAAATCTGTTTAAGAAATCTATTTCTAAAGGAAAATCTTTCAATCTTTCTTTAAAGGTTTTATAATGCTGGAAAGCTAGAATCGTAGTTGGCACCAACACCGCCACTTGCTTACCATCAATCGCCGCTTTAAATGCAGCACGAATAGCCACTTCTGTTTTGCCAAAACCTACATCACCACACACTAAACGATCCATTGGTGCTGCAGCTTCCATGTCTTTTTTCACATCCGCTATGGCTTTGGCTTGATCAATGGTGTCCTCATAAATAAATGATGCTTCTAATTCATGCATCATATAATTATCTGGCGTAAAAGCAAATCCTGTCTGTGCTTTTCTTTGTGCGTATAATTTGATCAAATCAAATGCAATTGCTTTTACTTTCGCCTTGGTCTTATCTTTTAATTTTACCCAAGCATCGGAACCCAACTTATTCACTTTGGGTGGCGTACCTTCCTTACCTGTGTATTTTGATATCTTGTGTAGTGAATTGATATTCACATACAAAATATCACTGTCTTTATAAATGATTCTTACCGCCTCCTGCATCATACCACTCACTTCTATCTTCTGCAAACCACTGTACACACCCACTCCATGATCTATATGCGTTACATAATCACCAGGATGTAAATCACTCAATGTACGCAAAGTGATGGCCTTGTTTTTACTATACGCCTGCTTTACTTTATACTTATGGTAACGCTGAAAAATTTGATGATCAGTATAACAAACCATTTTATGGTCATGGTCTACAAAACCTTCATGGATATTTTTGACAATGGGGGTAAACTGTATCTCTGTTTTTAAATCTGTAAATATGGCATGCAGGCGCTCTAATTGTTTGGCTTGTTCTGCAAACAAAAACAAATCGTATCCCTTTTTTTCAAATTCTTGTAAGTTCGCTATGAGGTATTGGAACTGTCTGTTAAAACTGGGTTGCACCTGTGTACTAAAAGCCAATTTTTGTTCCGTCAAATTTGCCTGAAAGCCCCACTCAATCATATTTCTTTTCAACAGTTGTTCCGCAACAGTATCCACCAACACAAAGTCATCCACCGTTGTATTTTTCTTATGCGCATCTGAATCATCAATCAATTTAGCAACTGGTGCGTGCAGCAAAAAAGCTTCCAATGCTTCCATTTGGTCATTGCCCTTTTGTTGGATCAGTGTCCAATCCTTTAGCCAAACAATGGTATTGTCTGCAATAAATTCCATCAAAGGAATTTTCGCTGTGTCTTCAAATTGAGTAGTCACATTGGGAATGATATTCACCTGCAATAACTTGCGTTCACTTAGCTGCGTCTCTGGATCAAATAAACGAATACTATCCACTTCCTCTCCAAATAATTCTACCCTATACGGCTTCTCATTACCGAATGAATAAATGTCAAATATACCTCCCCTCAACGCAAACTGCCCTGGCTCATATACAAAATCAGTACGCTCAAATCCATATTGCACAAGGCTTTCCATCAAGGCATCCAAACCTAAAGTATCATTGGTTTTAATTTGAATGATATGCTGTTGAAGGGTCTTGGGCATAATCACTTTTTCGAAAAATGCTTCTGGATAAGTGACAATGATTTTCTTATTCCCACCCATCGATAATTTTGTCAATGCTTCGGTTCTTAGCATCACATGCGAAGGATTGAGTAAACTAAAATTTTGTGCCGTTTTAAAAGAGGAAGGGAAATAAAATAAATCTAAAGCCCCCGTGATACTTTCTATCGTGTTGTAAAAATAAGCGGCTTCTTCTGCGTCATTCAAAACAATGACATGATTGTATGTAGCAGTTTGAGGATGCGTAAATACATGCTTTAAAACAAAAGCTGGTGCAGACCCGTTGAGGTTTTGTAAGTGTACTTGAAAAGGCTTTTTTGCCGATTCAGACATAGCAATCCCGTCTACTATTTTTTTTAGGAGGGGGGATGCATCGTACCGATCAAACAAAGATTGCTCATTCATAGTTCAGTCTACAAAGATACAATCAAAAAACGGAGGAAGCAGAGATCGTTAAGTCAATTTCCTGAAATTGATTTTTTGTCACTTCAATATGAGCCACCCCATTCGTGCCAGAGAAAAATGGAATATAGATGCCCTCTTGATAGCCCAACACAATCGTGTATTTACCTGGGCTTAGTTTGAGCTTAAATTTACCTGCATTATCCGATCGAACCTGCTTCACTAATTTGGCATTCAACCCTTTCGCAGCATTTCCTTGTTGACCAATTAGCTGTGTAATACCAGCGTTTTCATAAACAAAAATGGTTGTTGAATATGGACTACCCTTTTGTAATGACTTCCCTTTGAATGGCATCATTGCGTCAGATTGAAGATAAACAACACCCTTTATGCCTTGCGAACGGATACAAAAGCCCATTATAAATGGGACAAATAATAACAAAAGGATCTGCGGGTTTATAAACTTGCGCATATAGTCGATTTTGATAAAGTTACATCAATTTGGGGCGCATTTTTGCGGCATCCTATTTAAGGCTGTAAGTTGCATTCATTTACAAGAATAGATTGTAATTTAGAACTATGAAAAAATGCTTTTTTATACCCCTATTATTCATTTGCTCCATCCATACCCTTTTTGCTCAAGATGCAACAAAGAAAGAGGTATTGATGCAAGCTTCCAACAACTTATCATTGGAGGCAAGAGAGAAATTTTCTAAAGCAGTCTTCGCAGCAAAAAAAAATGGTTGGCCTATACAATACGCATCACGCAATCAAACCAATGCAAGATTAATTGGCGTAGATGCAAAAGGTTGGCCTAAATATTATATTGGATTTGCAGATCCGGTTGCTGCAATTACCATCAATGCAAATAAAGTATGGCCTGGCGCTGCTTCCAACTTAAACTTAAGCGGCTCCGACGATGCTGTAACCAATAAGTTAGGTGTTTGGGATGAAGGCAGTCCAAGATTAACCCACAAAGAATTAACGGGCAGAATCACACAAAAAGACAATGTCACTGAAATAGTGAATCATAGTACACATGTTGCAGGGATTGTAATGAGCAAAGGACTTAATCCTTTAGCTAAGGGTATGGCATTTAATGTGAAGGGAATTTTAGATTACGACTGGAACAATGATCTATCTGAGATGTCTGCAGCTGCCGCATCCGGCTTATTGATTTCTAACCATTCTTATGGAACCGTTACTGGATGGGATTATAACAGTGACTCTTCTCGATGGGAATTCAATGGAAGATGGAATGAAAAAGAAGATTACCGTTTTGGATTGTATGATTACGATGCACAGATTCAAGATTCAATCGCTTACAATGCACCCAATTATTTAATTGTTGCAGCAGGCGGAAATAACAGAACAAGTACAGGACCAGCAGTGGGTCAACCTTATTGGAGAAGAAACCAAAGTGGTCGATTTTACAATGCAGGCAACCGACCAGATAGCTTAAGCAGCAATGATGCTTATGGCAGTATTTCGTCTGATAAAAATGCGAAAAATGTTTTAACTGTAGGTGCCGTCTATGGCATCCCCTCTGAATACAATAAGAAAGAGGATGTGATTATGAGTAATTTTAGTTCTTGGGGACCAACAGATGACGGAAGAATTAAACCCGATATCGTAACACAAGGCGTTTCTGTCTATTCTACACTTTCTACCAATGACTCTAGTTATGGCTATCAAAACGGAACTTCTATGGCCTCTCCTGGCGCAGCAGGAAGTTTATTGTTGCTACAAGAATTAAGTCAAAGATTTATAGTCAATGGCGCGCCTAAAATTTTAAGGTCTGCCACTGTAAAAGGCCTAGCAGTGCATACTGCAAATGAAGCAGGATTATACCCAGGGCCTGATTATAAATTTGGCTGGGGATTGCTCAATATTGGAGAAGCAGCGCAAGTATTGAATACTGCTTTAACCAATAATAACAGTGCCAATAGTCCTCACTTTGTTTATGAAAACAATTTAGTGAATGGTGCAAGTCAAACTTATACTATTACCGCTTCTGGCACCCGTCCTGTAAAAGCAACCTTGGTCTGGACAGATGTGAAAGGGGCTTCAAGCGATCTTTTAAATGACCCAACTGCGAAATTAGTAAACGACTTAGACCTTGTGATTACACAAGGCAATAAAATATTTAATAGTTGGAAATTAAATCCAACCAGCCCAGACAATCAAGCTACAAGGGGCCTTAACAATGTAGACAATGTAGAAAAAGTGGAGGTAGATACTAGTTTAGTAGGCACTTTATATACTATAACCGTCAACCACAAAGGCTTGCTTGATAGAGGTCAACAACCCTACTCTTTAATGATAAGTGGTGCAGGCGGCACAGCTTATTGTAATTCCGCAGCAACGAGTGCAGCAGGTACGAAAATTGATAGTATTCAATTGAATAATATTAAATTTTCAAAAACAAGTGCTGATAACTACGTAGACAATACCGCATTATTTGTCAATGGAGAATCGAATGGTACCCTTGCATTATTTATAAAAACAAGTAGTGCTGACGCAAGTAATAACAATCGATTTGTAAAAGTTTTTATTGACTACAATAACAATGGAACTTTTGAGACCAATGAATTGGTGCATACAAGTTCAGCTTTGAACAATGGAGACTATACTGCTACAATCAATTTAGCTAGCAATTTAGTGGTGAATCAATTTACAAAATTACGCGTAGTAGTTACTGAAGCAATTTTAACAAGCGATGTAACTGCTTGTGGCAATTATACTGCAGGAGAAACGCAAGATTATACTTTAAAAGTTGTAAGCCCCTCTAATGACGTGCAAGTGGTAGAGATCACCAATCCAGTGGGGGGTGTATCAGAAAAAGCAACCCAGTATGTGACTGTAAAAATTGCCAACAATGGCACCAACAAGATTAGCAATATTCCCGTGAACTTAGTGGTGAAAAAAGGCAACACAACCATCCTAACCCTTACAGAAACATTTACTGGTAGATTGTATGGATCAGAAAACATGTTGTATACTTTTCAAACACCCATACCAATTGAACTAAACCAGATTTATACCATTACCGCAACCGCCTCTATCACCAATGACCAACAACCAAATAACAATACTATTTCAGCCACAATAATAAGTGCAAATTCTAGCCCGGCAATTACAGGTTCTGCAACTTCTTGCAACAACAATGTGCAGTTATTAATTAACAACCCAGTGGGTGAGGAACAATATATTTGGTACGATAAAAATAATGATATTAGTAAGCCTATTGCCATTGGCGCTGCAATTAGTACAAATACTTCTGCTAGCAATGTTTATGTTTCAAAAGGATGGCAAGGTTTTATTGGTCCTAAAACAAATACAACATTGAGTACCTCCGGAGGGTATAACAATTGGGGAAGCAGCTATGGGGAGTTTATGCGTTTAAATATTAAAGCACCCATTACATTAGAAACTACAAAATTATATACGGGCTACGCTGGTAAAATAGAATTAGAGTTAAGATTATTAAGCACATTTACAGATTCAACTTATTCTTACTATCCTTCTCAAACACAAAAATCAACTATCCATGTGGTTGCTAGTAGTCCTAATCCAACTCCTGCAACTGGAACAGCAGCTTCAGGTACACCTACCCCTTATGTCGCTGGTGATTCCGGAAGAATTTATGCCATCAACATGAACCTGACTCAACCAGGGAACTATATTTTAATTGCAAGATGTGCAGATAGTGCAACAATTTATAGAAACAACAATATCAATTCTATCAATTATCCATTTGGACCAAGCTTATTGGCTTCTATTACAGGAAACTGGGTTGGAGCAGATTATGAAAAATATTATTATTTCTTTTACAATATGCAAATTAGTACTGCACACCATGAGACTGCATTGACTTCTATTCCTGTGATTGTTGCTGCAAAGCCAATCATCACGCAAATCGGCATTGACAGTCTTCGCGCAACAGCTGCAGATAAATATCAGTGGTTTAGAAATGACGAATACATCAACGGCGCAACCAATCAGGGCTATAAAATACCAAACACCATTGCAGGCAATGCGCTTTATAAAGTAAGCACTACCATAGGCACATGTACCAATTATTCAGACAATGCCTTGATCTTAGTGACAGATGTACCTCAAGCACCAAGCAACGAAATTGGATTAAAAATTCTTTCCACCGATTATATTGAAAATATGATTAAAGGAAATCAGTTCTTTATTCAATTCAACAACATCAAAACCAATACCGCTAGTGTAAGTATTTTAAATAGTGTTGGTGAAACTGTGTTCCAAAAAGAAAAATTAAACAATCAAACTACACCGCAATCAGTTCAAATACCTACACTCAATTCTGGCATTTACTTTGTAAAGGTATTTGCCAATAATAAAGTGTATGTGCAGCGTGTATTTATCACCAATAATTAATCCAACATGTTACAACCTTGGCAGGATGCAGTGGTCACCAAAATTATACAAGAGACGACAACAACAAAACGTTTCTGGCTTGCTTTGTCTACTGGCATTGTATTTGATTTTACGCCAGGGCAATTTGTAACATTAGACTTGCCTATTCACGAACAAAAAAACAAACGCTGGAGAAGTTATTCCATTGCTTCTGCCCCTAATGGAACCAATGAATTTGAATTAGTGATTGTACACTTAGATGGCGGAGCGGGCACGACTTATTTATTTAACGAAGTAACCGTAGGCACTGTTATTAAATTAAGAGGGCCGCAAGGTGTTTTTGTTTTACCCAAAGATATTACTACAGATCTCTATTTCATTTGTACAGGCACAGGCGTTGCTCCATTTAGATCAATGATCTTGGATATGCACCAAAAAAAGACTCCGCACCAAAACATTCATTTATTATTTGGCTGTAGACAATATACCGATTGCCTTTATGGTCATGAATTCAAGGCACTTGAGGCAGTAGAGCAAAATTTTTATTACCACCCTAGCTTTTCTAGAGAAACCGAAATACGCGAAGGTGCCCGCCAAGGCTATGTACATGCCACTTATAAAAAACTATTAGAAGAAGGCGCAAGCAAAGACGCTCAGTTTTATATCTGTGGATGGAAGGATATGGTGGACGAAGCAAGGACAACATTAGCTGAGTTGGGCATTCCCAAAAATCAGATTCATTTTGAACTTTACGGCTAAGCAATATGCTTTAATACCAAAGCCTTAACCTCACTCATTGGTATTCTTTCTTGTTGCATGCTATCTCTGTAACGAATTGTTACCGTGTTGTCTTCTTTTGTTTGGTGATCAATCGTTACACAGAATGGTGTACCAATCGCGTCTTGTCTTCTGTAACGTTTCCCAATCGCATCTTTTTCTTCATAGAAGCAATGGAAGGAAGGCTTGCACTCGTCCATTAATGCCTTAGCCAATTCTGGCAAACCATCTTTTTTAGTCAAAGGCAATACTGCCAATTTCAATGGAGCTAGTTTTGCAGGCAAATGCAATACCACTCTTGAATCTGTGGTACCATCTTCCTTATTGATTACTTCCTCTTCGTAGGAGTTAGATAAAATCAATAAGAACATTCTATCTAATCCAATGGATGTTTCAATCACATAAGGCACATAATGCTGATTGATCTCCGTATCAAAATACTGCAATTTCTTTTTGCTAAATTCTTGATGACGTGTTAAATCAAAATCAGTTCTTGAGTGAATTCCTTCCACTTCTTTAAAGCCAAATGGGAAGTTGTACTCAATATCCAAAGCTGCATCTGCGTAGTGCGCTAATTTAACGTGGTCATGAAAACGGTATTTGTCTGCAGCAATGCCTAAACTTAAATGCCATTTCATGCGCTCGTTTTTCCAATGCTCATACCACTCTTTCTGCGTGCCTGGCTTAATAAAAAACTGCATTTCCATTTGCTCAAACTCACGCATTCTAAATATAAACTGACGTGCTACAATTTCATTTCTGAAAGCCTTTCCTGTTTGTGCAATACCAAAAGGAATTTTCATCCTTGCTGTTTTTTGCACATTCAAAAAGTTCACAAAAATACCTTGTGCCGTTTCTGGTCTTAAATAAATAGTATTCGCATCTTCTGCTACAGAACCTAATTCTGTAGAGAACATTAAATTAAACTGACGAATTTCTGTCCAGTTACTCGTTCCGCTGACACTACATTGAATTTTATTCGCTTGAATCAACTCACCTAAGCCCGCAAAATCATCATTCGCTAATAAGGCATCCATATCGGCTAGTAATTTATCTGCACCAGCTTGGTCTCCTTTTTCAATTAATTTATCTGCATGTGCTTCGATCAAGTGATCTACACGGTATCTTTTTTTACTATCCTTATTGTCAATCAATGGATCGCTAAAGCTATCCACGTGACCGCTCGCCTTCCATGTAGTTGGATGCATGAAAATTGCCGCGTCAATGCCCACAATATTATCGTTCATCTGTGTCATGCTATTCCACCAATAGTCACGAATATTCTTTTTTAACTGCGCACCATAAGGACCATAATCATATACTGCACTTAATCCATCATAGATTTCACTACTAGGAAACACGAATCCGTATTCTTTGGCATGCGAAATGATCGCTTGTAATGTATTGTCTGTAACTGTCTTACTCATAGTTTGCAAATATAGGACGAGAAAGGATTATGGTTGTAATTTTTCGTTGTTTTGGTGTCTTTCTTTATCTCGAATGGTTTTCTTTTGCATATTCTTCTCCAAAGCAGCCGTCAAATCCACGCCAGTTTGATTGGCCAAGCAGATCAACACAAAAAGCACATCTGCCATCTCATCCCCCAAATCCGCATCGGCTTCCTTGTTTTTAAAAGACTGGTCTCCATATTTACGGACCATCAATCTGGACAATTCCCCCACTTCTTCCATCAATACACCTAAATTGGTTAATTCGCTAAAATACTTCACACCAATGGTTTTGATCCACTGATCCACTTGTACTTGTGCTGCTGCTATTGTTAATTGGTTTGACATATTATTCCCTATTTTTTGAATCAATTATAATTGTAACTGGGCCATTATTTAAAAGTGACACTTTCATATCTGCACCAAATTGCCCTGTGGCAATAGGTTTGCCTAATTCTTTGTTTAATGCAACAATCATTTGCTCGTAGATAGGAATTGCGATTTCAGGTTTTGCAGCCGCGATATAAGAAGGGCGATTGCCTTTTTTCGTAGCAGCATATAAAGTGAATTGACTAATGAGCAGGATGGATCCTTCAATATCCTTCACACTCAAGTTCATTACCCCCTCGGCATCATCAAAAATGCGCATTTGAACCAGTTTATTGGCCATCCACTGAATATCCTCTGTATTGTCCTCGTTTTGAATCCCTAATAAGACCATTAGACCTTCTTGGATGGCCCCAATTACCTGTCCATCTACAGTGACATTGGCTTCTGATACTCTTTGAACTACGACTCTCATAAGGATGCTATTTACGACATGAAGATAAACAAAACTATTTTCACTAATTTAGCTGTAATTTCAACGCCTTGAGTAGTATTAAAAAATTAGCCAGTCAAACCGCATGGTACGGACTTAGTTCAATAGCCGCTAGGTTTATTAGCTATTTGCTTACCCCTTATTTAACCTATAAGCTTTCCGATATAGCTTATGGCGAGAATTCGATTGTCTATGCATTTATACCTTTCCTAAATGTGTTGGTAACACATGGCATGGAGACGGCTTATTTCAAGTTTGGCTCTAAGGAAAACGAGGAGGATATTTACAATACGAGTAGCATTTCCATGCTCTTTGTAACAGGCCTTGTGTTGTTTGGATTATACACTTGGAGATTGCCTTTAGCCGACTTATTACAAATTACAATCCACCCGGAATACATTAGCTTATTGGCATGGATTGTTGCATTGGATGCATTGACGACCATTCCGTTTTCAAGACTTAGATTGCAAGGACGTCCCAAAAAATTTGCGCTCATTAAAGTGGGTGGCATCTTACTCAATATACTTGCTACTTATGTTTTAATTAGTAGCCTACCGAATTATGTACAATCACACCCAGGTAGTTTTCTGCAAAAATTATACACGCCCAATTGGGAAGTGGGTTATATATTAATTGCTGGCATCATTCAAAATGTCTTTGTATTAATTTTATTACAAAAAGAAATTAGGTCCATTCGTTTCAAATTCAATTTTAAACTTTGGAGAGCAATGATGGCTTATGCCCTCCCCTTGATTTTAGTAGGTTTTGGCGGAATGATCAACGAAACCTTGGATAGAATTATGTTGGGATGGTGGGCGCCAGGAGGCAGTCCAGATGCGAACAAAGCCTTGGTTGGAGTCTATAGCGCTTGTTACAAATTAGCGATCTTAATTACAATTTCTATTCAAGCATTCCGAATGGGCGCTGAGCCATTTTTCTTTAAACAAGCCGAATCAGATCATGCACAAAAAACTTATGCAAGAGTGATGAAATTTTTTGTGATTACGCTTTGTGTGATGTTCTTAGGCGTGGTCTTGTATATTGATATCTGGAAATTATTTATCCAAAATCCAGCCATGTATGTTGGGCTTCGGGTAGTGCCCATTTTATTAATTGCCAACATGTTTTTAGGCGTGTATTATAATTTAAGTATTTGGTACAAACTTAGTAACAGAACGATGGCAGGTGCATGGATTACTTTACTTGGTGCACTTATTACGGTTATCATTAACTATATCGCGATTCCTCATTTTGGCTATATGGCAAGTGCTTGGGCCACTTTGGTTTGTTATGGCACCATGATGGTGGTGAGCTACCAATGGGGACAACGTGTGTACCCTGTTCCTTATGCTACAAAAAAACTGATTGCCTATTTTGTGATTGCCTTAATGGTCTATGGCATCAATCTTTTATTGCATCTTGTTTCAAAAAATCAACCTTTCAATTATTTATTTGCAACCATATTACTATTCGCATTTATTGTTTTTGTAATGCGCATCGAAAAGAAGGAATTGCAATCTATCTTTCAAAAATAAAACGAATGGCAGAAGACCTAACCCTGCATCAGGGAACAAAAAAAGAACAATACGAATCCTTGATTCCACAAATCAAAGGTTTAATGACTGGAGAGGATAATTTAATTGCCAACTTAGGCAATATTGCTGCGGCATTAAAAGAACAGTTCAATTGGTTATGGGTGGGATTTTACTGGGTGGTAGACGATGAACTCGTACTGGCTCCTTTCCAAGGACCTGTTGCTTGTACAAGAATCAAAAAAGGCCGAGGCGTTTGTGGAACTAGTTGGGAAAAAGGCATCACTTTAGTGGTAGAAGACGTTGAAAAATTTCCTGGTCATATAGCTTGTAGCAGTGCTTCAAGGTCAGAAATTGTGGTTCCGGTTTTTCAAAACGGCATAATTGTAGGTGTTTTAGATGTAGATAGTACCGAATTGGCTCATTTTGACAAGATAGATCAACAGTATTTAGAGGAAATTGTCGGCTTCTTAGATTAATTTTAAAAATAATCAATTAAGTTTGCAGCCCCTAAGCGGATGTGGCGAAATTGGCAGACGCACTAGACTTAGGATCTAGCGCCGCGAGGCGTGTGGGTTCGACCCCCTCCATCCGCACAATAGGCCCCAATTTGGGGCCTATTTTTTATCCTAACTTGACTGAATTAAGGGCAAAATTTGTACCTTCGCCCCCCTTAAACCCTACAATTAAGTAGTAAAAGCAACTATTATGGCAACGATAAAAAGAACCAACATTGCACCATTAAATGATCAATTAACGGTGACTATTTCAAAAGCAGATTATTTTAACGCTTACGAAACAAGTTTAAAGAAGCATGCCAAAACGGCAAATATTCCTGGATTCAGAAAAGGAATGGTACCTGCTGGCATGATTAAAAAAATGTACGGACAATCTGTTTTCACTGACGTGATTTTAAAGACAGTGGAAAACGAAATGAATCAATATATCGCAAAAGAAAAGATTGACATTTTTGCACAACCACTCCCAGTGGAGACTGCGTTTGCAAACATGGATCAAAACAATCCAACGGATTATGATTTCTCTTTTGAAATTGGATTAAAGCCAAGCTTTGAAATAAAAGCAAAAGACATCAAAGTTAAAAGATATAAAATTCAAGTAACAGACGATATGATTCAAAACGAAGTAGAGCGTTTACAAATCAGAAATGGCAACATGACTGAACCAGAAGCGGCTACAAGCGAAGACAATGTATTGAATGTCACTTTTATTGAGTCTGACAAAGAGGGCAATGAAGTGGAAGGCGGTATCAAAAAAGACAACTCTTTATTGATCAAATATTTTAGCGAAAAACAAAGAAAACAATTCATTGGCAAGAAGAACGACGATACGGTTGTGATTCAATTAAAGAAAGCCTTTGATGACAAAGAATTAGATATCATTTTGAACGATTTAGCATTGACAAAAGACGATGCTGAAAAGTATTTCAAATTGGTCATTACCAAAGTGGGCTTAGTAGAAAAAGCACCTTTGGATGAGACTTTGTTTACTGTATGCTACCCGAACCAAGCCATTGCCAACGAAGCAGAATTCAAAGCAGCAATCAAGAAAGATATTGAAGGATATTACGACCAACAAGCAAAGAATCAGGTACATGATCAAATTTACCATAGCTTGATTGAGCAAACTAAAATGGACTTCCCTGTTGCATTTTTAAAGCGTTGGTTACAAAAAGGTAGCGATAAACAAAGAACAGAAGAAGAAGCTGAAAAAGAATACCCAGTGTTCCAAGACCAATTAAAGTGGACTGTAATTAGCACACAGTTAATTGCAGACCATAAAGTTGAAGTAGTTGCAGAAGACTTAAAGAATTTTGCAAAACAACAATTGATGAGTTATATGGGTGGCCAATTGGGTGCATTAGGAGACAATGACCAATGGTTAGAAGACTATGCAGCTCGTATGATGCAGGACAGAAAATTTGTAGAAGATAGTTACCACAGAATTAGCACAGATAAATTATTCAACGCTTTAGAGGCAGACGTAACTGCCAAAGAAGAGCCAATCGCTGCAGAGAAATTTGCCGATTTGTTGAATAACCACAAACACTAATTGGATCAAATTGTATAGCAAAAGCCCCGATTTTTCGGGGCTTTTGTATTCCACCCTTGTTTTAAGCTAAATTTGGCACCGTTTTTGCAATAGCTTAGAAGAATAGGTTTTACCTTTACACACTGAAAAAAGCATATATGAACATAGGAAAAGAATTCGAAAAATTC
>JAGOAO010000007.1:65589-82316 GCA_017983845.1 Sediminibacterium sp.
CTTTTGTATTCCACCCTTGTTTTAAGCTAAATTTGGCACCGTTTTTGCAATAGCTTAGAAGAATAGGTTTTACCTTTACACACTGAAAAAAGCATATATGAACATAGGAAAAGAATTCGAAAAATTCGCGATCAAACATAGAGGGATCGGAAGCAATAGTCTTCACCAATACCAAAATAGTGTGACCAACTTGACACCCTATATTATTGAGGAGCGACCAATGAATGTGGCGAGCATGGATGTGTTTAGCCGTTTAATGATGGATAGAATCATTTTCTTAGGAGAAGGCATCAATGATTATGTAGCGAATATCGTTACAGCGCAATTGCTTTTCTTGGAAAGTACAGACCGTACAAAGGACATTCAAATGTATATCAATAGCCCAGGTGGAAGTGTTTATGCAGGTTTGGGCATTTATGATACCATGCAATTCATCAGTCCTGATGTAGCGACTATTTGTACAGGTATGGCAGCAAGTATGGGGGCCATTTTATTATGTGCTGGCGTAGAAGGTAAAAGAACTGCATTAAGACATAGTAGAATCATGTTACACCAGCCTAGCGGCGCTATTGGTGGTCAAGCATCTGATATCGAAATCACTGCAAGAGAAATCAAGAAATTAAAACACGAACTATACGAAGTCATTGCAACACATACCCACAAGGATGTTGAATTGGTTGCGAAAGATTGTGATAGAGATTTTTGGATGACTGCAGCAGAAGGAAAGGAATATGGATTGGTGGACGAAGTATTGTTAACCAACCCAAGAAAATTAAAGAAATAATAATTATAATTTAAACTGATTATATGATACTTACGAATCGTTTTTTAATGGAAGAAGAGGAAGAGCCAAGAGGAGATAAAAAAGAAGACAATGCGCCCTCATTTTTGAATAGAAAAATGGAGCAAATCTTTTTCGAAAAAAGAGCCATCTATTTATGGGGTGTGGTTGACGATAAATCTGCAAAAGATATTGTCACTAAACTTTTATTATTAGATGCGGATAAGCCAGGCGAAGAAATTAATTTTTATATCAATAGCCCAGGTGGTGTGGTAACAAGTGGTATGGTGATGTTTGATACCATGAACTTAATTAAAAGCCCAGTTCATACCATTTGTATGGGATTGGCTGCAAGTATGGGTTCTATTTTATTGAGCATGGGCGAAAAAGGAAAGCGAACTATTTTCCCGCATGGAGAAGTAATGATCCACCAGCCAAGTTTGGGTGGTTATTTTCAAGCAACCAGTGCTGATATCGAAATTCAAGCAGAACAAATCAGAAAAACAAAGGAATTAGGCGCTCAGATTTTAGCTAAAAATTGTGGTAAAACAATAGCGCAAATCATGGCCGACTTTGACAGAGACTATTGGATGAATGCCAAAGAAGCGGTAGAATATGGTATCGTAGATAAGATTGCAAAGAGTTTATAAAAAACGGATTCAATGAAAATGAGTAAGACAGAAAATATACAATGTTCTTTTTGTGGCCGCAGCAGAGCAGAAGTGAAGATCCTAATTGCTGGACAGGAAGGTCATATTTGCGAGCACTGTATTGAACATGCTCATGAAATTGTAGATAAAGAATTTCATCAAAAGAAAGAAGCAGGCAAAGCAGGTACCCTTAAGGTGCAAAAGCCAACTGCCATTAAATCTTTCCTAGATCAATACATTATTGGACAAGACGAAGCAAAGAAAATATTGTGTGTAGCAGTATACAACCACTTTAAGCGTATCAACCTACCTAGTACCAATAAGAACGAAGTAGAGATTGAGAAGAGCAATGTGATTATGATTGGTGAGACAGGAACAGGTAAAACATTACTTGCCAAAACCATTGCCAAATTATTGAATGTTCCATTTGCCATTGTGGATGCCACTGTATTTACAGAAGCAGGTTATGTTGGTGAAGACGTAGAGAGTATGTTGACGCGTCTTTTACAAAACTGCGATTATGATGTAGAAGCTGCCCAAAGAGGGATTGTTTATATAGATGAAATTGATAAGATTGCCCGCAAAAGCGACAATGCTTCTATTACACGTGATGTAAGTGGAGAAGGAGTACAACAAGGCTTACTTAAAATGCTAGAAGGCACCGAAGTATTGGTACCTCCTCAAGGCGGACGTAAGCACCCAGATCAAAAAATGATCAAGGTAGATACTAAGAATATCTTATTTATCTGTGGTGGTGCATTTGACGGCATTGACAAAATCATTGCTAGAAGAATCAACACCAACGCCATTGGCTTTAGTGTCAACAAAGATGAACAAGAATTACAACGTAAAAACTTATTGCGTTTTGTGAATGCACAAGACATCAAAACATTTGGCTTAATTCCAGAAATGCTAGGACGTTTACCTATTGTGACGCATTTGGAACCTTTAGACGCAGAGACATTAAGAAGCATTTTAACTGAACCAAAGAATGCATTGATCAAACAATACACCCAATTGTTTGCAATTGAAGATATCAAGTTGTCTATAGATACAGAAGTATTTGATTTCATTACTGCAAAAGCAATGGAATACAAATTAGGCGCAAGAGGCTTAAGAAGCATTTGTGAAAGCTTGTTCACGCAAGCTATGTTTGAGCTTCCTGGCACTGACATCAAAGAATTTAATGTGACTTTAGCTTATGCGAAAGACATGTTTGATAAAAGCAAACTAAGTACTTTAAAAGTAGCTTAACCCATTACAATCACTAACTCATAAAAAATACAACTATGCAAGAATTAATTGATCGTTTAGTAAAAGAAGCAGGCGTAACACCAGAGCAAGCAAAGCAATCTATCGAAACCATTGCTGCATTTGTAAAGGAAAAATTCCCAATGTTAGGTGGCGCAGTCAATCAGATTTTTAAAAATAAATAAAGCATAAAAAAGGCCCCTTTGTTCAAGGAGCCTCGTAAGCAAGCAATCGATATTCAGGATTAAATCCTTTTCTAAACTTAGGATAATAATTTTATATAAATCCTTTTTTGAATAAAAAATTTGACACAATCCAAAGAACCAATCTATTTAATTGTATTTCAATTACTTAGATTGGTTCTTTTTTTTAATGTGTTTGCTTCGGCTTCTGTTAAATCAAACTGGATCACCATTTCAGACCAGTTTAACCTACCCTTTTGTTCTTTTCTGCGTTGTATGATTGCCCAGACTGTCTTTTCATCAAATATGCCCAATGACATCCAATCCTCAAATCCCATGGTTTGGTATGCCATTTTGTGATTGGTCCTGGCTTGATATGAAATGAATGGACGAATCATTTCAAAATCAAATGCAGTAATGCCATATACCTTTTTCAGTCCATGCAGACTATTAAATCCTCCTGACCATTTTTGATACTTCAAAATTCTTTTCACTTTATAAGCAGGGAGACCGGTGATCCGAATCCAATCTGCCGCGTTGGTATGATTGATATCAATGTGTTCTTGACTTTGTTTTAGCCAGTTTTGAGTATACCCATTTTGCCTAGCAACACCCCTATTTCGATTGACTGAATCTTTAATTTTCACCCAAGGAATCAGTTGATGAGCTTGACTTTCAGATAAACCATACCATCTTAACAAGTCTTCTTTTGCATAAAACCTTCCTCCTTTTTCACGGTAATGATACAAGGTGGTCATTTGTTTTTTCGACAAACCCAATCGATATCCAGTGGCTGAATCCAAATGATTCGGATCAAAATAAAATAAAGCTTTCGGCTTTCCTGTTGTAGCCTGCATGTTCGCAAGCTTGCTGTTTTGATTTGGCAGAAGATAGTGCAAGAGCAAACTAAAAAATAAAATACACCCTACAACAAGGATCCCCTTTTGTTCCTTCGAAGTAAAAATAAAATAGGATTTCCAATCAAATTGCATGAACGGATTTTTCCAAATCTATCCCATTTTTGCAATCCATT
The DNA here is from genome assembly GCA_017983845.1 of Sediminibacterium sp. GTDB lineage: Bacteria > Bacteroidota > Bacteroidia > Chitinophagales > Chitinophagaceae > Sediminibacterium. Next base: position 69,487 of record JAGOAO010000007.1, read on the forward strand.
TTAACGTAAAAATACGCAGCCTAAAAGCGAAGCCTTAGCAATTAATTTCAAGACCGTCATAGGCCATTGCGATGCCTTCTGGCAAGCTTGGCTCTACCACAGCATGTAGGCCAATTTGATGGCTAAAATGCGTGAAATAAGTTTGCGGAATGGCTAAGGTCTTTGTCAACTCAATTGCTTCCGATAATGTGAAATGGGTTGGATGTGGTTCTGGACGAAGTGCATTGAGGATAAGTACTTTTGACCCTTTCACTTTTTCCAACTCTTCGGGAGCGATATGATTTGCATCTGTGATATAGGTAAAATCTCCTATTCTAAAACCTAAGACAGGCATTTCTCGATGCATGACTTGTATTGGGATTAAATGGATATCCCCAATGGTAAATGGTTTGTCTTTTTCTATTTGAATCAATTTCATTTCTGGTAAACCTGCATCTTTATTCGCTTCAAAAGCATAATAAAAATCACGTTTGATGGCTACCTGAGTAATGTCATTGGCATAGATGGGCATGGATTTACCAGAAAAGAAATTGAACGGTCGTATATCATCCAAGCCAGCATAATGGTCTCTGTGCGGATGGGTAAAGACCACCGCATCGATATGGGTAGTTTTAGTACGCAACATCTGGAACCTAAAATCGGGCGTTGTATCAATGATGATACAAGTGGTTTCCGACTCTACTTTAATGCTTGTTCTTAATCTGTTGTCTCTAGGATCATTTGAGGTACATACCGGACATATACATCCTATTAAAGGGACTCCAGTACTGGTGCCTGATCCTAGAATGGTGATTTTTAACAAAACGGTATGTTTATGATTTACGCTTCTGTCAACGCAATACGCTTTACTTCTTCATAAAGCTTTTGAGAATCATGCGTTAACTTATCAAATTCAATATCTAACTGCGGGATCAATTCAAGCAAAGTATTGATTCTAGCTTCCAAATTCAAGAACTTATTCAACACCACAATCTTCTTGGATTCTAGTAAGCACCAACCACTTTGGAAATTGCCACGTTCGTATCTTACTACGTATGCTGAGTCTCCTAAAATATCTTCTAATTTATCTAAAGTGCCTTGTGTAATTTTCATAAAAATGGGCTGTTTTAAGTAGGGTTAACCTTAATTGAGCTGTGTTACAAAGATAGTTTTTTGGAACAGGATGGATTTAAATAAAACGCAGGAGTTATTCACATTTCGTACCTTTGTCAACACATTTAGCCTATGGAATTTTTGTCCCGAAAAATGATCAATGATCCAGTACATGGATTTATCACAATCAATGACCCGTTGATTTTTGCCATCTTCAATCATCCTTTTTTTCAAAGGCTTAGAAGAGTGCAGCAAATGGCATTGGCGCAATTGGTTTATCCGGGCGCAGTGCATACCCGATTACATCATTCTTTGGGTGCCTACCAATTAATGTGTATCGCAATCAATGAACTAAAGGACAAAGGTGTAGACATCACTCCCGAGGAAGCCCAAGCGGCAAAAGCGGCCATCCTAATGCATGATATTGGTCACGGCCCTTATTCACATGCTTTAGAAAATGTATTAATAAAAGGGGTGCATCATGAGGCACTTTCTTTGTTGATCATGCAACAATTAAATGCAGATCCCAATCCTGTTTTAAATGGAAAATTAGATCTAGCAATTCAAATATTTACCAACCAATACGCGAAGCCATTTTTACACCAATTAATCAGCGGCCAATTGGATGTAGATAGACTAGACTATTTATCAAGAGACAGTTTCTTTACTGGCGTAAGTGAAGGTGTGGTGGGTTATGAGCGAATATTGAAAATGCTCAATGTCAAAGACAATCAATTATTAGTAGAGGAAAAGGGCATCAATAGTGTAGAGAAGTTTTTGGTTTCAAGAAGGTTAATGTATTGGCAAGTGTATCGACATAAGACCGTAATTGCTGCAGAAAATATGTTGGTTAAAATTATTCAAAGAGCAAAACAGTTGGTAATATCTGGCGACAATTCAATTGCCGTTGGCGGTATTTTAGATTATTTTTTAAACAATGAATTTACCCAACTCGAGCAAATTGATATTGCAGCATATTGTCAATTAGATGATACAGATATCCTATTTGCAATCAAAAAATGGCAATCCCATGCGGATCCTATTTTAGCATTGCTCTGCAATAGGTTATTGAATCGAAAAATATACAAATGCCAATTACAAGCTGAACCAATTGCCGAAGTCGTATTAAATGAAGCAATCGCAGCAACTAAAATCAGGTTCAATGTCAATGACGAAGATGCTGCATTCCTTTGTTTCAAAGGCGAAACCAGCAACACATTGTATAAAAACGACAGTGAGAATATCCATATTTTGCTAAAAAAAGGTGAAATTTCGACCATTTCTGAGGTTCAAAACGCATTAATTGTGGAAAGTCTTTCTACCCCGGTTAAAAAATTTTACATTTGTTCGCTAAGCGAATAACCCCCCATTCATATAAACAACGCAACGCATGCTAGAATTTAGTGCCCAACAGATAGCGATGATGATTCAAGGTCAAGTTGAAGGTGACGCATCTGTAACAGTCAAGAATTTTGGAAAAATTGAAGAAGCCCAAGCTGGTCAAATCTCTTTTTTAGCCAATCCCAAATATGAAGAATTTTTGTATTCTACGGCAGCTTCCATCATCATTATTAATGAGAAGCAAACACTGAAACATAAAATCAATGCAACTCTAATAAGAGTGCCTGATGCTTATGCCGCTTTCGCTACCCTACTTACAAAATACCAAGCACTAAAAACACAGCATTTAGTGGGCATTCAAACTCCTTCTTTTATTGCACCCACAGCTAGCTTAGGTGCAAACCATTTTATTGCAGCATTTGCATATGTGAATGAAGGTGCTGTATTGGGCGAAAATGTAAAAGTGTTTAGCAATACAGTGATTGGAGAAAATGTAAAAATTGGAAACAATGTCACCTTACACCCCGGCGTAGTCATTTATGCGGATTGTGTAATTGGGAACAATGTCACCATTCATAGTGGAGCGATCATTGGAAGTGATGGATTTGGATTTGCTCCAAAAGAAGATGGTAGTTTTCAAAAAGTACCACAGTTAGGAAATGTGGTGATAGAAGATGATGTAGAAATCGGAGCCAATACAGCTATCGATAGAGCCACTATTGGATCCACCATCATTCGTAAAGGAGTAAAATTAGATAACCTAATACAAATAGCACATAATGCAGAAATTGGCAACAATACAGTCATTGCTGCTCAATCAGGTATTAGTGGTAGCACCAAAATAGGCAAATATGCCATGATTGGTGGACAGGTTGGTTTTGCTGGACATATCAGCGTAGCGGATGGAGTTAAGATTGCAGCTCAAAGTGGGGTTACAAAATCGATTAAAACTCCGAATATGACCTTAACAGGACATCCTGCAGCAGACCAAAAACAAAGCTTAAGAACCCAGGTTTATGTCAAAAATCTACCTGATTTAGAAAAAAGAGTCCAAGAACTGGAAATATTAGTACAGCAACTGTCTCAAAAAGCCTAATTCGGCCTTATTTTTGCTTAAAATCAAGCTTTTAAGCAAGCAATTTAAATTAGTTACACATGGATCAAAATTTTAATCCCGATAAGCAACATACGCTTTGTCAAAGTTTAAGTATTAGCGGGACCGGTTTACATACAGGCGTATTAGTAGATATGACATTGCACCCAGCCAATCCTGGATTTGGTATTCAATTTCAAAGAATAGATTTGCCCAACCAACCAGTCATTAAAGCAGATTGCGATTTAGTAACAGACACAAGCCGTGGTACCACTTTACAAATAGGCGATGCCAAAGTGAGCACAGTGGAACATATTCTTGCAGCATTGGTTGGATTAGGTGTTGACAATACATTGATTGAATTAAATGGTCCTGAAATTCCAATTATGGATGGCAGCTCTGCTCCATTTATAGAAGCCATTGAAAAAGTGGGTGTCTTAGAACAAGAAGCTGCAAAAGCTTGGTATAGTATTGATGAAAATATTTTTCATTACGACGAAGACAAGCGCGTAGAAATGGTTGCTTTACCTGCATTAGATTATCAAATCACGACCCTGATAGATTTCAATAGTCCTGTATTAGGAACACAACATGCAGCGCTTAAAACAATTAAAGATTTTAAATCGGAAATCTCACCATGTAGAACTTTCTGTTTTTTACATGAATTAGAAACATTGTTAGAGCATGATTTAATCAAAGGCGGTGATATCAATAACGCCATTGTGGTGGTGGATAAGCCAGTTACCAACGAAGAAATGGGCAGACTAGCCAAAGTATTCAAGCGTGAAAAAATTGAAGTAAAAAGTGAGGGTTATTTAAATAATTTGGAATTAAGATTCCCGAACGAACCAGCACGACATAAATTATTAGATGTGGTGGGCGACCTTGCATTGATAGGCTACCCTATTAAAGCAAGAATTATTGCAAACCGTCCAGGCCATAGTAGCAATGTGGAATTTGCTAAAAAAATCAAACAGTACATCAAAAAAAACAAACACGTTAAAGATGTGCCTGTGTATAATCCAAGCGCTACACCTGTCTATACCTTAGAACAAATCGAAAAAACCTTACCACATCGTCATCCATTTTTATTGGTAGACAAGATCATTGAATTAAGTGATACTTGTATCGTAGGGGTGAAGAATGTCACATTCAATGAATGGTTTTTCCCTGGACATTTTCCAGGCAATCCAGTAATGCCAGGTGTTTTACAAATTGAAGCATTGGCGCAAACTGGTGGAATTCTTTGTATCAACGCAATGCCTAAAGGTGCTTACGATACTTATTTTTTAAAAATCAATAATTGTAAATTTAAACAAATGGTAAAACCAGGTGATACCATGTTGCTTAAATTAGAATTGATGTCTCCTATTCGCAGAGGTATTTGCGAAATGCGTGGCACTGTCTATGTAAATGGAAAAGTGGCTACTGAGGCGGAACTTGTTGCTCAAGTTGTAAAAAGAGCAGAATAAAATTATACCTATGACGCATCCATTTACTTATATAGATCCCAATGCTAAAGTAGCATCGAATGTAAAGATTGATCCATTTACTGTAATCCATAGTGACGTAACGATTGGAGAAGGTACATGGATTGGAAGTAATGTGACCATTATGAATGGCACTACTGTAGGAAAAAATTGTCGCATCTTCCCTGGTGCGGTAATTGGAGCAGACCCACAGGATTTAAAATTCAATGGTGAAAAAACGACCGTAGAAATTGGTGACCATACTACGATTAGAGAATTTGTAACCATCAATAGAGGTACTTCTGATCGTTGGGTAACAAAAGTAGGAAGCCATTGTTTGATCATGGCTTATAGTCATATTGCACACGACTGTATCATTGGCAATCACTGTATTTTAAGCAATAGTGTACAGGTTGCAGGTCACGTAACTTTAGGAGATTATGCATGGATTGCAGGTGTGAGTGCGGTGCATCAATTTGTTCAAATTGGACAACACGCATATATCGCTGGAGGTAGCTTGGTAAGTAAAGATGTCCCCCCTTATATTAAAGCAGTTCGTAATCCATTGAGTTATGGTGGCGTAAATAGTGTTGGATTAAAAAGACGCGGATTTGACTTAGAGAAAATCAACCATATACTTGACATCTATCGTTATATTTTCAATAAAGGCATGAACACTACACAGGCACTTGCATTTATTGAAGAAGAATTGCCAGCAACAGACGAGCGTGATGAAATTGTAACTTTTATCAGAGAAAGTGGCAGAGGCATTATCAAGCGTTTTGTCAAAGGTGCTGTAGAAGAAGATTAATATGCAAATTCACCTAACCGCAGCTGCAAAAAGATTCAATCAAGAATGGATATTTTCCAATCTTGATTTTAGTTTTGCAACAGGACACCATTATGCATTGATAGGCAATAACGGGTCAGGTAAAAGCACTTTACTACAAATTATTGCAGGTTATATAGGACTAACAAAAGGACAAATCAATTGGGAGAATGGAATGGGCGAAACAATTGATGCTGCTAAAATTTATCAAGAAATAAGTATTGCTGCACCCTATTTAGAATTGGTCGAAGAGCTGACTGCATTAGAGCAAATCGCATTCCACCAACAATTCAAATCCATCCAGCCAGCATTGACTCCTATTCAAATTCTAGAAAAAATTGGCCTCGAGAAAGCTGCAAATAAACAAATAAGGAATTTTAGTAGCGGGATGAAACAAAGATTAAAACTAGCCTTGGCCATTTTCGATCAAGCCCCCATCTTATTATTAGATGAACCTTGTAGCAATTTAGATAAGGAAGGTATTCAAACCTATCAATCCCTTATTCATGATTATGCGATGCATAAACTCATTATTGTCGCAAGCAATGACACAGAGGAATACCATTTTTGTGATCAACAATTGGCCCTAACAGATTTTAAAAAATAAGTTCGCACAGTAACTAACTTCTACTTGCTATCAACAAATTTAGATCGGTGTATTTTAAATTACATTTTTGACTGATGTAAAAATCGGTCAATGCCCCCTTGTATAAATAGATTCCTTCACGAAGATGTACATGATGCCAGATGATTTCTTCTAGACCTCCCTGATCTCCTATCTCTACCATCAAATGCATCAATACATTGCTAATTGCTTGGCTCGCTGTTCTTGCAAAACCACTTGGAATATTCGGTACACCATAATGAATTACATCATGCTTGATTAGGATTGGATTTTCATGATTGGTTAATTCTGTGGTTTCAAAACACCCCCCTCTATCCACAGCAACATCAATGATAATACTACCCGGACGCATATTCATCACCATCTCTTCTGTCACCACAATCGGCGCTCTTCCAATCTCGTTTCTTAAAGCACCCACTGCTACTTCACAGGTCTTTAATTGTTTGGCTAAAATATTAGGCTCAATCACAGAAGTCCAAACACGCTGACCTAAATTATTTTGTAGTCTTTGTAATCTTGATACATTGTTGTCAAATACTTTCACACTTGCACCTAAAGCAAGTGCATTGCGCACTGCAAACTCACCAGTCACATCTGCTCCAATCACGACTACTTTGGTTGGAGGCACACCACTAATACCTCCCAACAATACACCCTTGCCCTGATTGAAATTACTTAAGTACTGTCCAGCAATCAACATCACCGCACTTCCTACAATTTCACTCATGCTTCTTAGAATTGGATAATTCTGATTTTCATCTTTAATATTTTCAATAGATAAAGCGGTAATTTTTTTGGCCATCAATTGAACCAACACTTCCTGCTTAATAGCTGAAAGATGCAATGGAGAAATGATGGTCTGGTGCATTTGTAAAAAAGGCAAATCAGATTCAACCGGAGGTGCTGTCTTTATTAAAATGGGACATTGGTACACAGCCCTTTTTTCAAACACAATTTCCGCGCCAGCTTCAGAGTAATCTTTGTCAGTATAACGACTTCCCAATCCTGCGCCCGATTCTACCATCACACGGTGTCCATTCGCCACCAACACAGCAACGGCTTCTGGTATCAATCCGACTCTGTTTTCTTGAAAGGCGGTCTCTTTTGGAATGCCAATTAATAAGGGCTTTGCACTATGAGGTATGTCTAGCACTTCCTCCTGTGTTTCATAGGAAAATGAAGGATGAATTTGTGGCTTAGTAACGCTCATAGGAAATATTTTAATGAAGATACAAAATTAGTAGAGATCCAGGAATAGGAGTTCCCCCTATTCCTCGGCATCCTTTTCATTCTTGATAAAAATTCTACGGTGGTTGGGGTCAAGTAATTCAATGGTTAAAACAACGGCATCTTCTGGCACCAAATTAGGTGCTTTTTCGGGCCATTCCACCAAAGACAAATCTGCTTCATCCATGGCCGCTTCAACCCCTGCTTGTCTGGCTTCTGCCTCGGTTTCCAATCGATACCAATCCATATGGTAGATCAATTTGCCATTTGCTTCATACTCGTTCATGATCGAAAAAGTAGGGCTAGACATCGCCTGTTGAATCCCTAAAGCCTTCCCAATTGCCGCAATAAGGGTCGTCTTCCCCGCCCCCATTGGTGCCTGGAAAACCCATACTGGTTTGGTCGCAAATTTCTTTACCAATTGGGCTGCTATTTGATCTGTTTGTGCAAGGGTATAAATGAGGTCCATACTGCAAATATAAAGCTTCAAATACAATCCTAAAATGGTTTCGTACCTTTATGTTATAAATGATTCAATATGGAAAACATTCAATGGAAAGTAGATGGAATGAGTTGTACCAATTGTGCGTTGTCCATTCATAAATATTTAAGTAGTAAAGGCATACAGGAACCCAAAGTGAACTTTATGGAAGGCGAAGTGCAGTTTGAATTGGTAGATGCTGCACAAAAGCCTGCCTTAATCAAAGGCATACAAGATTTGGGCTATAAAGTAAGAGGACAAGAAACAGCAACAAAAGGCAAAAAATGGTTAGACAACAATAAAGAGCGTGCATTTTTCTCTTTGATATTTACAATCCCACTTGTCCTACACATGATACCCGGTGTGCACATACACTGGTTGATGAATCCTTATGTGCAATTGGCTTTAACCATTCCCGTATTTTTTGTGGGGATGAACTATTTTGGAAGAAGTGCTTGGAACAGTTTAATGCATGGCATTCCCAATATGAATGTGTTGATTTCTATTGGCGCCCTCGCTTCCTTTGGATATAGCTTATACGGCACCCTTATAGGACAAGGTGCTCAGTTTGCTTATTATGAAACAACAGCCACCATTTTAACTTTTGTATTTTTTGGTAATTACTTAGAAGACGCTTCTATTGCCTCTACGCAACGTGCATTAAAAGATTTAGTCAAAGCACAGAAAGTGATGGCCAATATGATTGTATTTGACGAACATCATAAAGAAATTATTTTCAATGTTGCAGCAGATACTTTAAAAGTAGGTGACATTTTATTGATCAATTCTGGAGAGACCGTACCAATGGATTGTAAAATATTGTCTGGTGAGGCAGATGTCAACGAAGCAATTGTCACTGGAGAAAGTGTTCCGGTACATCGTAAAATGAAGGACATTTTATTAGGAGGAAGTACCGTTGAGAATGGTTCTATTAAAGCCTATGTCACTGCAGTGGGTGACCAAACGGTGTTGGCCAATATTTTAAAAATGGTCAAAGCCGCACAAGGTGAAAAACCACCAGTGCAAATTTTAGCAGATAGAATCAGTGCCATCTTCGTACCCTTAGTTGTAGGCATAGCCCTACTTACATTATTAGGTAATTATTTTTTAACCCCAATTGGATTTAGCGAAAGTATGTTAAGGGCGATTGCCGTATTGGTTATATCATGTCCTTGTGCCATGGGCTTGGCTACTCCAGCTGCCATTGCAGTCGGTCTTGGAAGAGGTGCAAGGAATGGGGTACTATTTAAAAATGCAAAGAGTTTAGAAACTTTTAAAGACATCAAACAGGTTGTTTTTGACAAAACAGGTACTTTAACAACAGGCCATTTTGAAGTAAGCGGATTCCATATTGTGAACTATGAAATAGGACAAATTACAGAACAGGATTTTAAAAACTTAGCTTACTCTTTAGAAAAATATTCCAATCACCCTATCGCCAATTGTATCAAAGAAGAATGGAAGACAACCACACTTGTAAAGTGGGAAAAAATAGAAGAAGTAAAGGGCATGGGCGTTAAAGCAATCGACAAAGAAGGCAATACCTATTGGGCTGGCTCTTATAAAATAGTAGCAGACCCGTCCACCGAAGATGGACATAATATTTATGTACAAAAGAACAATCAACTCATTGGTTGGATTGACGTAGCAGACCAAATAAGACCAGAAGCAAAAGAAGTAGTGGAACAATTACATCGTCAAGGGATTGCCACTATTTTGTTAAGTGGGGATAGGAAGGAAAAATGCAGATTGGTTGGAGAAGCATTAGGTATACAACAAATTATTGCGGAACAAAGCCCATCTGATAAACTAGCAAAACTTGATGCACTTACAAAAATAGCACCAACTGCAATGGTGGGTGATGGCATCAACGATGCACCTGCATTGGCCAAAGCTACCATTGGTATTTCTTTAAGCAATGCTTCACATATCGCCATACAGAGTGCTCAAGTGGTGCTAATGAACAATGGATTAAAGAACCTGCCAATGTCATTGGTATTAGGTAGAAAAACATATGAGACCATAAAGGAAAACTTAGGATGGGCATTCTCTTACAATATCATTGCCATCCCAGTTGCTGCATTAGGTTTCTTAGGTACATGGGGACCCACTTATGGCGCCATTATCATGGCATTAAGTGATGTGGTATTGGCATTAAATTCATTAAGGTTGTTTAAAAAGAAATTGGATTAGATTTTTGAAAGCCTTAGATGACATATTAAAAAAGCATTGGAACTATGATGCATTCAGGCCACAGCAATTGGCTGTTATTGAATCTATCATTGCAGGAAAAGACACGCTTGCTTTGTTACCCACTGGTGCGGGGAAGTCGATCTGTTTTCAGGTACCCACCATTTTTCAAAGAGGCATTTGTGTTGTCATTAGTCCTTTGATTGCATTGATGCAAGATCAAGTAAAAGACCTTGTATCGAAACAATTAAAAGCAGTTTATTTAGGAAGCCAACTAAGTCCATATGAGGAGTCCATTGTCTTTAAAGACATTGCTGCAAAAAAATACCAATTCATTTATTGTTCTCCAGAAAAATTAGCACAAAAACATTTTCAAACCTTATTGGGCACATTGCCCATTCAGTTGTTTGCGATTGACGAAGCACATTGTATTTCTCAATGGGGATATGATTTTAGACCCAGCTACCGCAAACTAGATTTCCTAAAAAAGACCTTCCCTACCATCCCCATTTTAGCAATGACGGCATCCGCTATTCCATTGGTTCAAAAGGATATGCTACTACAGTTAGGTGTGCAAGATGCCACTGTGATTACAGACCAATTTTTAAGACCTAACCTCAGCTATCAGGTACGTAAGGAAACAGTGAAACTATTTGTACTAAAAAACTTACTTAGAGAAATCACGGGTTCGGTGATCATCTATTGCAATACAAGAAACAATGTAGCTCAACTGAGTAGTATGTTAACGAGTTACGGCTTTTCTGTAGCAGGTTACCATGCTGGGATGGAATTAGGAGAAAGAAAAAAAATACAGGATGAATGGATGCAGGATCAATTACAAATTATGGTTTCCACCAGTGCCTTTGGCATGGGTATCAATAAGACCAATGTGCGTGCAGTGATCCATTTTGACATTCCTGGTAGTATTGAACAATATTATCAAGAAGCAGGAAGGGCCGGGAGAGATGGAGCTCCTGCGAAAGCAATACTACTCTACCAACAAAACGATTTAGATTATTGGAACCAATTGCAGGAAAAAAAGATCCCCCCCATTCCAGTGATTAAAAAAGTCTTTCAAGACCTTGCAGATTTTGTGCAATTACCTGTGGGCATGGGTGAGCTACAACAATTTCTTTTTGACTTTGATGTGTTTTGTATGCAGTTCAAATGGGATAAAATCATTGCCAGAAATGCTTTACAATGGATCGAACAAGAGGGCCATGTCAAATTCTCTCCAAGTTCTTTTAAACCAACTTTGGTGCAGGTAATTGAAAATAGAATCACCATTCAATTGTTCGAAAAACAATACCCTGAAACTGGCTTTGTACTGCAAACCTTATTAAGAACCTATGGAGGCATTTTAGATAGTCCACAGTTTATCAATGAAAATGTACTTGCTAAAATTTTACAAAGAGACAATTCATTTGTTCAAACCCAATTGAAAAAACTGCAAGAATATGGGATGATCTCATTGGAGCAAAAAGCCAATCAACCCATTGTACAATTTAAATGGAACAGGGCTTCTGCCGAATTTATGACCTTGAACTTGGACCAATACCAAGCAAGAAAACTGGCTTTTGAAGACCGTATTCAAGCAATGCGTGATTACCTATTTAACCGAACTGTTACATGTAGAAATGTTTTTCTTGCTAAATATTTTGGCGAAAAAGCACCACAAAACTGTGGAATATGCGACCTTTGTACAAGTACGAAGCATTAGGTATATTTTAACAAAAGATTGGAATCTCATTTTATAGGTTAAAAATTAAAATGTGTTTCTTTACACAAAGCAATCAATTATGGAAGATAAAAAGAAGTATAAGATCCTATTATGTGAAGATGATAGCAACTTAGGCATGGTTTTAAAAAACTATTTAGAATTAAACGAATACGATGTCACATTAGAAAGAGATGGCAGACTAGGCTTAGGCGCTTTCCAACGTGAGAAGTTTGACCTTTGTTTATTAGACGTAATGATGCCTAATGTGGATGGATTTACCTTGGCCGAAGAAATAAGAGACATTGACCCAGATGTGCCTTTGTTCTTTTTAAGTGCAAAGACTTTGAAAGAAGATATTTTGCATGGCTACCGATTAGGCGCTGATGATTATATTACTAAGCCTTTTGATAGCGATGTATTAATGCACAAAATTAAAGCCATCATCAAACGCAACGAGGAAGACAATAAAATTACAGACAACCTTGAATTTGAATTAGGTGCCTATCATTTTAATCCGAAATTGAGAGAATTAAAATTAAAGGAGAACACCCAAGTGCTTTCTCCAAAAGAAAATGAATTATTGAAAATGCTTGCTGAGCACAAAAATGATTTGTTAACTAGAGAAAAAGCATTGAAGAAAATATGGGGCAGTGATACTTATTTCAACGGAAGAAGTATGGACGTATACATTGCTAAGTTGAGAAAATATTTAAAAGAAGATACGACGATTGAAATTGTCAATATACACGGCAATGGATTTAGA
>JAGOAO010000039.1:0-3930 GCA_017983845.1 Sediminibacterium sp.
GGAATATTTTGAATACATTTTGTCGAGACTTGATTTAGCAAATGATATTCACTTTTATACCAAGACCACCATGGATACTTTAGATTATTCTGGTGATGGTTTGAATACTGGATCCAAAGTAGTGATTGCAGCCTATGGCGATGTGAAAAGAAATTTAGCAACCACTGTTCCAGCGAGATTAATAGCTTTGAATATGGAAGCTAGCTTAGTGATGCCTGGTGTAATTGCAGTGAATGCATCCACCTATTCTACAGCTGCATTGCAAAATGCATTGGCAGGACAAGGAGAAGCATTGTTAGCACAGGAAGGGGTGGTGATGATCATTAGAACCGAAGATCCAGCATGGATGGCGAGTGACTTGAATAATTTCTTATGGGCTACATTTACTAGAACCAATCCATCACATGATATGGATGCAATTGATGCGTCTACGCATCATAAACATTGGGGTGCTAAAGGACCATTGGTATTTGATGCAACCATTAAACCACATCATGCGCCACCAGTAGTTAAAGACCCTGCAATTGAAAAGAAGGTAGATGCTATTTTAGAAAAATACGGATACTAGGTAGGCACTTCGATCCATGTATGGTCTGCTAGTAATTTTACTGTTGCAATAAATTGCGCAAAAGGTCCCGCTCCGCCGCCCCATTCATGTGGCGCAACCATGGACAATACATGTGAGCCATCCTGTTTTTCATACACGTGATAGATCTGACCAATCTGAGGTTTGAAGGTGATTTTAGCTTCGTAAATCATCATGCTCAATTCTTTTCGCTTACGAATTTCTTGCGCCTGTCTAGCTAATAATTCAATTTGCTCCTTAATCTGATTCAGCTGCATATTGGTTTGATCCTCCATGGCAGACAATGCTTTGTGTTTGATGACGCCCTCTTTTGTTGGACGAATTGCCACACTGCCTGCAGAAGAGGCATAAGGCAACACACTTAATTGTTTATGGTAGACTTCGATGTTTTTAAATGGGCTTTGATCTTCTTTAAATCCCTCGTGTGTGACTTTTAAAAAGCCGTTCGCAAGAATTTCATGCACTACTTTAAGGGATAAGTCATCATTTTTGAAAAACTGCACAGTAAGGCATGAAGCATTGTTGATTTCGGCGCTGATGGTGTCGGCTAGTTCAATGTTATCAAAATCCATTGGCTGGCCATTCGGATTTACCTGATATTGTGCATAAAACGCGTCATTTTCCAAGTTCACCCAGTTATGGCTAAAACTTAATAAGTGTCCTTGCGGAACTGTCTCAATTTTATAATTACCAGATTTTGGTACCATTTGGTATTCGAAATCACATTTCTCAGGAAACAATTGCCAGCTGGCTAAAAAATTATATGCTTGAACCATAAAGAATACAACAATTTAAGTCTTGAATGGTTGAGTCAAGAGGGCTCAAAATTAATTTATTTCAACATAATTTGGCTTCTCAATGATATTGGAATTGTATTTGTACCTAAGGTTGGTAATTAAGCTAAAATTCCATGGGCTTAGTTGTTGATTGGTCCTTGGAAAATAAAATCCTTTTAGTTCAATCGTGCCAAATATTAAGTTCTCGTTCCTTATCCTCATCCCAGAACCAATAGAACTATAGATGTCGCCTTTTAAAATAGGATCACCCATTGTTCTAATATAAGTAAGGTTGCCAAAGACAAATGGTGCAGATTTAAATCCCCAAAATGCACGGTTATTGTAAAATACAGTTTCCCAGTTGGCAGAGATCCGCGTGCCGCCTTTTATTTGCTCTCTGTTGAGTTGAGGGATGCCGTAAATACTATTGATTCTTAAAGCTTCATTGTATTTATTCTTTAAGGTTTGCGTAAAGCTTAGATTGAGAATTTGGCGATAGCCGAAACCATTGTTCAGGTATTTTAGTTTGCTGAACTGTTCTAAGCTAGTGAGGAATCTAAAATCTTGCAACGACTTATCCATATAACTACTCGCTATATTGGCAATGATATGCGTGTAATTTTCTTTTCTTGAAAGTTTGTATTGTTCAAATTTAAATCCAAGATAAGGCGCTTGGTCTTGTTCAATCTGATACCTGCCTGAAGTCCATGTCAAAGATCGGCCAATGGGTAAATCCTCGTACCTGCCTAATCCATACAAGTAACGTGTTCTGTATACAGATTGTCTTACGATGGTATAGGAAATAAAATCAGCGATTAGGTTTTGATAATTTCGATCTAATTGTAATTGATAATTGAGGGGCCTTTCTTTAAAATCATTTTCAAGATGCCTGTATTGTATAAACTGTCTATCTTCATTTGCTTTGATCATTCTTTTTTTCTTAGTCAGCTGATAGCCAATCCAAATATCTTTATGCTTTAAATTATAATTTAGTGCTAGATTGTAGATGGAATCCCATTTGTTTGGGAAAACATTTTCATTCACTGCTTCAAGGTATTCCATACCGCCCAACCATTTGCTATTGGGGTGGAGGATGGGTCTTTGTATACTGATATAATTTTTCCTTGCAGACAAAACGTTGTTGGCTAAATTATTGCCAAATTGGTTCATACCAGCATTCACTGAAATAAAACTACCAAAAATATTGCTCAGCCCAAAGTCATAACCCCATCCAGATTTGGGTATTCTTTCATTCTCGAAGTTTTGAATGAGTTGAAGGCTATTACCTGTTCCTGCTAGGTTGGTATTGTTGATTTTGGCGGAATAGGCATTTTTGTTATTGATGAGTATTTCTCCTCCATAAGAGAATAAGTCCTTAGTAATGACTAGTAGGTCTACTTGATTGGTGTCGTAAGGAGTGACAATCGCTGTTATTTTTGCATCTTGTATATAATTTAAATTTCTAAGCCATTTTTCATTGTAGGCAATAATGGAGGGATCAAATAAATCCCATTCACTAAAGAATAAGTTTTCTCTTATGGCTCTTGTATTTGAATTGTAATGCAATTGATTGCCTAGTCTTGAGAAAAAATCTTTGAAATTAGATTCAGTTGAGTCGATATTGGTCGAAAAATTATGTTGTTCAATAGTGATACTATTGATTCGTTTGCCTGCATATGATTTTAGGGTAGCAATATTGTTGAATAAATAAATTCTATTACTATCTGTCATAGAAAGCGATTTGCCAGTGATGGCTTTTTTTGCTCTTTCCATTAAACTTGTTTGTGCAAATAAATTTTGCGCTTGCAAGCATGAAAGTATAGTGAAAAGTAGAATCGTTTTTCGCATTGCTTTATAAAACTTTAACAGCTCTTTGTTTCAATGCAGCCAATGGGATATTCAATAGTTTGCCAATTGGTTTGCCATTTTGGTAACTCATCACCCTTAAAATGGTCACATCCTCTGGAATGAGGATAGGTGCATTAAAATGATGGCTATAATTGTCTGGCATAGACTCGTCAATGCTGTAATAAAAATCCAATCCATTGATTTCGCCTTCCATATGGGCGTACAATTCTCCTTTGGTATTTAAAGTAGTGGTGACAATAGGATCGTAAATGCTTTTTGCATATTTAATTTTCAAAGTATCTAGGATCGCAAAATGACTTTCAACTTTATTTGTAAATCTGTTCCAGTCCTTGCTTGTTTTAGGCGACCAAGCGACTTCGGCGATCGCCATTAGTCTTGGCCATGCCATGTATTCTACGTTCCTAATATTTTGCAATTGCTCACTCCATAAATTACCCTGATTTCCCAAAATATACTTTTCCTCTACGCCTTCAGGTACGGGCTCGAAGCCATAGGTTTTCTTCATCCTAAGCCCTGCGTAGACTGCACCTTCTGCTGTCGCTTCGCCTTGGTAATAATCCAAATAATTATGTGAGCTAGGGCTCATTACTACTGGGTGTTTTTGTTTGGCTGCTTCTGCTCCGCCTTTTACACCTCTCCAGCTCATAACTGCTGCGTCAGGCGCCAATCCGCCTTCTAATATTTCATCCCAACCCATTA
>JAGOAO010000039.1:4030-6477 GCA_017983845.1 Sediminibacterium sp.
ATTGGGTCTCCATGCGCCCACTTGAGTTAATTTTGGTAGCGCTTTAATTTCAACCCTCCAACCTTGGTCGTCTGTTAAATGAAAATGCAATCTATTTAATTTATACATCGTCATTTCATCCATCATTTTCTTCACTTCTGCAACAGTGAAAAAATGACGGCTTACATCCATCATAAATCCTCTCCATTCGAATCTTGGTGTATCTGTAATTTTAACAAAGGGTAGGGTCCAACTTATTTTTTGTTGGGTCTGATTGCTAAAAATTGCTGGTGGAAGTAATTGTAAAATACTTTGCCAAGCATACAAAGCGCCTGCATAGGTTTGTGCTTTTACTTGTATGCCTTTTTCATTGACGGTTAAATGATATCCTTCTTTGCTCAATGTTTTGTCTTGCACTTGGTCAAAATGGATGGTCGCATTTTTCTGATTCGTCAACGATACGGCTTTTCCAGTAGCTGTTTTAAATCTTGTACTCATTTCTTTTCCAATAGCTTCAAAACTAGAAGGCATTGAAATGCTAATTTGACCTGGTAATTGGTACAAGCCATTACCCATTTTCACTTCAGTTGGTTCTGGGATAACTTTAATTTGTTGTGCATTTAATTGCAAAGAAGCTATTGTAGCTAAAAGGATGAAACCGAATTTTCTAAGTTGCATAGTTCAAGTTTTTTATCGTTCCTTAAAGGTACTGAAAATACAAAGCCCGACCACATTTCTGAGGTCGGGCCGTATAGATCGTATTAGTCTTTTTGACGACTACAATTTAGTATCTGTAAGCATCAGATTTAAATGGACCTGCTTTAGGTATACCCAAATAAGCTGCTTGCTCGTCTGTTAATTCGTCTAATTGTGCACCTACTTTAGCTAAGTGTAATCTTGCAACCTTCTCATCTAAATGCTTAGGCAATACATACACTTTGTTTTCGTAGTTCTTGCTATTGGTCCACAATTCGATTTGTGCTAAAGTTTGGTTAGAGAAAGAGTTACTCATCACAAAAGATGGGTGACCAGTTGCACAACCTAAGTTTACCAAACGACCTTCAGCCAATACGATTACATCCTTGCCATCGATATTGTATAAGTCAACCTGTGGTTTGATCGTATCTTTTGTATGACCATAATTTTTATTCAACCAAGCCATGTCAATTTCGATATCAAAGTGGCCGATATTACAAACAATCGCTTTGTCCTTCATTGCTCTAAAATGCTTCTCGTTGATCAAATCTCTACAGCCAGATGCAGTTACAATAATATCTGCTTCTTTAACTGCGTCAATCATGCGCTTTACTTCGAATCCGTCCATTGCCGCTTGTAAAGCACAAATTGGATCAATCTCAGTTACAATCACACGACATCCAGCACCACGTAAAGAACCTGCAGAACCTTTACCTACGTCACCGTAAGAACCTACTACAGCTACTTTACCAGCCATCATTACATCCGTTGCACGACGAATCGCATCCACCAATGATTCTTGACAACCATATTTGTTATCGAATTTAGATTTAGTTACAGAATCGTTTACGTTAATCGCAGGCATTGGTAAAGTACCTTTAGCCATACGCTCGTATAAACGGTGCACACCAGTTGTTGTCTCTTCACTTAATCCTTTGATACCAGCAACAAACTGAGGGTATTTATCTAATACCATATTTGTTAAATCGCCACCATCATCCAAGATCATATTTAAAGGGCGATCTTCGCCACCGAAAAATAAAGTTTGTTCAATACACCAATCTCCTTCTTCAACACTTTGACCTTTCCAAGCAAAAACACCCACGCCAGTTGCAGCGATGGCAGCAGCAGCTTGGTCTTGTGTAGAGAAGATATTACAAGAGCTCCATTTAACTTCTGCACCTAAAGCAGTTAAAGTTTCGATCAAAACAGCTGTTTGAATCGTCATGTGTAAACAACCCGCAATACGCGCACCTTTTAATGGTTGACTAGGACCATATTCTTCACGGATACTCATCAAACCTGGCATTTCTGCTTCAGCTAAACGAATCTCTTTACGTCCCCAATCTGCTAGGGTAATATCTGCTACTTTATAAGGTAGGCTAAAATCGATGTTTTGTAAACCTGACATATTTAATTATTTAGGGTGTAAAGGTAGTTTTGTAGGATAAAATAATAAAATATATCTAAAATATAGTGAATTATACTATTAATCATTAATTTTATTAGTATAAACGCTTTTTTGATATGAAAAATAAGACTCAAATAGTAGAATCGGCTAATGACAATATAATGTTGAACGAAATAGTTAACAATACAGTTCCTTTAGATGGGAAAGATTTAGCCATTTTGAGACTATTGCAACAGAACGCAAGGATGAGTGTAAAAGAGATTTCAGAGTCTGTACAATTAAGTACCACCCCTGTGCATGAAAGAATTAAAAGGTTAGAAGCCTCTGGTGTAATCAAACAATACGCCACTTTAATAGATGG
>JAGOAO010000022.1 GCA_017983845.1 Sediminibacterium sp.
TCTGCACTTACACACATCAACATGTATTGTGACAAGGCTTTTAGCATTTTGATATTGGTAATTTCTTCTGACCCAAAAGCTGCCTTGAACTGGGATGTATAATTGGCATTATTTTTCAACTTCGTCAATACATTAGTCATGGTTTCTCCCATCTCCACATGACTAGTCAGTGGCGCAATGGGCTGCAAGTCCAAATCCACAATGCCCCCATCCCACATAAATGCATTACTCCATGCTAAATTCATGATTGGTGGACTATTTCTTGTGCCTAACAAATCATTGATACCATGACTTACACTATGTCCATGCTGCGTAAAAGCACTGGTTGGTATATGACAAGAACCACAACTAATGGTATTGTCTGCCGACAATATTGGATCAAAAAATAATTTTCGGCCTAACTCAAATCCAGCTTTTGTGACTTGGTTATTTTCAAATTTATATACAGGATCAGGGAAGTTCGAAGGCTTATTAAAGCCTTCGAACACCTGTGCAATTTCCTTAGTACATGCAATAGTAAGTAAGGAAATAAACAATAAAAGAATGGAATATTTTTGTTTCATTAGTTTTCTGTATGATCATGTTGGAACATGTATTGATAATTATTCGCAACTGTAGCACTAAATGGAGAGGCCATCACTACCGAATTAGTAGCAATACTTACATTGGCATTTCCATTAAATAATTTCATTGCGTCAACTAAAAGATGCACATTGGGCGTTTTGCCAGTTTTAACTTTAGCAACCCCTCTTGTTGAAAGATCGATAGAGATGTTTTTTAAATTATTTAATGTGCTAGTTGCATACCCTCCAAATAATCCAATATGGTACTGAAATACATTATTAGTTTGTGTAGAAGCAGGTGATGTGCCTTCCATCTTAAAGAAGATGTATCCACTATTCCAACTCCAATACATCCCCGAAGCAGTGCCTGTAGGATCTAGAACGCCTGTCCTTTGGGATAAGTCCTTGGTGTTTCTTAAACTATCTACCCCTAATACAAAATCTAATTTTGTGTACTCGCCTTCTGGAACTTGAATGACTGGAGTTAAGGACGCAGTCACAGATTCGTCAATTAAAAAATAACTACTATCCTGTGGTACAATGTACTTTGAGCCATCTAATCTCGTTAATACTAAATTACTTACAAAGTACCTTAACATAGTTACCTTGAAAGACTCATTATTTGCATTGGTATAATTAGCAGTATTCATTTGTAAATTTGAGCCGCCCACTACATTGTCGAATTCAATTGCCAATGGTGCTTTGATATTGACATTGTATGGATCTGCAACCTCCTTACTACAAGAAGCCGCCATTAAAGCTGAAATTCCAAAAACAAAAAATATTTTTTTCATATAAAATGATATATACGGGAGCGACACTCCCAATGAATGAATGAATGAATGAATTGAATGAATGAATGAATGAATGAATGAATTGCATGAATGAAATGAATCATTGCTTAACAATACAGGCAGCATAAAATGCAGGACCTAATTGACATAGGTTTATTTTAAAAGAGATTGACTTTTAAAATAAACAATAAAAACTATGCGTTTAAAACTCCGGGTGGATGGAAAATTGAACCAATAAAATTGGATGTAAATGCATCCTTATAAATGGTATGATTGTCTACTGAAGATGCATTCAGCGCGATCTGTAATTCCGGGAAATATGTTTTTGAAGATAAAACAAACTCTGATTGATTCAATTTAGGCGCTTCTGTCTCTGATGACTGATCCTGCTGATTGATCTTCTTGTACATCTGGCACTTACCATTGCAATTTAATTTTGGCTTGGCCTTATTGATACATTTTTCTTTATAGGCTTCTAGATTCACCATATAATCCGCCAATACAAGTGACCTTGAAAAGGATTGCGCAAATAATGCGGCAAGGAATAATATGACTATTGGATACTTCAATCTTTTGCAAAGCTAATAATTTTATAAAATAAAAAACTGCTAAAAGCCATAAAATAAATATGACATTTAGCAGTTTTTGATCATTTTAATTGCCTTACTTCTTAGGCGAAACACCTAATAGGCGTAAAATATCTTCCATTAAACACCATTTTGTAAAGGATGACTGCAATAAGTTTGCTCCTACAAAAAGGGTGAACCAAATGAAATTAATATTTACAAAATAAGCCAACAAGACACTTATTATAATGAAAATACCTGCAATTGCTCTAATATACCTGTCCATATGTTTATGTTTTAAAGTTTTTAATTCAATGATTTGTCTACTGATAATACAAATGCCCTAACTGGATAAGCAGACCCAAGTGTTTGATTCAATTCAGTAATCTGACCCAACACTTGGTCGGCCAAATTGGCTGTGGTAAAGCTTACAATAAATGCAGACTCAAATTCCCCCACACCCCTTCCAAACCAATCATCTGTCATATCCTCATCCACCATATTTTTCACTCCTATCGCATCCAATACACTAAATACTGGCACGGTTGCTTTTTTCAATAATTTGCTAACATCAGGAACCTGTTCCTTAATGGTAGCGATCACTAGTAATTTCATAGTTTGTTTATTTAATTTTATTCCTCATCATTTTGTAATACAATAATGGAACCACGATCAATGTCAAGAAGGTAGAAGTCACAGTACCACCCATTAAAGAAATGGCTAACCCTTGGAATACTGGATCAAATAGGATAATCACAGCGCCTAATGCAACTGCTCCCGCTGTTAATAAAATAGGCGTTGTTCTTACCGCACCTGCCTCAATAATAGCTTGCTTTAATGGCGCACCTTCATCCAATCTAATATTGATAAAATCAATTAATAAAATCGAATTACGAACCATCACACCCGCTAAGGCAATAAATCCAATCATTGAAGTAGCAGTAAAATAGGCACCCATCATCCAGTGGCCAATTAATATACCAATTAAAGAAAGTGGTATCGCTGCTAACATAATCAAAGGCACTGTAAAGTTCTGGAACCAACCCACAATCAACATGTAAATGATAATGATTACAACTAGGAAGGCAAGCCCTAAATCTCTAAACACTTCTAATGTAATCTGCCACTCTCCATCCCACTTTAATGAATACACATCTAAACGTGTTGGCTGTTTACTATACTCTTCATTTAAAGTATATCCAGCAGGCATTTTAATACTTGTTAAACTATCAGACATTTTAGAAATCGCATAAAAAGGGCTTTCTAATTTACCTGCCATATCCGCCATCACATAAACCACTTCTTTTTGGTTCTTACGATAGATGCTTTTTTCTTTAATGGCTGTAGTCACTTGAACGATATCTCTTAATGGCACCATATTGCCTTGCATACCTGCCACATTCATAGACAACACATCATTCATTGTTGTCTTATCTGCATCTTTTAATTGTAATCTAATTGGCGTTTGGGTATAAGCATTTGGCTGATTGATATTGCCTGCAACCATCCCTGACAATGCACCATTCATAATTGCAGTCACCTGAGCAGTTACAACACCATATTTCATGGCTTTTTCTTTATCAACCTTGATGCTGTATTCTTTTTCATCGTCTTCTACCATCCAATCTGCATCTACCACATCTTCGGTTCCAGCAAAAATCTTTTTCACTTGTTTACCAATGGCAATTTGCTCTGCATAATTAGGCCCATAAATTTCGGCAACTAAGGTAGATAAAACTGGAGGACCAGGAGGTAATTCAACAATCTTTACATTGGCATTGTATTGTGCGCCAATTTTAATAATTGCATCACGCATACCCTTTGCGATATCATGACTTTGAATACTTCGCTCCGTTTTGTCAACCAGATTTACTTGTATATCAGCCACATTGTCCCCTGTTCTTAGATCATAGTGTCTTACAAGACCATTAAAACTAATTGGCCCCGATGTACCTACATAAGCTTGGTAATTCTCTACCATTGGTTGTTTTCCCACATACGCTGCAATATCAGCAGTAACCGCTTGGGTTTTTTCCAAAGTAGTTCCTTCTGGCATATCTACTACCACCTGAAATTCATTCTTATTATCAAAAGGCAACATTTTGACTGCTACCGATTTTGTATAGAATAACATCATGGATGCCAACAATACTACAAATGTCCCCATCACAAATGCCCATCTTTTCCAACGTGTTTCCAACATTGGATTGATTGCATATTTATAGATTTTGTATATTCCAGTCTCTTCTAATTTGGTGCCATGATGATCGTCATGCTCCAAACCATGCTTTTCTTTTTCTCTTAAAAAGATATATCCTAAATAGGGCGTTAAAGTCAGAGCAACAATCAATGAAAGCATCATCGCAATAGACGCACCAATTGGCATTGGACTCATATAAGGTCCCATCAAACCAGAAACAAAAGCCATTGGTAATACCGCTGCGACTACAGTGAATGTAGCTAAAATAGTTGGGTTACCCACTTCATTGATCGCATAGATTGCTGCTTGCAATGGTGGCAATTTTTTCATTTTAAAATGCCTATGCATGTTTTCGGCAATGATAATCGAATCATCTACTACTATTCCTGTGATAAACACCAAGGCAAATAAAGTAATTCTGTTCAATGTATAATCCAGCATATAATAACTGAACAAGGTTAAAGCAAAGGTCACTGGTACAGATAGAAACACAACCAGTCCCCCTCTCCATCCCATGGCTAACATAACAAACAATGTCACTACAACTATGGCAATGAATAAGTGGAATAACAACTCGCTCACTTTATGTGCAGCAGATTCTCCATAATTTCTTGTTGACGAAACAACCACATCTGATGGAATTAAATCCATTTTTAATGCCTCAATTTTATTGATAATTTCATCTGACAATTGCATCGCATCTGCTCCTTGCTTTTTAGCAATTGCAAAAGTAACAGCAGGATAAGTAGAAGGATACCTTTTATTCAATGTATCGGCCTTGCCATACCCAAATGAAACATATTGCGATGCAGTAGCTGGTGCTTCCTCTATTTTAGCAATCTGACTCAAATACACTGGCATGCCAGCATTCATACCCACCACCAACGAAGCCACGTCCTCCGCAGAGGTTAAGAAATTACCTGTTTGAACCGAGAAACTTGTATCGTTACTTAATAAAGTACCACTTCCCATCTGTGCATTGCTACCTTGAATCGCTTTTGTAATAGATAAAAAATCCACATGACTTGAAGCCATTTTAGATTTATCTAAAACCACTTTAATTTCATTGCTTCTTCCACCTATAATATTGATATTCGAAACGTTTGGAATCTTTTTAACCTCATTCGCAACTTCTTGTCCCAACAACTTTAAACGATTGTCATCATATTGCTCTCCCCATAAGGTAAAGGACAATACAGGCACATCATCAATCGCACGTGTTTTAATCAATGGCATGGTTGCACCTTGTGGGATTTTATCCATATACTTTAAAATCTCACTATACAACTTAACCATGGAAGTTTCTACATCTTCCCCTACATAAAACTGAACAATCAACATCAATTGCCCTTTCATTGAAGTAGAATAAACATATTCAACTCCTTTGATATTCGAAATCACTTTCTCCAACGGAGCAGCTACTTTTGTTTCAACATCCTTCGGAGAAGCGCCTGGATATCCAATGAAAATATCCGCCATTGGTACTTTAATCTGTGGCTCTTCCTCTCTTGGCATTAACATAGTACTATATCCACCAATAAGTAGAAATACCACCATTAACAATATGGTTAATTTAGATTGAAGAAAACCCTTTGCTATATTACCCGATAAACCTTTTTCCATTCTTTTATTTTTATAATTCTATAGAATTAATGATGAAATGTGCAATGCTTTTATACACTATACTCAATGATTATTTAATCAGCAATTTTGCACCATTGTATAATTTACCCTCAGCAGATAAAATATACGCCTCATGTTTTGCTAGACCAGACAAAACTTCTACATTGCCTCCTATTACTTTCCCTATTCTAATCCATCTTAAAACTGCTGTATTTTGAGCACTCACAGTATACACGCCAACTAATTGATCTCTATACACCAATGCAGCTTTAGGAATCATCACTGTTGCATTTGAATCTATTGTAGACTTACTTGCAAGTTCAATGGTCTTAATGGTCACATTCGCATACATGCCAGACAACAAAGACTTAGCATCGGCTGAAGGAATACTTAATTTTACAATATATTGTCCACCTGTGAACTGTGAAGATGGATTGATCTCAATTAATTTTGAATTAAACTGTTTTTTTGCTGCATCAATTGAAATTGAAGCTGCGTTACCTACTTTTAATCGACTGATTTCATTTTCAGGTACTACTGCCATAATCTGTAAAGCACCACCTTGCTCAATGGTTACAATTGGCATGCCTGGATTGGCCATACTACCTTCTTCTGCTAATTTTTGAGTCACCACACCAGAAAATGGTGCAATTACATTGGCATATGACAATTGAGCCTTCACTTCACGCTGCATTGCTTTAGATGCTTCCACATTCGCTTTAGCAGATTGATATTGTAAATTCACTTGCTCCAATTCTTTAGTGGAAGCACTATTTTGCTTATGCAATACAGTGTATCTGTCAAAATCTTTTTGCGCTACTTGTAAACCAGCTTCAGCTTGTTTTAACATGGCGTCCACTTGCGCCTGCTTTGCTTGAATGTCATTGCTATTGACTGTGAATAATAACTGCCCAGCTTTTACTTGATCCCCCGCTTTTACATATATTTTAGTGATATAACCCATGATTCTCGTAGCCACATTTGCAGAACGCGCAGATTGCACCTGTCCTGTTACTACCAATTCATTGGAGCCAACACCGCTAGTCATATTGGCAACGGTCACTTTAATTTCTGGCGTATTGTCTATACTAACTTTTTGCTCCGCATCAGAACATGCAGCTATTGAAATAGCTAGGATGAAAAATGTAGCAAATAATGGTAATTTTTTATAGTTCATTGTATCTGTTTTTAATAATAATTGATTTTAATTAAGCTTATTTATTTGTCAAAAAAGTCAAATAATTGATAGATGATTTTTGTTCTAACTTAGCCTGTGCTAATTTTAATTTTTGCTCCGATAGTTGTGTTTGAGCCACTAATATATCATTGGTACTCACCAATCCTTGCTCATACCTGTTTTTAAGAATTCTTAAAGCTTCATCTGCTTGTTCAACAGCTGTGAATTGTTGTTTTATTTTATAATCAGCATCCTCTATAGCCCTCTTTGTTTTTCTGATTTCAATTGTACCTTGCTCCAATTGTTGATCCAATTGCTCTTGTATTTTTAATTTTTCATACTTCTGTGTTGCAGATTTATGCTTTACTTGATTCCCTTTAAAAATGTCCCAAGACAATTGCAAACCAGCAATGTAAGACCTGTCTCCATTCAATCCAATTGAGTTGTCATTGATATTATAATTAGCAAACCCATTCAATTTAGGTGTCAATCCTAATTTTGTTCCTTTAATCATCATTTCATAACTATTCAATGCAGTTGTCATGGCTTTGATATCCGATCTATTCATAGATACCGCATCAGATGATTCTTGCATTACAGACAATTCATAAGGCTTAATGCTATACACTACCCCTTTTTCTGAATGCATTAAACCACTCAATTGATCTGATATCGTTTCAATTTGAGAACCAGCTTGGCTTACTTGTAATTCAGCAGCCTTCACTTGTACTTCCACATTCAAAAGATCCGACTTTTGCATCATGCCTTGAGCATATCTATCCTTAGTTAATTTGTAAATGGCTTGAATTGTATTCAACCCCTCTTTCGTCACCGCTTCATATTGATATGCAAACTCAAGCATTAAATACTGCTGAATTACTTGCATTTTTATTGCTTCTTTTGTTCTTTCAGCCATTGCTTCATACATGCCTGTTTGCAATTTTGCAGCTTTTCTCATGTAAATCGCATCTGGATTAAGAATTGGCTGTTGCAGCATCACTTGTGTATTGTAATTGCTAAAATTATTTGGGTTATTTAATAGTACTGGATTAAAATCTGCTTGTTGCACATTGCCTTGTTGCAATTTGAAACCAAATACATTCAATGGATTATTGGTACTATAGGCTGTATGTGACACATTCACCTGTGGAAGCCAAATGGCTTCTGTTTGTTTGTAATTTGAATTCGCAATCGCCACATCGGCCTTCGATACAGCTATTTGTTTATTATTTTGAATTGCTGCCTGAATGGCTTCGTCTAGTGACAATGATTTTATTGCAACCTGTGCTTGTATGAACGCACCTGGAATCAACAGCACCAACATTGTCATGAATCTCATTTTCTGTTTTTTCATCTAACTATTAATTTATGTTGCAAATGTATTTGAGTTATAACGCTTTCTTGGTGACATATATCACTAACAAAAATGCCACTTAGCAGGAGCTAAGTGGCATAAAACCAAACCTTATCGATAACCTAATACTTAAACAAATTTTATAAAGATTTTTTAGCTAAGTACCAATCCACCATTTCCAAATCACTCTTTTTTCTTTCTGCTAATGCTTCGATTGTTTTAGGTGCAGGTACAATCACTTTGTCTCCTGGCTCCCAGTCTAAAGGACATGCTACACTATTTGCTGATGCAGTTTGTAGTGCCAACAATACACGTTTAATTTCAGCCATATTTCTACCTACATTCAAAGGATAGTACATGATTAATCTTATCTTTCCTATAGGATCAATAAAGAAAACCGCTCTTACTGCAGCTGTTTCACTTTCTCCAGGTTGCAACATGCCATATAATTTTGAAATTTTCATGTCAATATCTGCAATGATCGGAAACTCAAACAAAACACCTGTTTTCTCATGTACAGCGTTAACCCATGCAATATGCGAATGAATACTGTCAATACTTAAGCCTAATAATTTGGCATTGTTTTTTGCAAAAAACTCTTTTTCTTTTGCAAACCCACTCATTTCAGTTGTACAAACTGGTGTAAAATCTGCAGGATGCGAAAACATTACTACCCAGCTTCCTTTATTGTATTCGGAGAGTGTCAAAGGTCCAGTAGTAGTTGTTACTGTAAAGTCTGGAGCCATATCGCCTATTCTAGGCATTTGTGTTATTGTTTCGTTTTCCATGTCTTATTATTTAGACACCAAAACTACAATGATACAATTTGAACCATTGTGATATATGTCACCAAGGTTTATGACTATTGTTGAAATGAGTGGGTATAGGAGACGGTACTATTTGCAATTTTGGGCAATAAACGCATCTACTCCAGGATAGTTTTTGGCCTTGGCCGCCTGCAAAGCACCACAGGCTTGGTCTTTTTTCCCAACTGAAATTAATGCCATAGCTTTAAAAAATTCAGACTTGCCTGTATTTGCAGTCGGGAGCAAAATTGCTTTGTCAAAATACAATACCGCTTTGTCAAAAGCCTTATTCGTATAGTAACAGATACCAATATTCTCTAAATGCGTATAATTAGTAGGATCTAACTCGCTTGCTTTGATATACCATTTTGCTGCATTGGCATATTGCCCTTTTTGAAATGCCTGTGTGCCCATCACTGCATAATTTGGTAGAGCACCTGTAGACATTGCATTCCCGTATAACAAGCTTGCGGTTCTTACAAAAATGGCGCTATCTGCGGGGAACTTTGCCTTAGCAGTATCCAACAATGCTTTTGTAACAGCAACAGGAGATTGATTGATCTCGATCAATGCTAGTATATATTGGTTCCATCCCTCCCCTGAATTTCTATATTTAGTATAGGTTTTGAAAGCCTTGGTTGCCTCTGCTGTATCTTTCATTTTCGCTGTCGCAAAAATCATGTTCTTATAATAACTGGTTGCCCTTGGCCAATTATAAAAAGCTTTTTTAGCATAATAAAAAGTACTGTCATACTTTAATTGAACAGAGAAAACTGCTGTTTTAATAAAGTCATTGTAATGCAAATACGGATTCACTGATTCAGACTCATTCAATAAACGCATTGCTTGATCATATTGCTTCTCTCTAAGATAATATCTGGCAATTAATGCTTTTATAGGCAAGGTAGAAGTGGATAGATTCGGGATTGGTGGAAATGCATCTGTCACTTCATCCAATGCCATTTTTGGCTCTTCATTGATTTCTCCCATGACATATTTCTGCACTTTTAATGAGCTATATGTTTGATAATTTACGTAGATCATGCCCATTGTCAAAAGCATTGCAATCCCTAAAAATACAACCCCAATTTTGCCTAGTTTTTTTTCATTCTGATTGGGTGCATTCAAATAAATTGGCAGAAACAAAAGCGCTGCCGAAATCGCAAACATCGTTTGCATTGAAGTTCGTTCTGCAGGGAAATTAAAAAACGCATCCACAAAATAACAGGCAATTGCCATCAATGCAATGGAAGCGATTAATCTAGTATTTGAGTCGGTTGATTTTTTCCAGATTTGTATGATTGCAAGACCAATTAAAAGAAAGAGTGCTAAAAAAGCGACTCCACCCAATACCCCTAAATCTGCAAACATTTCTATAAAGTCGTTATGACAATGATACGGTACAAATAAGTCGTTGGTATATTCTTTTTCATAAGGGATAGAGGCCAATTTCCAATTGCCATATCCTCCTCCCAAAATGGGATGCTTGATCGCATAATCCATTGCGCCCTTCCATAAATGTAAACGGCTATTTTCTTCACTCGCTACCGTAATATCTCCTGCTCTTTTAGTAATGGTACCATACCCGCCCTGAAATCCTTGCAGGTCGACCGCTTTTGACAACATTGTATTCGCTGCCAGAAAAGCAAATAGCAAAGGAATGATTAAATAAGCTAGTTGTATACCTATTTGTTTGACTCCGGCTTTTTTATTTAATAAATAAGTTGCAATGGAAAATAAAACAAACACAATCGCTAATCCTACATAAGTGGACCTCGTATTCAAAATAAACAAAGCCATGATGCCTAAAAACAACACTAGCAATCCTGCAATTTTCCCAAACAACTTGTTATGAATAATGACAAATAATACAAAAGGGAACTTAATCAACAAACTTGCGGCCATCACGTTTTTATTTCCGTTTTTGCCAGTTAAGCTTACAATATTTTGATCCAAATTCATGTCTACCATATTCTTCGAAAAACCTGATACCACATAAATTGCATCAAAAAATAACACTACCGCGACCATAGAAGCAACCACATTAAAAAGTGGTGTTAGATTACGTTTATAATAAAGAATAGATAAATTAATGAAAATTAGATAGGTACTAAAAAGTCGAGCAAAGCAAACCAAAGTTTCAATCGCGTTGATTGCATAGATAATTGAGACTGCTGCCCATAGCACCAAGAAACTATATATCAGCGTGAATCTTAAGCGTAAAACTGTTGCAATGGCATCGGCAAAATGAGCCCTATTTAGAGCAATATATCCTAATGCCAATAAATCAACCATTGCCACGTACAACCATTGCGCACCCATCACATCTGCTCCTCCCATATCGGGAACAAAATGCACTAAAAGGTATAAAAATGTACAAAAACTAGCTACCCAAGAATTTTTACCCAATTGACTCATATGATGAATTTTTCAGGTGCTAAGATAAGCTTATTCAAGCAACCTGTCAATCACATGAACCAAACCGTGAATCGCCATCGTGTTTTGTTTGATAATAGGTATTGGTTCTTTATTGTACTCCCCCTTGAGCATGAACGCTGTTCCATTTTGCATTACCTGTACAAATCTTCCATTAATCATTTGCATTTTCATGTCATGTGACCAGTCTGAGGAGAAACTACGTTCTTTTGCAATGTGGTAAGAAAGCAATGCCACCACTTTTTGATAATCTGCATTGTCAATGGAAGCTTTATCCGGATAACCTGCTAATTTGAAGGCAGTATTCGTGGGCGCAAAAATGGTGAATTTACAACCACAAACAAGTGCATTGGTTAAATCAGTTCCTCCTTTTGCCGATTTTAATAGTGCAGCATTGAATAAAGACAAGCTCGTATCTGCTTCTACTACATCCAATAAATCCCCTTGTGGAAAATGAAACACTTTGGAAGGGATATGGATCAACCCATTGCTTTGCAAAAAGTCGGTGTAGAGCATTTTAATGCCATTTACAAAAAGGCCTTGTTCATTTCTTATCGCATAGGAAGAATCACCTCCTGCAGTAATTTCATTGTAATGCACCCCCATTCTAAAGTCATTTTCAAATAGACGGGTGTTTAGCAAATGATAGGTTAAGATTTTTCTCAAAGTATCCCCCGATAATTGCTGAATTTTTTCAAGATTAAAACCCGAAGCAATCATCACTGAATTGTTTGGTGCAAAGAATGTAAAAGTTCCTGGCGTATCTAACATCTCCTGCATGTCCGCCTTAGCTAAAGCTACATTTAAAATTGAAAAGCTACTATTGGTTGCTATTTGATCGGTGATGGAAATTGAAACAGCCCCTCCTCCTCCTTCTTCCAATTGCTTTTCACATGCTACAAAAAATAAGGCGAATGTGCTCAACAATAGCACTCGACATTTAGAAGAAAAATAATTCATAAAATTGATATTTTAATTTACTTGCAAAATCACATTGCGAAGAAATTAAATATAATTTATTGATTACCTGACCACCATTAGACCTTGGACTGATTCTGATTTAAAGCATCCCTAATCTCGGTCAATAATTTGTCGGTAGTTGAGATTTCTGGTAAATCCTTGGCTAGCTTATCCGCAGCCGCTTGTCGTTCTTTAATTTTATTTACGCCTTTAATGACTAGAAATAATACAAATGCAATAAAGACAAACTGAATAATTGCAGCGAGTGACTTGCCGTACTTGACTGCGCCCCAGGCCAATTTATCAATGTCTGCTACACCAGCCGCTTTGATAGCAGGAGTAAGTATCAAAGGGGTAATCACATCCTCCACCAATGAACTTACAATACCGCCAAAAGCAGCCCCAATTACCACCGCAACAGATAATTCAATCACATTGCCTTTGATTGCGAAGTCTTTAAATTCTTTTATCCATCCCATAGTATATGATTTTGTAGTAAATTTAAGCTTTAAAACTATCTATTTTGGAAAACGTTAGCTGTTATTACAATGGTCATATAAGTTCTTTTAGCCAAACCGGCATGTCATTAAATGACCTATTGGTACAAAGAGGTTATGGTATTTTTGATTACTTAAGAGTGGTAGACAATCAACCTTTATTTGTAGAAGACCATTTAGATAGATTATACCAATCGGCATCTATCATGCACATGGAAGTGCCCCAATCAAAAGAAGCCATTTTGAAAATTGTTTTAGAATTGGTTGCAAAGAATGATATGCCTTATTCTGGATTGAAATTAATTGTTTCTGGCGGAGATAGTACTGATGGATATACTTTAGAACAGCCTAGACTAACCATTATCCAACAGCCTTTACCCGTTCCTTCAAATAGCTTCTCAGTGAGCCCTTTTGTTTTAATGAGTCATCCATTTCAACGTCAATTGCCTCAAGTTAAAACAACGGATTATTTAATGGCTATTTACTTGCAACCAAAATTAAAGGCATTTGGCGGACAGGATATTTTGTATACCCACGAAGGCATGGTGAGAGAATGTCCAAGATCCAATTTTTTCATGATCTCAGAACAGGGACATATTGTTACCCCTAAAGACGATATTTTAAAAGGCATCACTAGAAAAAATATTTTAGCTGCTGCTATAGAAAACGGCATTCAGGTAGAAGAAAGACCAATTTCCATGGATGAGATTAAAACTGCAAAAGGTGCTTTCATTGCAAGTTCTACCAAACGCATTATCCCTGTAAGCAAAATAGACGAATCCGTGATTGCCACAGATTCGCCTATTTTGGAAAAAGTATTCAATATGTTAGTTCAAAAAGAACAAGCTTATACCAATCGATAAGCTTTATTATTGCTTATTTTATTTGTTTTCTTAAAGCTTCCAATTTAGCGATATAAAGGCTACGCCCGTGTGTGCCAATTACAATCTCATGATCTCTAGGATGAATCTCTAAGTCATGTACTGGAACACTTGCAGGCAATCCTTTGGTCCATGCCATTGAACTAACACCACCATCTAAACTTACATACAAGCCACCATCTGTTCCAACATACAATACCTTTTCAGATACTGCATCTTCTTTAATCACATTCACTGGCTCAGCTGGTAAATCTTTCATAATCTGCTTCCAAGTAGTTCCATAATCATCACTTTGGTACACATAAGCATTAAAGTGATCGTTACGATATCCATTCAATGTTACAAACACTCTTGATACGCTGTATTTACTTGCAATAACCCTACTTACATACAAGCCTTTAGGTAATTTTTGATTGATCAATGTAAATGTATTTCCGCCATCTTTTGACACTTGCACATTGCCATCATCTGATCCCACATAAATTAAACCAAAATGGATTGGACTCTCACTCATTGTAGTTAGTGTTCCAAAAGGCACATCGCCTTGTGTAGGATCTGTAGTTAAATCTGTACTTAATGTGACTAAGCTATCTCCTTTACTCATTGAACGGTGGAACTTATTGGAGCCAAAATAAAATACATCTTGATTGTGACGGCTTAATAAAATTGGAGACTGCCAATTGTAACGTACTGCTGGCTCTCCTAAATCTCTAGATGGGCGTACCATTTTACGTTCCTTAGTCGCCAAATTTTGTCTACTATAGAATCCAAACTGAGAGCCACTATACACCGTCTTATTATCTCTCCAATCTACTTGCACTTGCATGCCATCACCACCACCTAACATCGTATAAGGATTATGCCCACTATCATACCAGTCATAATTTTCTTTCGTCGTGCTAGAAGCAAACCAAGTGCCATTGTCTTGCAATCCCCCATATACATTATAAGGCTTAGCCATATCTACTGTGATATTATAGAACTGTCCAACAGCAGGTGTGTTGGCTTTAAACCAATGTGCACCATTGTCATAAGTAATATTACATCCACCATCGTTTCCTATAATCATATGACTATCACGTTGTCCATTCATCCAAACAAAATGATGATCCGCATGCACATTTTCTTTACCAATTTCTTTAAAAGTTTTACCGCCATCAGTGCTTAATAAAACACCCACGCCAGTAATGGCAATTTTATCTGGATTGCTTGGACTCACAAATACTTTACCAAAATAATAGCCATAGGTGCTGTACAAATCAATTGGTTTAGTATGTGTCTTAACCCAACTTAAACCAGCATTGTCGGAACGGTATACTTGTGCGCCATAAATAGGTGTCTCAAATAAAGCGGTATTTGCATCATACAAATAATCCCAAATGCAATTAGGAGCTAACTTGCCCGATTTTACATCTTGCTTTAAATTTTCTGCATTGTACTTAACAGGAATCCCATTGCGCGGAGATTTCAAAAAAGCATTTAATTTTTTATCATCTAAGGCAATAAATTGATCCACTGTCAAAGCTTTGAAGTCTCTTAATACGTATTTTGAAGTGTCTGCAGATTTTTTCATCGCAGTATCTGGCTGATGAAAATTATTGTCTACAATCGCATAAACGATTGAAGGATTTTTAGGATACACTGCTAAGCCTATTCTGCCAACCCCATCCCCTGATGGAAAACCACTTGTTGGAGTTGACAATAAAGTCCAATGATCTCCCCCATCTGTACTTTTATAAATGCCTGATGTTTTACCCGCTTCTTCAAAATTAGAAGCGCTTCTTGTGCGGTACCACATTGCTGCATATAAAATCTGTTCGTTGCTAGGATCCATGTCTACATCTATCGCACCTGTTGTAGCATCCAATGCCAATGTTTGATTCCAGGTTTTACCTGCATCTGTTGTTTTATATATGCCTCGCTCTTTATTTTCAGAATATAAATGTCCTAAAACTGCTACCCATGCCATGTTTGGATCTTTTGCAGACAACTGAATTTTGCCAATATGATGACTCTCGGGTAAGCCTAGATAATCCCATGACTTACCATTGTTTAATGAACGATACACACCAAGGCCGGCATAAGTAGAACGACTACTATTCACTTCGCCAGTGCCTACCCAAATGTTTCTATTTTGCCAATTCACCGCAATATCGCCAATAGTTAAAATGTCTACCGAGTCAAATAGGGGTGTGAAACTTTGTCCATTGTTTTGCGTATGCCATAATCCACCAGAAGCATAAGCTACATAAAACTCAGTAGGGTCTTGTGGATTGACTTCAATATCTACCACACGACCACTCATTACTGCTGGGCCGATATTTCTAAAACTTGTTTCATTTAAAACAGATCTACTCAACAATTGCTTTCGTTGGTCGATCGATTTTAGTCTTTCTTGAGCTGGAGTAGCTTTAATTTGTGCTTGTGCTATAAAAGCAATGCATAGCGCTGAGATAGTCAAAAGTCTTTTCATGCAATCAAAATTTTATTAAGATTTTGAAGTTAAGACTTTTTCAAAAGCGATACTAAAAAATATGATTAGTGTTGAACCACCCCATCCATCAGGACAACATCGGATAAATAACCGCTACAAATGGCTTTCACAAGGATGGTATCCCCTATTTTAAAAGGGGTTGATGTATCTTTTAATGTAATAAAAACGTTTGAAAGCTCCATTTCTGACCCAATCAAAACCGTTTTTTGAAGAGATTGATCTTGTGCTATATTGATAACGGCACCTCTAACTTCAATTACTTTATTCAAATATTGTTGATTTGCAGCTTGCTCATTGGTCATAAATGCGCTAGTTAAAGCAGTAGCTGATATTGCAATCGCATTTTCCTTGTTCATATCACGGTGATGCTTTACCGAATAAACGAACACATAATAATAACCAGCAGCTGCTATGCATAAGGCCAAAACAAAACCAATAATGAGTAATTTTTTGAACATAATTGTTAATCTATATTTTTTAAAGCCTTGGGCTTTTTTAATGTAAAGGCTCTTACTAAATTGAAGCCAAATCGAATATCTTTTTCCGACCAACTGCCTGTTGTTTCATTGATAAAAGTACGCTCAGTCATACCTGTCGCATTGGTCACATGTAATTGAAAAACATGCCCTCCAGTTTCAATATCTAATCCAAATGTAAGTGGGTCGTGGTATCCTGCTAATTTATCTATTCTGTAAAAATATTCTCCTGTAATATTCACCCTTTTACTAATTCTTTGTCTCATGCTAATACCTATAGACTTAAAATCATTGGGCAAACTACTCGTTTCAACCAAATTATAATGCACTAAAGTGGGTGTGATTTGTAAAGAAAAGTAATCATTGAATTTGCGAGCAATCAATAGTTGATGCGCATAGGACAACTTATCTGTACTATATTCAAGGTATTGTGCATTAGGAGCCGATCTCAAAGACTTATAAATGATGGTACTTACTAAACTAACACCCACAGGCATTTCCTTAAGGCCAGATTGTTGTTGCAATAGCTTGTACTTCACAAAGCCATCGTACTGCTTTTGATAGGTACTTCTTCCTATACCAAACATGAATCGATTGGTCAATCCATAATCCAATCCCATTCTCATGGTTGCCTGATCTATGCCAAATAGTTCATATCCTCCTTGATTGATGGCGCCGAATCTGTGCAAAATTTTAAAATCCAATACACCTACTCCTACATTTTCTATGGATTGCCCATTCACCACCCTACTTGACTTAAATGTAGCTGTTGTAATATCTTTTACTTTAACTGTATCTTTTTCTGCAAACAAATCTATGTCCTGCGCATTCAAATGCTCAATGCCCAATACCATTAGAAGACAAAAGAAGAAATATCTTATTAGCTGTTTCAAATTTTAGTATTTACAGTTTAATTTAATGGTTGCTTCTGAAGCAATTTTGTCACCAATATAAGATCCTTTAATGCCATATTGCTTGATGGCAATTTTAAATGTACCAACAATAGAAGGCTTGCCTCCTTTTAATTGCATTACCCCTTCGGTACTCACTTTATTGGTCACCCCATGAATGGTCAAATTACCTTCCACCTTGATTGGATAGTCCCCATCTTTGGCAAAATTAACCTCTTTAATATTGGTGATATACCCTTTGAAATCTGCTTTTGGGAATTGAGTAGACTCCATATAATTCTCATTAAAATGGTCTTCCATCAATTGATTTTCGAACTTGAACCCTTTAATTAATACCCCAAATATAATTTGACCCGTTGTGCCCACAAATTTAGAATCAGTTTGATTGTTAACAGCAGCAATTTTAACATCGCCACCTGTTGCATTAAAAAAAACTTGACCAGCCTTAGTTGCAAATAATTGCGCATTGCTTAAGAACGCAAAAGTCAAAAAACAAATACTTAAAATGATTTTTTTCATGAGTTTAAATTTTCTAATTGTTTAAAGCGCCCTTATTAATCCATGACTGAATTTTCAATATCGAGCAATTGTCCATTTTTGCACCATTTTTTGGCATGGCGGATGCTTTGCCATTTTGTAAAATAGAATTCAAGAAACTACCATTGGTTACATAAGGCTTTAATGCAGCATAGGTATTTAAGTAGATACCCCCTCCAATACTATTCGCAGCTGCACCATGACAATAATTACATTGCGCGTTTAAAATCGAAACAATTTGATTGGAATAGGTCACAGTCGTCGTATCACAAGTACTTGCTGATACAGGATAAACCACGTCCGCTTTGTCATAAAAACAAGAAGCAAATGTGATAGCTACAACCATGATAGCAAAAAGACTTTTTAAATAATTTATAAGATTCAAATTTTTCATTTTGTAATTTAATTATTGATTGCCCCTTGACTGATCCATGCTGCTATTTTACTAATATCACATGCAGCTAATTTAGTGGTGCTAGAGGGCATTGGTATATAACCTGTATTATGCGAAATGGATCCGACCAGTCTTGCACTAGCTGATTTAGTGCCTGCATAAGTAGTTAGATTGATACCACCTGCTGGAGCTGTCGCATTATGACATCCATTACAATTGCTTGCAAAAATGGGCAATACATTATTCACAAAAGACATATTAGTTGTTACACAAGTACTTGTCGTTGTATTCGTGCATGCATTATTTTTTGCGCCCTGTTGTATCCATTTATACACCAAAGCAATTTGAGTTTGGGTAAATGGCGGAACAGGCAACATAGGCATTCTATCACCAGGATCTGAATCAATAAGCGATTTATACAATTTGCTATTCGCTGGGTCACCTGCTCTAACAATCTTCATAATATTGGTATAGTCCGTAAGCACAATACCATCGGCTTTTGTGATGGCATCATGACAACCACTCATGGCACAACTGGATTGAATTAATGGAAAAAACTGAGAGGCAAAATATACCGTATCGGGGTTGCAAGTATTAATGGTTGTATCTGTATTGGGATTTCCTTGCCCTGTCGTGTCTACAGGTATTGGAGTGACTACGGTGTCGGTATTCCCAGCTTGATATGCTGGATTTAAATCAGCAATTTCATGACTACAAGCAATCAACAAAAAAACAAAGGATGCGATAAATAATAAATGCTTGAATTTCATGAAAATAATTTTGTAGAACTTGATTCAATAAAGAATATAAGCAAAGTTACGTAAGGATCATTCTATATTTACGAAAGTATTGTTTCCAAATTGTTAAATCAATGACATTGCTTATTTTGAATTATGACGATTGTCATCAAATTAGACTAATAATAAAGGGATCGGCAAAACAAAGTTTAAACATGCATTTATTTTTATCGTAATATTGGGCATGCATATCCTCATTGTCAACAATACAAGCATCCCTGTCCAAAAATATGGAGGCACCGAGCGCGTTATCTGGTGGCTTGGAAAACAATTGGTAAAAATGGGTCATCAAGTCTCCTACTTGGTTGCTGCTGGATCTTATTGTGATTTTGCAAAAGTATTTACCCTTGATCATACGACTCCATTCAATCAACAGATACCAGCTGGAGTAGATGTTGTGCATTTAAATTGCAGAGTGAATGAGACACCCAATATCCCCTACATCATCACCTTACATGGCAATACCAACGATCAAAATCCTTTAGACATCAATACGGTTTTTGTCTCCAAAAATCATGCAAACAGATACGGGAGCGACTCCTATGTTTACAATGGCATTGACCCAGAAGATTATGGTGACCCAGGCTTAAATCAACCAAGAAACTATTTTCATTTTTTAGGGGATGCTGCATGGCGCGTTAAAAATGTAAGAGGCGCAATTACAATTGCACAAAAAGCAAGCATCAAACTAAGGGTCATTGGAGGCAAGCGATTCAATTTCAATCAAGGCATCCGACTCACATTTGACCCCCGGATTCAATTTGATGGCATGAAAGGTGGTAAAGAAAAAAATGAAATTTTAAAAGGATCTAAAGGACTTATTTTTCCTGTTTTATGGAATGAACCTTTTGGCTTATCCATAGTAGAAAGTCTTTATTTTGGTTGTCCTGCATTTGGGACACCCTATGGCTCTCTGAAAGAAATTATACAGCCGCATGTTGGGTTCACAAGTAATTCCTTGAGTGCACTTATCAACGCAGTGAAGCATGTAGATGATTTTGACAAAAAAACATGCCATGCATACGTAATGGATCAGTTTACAAGTACCCAAATGGCATACAATTATTTAAAAAAATACGAGACTGTATTAAATGGTCAGAGCTTGAACACCACAGTCCCAGTTTTAAAAGCAGTCCAAAGCGACAAATTCCTGCCTTTTCTGCCTTAATCTAAGTAACTTTGACCTATTCAAAATTGTCCTTTTCATGCCCCTAAACAACCAGTACAAAGACCTCAGATTTGAAGCGCTTTTTAATTCGGCATCCATGGGTATTATTGTGGTCAATGGGAAGGGAGACATTGTCATGTCGAACCATTTTGCCAATAAATTATTTGGCTATCAGGAAGAAGAAATCATCAATGAAAAACTAGAGAAACTAATCCCTCAAAGATACCATCATGCGCATGTAAAGAATAGAGACGGATTCATTGAAAAACCTCAGGCCAGATCCATGGGGCTTGGAATGACGCTTTGTGCTTTAAGAAAAGATGGTACCGAATTCCCTGTTGAAATTAGCTTAGGGCATTTTGAAACATCAGAATCCAAATATGTTATTGCCTTTATTTCAGATATCACAAAAAGAATTGCATCGGAAATAGAGATAAAAAACCTGAACGCTAGTTTGGAAGAAAAAGTAGTCACTAGAACTAAAGAATTACAAATAACATTACAAGAACTTCAAGCATCAAAAGACAACCTTACTAAATCTCTTGAAAAAGAGAAAGAAGTGAATGACCTTAAATCTAGATTCGTCTCCATGGCATCTCATGAATTTAGAACTCCTTTAAGCACCATCTTATCTTCAATATCATTGCTTGCAAAATATGAAACAACCGA
This sequence comes from Sediminibacterium sp., assembly GCA_017983845.1. Classification (GTDB taxonomy): domain Bacteria; phylum Bacteroidota; class Bacteroidia; order Chitinophagales; family Chitinophagaceae; genus Sediminibacterium. The sequence continues at coordinate 21,304 of JAGOAO010000022.1, forward strand.
GGATCAACCAAAGCGAGACAAACATATAGATCGTATTAAATCCTCTGTAAAGACACTCACCGATATCTTGAACGAATTTTTATCATTAGGTAAAATAGAAGAAGGCAAAGTGGAAGTGAATTTTGAAAGCTTTGATCTAAACGAATTCATTCAAGGTGTCATTAACGAAATGAATGTGTTGTTAAAGAATGGACAGGAATTGGTACATGAAAATAAGCATGTTACTTTATGCAATTCTGATGCAAGCTTACTCAAACACGTTTTGATTAACCTAGTGTCTAATGCAATTAAATTCTCTCCAGAAGATAAGGTCATACGAATTGAAACCAGCACCCAAAATGGATACGTTGAAATTAAAGTGATTGACCAAGGCATGGGCATACCTGAAAAAGATCAAGTGCATTTATTTGAAAGATTTTTTAGAGCAACCAATGTAACTAATATTCAAGGGACAGGTTTAGGATTGCATATTGTTGGCAGGTATATAGAGCTATTAAAAGGTAAAATTACTTACCAAAGTGAATTGGAGTCAGGAAGTATTTTTTGTATCGAACTTCCAAATCAAATCAACCAGTTTTAATATAAATAAGGTATATGGAAAAAATATTACTGATAGAAGACAATGAAGCGTTAAGAGAAAATACGGCCGAAATATTAACCCTAGCACAATATGAAGTTATTGCTGCTGAAAATGGTAAAATAGGGATTGAAATGGCCAGGTTACACCAACCCGATTTAATCATATGCGATATCATGATGCCTGTTTTGGATGGCTATGGCGTATTTCAAATTATTAGCAAAGAACCAGCATTACAACAAATCCCTTTCATTTTTCTCAGTGCTAAAAGTGAACGCAATGACCTAAGAAAAGGCATGGAGATGGGTGCAGATGATTATATTACCAAGCCATTTACGGATGCAGAATTGATCAATGCAATACATACAAGACTAGAGAAAGCCAAACGCACTCAATCCAATACGGTAAAAGGTATTGAGGGATGGTATCAGATTTTAACCGATTTAGGGAAAAAAGACGAAATGAATGCGACACTAGAACAGCATGATATTGTTGAATATAAAAAGAAACAGTTAATCTACGCAGAAGGTCAACATCCTAATAAGCTCTATTATATTGAATCAGGCAAGGTGAAAATTTATAAAACAAGCGAAAATGGTAAAGAATTTATAACCAGCCTTCTTTCTGCAGGTGACTTTTTTGGACATATTGCCCTTCTGGAAAATAAGACCTATGTAGAATTTGCCGAAACATTGGAAGAATCGAATATTCGTGTGATCCCTAAAAATGAATTTGAAAACCTATTAACACATCATCAGGAGATAGCCTTAAAAGTGATTAAACTACTTGCAAATAATATCGCAGAAAAAGAAGATCAATTGGTCGCACTCGCCTACCATAGCTTAAGAAAAAGAGTGGCTGATGCTTTACTAGCCCTTAAGAAAAAATACGACCAACAAGAATCCGAATTGTTCTCCATCGCTATTTCTAGAGAGGACTTAGCCAATATTGCGGGTACAGCTACCGAAAGTTTAATTAGGACACTGAGCGATTTTAAATCCGAAAAATTAATCACGATCAAAGAAGGAAAAATAACGCTAATTGAGGAGAAAAAATTAGCTAGTCTATGCAACTAATGTTCTAAGGAATTGACGGCATCTAATTTTTGATCCATTGCATGTTTCCATTGAATAAATTCCTGCTCAAGGTAAACTACTTGCTGTTTGTCTTTTTTTAGCAAAATTGGCTCAACCATTTTGCTCGCTTTTAGTATTAGTATATCCTTTTTGATCAATTGTAAAGCAGCCTCTCTGTTCAATATTTGCTGTTGCATGTCTTCGGCCCATGCGATTAAACTTGACTCAATAAGGGTGTCAATATAACTAGTCAATTTACGTTTAATAAATGCCTGTTCCTCTTGGATAAAATCCAGCGTACGAATCAATGACTCTAATTCTTGTATGAAAAGTTCTTTTTTCATTTTGTTTAATTATGACATGCCGCTACCGATGCCCCATTTTCAATCATCGGACTGATATACGGAATACCTAAGTTCATCCCTCTTAATATTAATAAAACACCCATACTAAAAAGCATATAGGGTAATGCTTTTTGTATTTTTTGTCTAAATGCAAAACCCATCAACTGCCCTCCAAATGCTACCATCAATAAAGCAGGCAATGTGCCAAGTCCAAATAATACCATAAATAAACCACTTTGTAAAGCAGATTGATTCGCCCATGCAGAACCTAGTGCTAAATAAATCATACCACAAGGCAAGAGTCCGTTTAAAAAGCCAATCAATAAAAACGAGCCTACATTGTTTTGTTTAAATAATTTACTCAATGCGGCAATAATCGGCTTCTGCAACCAATCAATTTTCAAAAAGCCAAGTTTACGCTTAGGATGCAGATAAAACACCCACAAAACATATACCAACATCAAACTGCCAATGACGATACTTAAATGCTGTTGTACATTGTAAAATGGGATTTGTTTGCCAAAAACGCCAACAACAACACCCAGCAATCCATAGGTAGTAATTTTACCGATATGATACAAAATTGTTGCAAGTACTTTTTGAATAGGATTCATCTGGGAAATAGGAAGTGCCATCACTAGGGGTCCACACATCCCTATGCAATGGACACTTCCAAGTAGACCCATGAAAAAACCTATCTCCAAAAAGTTACTATTGAACATATTTATAAAAATATTTTTTGCTCATAATAATAGGATACGCCAGACTTGACTAGATCGAGCTTGAGCGTATAATTTCCATTTTTGGGATGAACCACCTTAAAGGCTGTAAATGCATTCAAGGTCTCAAAGTCAAAACTTCTGTCCTGTTGTTTATCCGCAGCATAATACAAATGCGCCTTCCCTTTCACATTCACCCCATTAAAAACAGATGGCAACATTAATTTAATTGAATCAGATTCAAACTTTACAAGGAATTCACCTCCTAAAGCTTTTGCTCTAGCAGATGCATCAATCACATCTTGGTATTTTAATTCAGCAGCGTAATAATCTTTTTCTACTAGATCAAACTTTTGCTGGGATGACTTATACACCATCAACATCATACCTGCAACGAATGCAGCATAAATGAATATGATTTTATGTCCCCAGTTGATTTTTTTCATTGTATCTATTTTTATAAAGAAGGTGCCAGGAAAACAGCAGACACAGTCTCGATTTTATTGCCGTCTTCGTACAAACCAATTTTTAATTCCGTTTTTCTTTTCTTAATGGCACTAGTTTTTAAAATAACAAAGAAACTTGTTTGATAATAAGACTCCTTAGGCACATCCACTGCATTGATCATTTTAATTT
>JAGOAO010000003.1:0-33618 GCA_017983845.1 Sediminibacterium sp.
CTTTTGGTGGCATCGATAATGTCAATCAATCCTTTTTGTCCTGCACCATTGCCAATTAATTCTAAATTACGAATGGTGAATTTGTCCATCCATAAAATTTCATTGCGATCTATGCGGCCAATGGTATGGATATGTTGAAGGTGAGGATGTTCTGTTTCTTTTAAATAATGAAGGATAGCTCCTGCAGCAATAATCCCTAATTTTTGTGCATCTACACCAAAACCTTTTAAGTTCTGTGTTTGAAATTGTTTCAATAAAAGTTCTGTGGCAAAAGCTTCGTCAAAAATCCAACTGTCTAACCCATAGGTATAAAAACCAGCGCCAAAGCTGTCTTTAAATGCAGCTTGATAATTTTTAGGGTAGAGGATTTCTGCAGGTTGTAAACTCTGCAATAGTTTATCTAAGTATTCCACATTGCCTTCGGCAATTAAAAATTCACCTGTAGTAATATCTAAAAAGGCAATGCCTCCTTTGTCGTTTTCTACAAACAAAGCTGCCAAGAAATTATTCTGTTTATGCTCTAGTAATTTATCGTTGGTAGCAATACCAGGAGTCAACATATCTGTCACACCTCTTTTTACAATACCCTTGACTGTTTTAGGATCTTCTAATTGGTCACAGATAGCTACACGATGCCCCGCTTTTACTAATTTATGTAAATAAGTGTCTAATGAATGATGGGGGAAACCAGCTAGCTCACTTGAGGAAGCAGATCCATTGTTTCGCTTGGTTAAAGTGATGCCTAAAACCTTAGATGCAATCACTGCATCTTCTCCAAATGTTTCGTAAAAATCACCCACTCTAAAGAGTAAAATAGCGTCCGGGTATTTTTGTTTAATAGCCCGATGCTGTTGCATTAGAGGAGTTTCTGAACTTGATTTTGCCATGGGTGACAAACCTACATAATTTTTTAATATTTGAAAAGCTTACTTTTGCACTATGCGTAAATTAAGCATGGAAGAATTGGGTAGAAAGTCGGTGGAAGACTTTAAGCTGGCCGACAAAAAGCCATTGGTGGTGGTGATGGACAATATCCGCAGCATGCACAATGTGGGCAGTGTATTCAGAACCGCGGATGCTTTCCTGATTAGTGGGATCTGCCTTTGTGGTTTCACGCCACAGCCACCTCACCGTGATATCCATAAAACAGCTTTAGGTGCCACAGATTCTGTGGACTGGATGTATTACGAAAATACAGTGGATGCGGTGAAGGACTTAAAAGCAAGAGGCTATAAAGTACTTGCTATTGAACAAACGGAGGGAAGTATTTTACTGGATCAATATGAACATACCAATACGCCAACTGCTTTTGTTTTTGGTAACGAAGTGGAAGGAGTGAGCGACGAAGTTATTCAAGCATGTGATGGAGTGATTGAGATTCCTCAGTGGGGGATGAAGCATTCATTGAACATTTCAGTCGCTGCTGCTGTTGTATTATGGGAATTTGTTCGTCAAGTGAAATAGCATAAAAAGATTAAATGAGTACAGTTAAAAATTATTTGAGTTTAGTGAAGTTTTCACATACCATTTTTGCATTGCCATTTGCATTGATAGGATTTGCATTGGGTATGCAATACATGGGAACCAATCATTTGGCTTTTGAAAATATTGGGTTAAAATTTTTCTTGGTCTTGGTATGTATGGTAACCGCAAGATCCACTGCCATGGCCTTTAACAGATACTTAGATCGTCATTTTGATCAACTCAATCCAAGAACCGCCATAAGAGAAATCCCTGCGGGTATCATCAAAGCGGAGAAGGCGTTGTTGTTTATAATCATCAATGCGGTCTTATTTATTACAGCTACTTATTTCATCAATCCAATTTGTTTTTATTTATCTCCAGTGGCTTTATTTGTAATTATGTTTTATAGTTATACCAAAAGGTTTACTTTTTTATGTCATTTGGTATTGGGCATTGGACTTTCCTTAGCACCCATTGGCGCATATTTAGCAGTAACAGGCGTGTTTCATATTCTACCTTTATTGTTTTCTTTTGCAGTGGTATTTTGGGTAAGTGGGTTTGATGTGATCTACGCTTTACAGGATATTGACTTTGATCAATCACAGCAACTTTATTCCATTCCAAGTTATTGGGGTTTAGGCAAAGCTTTAAACATTGCTAGAGGGTTGCATATCATTTCTGCAAGTTTTGTAATAGCAGCATATTTTATCGGTGACTTTCATCTTGCGTATCTTGCAGGATTAGTGGTTTTTGTTGGGATGTTAATCTACCAACACAGTATTGTTAAGCCAAATGATTTAAGCAAGGTGAATATTGCTTTTATGACTGCCAACGGTATTGCGAGTATTGTTTTTAGTACATTTGTCATCTCAGATATTTTGATGACTACTTTTTATTAATGTAAACTTTTATTTTGGCTAGAATCATTTGTATAGATTATGGTGGAAAGCGATGTGGATTAGCGGTGACGGATCCCTTTCAGATGATTGCGACTTCATTAGTGACAGTGGATACAAAAAATTTATATACTTTTTTAGCGGAATATATTGCCAAGGAGCCTGTTGAGTTGATCCTGATAGGAGAGCCTTTAAATTTAGATGCTTCTCCCACCCATGCCACCCCCTTGGTGAAAAAGGCCATTGTTGATTTGACCCAAAAGTTTCCCTTGATTCCCATCAAAACAGTGGATGAACGTTATAGTTCAAAAACAGCTGTGAGGGCCATGATTGAGATGGGGATGAAGAAAAAAGACCGCCAGGTAAAGCAGAATGTAGACCTCATTGCAGCCACCATCCTCCTTCAAGAATACCTGAATAACAAGGATTTGATGCTTTAACAGCGCACTGAAAATCATTTACGACCGATTTATTGTAACTTTGCACCCATAATTGAACTACTATGACCTTACCAATTGTAGCCTATGGTGCTGCCGTTTTAAGAAAACTGAGTGAGCCTATCAATGCGGATTATCCCAATTTGTCCAAGCTCATAGAAGATATGTGGGAAACCATGTACGATAGCAACGGGGTTGGCCTTGCGGCACCTCAGATCAATCGTGCAATCAGGTTATTTGTGATGGATAGCCAGCAGATATTCGAAAATGCCGAACCAGAAGACGAAACCTTCCCAGATGCACCGGGTATTAAGCGTGCATTCATCAATGCAGAAATCGTTGAATTAAGTGGTAAGGAATGGGTATACAATGAAGGCTGCTTGAGTATCCCTAAAATCAGAGAAGATGTGGTGAGGCATGAGAAAGTGACCCTTAAATACATGGACGAAAACTTTGTAGAAAAAGTAGAAACTTTTGATGGCATGACTGCACGTATCATTTTACATGAATACGACCATATTGAAGGGAAGTTATTTATTGACTATATCAAGCCTTTAAAGAAGAAAATGCTTCAAGGTAAATTGAATGATATCCATAAAGGCAAAGTGAGAGTGGATTATAAAATGACTAATATTAAATAAGCATGCGCGTATTCCTATTTTTAATGGGTTGGATCACTGTTGGCCATGCTTGGGCACAGGATACGAATTATAAAGTAGCGAATCAGTCTTTTACTTTAACGGATGCGATCGTTAGAAATAATTTTGATTATAAAGATATTCTTGAGAAAATAAAAAGAGATACAAGTTTTTACAAAGCTTTCAAAACATTAAGAACAATAGGTTACAGCTCGTTCAATCATATAGAGATGTATGATAAAAATCAAAAGATGGAAGCGTCTTTAGATAGTAGAACCCGTCAGAATAAAATAGGGCCATGCAGAACGATGGATGTATTGGAAGAAAAAACTTTCGGTAATTTAAGAAATCGCAATGGCGACTACAATTACATGACGCCTTCCTTATATGCAAGTTTGTTTTTTACAAAAGGACAAATTTGTGGAGAGACCAATGTTGTTAGAGGAAAAAAAAGAACCATTCAAGGGTCGGGTATCGAAAAAGCGAAAGAGCAATTAAAGATGTTGTTTTTTAATCCTGGTGAAAAAATTCCGGGGATCCCAATGATTGGTAATAAATTGGATTTATACGACGACAATGCGCATGAACTATATGACTATCGACTAGACTATGTAGACTACCATGGTAAATTAGCATACGTATTTGAGATCAAACCAAAAGAAGATCTTGGTTTTTTTGCAAAAGATAGAGTGGTGGTAGACCAAATGATTACTTGGTTTAATCCAAGTACACTCGAAGTACTTGGCCGTAATTATTCACTGAGCTATAAAGCAGGTGTATATGATTTTAATGTGCAGATGGAAGTAGAGATGACATATACTACCAATGGTTTACTCGTTCCCAAAATCTTAAGGTATAAGGGAGATTGGGATGTGGTGTTTAAAAAGCGTGAACGCGGACTTTTTACCGCGACGCTATTTGATTTTAAAGTTGGGGAGTAATTAGTGCTGTAAAAAGCTTTGCTCTATATATTTGACCACTTCAATTAAGCTACCAGTTTCTTTAAATACTTTTAATTGTCTGTCTGCGCCTGTACCGTTGATGAAAATATCTTGTACTTTTTCAATATGCTTTCTACTTCCTAAATCATCTACTACGCCGTCCACAAATTCAAGCAATTCATTGATCAAATCCTTTACAGGCATTTCTTTTTCTTTCCCAAAGTCAATCAACAATCCATCTATACCATAACGGCTTGCGCGCCATTTATTTTCATTGATCAATGCACGTTGGTAATTAATGAAATTAATATTCTGTCTTCTTAGTGTATAAATTTTAGCACACAATGCCTGAAACAATGCAGCAATGGTAGCCGTTTCTTGTACCGTCATGGGTACATCACAGATCCTAAATTCAATGGTATTGTAGACAGGATGTACTCTTAAGTCCCACCATATTTTCTTTGCATTGTCGATACAGTTGGTCTTAATCAATAATTGAATAAAGCTGTCATAGGCTTCGATACTTTCAAAATAATCTGGGATTCCGGTTCTTGGAAATTTGTCAAAAATTTTAGAACGGTAGGATTTGTATCCAGTATTGCTAGATTCCCAAAAAGGGGAATTCGTGCTTAATGCATAAATATGAGGCAGGAAATAACGTGCTGTATTGGCGATATGAATGGCCATACGGCGATCTTCGATGCCAATGTGTACATGTAGTCCAAAAATCAAATTGCTCCTTGCAGCTTGCTGTAATTCGTTCAAAAGGGCTTGGTACCTGCTTTGGTCAGATATAAGTTGGGTTTCCCATAAGCTAAAAGGGTGGGTGCCTGAAGCACCGATACTAAAACCTAATTCATTGGCAATTTTGGAGACATGGGTTCTTAGTTCAAATACTTCTTGGTAGGCAGTCTCTACATTCGTACAAATGCCGGTACCCACTTCTACCACAGCCTGGTGCATTTCGGCTTTAATCTTTTCTTTAAATATTTTCTCTCCTTCGTTCACAATAGCCTGCTGATGGCTTTTTAATTCCTTAGAAGCAGGGTCTAATACCATGTATTCTTCTTCAATTCCAATTGTAAACTGTACTAAATTTTGGCCCATACAGCTTGAAATTACAAATTATTTTAAGATGATGAGTAAATTGGTTTAAAAAAAATGCCCTCCAATTGGAGGGCATTTAAGTAGATCAAAAATTTGATCCTATAAACTTAAGTTTAGAACTTGAAACGTAAACCTAATTGGCTTACCCAACGAGCACTGTAGCTAGGCGAAGTGCTTGAACTGATACCCCAAGGAGTATTGTTCGAGATTGGAGAGAAGCTATAACTAGGAGTTGTTGAACCAGTAGCACCTTGGTACTTAATGATGGCAAACTGATCGTTTGACATAAAGTAAGTTCTACCCCAATTTCTATTCAACATATTTGTGAAGTTAAAGATGTCGTAAGTCAATTGGAATTGGTATTTCTTATTGTTCAATTTCACGTTGAAATCTTGTACAAATTTCACATCAATGATGTTTGTGAAAGGCAATCTTCCACCATTTCTTTCAGCATATTTACCTCTGTTTTTGCTTAAGTAATTGTCTTGAGCAATATAACTTTCTAATGCTGCTTTTTGTGCGTCAGCACTTAATGGGTAAGAACTGTTTGTAACAAAAGTCATTGCTTTAATTTGATCCGCAGTAGGGATAAAGATTAAGTCATTTGTTTCACCAGTACCTTGGTCTCTAACTGGACCAGTTGCATACACATAACTGAATGGGTTACCAGACTGTCCATTGTATACTAAGCTAAATGTAGAAGCTAAAGCACCTTTTGCATAAGTAAATTTCTTTGCAACAAATGCACTTACTCTATGTCCTAAATCAAAATCAGATCTTGATCTTTGAACATTGTTTCTTCCATTTACAGTCTCCATGTATCTCCATTGAGAGTTATTTTGGCTAGATGTAGGTTCGTTGGTTACAAAAGAAGATCCGTAAGTATAGAATGCATTGAATGAGAATCCATCAGTCCAAGACTTATCTATTGACGCAGTAAAGTTATATGCGAATCCAGAACGTCCATAATAAGGTTGGTTATGAATTACGAAGATACCAGTGTATGGATTGATACCAGCAGCTAAGCCTTGGTATGCAGGGAAGGTTACACGCTTTAGATCGTAAATATATCTGTTGTCAGGACCAGCCAATTGACCTACTGGTTGTTTGATATCTACTCTTGTGTAATAGATCTCATTGATATTTTTACTTACGCTACCTTCTACAGTTACTGACCAGTTGTCTTTTAACTTCTTGTCAATCGCTAATGAAGCACGGAATAATTTAGGTAATTTGAAGTCGTTTGCAATTAAGTCTAACTGACCTTTTGCAGCAGCCGTACTTAAACCTAAATCAGCAGCAGTATATTGACCATTTGGATTTGGTCTAAATTTGATGCCATATTTAGCAATATCAGTAGCGTTTGTGATAGAGATACCACCCACACTTTGACCATTGTTGTTGTACACGCCACCAGGCCATACTAAAGGCACACGACCTGTGAACATACCGAATCCACCACGAATAGTGATGTTTTCTGCTGGCATTTTATAGGTAAATCCAACTCTTGGAGAGATAGAAATCTTTGGATCAGGCATTGAACCAGATCTTGCACCTTGTAAATCCCAGTTCTTAGGCATATTGAAATTGAAATAATTATCTGCTAATGGAGTAGATAAAAACTTAGTATAATCTGCTCTTACACCATAGTTAAATGTTAAGTTGTCAGAATATCTGAACTCATCATTGATGAATGCACTACCTCTGCCTGTATAGAATTTAGCAGCTGCTCTTGTGTTGTCGCCAGTTGTTTGGTCTAATAAAGAGAAAGAGCGATCATAACGAGTAGGGGCTTTTTCTGCTAAGAAATCAGAAAGAGAAGAAAACTGGTATGAACCATAGTTTTGACGAATGAATACGTTGTAAGATTTACTTAATTCATAGTCAACACCCACAGTGAAAGCGTGCTTATTTACATTAAACTTAAAGTAGTCTAAGAAGTTCACGTTTCTTTGCTTTAATAAGTTTGAAGTGGAAAATTCTTCAGAGCCAAATATCATTTGACCAGCACCATCGTTGATAGTTACACGAGGGAATTGAGCTCCAATTGGGTTTCTGTCATCCATTACATCTGTATAAGTAAACAAGAACTTGTTACTAGAACCATTCTTAAATGCAGACTTTAATTCAGCAGATAAAGAGTTGGTTTTGTTTGGATATAAAACACCATTATTATAAAAATTCACTCTAGAAGAACTAGAAGCAGAAGTAGCATATGAATTTGTTTCGTTGTAACGATAAGATAAACTGAATTTGTTCATTTTATTTACGTTCCAATCAATTTTTGTTGCCAATCTTTTCGCGCTTGTAGAAGCAGCGTTATCTTGGTAACCACCTGTGTTATAACCATATTTAGTTTGAACGAAGTCAACTAACTTGTCGATATCTGCTTTACCACTTGTTCCTTTATAACCACTGATATCAAAAGGTTGAGGTCTTTCGTTTTCAATAGATTCAAAATTTACGAAGTAGAATAATTTGTTTTTAACAATGGCACCACCCACGCTTCCACCAATAGTTTGCGCTTTGAAAGGATTTAATTTTACTGCTTTTTCTTTCGCACCTGTTGGTGTTTTACCAGACAAGTTTTGATTTTGCATAAAAGAGTAAACAGTACCTGTTACTTTGTTTGTTCCACCTTTTGTAGTTGCGTTGATACCACCACCAGTAAAGTTACCGATAGATGCATCAAAAGGTGATACCATAACTTGGAATTGATCCACCGCATCAATAGAGATTGGACCTACACCAGTTTGACCACCATTGGTTCCACTTGCACTCAAACCAAATTGGTCATTGTTTACAGCACCATCAATGTATAAAGAGTTAAAACGGTTATTTTGACCAGCGATAGAAACACCCGCTAAGTCGCCATTACCACCAACAAACTTAGCAGTTGGAGAAAAACGTAAGAAATCTTGAACGTTTCTTCCTACAGTAGGTAAGTTGTCTAATTTATCACGACCGATAATAGTTTGTGTTCCACCTCTTACTGATAAATCTGAACCTCTTCTTGTAGTGGTTACAGTTACATCTTTTAATTTGTCAATCTTAGAAGATAAGATCACATCTACTCTAACTACATCACCTAAGGCAACATAGATGTCTTCTTTCTTTTCTGATTGATAGTTTACATAAGATACAGTAACGGCATAGGGTCCACCTGGTTGCACGTTACTTACATCAAATAAACCTGACTTTCTTGTTTGTGCATTGTACACAGTACCAGTTGGAACGTGTAATACAGTAATAGTAGCACCGACAAGGACTTCACCATTGTCAGCTTTTACAGAACCGCTGATGCTACCAGTCGTGTTTTGAGCAAATGTCAAAACTGGTAATAATAGCATTGCAACTGCAAAATGTAGTAATTTTTTACTAAGCATAGTTGTTGTTTTATTTAGTGATGCAAAGAAACTAATATTCCTCCAAAACGATTTGTGTTTTTCTTAACATTTTAAGACAAATTCACATATCAGTTAATTATACATTATATAAAATTGTAATGTATAGTTAATTTTGATAATATTGTGTCTAAATCAATTCTTTATACAAGAAAACTAACGGTGATAGGCATTTTCTGTTTCATTTTCACGTTCCTTGTCATAAGCTTTAATGATGGCTTTGACCAACTTATGACGTACCACATCTTCCTCGTCTAGTTGAATATGTGCAATGCCTTCGATATTTTGTAAAATACGGACTGCTTTTTCTAAACCACTTCTTTGGTTGCGTGGCAAATCTACTTGGGTAGGGTCGCCCGTGATGATGGCTTTTGCGTTGGCACCGATACGCGTTAAGAACATTTTTATTTGTAAATCATTCGCATTTTGTGACTCATCTAAAATAATAAAAGCATTGTCTAAAGTACGTCCACGCATATAAGCAAGTGGTGCAATTTCGATGGTCCTTGTAGACATATAATAACCTAATTTGTCTGCAGGAATCATGTCATCTAATGCATCGTATAGAGGGCGTAAATAGGGATCAATTTTTTCTTTTAAATCACCAGGTAAAAAACCTAAACTTTCTCCAGCTTCAACAGCAGGTCTTGTAAGAATAATTTTTTTAACCAATTTGTTTTTCAATGCACGAACCGCTAAAGCAACTGCAGTATAGGTTTTACCAGTACCTGCGGGTCCAATTGCAAAAACAATATCGTTTTTGTCTGCTGCTTGAACCATTTTTTTCTGGTTTGCAGTTCTTGCTCTTACTGATTTTCCATTCGGTCCAAAAACCAATACTTCATTCGGATTTTGATCTACAAAATTGTCAATTACTTCGGCGTCGTCTCCGCCTAAAATTTGCTCGAAATAATTTTCACTCAAATGTCCATTGCGTTCCATGTATTGAATAATCAATTCTATTTTTTCTTTTGCAATATCTATTTGTTCTGGTGCACCACTTAATTTGATTTGTGTTCCTCTAGATAAAATTTTAAGCAACGGAAATTTCTTTTTTAAAAGATCGAATTTATTATTGTTCACCCCAAAAAAATCAATTGGGTTAACAGATGCTAGATTGATGATGGTTTCAGTCAAGGTAGTAGTTTTATAGGTTTTGTAGATGTGTCTATCTGCTTAACACAATTTAACACCCACTTGTTCAAAAAACAAGTCAAACATGTACACAATATGTGGATTACTTAATGCCTCAATAGGGGCTTAACAATTTCTTAAACTCGCAATCATTTGGATGGGGTCGGTTGCTTTAAACACAGTCGTTCCTGCTACTAAAACATCCGCACCTGCAGCAACTAATTTAGCCGCATTGTCTAAAGTGACACCGCCATCAATTTCGATTAAAGTAGATGCGTTGTTTTGCACAATCAATTGTTTTAACGCTTTTACTTTTTCGTAGGTATGTTCAATGAATTTTTGTCCTCCAAAACCAGGATTCACGCTCATGATACATACCACGTCAATGTCAAAAATAATATCCTTTAAAACTTCAATAGGTGTATGTGGATTCAATGCCACACCAGCTTTCATGCCCTGTGCTTTAATTTGTTGCAATGTGCTATGTAAGTGTGGACATGCTTCGTAGTGCACTGTTAAAATAGTGGCACCAGCTTGTTTAAATGCAGTAATATATTTTTCGGGCTGAACAATCATCAAGTGCACATCCATTTCTTTAGTGGTTGTTTTTTTGATTTGTTCAATGATGGGTAAACCGTAGCTAATATTGGGTACAAAAACACCATCCATCACATCTAAGTGAAACCATTCTGCTTCTGAAGCATTTAACATGCTACATGCATTTCCAAGTGCTAAAAAATCTGCAGCTAATAAAGAGGGTGCGATGATGGCCATAATACTATTTTGATCAAAGTTCTCGAATTTTCAGTGAACTGTCATTTTTTCGTCAAAAAAAATTTGAAATCCCCCGATTCTTCCACATCAGCTGTATTTATTACATAGATGCACTATTTTTGCGCCCAATCTAAAAAGCTATGAAAAATTACATCCATTTACTTGCTGCCTTATTGTTAAGCAGTAGTGTTTTTGCACAAAATGATACCGTTCAATTTGAAGGTGAAACACATTTTAAAAATGTGCAACAATTGACATTCGGCGGGGACAATGCAGAAGCTTATTGGAGCTTTGATAGCAAAAAAATTATTTTCCAAAAAACGAATCCAAAAGAAGGGATTGTTTGTGATCAAATTTTTATGGGTCAACTTCCATTGAATGGGGTAGATCCATTTAAATATAAATTAGTGAGCACAGGAAAAGGTAGAACGACTTGTGCTTATTTCATGAAAGATGGTAAACACATTATCTATGCATCCACCCATGAAGGTAGCGCAGACTGTCCGCCTCCAGTGGATCGTGCGAAGTATGGCAATAAATATATCTGGCCATTATACAATACCTATGACATTTTTATGGCGGATACCAATGGCAATGTGATTAAAAAATTAACGACTGCTAAAGGGTATGATGCAGAAGCCACTTTATCTTATGATGGAAAGAAAATGATTTATTGCAGTGATAAAGACGGCGATTTGGATTTATATGTGATGGATATTGCTACCGGCAAAGAAAAGAAAGTCACCCATGCGTTAGGGTATGATGGTGGTGCATGGTTTAGCCCGGACGGTAAAAAAATTGTCTGGAGAGCGAGTCGTCCAAAAACAGCAGCAGAAGTGGAAGAATATTCAAGTCTCTTAAAGGAGGGGCTAGTAGCCCCAACCAATATGGAAGTTTGGGTGGCGAATGTGGATGGGTCCGATGCAAAACAAATCACCCACTTAGGTCAAGCCAATTGGGCGCCGAATTTTACCCCAGATGGCAAGCAAATCATTTTCTGCAGTAACCATGAATATAAAAGAGGATTCCCTTTTAATATGTACTTGATCAATCTAGACGGAACTGGCTTGGTTAAAATAAGTAGAGATAAAGGCTTTGATGCTTTTCCCATGTTTAGCCCAGATGGCAAAAAAATCATCTTCGCTTCTAATAGGAATAATAAAGGCACCAGAGATACCAATTTATTCGTCGCTGACTGGGTGTACTAAGTACTTTAAAATTAATTGATTACTTTAGCGACAAATTAAGACTATGTATAACGGACTTTTACATTTACACAGTACTTTAAGATGGGTCGTGTTGATTGCCTTACTTATTAGTATTTACAAGTTATTTACCCAAAAGGATGCCTTAAAGACAAGCAGAACACTATTGATGAGTGCCCATGCAAGTTTATTAGTAGGTTTATACCAATACATTACTGGACCTTTAGGGATTAAAATGATCCAATCTGCTGGAATGGGGGCAACCATGAAAGATGCAGCAAGCCGTTTTTGGGCAGTGGAACATATTTTCTCGATGCTTTTAGCGATTGCTTTAATCACCATTGGCCATGTGAAATATAAGAAAACATTAAAACCAGGTCCAACACGTATTTTGTATGTGATTGCGTTGATTTTAATCCTTTTGGCGATGCCTTGGCCTTTTAGAGCAGGTATTGGCCGACCTCTTTTCCCAGGAATGGGTTAAGCGTACAAAATTAAAACATTGATTTTCAATACATTAGAAAGGAGAAGTCCAACTTCTCCTTTTATTTTAGCCTTTTTAGAAGAATTAACCGGGATTTTTTCATAATTCCATTCATTTCCATATCTTTGCAACCCCAAAATAAGTATGTCAAAACAACCGCTGATTAAACAAGATGGAGTAATTATTGAAGCACTGAGCAATGCTATGTTCAGAGTTAAGCTTGAAAATGGTCACGAAATCTTAGCAACAATTTCTGGAAAGATGCGTATGCACTATATCAGAATTTTGCCAGGAGATAAAGTAGGTGTGGAGATGAGTCCATATGACTTAACAAGGGGAAGAATTATTTTCAGACATAAATAAAACTGAAAGTTTTTCTACAAAAAAGCGTTTAAAAACATTAGGAATAAATATTTAAAAACAAAAAGATGAAAGTTAGAGCATCTATCAAAAAACGTAGTGCAGATTGCAAGATCGTTAAGCGTAAGGGCGTATTATTTGTGATTAACAAAAAGAATCCTCGCTTTAAGCAAAGACAAGGATAGTAAGACTTTGGCGGAGACGCTTAAGTTTTAAACAAAAACAAAAATTAAACAAAAAAACAAGTTTTAGCATATGGCACGTATTGCCGGTATAGACTTACCAAAAAACAAAAGAGGAGAAATTGGATTACAGTACATTTTCGGTATTGGACATTCTACTGCTCGTTACATTTTAGATAAAGCAAACATCAGTTACGATAAAAAAGTAAATGAGTGGAATGACGAAGAGCAAACTGCTATTCGTAATATCATCAATGCTGAATTCAAAGTAGAAGGTGCTTTACGTAGTGAAGTTTCTATGAGCATTAAGCGTTTGTTAGATATCGCTTGTTACCGTGGATTGCGTCACAGAAAAGGTTTACCTGTTCGTGGCCAACGTACTAAGACGAACTCACGTACTCGTAAGGGTAAGCGTAAGACAGTTGCTGGTAAGAAGAAAGTAGCTAAGAAATAATCATACATAGGGTAGTCGCTTCGGTGACTACCTTTTGTTATATAAATCCGAATAAAATTAGATCCTACACAATTGTATAGGGGAGATTTACTCGGTTTCCGCTTCGGCGGAATTTCAATTTAAATAACCCGCTCTTTTTTACAGGTAAATTTTACAAGTAGAAAGGGCACACCTCAAACAAAATGGCAAAACCAAACAAAGCACAGAACAGTGCAAAGGCAGCTGCAAAGAAGAGAGTCGTTAAAGTAGACGCTTCTGGAGAAGTACGTATCAGCGCAACATTCAACAATTTAATTATTGCTTTCACGAACAAAGCAGGTCAAGTGATCAGCTGGAGTAGTGCAGGTAAAATGGGCTTTAGAGGTTCTAAAAAGAACACTCCATACGCAGCTCAAATGGCAGCAGCAGACGCAGCGAAAGTGGCATTAGATGCTGGTGTTAAAAGAGTAGAAGTATTTGTTAAAGGTCCAGGTTCTGGTAGAGAAGGTGCGATCCGTTCTATCTCTCAATCTGGTATCGAAGTGATTTCTATCCGTGACGTAACGCCTATGCCACATAACGGATGTCGTCCTCCAAAACAAAGAAGAGTATAATTATTCCGATTTATTTTAACTATTTATAAACCAGGATGCATCATTGATTTTAGATTTTTACTGATGATGCGTCGACATTAAAAAATCAAAAAAACAGCAACATTATGGCACGTTACACAGGCCCCAAAACAAAGATTTCCCGCATTTTCGGCGAACCAATTTTAGGTAACGCAAAATGGTTGGGTAAAAACAGCAACCCTCCAGGACAACACGGTGCACAACGCAAGCGTAAGCAATTAGGCGAGTATGCATTACAGTTAAGAGAGAAGCAAAAAGCAAAGTATACTTATGGCGTTTTAGAGCGTCAATTCCGTAAGACTTTTGAAGAAGCATCTCGTTTGAAAGGTGTTACTGGTGAAAACTTGATCAAGTTATTAGAATCTCGTTTAGACAATACAATTTTCAGAATGGGATTGGCTGCTAGCCGTCCTGAAGCACGTCAATTAGTTGCACATAAGCACATCGCTGTAAATGGTGATGTAACGAATGTGCCTTCTTATACATGTCGTCCAGGTGATATCATCACTTACCGTCCTAAGAGTGCTCATAATTCTTCTATCGTTAGCAAGCAACGTGCTAGAAACACTAAGTTTAGCTGGGTAGATTGGAATGAGAACGAGAACAAAGGTACTTTCATTGCTATGCCAGAGCGCGAAGCAGTTCCTGAGAATATCAAGGAGCAATTGATTGTAGAATTGTACTCTAAATAGTAGGTAGCACTTAACAAAATTGCTTTCTAAGGAAAGCATCAAATAAAAAAAAGTAGTAACATGGCTATATTAAGTTTTCAAAAACCGGATAAAATTGTTTTACAAAAAGCAAATGATTTCGAAGGACAATTCGAGTTCCGTCCATTGGAGCCAGGCTTTGGTTTAACATTAGGTAATGCCTTGAGAAGAGTTTTATTAAGCTCTTTGGAAGGTTTTGCTATCGTAGGTATCAAAATTGAAGGAGTTGATCACGAATTTGCTACGATCAAAGGAATCACTGAAGACGTAACAGAAATGATCTTAAACTTAAAGCAAGTTCGTTTTAAGCGTAAGTCAGATCAAGATGTTAGTTCTGAAAAAATTACTTTATCTATCAAAGGTGGTAGCGAATTTAACGCAGGTCATATTGGTGAAGCTTCTCAACAGTTCCAGGTGATGAACCCAGAATTAGTGATTTGTTTCATGGATCCTACAGCTAAATTAGATATTGAATTAACGATCCAAAAAGGTCGTGGATATATTCCAGCTGAAGAGAATAAATTAAAAGATATGCCATTTGGTTATATCGCAATTGATTCTATTCATACGCCAATCAAGAACGTGAAATACGTAATGGAAAACTATCGTGTGGAGCAAAGAACAGATTATGAGAAATTAATCTTGGATGTTGCTACAGACGGAACAATTCATCCAGAAGATGCTGTAAAGCAAGCTTCTAGAATCTTGATCCAACACTTCATGATCATCACTGACGAGAACATTACCTTCGACAACAAAGAAGATAAGAAAGAAGATGTGGTAGATGAGCAAGTATTACAATTAAGAAAAGTATTGAAGACTCCATTAGAAGATTTAGATCTTTCTGTACGTGCGTTCAATTGCTTGAAAGCTGCTAAAATTAACAGCTTGAGCGAATTGGTACAATACGAGCAAGAAGACTTAATGAAGTTCAGAAACTTTGGTCAAAAGTCTTTATCTGAAATCGAGCAAGTATTGATCGAAAGAGGATTGAGCTTTGGAATGGACTTAGGTAAATTAGGATTAGACAAATTAGATTTACAATAGTCGTTAAGACGGGTAAATCACTATTTATAACCGAGCTTCGGCTCACACCTTACAATTCCTGACACGGTGTAAGGATAAAACTCAAATGTCATGCGTCACGGAGACAAAAACAACAACCTTGGAAGAAAGAAGGCACACAGAGAAGCCTTATTGATGAACTTAGCTTGTCAAATTATCACGCACAAGCGTATCGTAACTACTTTAGCTAAAGCTAAAGCGTTAAGAAAATACGTTGAGCCATTAATTACTAAGACTAAGAAAACAGCTTCTAAAGAGGAAATCAGTCACAATCACAGAATCGTGTTTGCTTATTTAAATGACAAAGCTGCTGTTAAAGAATTATTTACAGTAGTAGCGCCTAAAATTGCTACACGTCCAGGTGGATATACTAGAATTATCAAATTAGGTATTCGTCCAGGTGATAACGCTGAAAAAGCAATGATCGAATTAGTAGACTTCAACGAAATCTATGGTAACTCAATAGCTTCTGCTACTGAACCAGCTAAGAAGACACGTAGAAGTAAAGCAACTGCTGCTCCTAAGAAAGCTGCTGAGACTGCTGCACCTGCAGAAGAAGCTCCAGCTGAACCAGCTGCATCTACTGAAGAAACTCCATCAGCTGAATAATGAATTAATTCATTTTACATATAAGGCAAGACTTTGGTCTTGCCTTTTTTTTGCCTATTTTTGAATTCTTAAACCTAGATATCAATATGACCACACAACCAGCAATTTTAGTTTTAGCAGATGGCAACGTTTTTCATGGTCAAGCTTTTGGAAAAATCGGTACGACCACAGGTGAGATCTGTTTTAACACTGGGATGACGGGTTATCAAGAGGTTTTTACAGATCCAAGTTATACCGGACAAATCATCATCATGAGTAACGTGCATATAGGCAACTATGGTGTGAAAGCGACGGATGTAGAAAGTAAGTCAGTAAAGATTCATGGTTTAATTGGAAGAAACTTAGAAGAAAAATATAGTCGTGCACAAGCGGATGGCAACTTGAATGATTATTTAATTGAAAATAATATTGTATCCATCGAAGGTTTGGATACAAGGGCATTGGTAACCCATGTTCGTGAATCTGGTGCAATGAATTGTATCATCTCTTCTGATAATTTAGATGTAGCTGCGTTGAAAGCACAGTTGGCGAAAGTGCCAAGTATGGATGGTTTAGAATTAGCAAGTACTGTGAGCACAACAGAAATATATGAATTAGGAGATGTAAATGCGCCCATTAAAGTTTCGGTTTTAGATTTTGGAGTAAAACAAAATATTTTACAATGCTTGGTAGATAGAGGCGCACATGTAAGAGTGCATCCTGCTAAAACAGATTTTGCAACTTTAAAAGCATTTAATCCAACAGGTTATTTCTTGTCCAATGGTCCTGGAGATCCGGCACCAATGGATTATGCAGTAAAAACGATTAAAGAAATTTTAGCGGAAAAAAAACCACTGTTTGGTATTTGTTTGGGACATCAGTTATTAGCTCGTGCAAATGATATCCCTACTTTTAAAATGCACCATGGTCATAGAGGACTGAATCATCCAGTTAAGAATTTAATTACTGGAAGGTCAGAAATTACTACACAGAATCATGGTTTTGGAGTAGATCCAGAAGCGGTTAAAAAACACCCGAATGTGGAAGTGTCACACGTGAATTTAAATGACGATTCTATCGAAGGGATACGTTTAAAAGATCGTCCTGCATTCAGTGTGCAATACCATCCAGAAGCCACTCCAGGCCCGCACGATAGCCGTTATTTATTTGATGACTTTATTGCTTTAATGAAGGCGAACTAATTTGTAATTTAATAATTGTACTATGCTTAATATTACCATCATCAATGGACCTAATTTAAATTTATTAGGAAAGCGTGAACCTAGTGTTTACGGGAACGAAAGCTTTGATGATTATTTAGTGCAATTGAAGCAGGCTTTTCCAACAGTTAATTTTACTTATTTTCAATCGAATATAGAAGGGGAGTTGGTGAATGCAATTCAACAAAATGGTTTTAATCAAGACGGAATTATTTTAAATCCCGCAGCTTATACACATACTTCTGTAGCCATTGGGGATGCCATTGCATCTGTCCAAACTCCAGTGATCGAAGTGCATATTAGCAATGTACATGCAAGAGAAGATTTTAGAAAAATATCCCATGTGTCTGCTAAAGCAGTTGGATCGATTGTTGGTTTAGGATTAAATGGATACCGTTTAGCTACAGCCTGGTTTTTAGATCAAGCTGCAAGTAAATAATTTCAAATCAAGCATAATCAATTAGTCCATGCAATCTAGGAGGATGGATTATTCCAAAAAAACAATCTGGTTAATCGCCATTGCCGTCATTGTAAAATTGGCTTTGTCCTTTTTACTTGAATTAGGTAATGATGAGGTTTACTATTACACTTATGCAGTTCAACCCGATTGGAATCATTTTGATCATCCTCCAATGGTTGGTTGGTTGATTCAATTGTCTACTTTGAATTTACTATGGGTATCTACTTTATCCATGCGATTAGGAAGTATAGTAGCTGCAGCATTTTCCACTTGGATTATTTTTCAAACCGGAACACTCGTCAAGTCAGAACGCGCTGGATGGATTGCCGCTTTACTGTATACATTTTCTATTTACACGAGTATCATCGCTGGTTTATTTATTATGCCAGATAGTCCACAGCTTTTATTTTTTACTTGGAGCATCTACTTGATGGCTAAGTGGGTGGTGAAGCCCCAACTGTTCAGTCAACTTAATTGGATTGGATTGGGCTGTTTGATAGGGTTGGCCACTTTGAGCAAGGTTCATGGATTGTATTTATGGGCAGGTTTTGGCGGTTTTGTTTTATTCCATCAAATCAAAACCCTTAAACAACCTTTCTTGTATATCGCTGCATTGATCACCATTGTTTCGATCCTGCCTATTTTGTATTGGAATATGGACAATGACTTTATCACGTATAAATTTCATTCTAAGCGCGTATTGCATTCGGGAATTCAATTTGCAAGTTTAATGCAACAAATGATAGGAGAGTTGCTGTACCAAAATCCTTTGGTGTATATCAGTTGTTTGATTCCGCTCATTCGTTTTAGAAAGTTAAAATCGATTTTTCAAAACCATACAAACAATCAGCAGCAGTCATCTGCAATTTTACCTTTATTGTTATGGCTTAGCATTCCATTAATTCTTTTGTTTTGGGCCATCTCTTTATTCAATCCCACTTTACCGCATTGGACAGGACCGGGTTTTATTGCCTTATTCTTAATTGCGGGAGTGTATTGGTCTGAGACCTCTAATTTGCTTTTTCCTAGATTGATTCAATGGGCCATGGGTTTTATAGGCTTCTTGCTGATTGGGTTTGTGTTATTGGTGCATGTTTTTCCAATTCAATTAGGGTCTACTTCAGCCCCAAACTTAGGAGAGTATAATCCAATCAATGACGTAACGGGCTGGACGCAATTTAGCGCCGAATTCAAGGGCTTGGTCGAGCAAGATGTGAAAGATTCAGCGATGGAGGAAAAAGCGCCTATTTTGGTCTCTAAATGGTTCCCAGCGGGGCATATTTTATTTTACACTGCAAGACCTACTCAAAAACAAGTAATTGCCATTGGTGCGCTTGAAGATGTCCATAAATTTGCTTGGTTAAATCAAGATCAACCTAGTTTACAATTAGGGCAGGATGCATATTATATTCAACCCTCCAATTTGCCTTTTAATCCAATTGATTTGGTATTGCCTTATTTCGAAAAAATGGGTAAAACTGATACCATACAGATTCAAAAAAAGGGTTTATTGTTGAGGGAGTTCTATGTATATCGTTTTAAAAACTGTAAGAAGTTGCCAGCCCCTATTTTGACTAGAAAATAAAGTTTTCAAAATCTTTTCGGTAGGAGATGCTTACCCCTTGACGATTTCTTCTTCCCATACTACCTCCAATTATATCCAAACTATTTCTGTTAAAGACAATGGCTCTTAATTTCCTGTCCTTGGTTAATACAAATTCTATGTTCACGTCTGGCAACCATTGAAAATTGTTATTCTGTATACTTGAAGCTGCTCTTAAGTTAAAATCAAAATCGCCCCCTAAATTAACAATCACTTTGTCATTGAAAAAGCTTCTACCCAATTTAAGGTTCACCCTTTGACGGTCTATTTTATTAGAGTTAATTGCGATGCCTGATCCTGTTGGGTCCAATAAATTACCACTGTTATATACTTTAGAGCCAATATCAAAACGCATGCTTTGGTCACCTGTCACTTTGTTCAATAAGTTCGTCACAGATTTATTGATCTCTCTAGTTAATAATTGTGAAATGGAATTGATTCCAATCGTGGTGACACTATAGGCATTCGTACTATTGCCCGATGTAAAGCCAACTGGTGCAAATGAATTGAATACAATCAAGAAAGAAACCTGTTTGATAATTTCATTGTCATCACGTTCTAATCTTGAAATGAATTGAGAAAATTCATTATCGGTACTAATTGGATTTCCAGGAGGGAAGGCCAAGGTAAATTTAATATCAGGTCTTGCTAATTTGTTTCTTAAAGCGGCAATCACATATACATTTCCTCGGTACGATTTTACAGCAGTGCTAAAATTGGCATTGCCTACCAATTCATTTAAACTTACACGTTCTGCTGTGTACCTTGCATCTACATGTATATCTGCTTCATAAGGATTGCCTGTCCATTCAATAAAATTACCTGCTTCTGGTATGAGCTCAAATGGTTTCCTAATGAAGGATTGAAAATTGAAATCATATTTTCCTCTTTCAATATTGTACTTGCCACGCATGGTTAAAGGTTCAATATTGCCTGCTCTTATTTTAATACGTCCATTGCCCACAGCCTTAATTACGTCTCCTGTAAGCTCGTCCAATATCACATCAATCTGTGTTTTATTATCTGCACTTACATCTAAGTCAACCACTAAATTATAGGTTGGTTTTTCGACGGTATTGGCAAAAGACTTGCCTATTTTTTTGAATACAATGAATTCGGATTTTCCCGTTTCTTTACTTGTTGAATTGGGTAAATAAATATGCGAGCTGTCATTCACATCTGCATTGATGGTCATTTTAATATTTTCCTCAGGACCACGAATCGTCATGGTTGCTTTACCAACAGCTTGACCATAAAAATTACTATTGTCCATAATGTCCATGTTCAATAGTTCAACTTTTGCACTTTGCATCTCCATATCGTATACCAGATGCTTAAATCCTTGGTGTAGAATTTTTCCTTTAAACTGTGCTGTTCTATTGAGCTTGTCTTTTACCTGAATGGTGCCAAAGTCGATGCCTTCGTCATTGAAACGGATTGCAGCACTATCTATAAAATAATTTACCTTGGTGTAGTCCACTTTGAAAGCTGCATTGTTAATTTTTGCAAGCCCGCGTAATTCTGGATTTTCAATACGGCCTCCAAAATGAATCTGTCCAGTAGCTTTTCCCTTTAAGTCGGTTAATACGCCTCCAATAAATTCTTGTATCAATCCAAAGTCAGATTGGCTTAATGTTAAGTAAGCGTCTAGCGGGTTCAAGCTGTCCTTAATAGCATAAGTTCCCTTGGCTGACAAATTATAGTCAGTATTGGGGCAATTTAAGTCAAATGGAACGATCCCTGTTTTGGAATCGTAAGCCGCTTTCAATGAAGTGTTTCCAAGTTGGCTTGCGTTAAAGCTGAATTGATTGATGGCACCAACTAAATTCAAAGAAAACTGTTCATTGATATGATTCAAGTCAATGGTTGCATGGGTGATACCTTCTAATTTAGGGTAGCTAAAAAACACATTGGTGATATCGCCTAAAATAACGTTTTCTAATTTTAATTGTAATCCATTTTTATCGGTTGGATGATTTTGAAATTCCAATTTTTGCAATCCCTGTGTGATCTTCAATTGCTTTGCATACGTGTTATTCTTCCTCAAAGAAAGTTCACCTCCATTTTGAATAGACCATTGTTTTTCATTTAAAATAAATGAAGAGGGCGCCCATTTGATGGAGAGTCCATCTGTAAACGTGCTTATTTTTCCTTCTAATGCGAGGTAGGCTAAAGCGGATTTACTTTCGGCATTTAATTTAAATAAAGACTGATCTTTAGATGTCGTAATATTTAATCGTGGGCTACTTAAATTAAAGCTATCAGTTAAATTAAATTGTGTACCAGAGAGGGCAAGTTTTAAACTATCCTTATTACCCAACCCGTCAATGACACCATTGGAGATGGCATAGCTATTCCATTGTGCATAGGGCAGTTGGGCATGTAATTGAAGTGACTGTTTATCCGTGTCGATCCTTCCATTGATGGACATATTATTAAATCCTGAGAACTCATCTCTAAAAATTCGGATATAAGGTTCAAAATAATTTGTTTTTACTTGGAAAGAAAAATTCTGGTTAACTGGTGCTTCTTTAAGGTTCTTGATATAATTGGGAATATAGCCTTGCAAAAAGTACTGAACACTATTAGGCAATTGATTGATATTGAATTTGCCAATAATGCTTGCTTGAATATCGTCACTAGATATAGTGATGTTCTTTTTCCCCTCTAGGATGTTGGACTTGAGTGAAATAGAATCAAAGTTGATCGTAGCAGTGTTGCTTTTTAATTTACCGTTGTAGAATTTAGCAAAACCAATGAAGTTGTCAATATTGGAACCTGCAAAATTAACGTCCAATAAGCCCGTCAACTGTATCGGGTTTTTAGAAAATTGCAAAGCACTCAAATTGGCATTGGTTAAATCACCTACAGCATTAAAACTTGGGGTTGCGTTTTTAAAATCAACTTCCAAATTGCTTATGAAATTAATGTTGGGATCTTTAATCTTGATGGTTCCATTATAAGCTTGCTTTTGAAGGATGCCATTGGTTTGGATTTGCGCATAAGTATAACCATTGAACTGTATAGAATCAATTTGACCGTCGATATTGGTTTTGATTTTGTCAAGATTGAATGAACTTCCTGCAATGTTACCTGTAAAGTTGAGTAGACCTAAAGAAGGGATCTTAAATAATTTACCCGCATTGAACTGTGTTGCAACTAGATTGCCTTCATAAATAGGTTCTTTATTAGATGGGAATTGTAATCGAATGGAAGTAGCTGCAGTGCCAATATCAGTAGCGAGCGCCCCCTTAGCCATAAAATCATAAATCGTGCCTGACAAGCTTCCTCTGTAATAAAAATTACCAAATGCATCCAACGGTAGGCCTTTTAATTGCTTGATTTCTGGAATCCATTTACCGAGGTCTAGTATATTTGTTTTGGCTACAAATTGGTTCAATTCAATCTGCGTGCTTTTCATATTAGGTATCCCTTTCATAGACAAATCGCCACGCATGAAAGAGGCACCATATTGTGCCGATAAATTAGTGGCTTTAAATGCATCTACCGTTCCACTAAAATTAAAACTGGTTGTTATTTTTTGATCTAAGTTTTTAAGTTCAGGTGCGAAATAAGCAATATCATCAGAAGCTACAATCGATTTTGAGATGCGCCCTTTCATTGTCACTTGCTGCATATAGTTTCTAAAGTCAGGAATAAATTCCTTGTACTCCATGGCATAATAATTGCCAATAGTACTTTTGTTTGTTTTTAATTCCAATGCAGCCAGCTCCATTATTTGTGGCGTCATTTTAAATTGAGTGGCCAATTTTTTTATAACGAAACCAGACCTTTCTTTCAGTGACAAACGCACCGTTGCTCGAATGGTATCTGCAATGAATTGTGCATTGTCGATGGTGGCGTTTAAGTCGTTCATACGAATATGTTCACCATCAAAATGGGGTACAGGTTGGCCAAAGCCATATTCTATCCAAAGCTTACCTTGGACAATTTCAATTTGTTTAGCCAGGATACGAAAATTACCTTCGTTAAAATACAATTCGTTCTTTGATCGCTTTTGATTTTTCTTTTTTGTAACAGGAGCCAATCCTGGTTTATCCAAAATAAAATAAAAGGGCTTGTCCAATACCAATTTTTCTAGTTCAATTTCTTTGTCTTTAAATTGATTGAAATTGGCTAAAACATGTTTGGCTTCAAATTTTGTAGTTGCACCAATCCATTCATCATCCTGTACAAAGCGAATATTGGTCAAATCAATTTTCTTTAAATCAAATGTTTGATTCGTGGACTTACTCGTATCATTTGATTTAAAATGATCTATAATAAACTGATAGTTCCAAGTGGGACTTTTTCGATGCAAATAGACACTTGCTTTTTCTAAACCAATATATCCAATAACGGGGTTATTGCTTGAAAAAATCAAGTCTGTTACCCTTAATTTTAGTGTTTGTGCAAATAATAAACTGTCTTTTTGTTGATCTCTAATGAGCACATTTTTAATATCCACTCTATTGAATAAAGAGAAGCTTAAACCATCTATTTTGACTTCCGTGCCCAGTGTTTGACTCAATTGCTTCGCAATTTTTTGTCCAATTTTTTCTTGTACACTAGGCAATAGCAATAATAAGTAGGAAAGCAAAAGCAATCCAACTACCGTGGCTATAAGTATACGAATTAAACTGAGCTTATTTTTAAGCAAGGGGGTAACTTTTTAAATAATTATAAGACATTAATATCCTGCAACACTATCATCTCCACGCTTATCGCCTGCAGCAACTCTGTTGCCATTTGGCAAAATCATCACGCCTTCCATTCTGCCAAATGCACCTCGTTTGGTAATCGTATAACCTTTTTCTTTTAATGCATTTACAGTAGCTTCTGGAAAATCAGCTTCTACACTCACTACATCTGGTAAATGTTGGTGATGGAATCTTGGCGCATCAATCGCAGCTTTTAAACTCATTTTATGGTCAATGATATTCACTAATCCCTCATATACTTGGTTAGGGATAGTGGTACCACCTGGGGTGCCAATGGTGATATAAGGTTGATTGTTCTTTGTGACAAGGGTAGGTGTCATAGAACTTAACATTCTTTTCCCTGGTTGGATGGCGTTGGCTTCTCCACCCAATGCACCATACATATTTGGTACGCCTGGTTTGATACTAAAATCGTCCATCTCATTATTCAATAAAAAACCTGCGCCACCTACAATGGTTTTATTGCCATAAGTATCATTCAGGGTGGTGGTTACTGAAACCATATTGCCTGCAGCATCAATCACGCTAAAATGTGTTGTTTGCTCGCTTTCTTTTGCAACACCTGCTTGTATGGTTTTGCTATTGCCTGCAACACCTGGTTGATAATCTTTCATTCTTGCTTGTGCATAAGCATTACTTGTTAAAGTAGTAGTGGGTACTTTCCAAAAGTCAGGATCGCCCATATGTTCCGCTCTGTCTGCATAGGCTCTTCTTTGTGCTTCTACCATCAAGCTTACAGATTCGAAACTGTTTGCGCCCATCACATTCACTGGATAAGGTGCAATCATTTGCATCATTTGAGCAATCAAAATACCTCCACTGGATGGAGGTGCAAAGCTAATAATATGATGACCTCTATAATCAAACTCAATTGGTTTTCTAAATTGCGGGGTATATTTTTTTAAATCATCCAAACTAATCACCCCTTTGCTATTTTTCATTTCTTCTACAATCATTGCAGCAGTTTCTCCTTCGTAGAATCCAGCTTTTCCTTTTTGTTGAATACGAAGGATAGTAGCAGCTAATTCTGGCTGGTACAATGTATCACCCGCTTTCCAGTTTTCTTTTCTTGTAAATGCAGAAGCCTGTGCGCTATTTTTAATAAAGTTCTTCCTTTCGGCATTCAATCCTCTTGCTTCTCTTTCGGTGATGACAAAACCATTTGCCGCTAATTCATATGCTGGTTGTAATAAGGCCTTCATTGGAAATTTCGCAAAAGGAAGGGCGCTAAACATGCCCGCTACGCTTCCTGGAACGCCAGATGCAGAAGCCCCCGATCTGGACATGCCTTCTATTGGGTTTCCTTTTTCATCTAAATACATATCTCTATGGGCTTTGCTAGGGGCTGCTTCACGATAGTCAATCCCCATTAAAACACCTTCTTTATTTCTAGAAAGTAAAAAACCACCACCTCCAATATTGCCTGCGCCTGGGTACACTACGGCAAGTGTAAATTGAACCGCAATGGCTGCATCAAAAGCATTGCCTCCGTCCTTCATAATTGCAGCTCCGACCATACTCGCAAGGGGGTGGGCCGAAGTGACAGCAGCTTTTTGAAAAGACTGCTCTTTAACAATACTATATTGGTAAGGATTGATCTGAGGATGCTGTTTAAAAAAACTTTGTGCATTTGCTGTAAAATTGAACTGTAAAACCGCAAAACCAATAAGGCATAAAACCAGCATTTTCTGTTTCATAGGAGGTAGATTGAGGAGGTAAATTACTTAATTATTTAGGTATCAACAACTCATGCGTTCAGTTGTGTAAAACTATCTGTAATAGCAGCCCTTTTGACCCCATAAAATGCCTATTTTTAAGACCTATTAACAACCAATTTATGCATCAAAAATCTGCGTTTAAATCCATTTTGTGGGTAAGTTTATTTATCCTTCCATTTTCATTGTTAGCACAAGTAGTAAGTCCAGAACAATTCCTGGGCTATAAAGTAGGTACTCGATTCACGAGACACCATCAAATTGTCAACTATTTTACTGCTATAGCAGCAGCAAAATCGGATATGGTAAAACTCATCCCTTATGGCAAAACCAACGAAGGAAGAGATTTAATGGTTGCTGCAATAGGTACGCCTGAAAATATCAAAAATTTAGAGCAAATTAGAAAACACAATCTTGGATTGGTGCAAGGCACAGTGCAAGATCTAAATCAACCAGGTATTGTTTGGCTAAGTTACAATGTACATGGTAACGAACCAGCATCCTCGGAAGCTGCTATGTTAACCTTGTTTGCATTGGTTGATCCATCAAATAATGAGACTAAAAATTGGTTAAAGAATACAGTAGTAATGATTGATCCATGTATCAATCCAGACGGACGTGATCGTTATGTAAACTGGTACAATAATGCAGTAGGTACAACTTACAATGCCGACCCTGCAGCTAGAGAGCATATGGAACCATGGCCTGCTGGCAGAACCAATCACTATAATTTTGATTTAAACAGAGATTGGGCTTGGCAAACACAAGTAGAGACGCAACAAAGAATTCCTTTGTACCAAAGTTGGTATCCTCAAGTGCATGTAGATTTTCATGAGCAAGGATACAACGAGCCTTATTATTTTGCACCGGCTGCAGAACCATTACACGATGTATTGACCCCATGGCAAAAATCTTTCCAAGATCAAATTGGAAAAAACCACGCAAAATATTTTGATCAAAACAATTGGTTGTTCTTTACAAAAGAGCGTTTTGATCTATTGTATCCTTCTTATGGAGACACTTACCCAATGTACAATGGCGCTATTGGTATGACCTATGAGCAGGGCGGTATTAGTGCAGGATTAGGTGTAATGGATGATAGTTATGATACAGTAACATTAGTGGCAAGAGCGACTCATCATTTTACAACTAGTTTATCAACAATTGAAATTAGTGCAGCGAATAGAGCACAATTATTGGAGAATTTTAAAAAGTATTTTGACAATAGCCGTCAAGGTACCGTGTCTGATTACAAGACTTTTATCATGACTGCAAAAAACGCCAATCAGTTAGAAGCATTGGCTGGTTTGTTAAAGAAAAACAATATTGTATATGGTACTTTAAATAATGCACAAGCAAAATTCAAAGCATTTGATTATTATACTAAAAAAGAAGCAGATTTTGTAAACGAAGGGTATACTTTAGCGGTGAATGTAAACCAAGCACATAGCGTATTGGCGCGTGTTTTATTAGAGCCAATCACACAAGTGAATGATTCGAATACTTACGATATTACTGCATGGTCTTTACCTTATGCGTATGGTGTACATGGTTATGCAACTAAGCAGCCCATGTCAATTGAGCCTGGTTTTAATGTAGTTGCGCCTGCTATAACGACGAGTGCGTATGGCTATATTATTCCATACCATTCTTTTGCAACAGGCAAGGCTTTGGCACAATTGCTAAAAAATAATGTGAAAGTGCGTTATGCCGAAAAAGCATTTACTATGAATGGTAGAAATTACGAAATTGGCACATTGGTTGTGTTAAAAACGAGTAATCAAGCCAATTGGAGTGACATTACAAAATCGGTTTGCAGTAGTTTAAATATTGAAGCAGTTGCGGTGAATACAGGATACGCTGAAAAAGGAGCTGATTTTGGTTCACCAGATATTGCAATTATCAATCATGCGCCAAGAGTGGCGATGTTGACTGGAGACCAAATAGCAGCATTATCTGCAGGTGAGGTTTGGAGCTTTTTTGAGCAACAATTAAACTATCCAATTACACAATTGACTTATACGCAATTGAACAGAATCGACTTAGACAAATATGATGTCTTGATTGCGCCAGATGGTCAATACCGTGATTTAAACGCTAAAGCGATTACAGATAAATTACAAGCTTTTGTTAGAAAGGGTGGTGTATTGATTGCTTTAGAAAATGCAGCGAGTACTTTGGCATCGAATGCAGATTGGGGTATCCGTATTAAAGAATCAGCAAAAGAAGAAAAAGCAACTGTACAACAATTGGTAAAATATGCCGATAGAGAAAAAGAATATTTAAAAAGTTCTATCCCTGGCGCTATTTATAAAACCTATATGGATGAAACACATCCATTGGGTTTTGGTACCAACGGCATTTACTTTAATTTAAAGCAAGACAAAGTATTGTTTGAACCTTCTAATAGTGCTTGGAATGTAGGTAGCTTCAAAAAAGACAGCTACATCACTGGCTTTGCTGGCGTGAAGGCGAAAGCTGCATTAGAGGAAGGCGTAGTGATGGGGGTAAAGCAAGTGGGCGCTGGTCAAGTCATTTATATGTCAGATGATCCAATTTTCAGAAACTTCTGGGAAGCTGGAAAATTAATTTTAACCAACGCTGTTTTTTTACACGGTAAATAATTTTAATCCTTTTATTTTATATACATGAAGCAATTTTCATTGGTTTTATTGAGTATCGTTTGTTCGGCACAAATTGGTTTTGGACAAAAAAATAGTGCAGAAATTTATACTCAATTAAAACAAATGGAAGTGCTAGGGAGTGTGCTTTATATAGCAGCACATCCAGATGATGAGAACAATGCCTTCCTGCCATACCTTACTAAAGAGCGCCATTATCGAACAGCTTATTTGAGTTTAACCAGGGGTGATGGTGGCCAGAATTTAATTGGGAAAGAGCAAGGGGTTGAATTAGGGTTGATAAGAACGCAGGAATTATTGGCCGCAAGAATGCAGGATGGGGCGGAACAATATTTTTCGACAGCGTATGAATTTGGTTTTAGTAAATCTGCCAAAGAAGCTTTGGCTATATGGGATCATCAAAAGGTATTGAGTGATGTAGTTTGGGTGATTCGAAAATTCCAACCCGATGTCATTATCACTAGGTTCCCTGGAGATGCTAGAGCGGGACATGGACACCATGCAGCTTCCTCTATCATTGCACAAGAAGCCTATATCGCAGCTGCAGATCCAAAGCAATTCCCTGAACAGTTTAAATATGGCGTTCAACCTTGGAAGGCAAAACGAATTTTATGGAATACATTTAATTTCGGCACGATCAATACCACCAATGACAATCAACTTAAATTAGAAGTGGGAGGATACAATCCTGTCATTGGAAAAAGTTATGGAGAGATTGGTGCAGAAGCAAGAACCATGCATAAGAGCCAAGGTGAAGGAAGACCAAGAAGAAGAGGGTCTTATTTTGAATTCTTCCAACATTTAAATGGAGACAGTGCAAAATTAGATCTCATGGATGGGGTGACTACCAATTGGTCTCGTTTAAATGCAGCTAGCATTCAAGAACAATTAAAGATAATAATTGGAAAATATACATTCGATCAGCCCTCTGCAATTGTTGCTGACTTAGTGGCGATTTACCAACAAGTAAATGCTTTGCCTAAAAGCAATTGGAAGGAATATCAATTGAATTTGATTCAATCCACCATTGAATCTGCTGCTGGTTTATTGGCAGAAGCCAGTACAACCAAGCCACAAGTGCTTCCAGGATCATCTATTTCGATCCAAGTATTGGTGAACCAAAGAACCAATATAAATACTACATTAAGTCGTATTGAATTGTTGTCTAATCAAGTTTCAGTAATGGATACTGTTGTTGGTGCAAATTTAATTGCCAATCAAAACCAACAATACGCCATCCATTACAATGTGCCTCTGTCTCAACCTATCACACAGCCTTATTGGTTGGTGGCACCTAAAACAGAGGGGATGTTTGTGGTGCAGGATCAGAACATGATAGGTAAGGCAGAAAACAATCCTCCATTCTCCATCCAATTGAATTATAGCATTGCAGGTCAACTATTCGAAAAAATAGTTCCAGTACATTACAAATATTTGGATCCAACTAAAGGGGATGTCTATCAACCAATTGTGGTATTGCCCAAAAAGGAAGTTGCACCAATTAAGTCTGTAGTATTAATGCCAACCACAGGAAATAAGTCAGTTCCTTCATTTGAAGAAGGTATGTTTCATAAGACCATTCAATATGATCATATACCAGCGCAAACTTATTTCCAAAATGCAAGCATGCAGGTGGTGAAAGTAGATATTAAAAAGCAAGGTCAAAAAGTGGGTTATATAGACGGGGCTGGTGATGCCATTCCTGAAGCGCTTGAGCAATTGGGGTATGAAGTAGTTTATTTAAAAGAAGCCGACATCACTGCGGCACATTTAAAAGGATTAGACGCGATTGTAGTGGGTATTCGTGCATTTAACATGTACGCTTATCTAACAGAGAAACAGTCCATTTTAAACGACTATATTGCTGCTGGAGGCAATTTAATTGTTCAGTACATTAAAAGCAATCAAGTGGGGACTCAAAATATTAAAATGGGGCCTTATCCATTTACGATCAATTCAGGGAAGCGTGTTACTGAAGAAAATGCGCTTGTTACATTTGCATTGCCCAATCATCCGGTACTGAATGTTCCGAATAAAATCAATTCAGAAGACTTTAGTAATTGGGTGCAAGAAAGAAGCACTTATCAAGCTGAAAATATAGATCCTCATTTTCAAACGCCTTTGCAAATGAATGATACTGGGGAGACACCAAGTCAAGGAAGTTTATTGATTGTGCCTTTTGGCAAAGGCAATTTTGCTTATGTTAGTTTGGCTTTGTTTAGACAATTGCCAGCGGGCAATCCAGGTGCCTATAAATTATTCGCAAATTTAATCTCCCTTCCTAAAAATTAATCCACCATGAAGCAACGTAGAAAAATAAGTTTCTTTATGCTCTTGGTCATTGGGCTTGGCATTGGTTGGATGCTCAAAAATGTCAAAGTTGGATTGATAATTGGTATCGTGATGGGATTACTCCTCACTAGTTTTGTGAATCCATCCAAATCGAGTGGCAAGCGCAAAAGCGATTAAGCCTAAGCCCGTTACAATCAATCCACTCAACATCATTTTAGTCCCTGTAGAATAAAAAATGGCTGCCCAAATGAGGATGGCAATCAATAAAGGGATGGGGAACAAAGGCATTTTCCATGGGAAAAAATCCTTGCCTTTTCTTTTGTATAAAATCAATAAGCCAATTGCTTGACCAATAAATTGAATCATAATACGCATGGCTAATATACCATCAATCACTTCTTTTAATCTAAAAAGCAAACTAAATACAAAAGCGATTGCACCTAATACCAATAAAGATCGGTGGGGAAAATGTAGTTTAGGATGGAGTTGGGCGAAAAAGGAGAAGAAGGATTTGTCCTGTGCAGCTGCATAAGGAATCCTGCTATAACCTAAGGTTGCAGAGAACACAGAGGCAAATGCAACCATCAAAATTAAGACGGTAGCAATGGCACCCGCATTTTGTCCATACAAAGTTTTGATATAGTCACTCACTACAAATTTGCTATTGACAATGGTGTCAAAAGGCAAAACGCTGGCTACACTGACATTCATTGCTAAATATAAAATAGAAATCCCCGTAATAGAAATGAACATACTTCTAGGTATATTCTTAGTGGGGTCTTTTATTTCTGCTCCTAAATGACAAACATTGTAATAGCCTAAATAACTATATACAGACTTGACACTCGCAAAACCCAGTGCAGCAACAAATCCATATTCAATTTTAAGACCATCATTGATATGTAAAATGGGTTCCATGAAATTACCATGTGCAATCCCTCCAAAAATGATCCACAAGAGGGTCGTGATTACACCTACCCATAATAGCACAGAAATTTTACCAATGGATTCAATATTTCTGTACAATAAACTAATCACTAAAATCACCACGGCGCCACTCACTAATTTTTCTTGAATAAAACTTAAGTGAAAAAAGAAATTCGCATATTGTGAGAATCCAATGGCAGCAGATGCAATGACTAAGGGTGCTTGAATCATTGTTTGCCATACAAAAAGAAAGCTCATTAATTTACCCCATTTGCCTCCGTAGCCTTCTTTTAAAAAATGAAAACTACCACCCGCTTTTGGTAAAGCGGCCCCTAACTGACTCCAAACCATGGCGTCTACATAGGACAAAACAGCGCCTGCTATCCAAGCATATAAAAAATAAGGGCCACCCATAATCTGAGCTACTACACTCAATACAACAAAGGGGCCAATGCCTACCATGTCAATCATATTGATGGCAGTTGCATGTAAAAGACTTAATTTGCGGTCTAATTTAGGATTCATCTTAGCAACAAGATAATAAAAAAATGCTACAATTATGATCGATTCATTCAAGCAGGTAAGCTGGGCCAATACGGCTTCGATATATGAAGTGAATATTCGTCAATATACTGCC
Organism: Sediminibacterium sp.; assembly: GCA_017983845.1. GTDB lineage: Bacteria > Bacteroidota > Bacteroidia > Chitinophagales > Chitinophagaceae > Sediminibacterium. Next base: position 32,672 of record JAGOAO010000003.1, read on the forward strand.
GAGGGTACTTTTAAAGCATTTGAAACGCATCTGCCAAGATTGAAGGATATGGGCATAGATATTTTATGGTTCATGCCCATCACTTCAATTAGTCAAACCAACAAAAAAGGAACCTTAGGAAGTTATTATGCTTGCAGTAGCTATACAAAAATCAATCCTGAATTTGGAACGGAAAAAGATTTCAAAGCGTTAGTGGATGCGGCTCAAGCTTTGGGCATGAAAGTAATTATAGACTGGGTAGCCAACCATACAGGTAGACAACATGAATGGATGACACAAAATCCAAGTTGGTTTACACAAGATGCTGCTGGTAATTTTACAGAACGCAATGGATGGGATGATGTAGTAGATTTAAATTATTCAAATAAAGCCATGCGTGCTGCATTGATTGATGCGATGCAGTATTGGGTGAAGCAGTTTAATCTGGATGGTTTTAGATGCGATATGGCACATCTAGTGCCCTTAGATTTTTGGATAGATGCAAGAACAAGTCTAGAGCAAACCAAGAAATTATATTGGTTGGCAGAATGCGAAGAATTGTCTTATCATCAAGTATTTGATACAAGCTATGCTTGGTCATGGATGCATGCAACAGAGAAAGTGGGTAAGGGGCAGGATGGATTACATGAAGTATATAATATATTGCATCAGTATGCACAATATCCTAAAGGAGCTTCAAAATTATTTTTTACATCCAACCATGATGAGAATAGTTGGAATGGAACTGAATACGAAAAATATGGAGTCACTGCAAAAGCTTGGGCCGTATTTGCAAGCACATGGAATGGACAACCATTAATTTATAGTGGACAGGAATTACCTAATTATAAAAGATTGGCTTTTTTTGACAAAGATCAAATCCATTGGACGAATACCCAACCAGCTTTGCATGATTTTTATAAAACGCTTTTGAACGCAAGAAAACAGTTTCCTGTATTGCAATCTGG
>JAGOAO010000003.1:33718-193015 GCA_017983845.1 Sediminibacterium sp.
CTAATTATAAAAGATTGGCTTTTTTTGACAAAGATCAAATCCATTGGACGAATACCCAACCAGCTTTGCATGATTTTTATAAAACGCTTTTGAACGCAAGAAAACAGTTTCCTGTATTGCAATCTGGCAGCATTTTTAATTTACCAACAGAAGGGAAGGTGATGGCTTATTTAAAACAAGACCAAACGAATACGGCATTAATCCTATTGAATTTATATGAACATAGACAACATGTTCATATAGCACATGAAGCATTTAAAGGAAAATTTACCAATCTATTTTCTGGCCTTAGTTTTGAATTCAATGGCAATAGTCATTTTGAATTGATGCCAGGGGAATATATAGTGTATGTTAAAGCTTAATTTCTTTTGGCTTGTTGGTAGCTAATGAATTCCATCATTTCAGATAAACTAAAGCTGCTTAAATTCTGTGCAGCAGTTAGTCCAGCTTTCTGTGCCACCAATACGCCATACTTACAATCTTCAAATCCATCTATGGCATGTGCATCAGGATTAATTGAAATCAAGACATCTTGTTCCATCGCTTGATGAATGTAGCGCCAGTCCATATCCAATCTTCTTGGATGCGCATTTAATTCAATTACTACATTGTGCTCTGCGCAGGCCGATATAATGGCTTCGTGATTAACCGGGTAACCTTTACGACTTAATAGCAAACGTCCTGTAGCGTGCCCTAAAATGCTTGTGTATGGATTTTCAATTGCATTCATGAGTCGCATCATTGCTTTTTCTTCGGTCATCTTCAAATTAGAATGAACTGAAGCAATCACTAAATCAAATAAATCTAAAATTTCATCTGGGTAATCCAAGCTGCCATCATTTAAAATATCGGATTCAATACTTTTGAAAATCACAAATGGGGCTAACTTTTTATTTAAGAGATCTATTTCTTTATGTTGTGCTCTAATTCTATCTTCTTGTAAGCCGTTGGCATAAAAGGCAGATTTTGAGTGATCGCTAATGACTAGGTATTCTAAGCCTTGTGCTTTTGCAGCCACTGCCATTTGTTCAATGGTATGTAAGCCGTCACTCCATGTGCTATGGGAGTGAATGATACCTCTGATATCTGATGCTTGGATGACTTTATTTAATCCTTTAGTACTTGCTTGTTGAATAATAGAAGGTTCCTCTCTTTGTGCAGCTGGAATAAATGGAATAGCTACCTGCTCAAAAATGGCCAATTCAGATGCAAATGCTTTTGTTGCGTCGAAGTTTGGAAGTATTTGCCATGCAGCCCAAAATTCAGGACTACAAGAAAGGATAAAATCTTGGATAAAGAACTTGTCTTTGTCTACCATATACCATCTTAGTTCAAAATTGTCTGGGCCTTTACAACTTAAATAATCCGGGGTTTCGGCAAGTATAAATCCCTTTTCTTGTAACCAAGTTTTTAAATCTGAGAGGGGGGCAGTAGAAACAATATCCAAAAAATCTAGCGTTTCCATCTGTCTTTTATAATATCCAGATACCTGATATTGTGCTGTTGGAAAATTCAAGGTCAAAGCATTTTCTATTTGTGCAACTGTCTCCTGAACCTGTTGGTATAAAAAACTGCCTTGGTTTTGTAGGTAATAGTTCAATGCATCCTGAATACTTTGCTGGGTCTTAGCACCGAATCCTTTATAATTAATTAATCGATTCTCTTCACATGCATACAATAATTCCCCAATACTTTCAATGCCTAATTCTTTCCAAATGGTGATGATCTTCTTAGGGCCTAATCCTTTTATTTTCAACATCTCTAAAATACCAGCGGGGGTCTTTTGAATATATTCTTCTAGGATTTGTAATTTCTTGGTGGCCAATAAATCCACTATTTTTTGTGCCAATGCCTCTCCAATACCTCTAATGCTTGCTATTTGAGCTAGGGTCATGTCCTCTAAAGGGTCATTCAATCGGTCAAGGGTGTATGCTGCGTTGCTATAGGATTTTATTTTGAAAGCATTTTCTCCATGGATATCCATGAGCTTAGCAAGTAAACTAAAGTATTCGGCAATTTCATAATTGTGCATGGGCAAATATAAATAAAACTAAGGAGTCATTCTAAATGCGATGAGAAGTAGGGGCATAAAAAAACCCCCGATAAATCGAGGGCTTTCAATATTATCCGAGGATAATTATTTCTTTTTAGCAGCAGCTTTCTTAGGAGCAGCTTTCTTAGCAGCCTTCTTAGGAGCAGCTTTTTTAGCAGCTTTCTTAGGAGCAGCTTTCTTAGCAGCCTTCTTAGGAGCTACTTTCTTAGCAGCTTTCTTAGGAGCAGCTTTTTTAGCAGCCTTCTTAGGAGCTACTTTCTTAGCAGCTTTCTTAGGAGCAGCTTTCTTAACTACTTTTTTTGCAGCTTTCTTAGGAGCTACTTTCTTAGCAGCTTTTTTTGCAGTTGCCATGTTTTTTAGATTTAATGGTTAGTAAATATGCATTAAAAGTAAAAACTTTTTTAATAACTACAAAAACTTTTTTTTAAGCTACTAATTCAGCAGGTACTACTGAAACTGTTGTTTTGTTATTTTTACCCTTTTTGAACTCAACAATACCATCCGTCAAAGCGAAAATAGTAAAGTCAGATCCTAAACCTACGTTCTTACCAGGGTGGTACTGAGTACCTCTTTGACGAATTAAGATATTGCCGTTTAAAGCTGGTTGTCCACCATATATCTTAACGCCTAATCTCTTACTTTGTGAATCACGGCCGTTCTTAACGGAACCTTCACCTTTCTTGTGTGCCATAGTATCTTAGTTTAAGCTATGTTTTCGATTTTGATTTGAGTATAGTGTGTTCTGTGACCATGTTTCTTGCGGAAACCTTTTCTTCTTTTCATTTTAAAAGCGATCACTTTATCACCTTGAACTAGGTCGTTTGTAATTTCAGCCTTCACTACCGCTTTAGTCGCGAAAGAAATGCTTCCATTATTATCAACGAATAATACATCATTGAATTCAACTTTGTCTCCGGTTTTACCTTGCAGGTGAGGTACATACAAGCTATCTCCTGCTTGTACTTTGAATTGTTGTCCTGCGATTTTAACTACTGCTAACATAATTGTCCAAAATTAGGAGGGCAAAGGTAATTATAATTATCTCAATATGCAAGGAATTCTTGAAAAATATAATTTAGCTATTTTTTAGGTCTAGAAACCCCTTGGAGGTTTGATGTTCCGTAAAATACCCCCTAAATTTGTTCCTGACTGTAAAGTCCTTAACTGAACCCTATGAATATTAAGTCATTATTGGCAAAACCCTTTGCTGGTGTTATCTATCGCCAAATCCAAAAAGAGCGTCTAACGGCCTTGGCAGACCAGCAAAACATTCTAAATCAACTAGTTAAGACAGGGAAGTCCACCATTTTTGGGAAGGAACACAAATTTGACCAGGTACAAAGCCCAGCCGAATTTCAAGAAGCAGTGCCTTTAAGGGACTATGAAGCTTTTAAGACATATATAGAGCAAATCAAAAATGGCACTCAAAACGTCCTTTGGAAAGGGAAACCTATTTATTTCGCTAAAACGAGTGGCACCACAAGCGGAGTGAAATACATCCCCATTACCAAAGACTCTATAAGTAATCATATTAATGGAGCCAGAAATGCCTTATTGACTTATATGGCCACCACTGGTCAAACTCATTTTGTCAATGGTAGAATGATTTTTTTAAGTGGATCTCCTGTGCTTGAAAGGGTGGCAGGCATTCCAACGGGTAGATTAAGTGGGATTGTGAATCACCATATTCCTGCCTATTTAAGAAGCAATCAATTGCCAAGTTATGAAACCAATTGTATTGAAGAGTGGGAGGAAAAATTAGATAAAATTGTAGCCGAGACTATATTAAAGGATATGACTTTGGTAGGGGGCATCCCTCCATGGATGCAAATGTATTTTGATCGTATTGTAGAAAAATCTGGAAAACCGGTCAAAGAAGTATTTCCAAATTTACAAGTACTGGTGCAAGGGGGTGTGAATTTTGAACCGTATAAATCAAAATTATTTGACACCATTGGGAAGTCAATTGATACCATTGAATTGTTTCCTGCAAGTGAAGGATTTTTTGCTTTTCAAGACACGAGAGAAGAGCAGGGGTTATTGTTAAATACCAATAGTGGTATCTATTTTGAATTTATTCCTTTGGCGAATATCCATGAAGCAAATCCTATACGGTTGAATTTATCACAGGTCGAACTAGGGGCACAGTATGCGCTGATCATCAATAGCAACGCAGGTTTGTGGGGGTACAATATTGGTGACACCGTTAAGTTTGTAAGCATCGATCCTTATAGAATTATTGTAACAGGAAGGGTGAAACATTTTATTTCTGCATTTGGAGAACATGTGATTGGAGAAGAAGTAGAAGCGGCAATGTTGCAGGTTGCAAATGAAATGAATGTCTCTATTGTTGAGTTTACTGTCGCACCTTATATTACAAAAGGGGAAGGTAAAAGTTACCACGAATGGTTGGTTGAATTTGAAAGAGCTCCATTGGATATGGAGTCATTTAAATCCAAATTAGATCAAGCCATGTGCGCCAAAAATGTATACTACCAAGATTTAATTACAGGAAATATATTAGCGCCACTCAGGCTGACTGTTTTACCTAAAAACGCCTTCATCGACTATATGAAATCCGAAGGTAAATTAGGCGGACAAAATAAAGTACCAAGATTAAGTAATGACCGAAAAATTGCGGATGCATTGCATACCCAACTAGGCAAATAGATCAAATAAAATAAAAAGCGTATTTTTAACCACAAGCAAAAAACTGGATGAGTCAAAAAAGAATTGCCATTTTCGGATCTACAGGTTCCATCGGGAAGCAAACCCTAGAGGTGATTGCAGCGAACCCAGACTTATTTGTCGCCGAGATTTTGACGGCGCATGCAAATGAATCCTTATTAATTGAGCAAGCTTTACAATTTGAGCCCAATATTGTGGTGATTGGGGAAATTGGTAAATATGCCATTGTCAAAAAAGCATTGGAGGGCAAGCCAATCAAAGTATTTGCAGGAGAGGAGGCTTTAGAGCAAGTGGCTGCAATGGATTGTTATGATTTTATGATGGCTGGTATTGTTGGCTTTGCAGGATTGAAACCTACATTGACTGCAGTTGAAAACGGCAAAGCAGTTGGCCTTGCAAATAAAGAAACTTTAGTTGTGGCAGGGGACATTGTAATGCGAACCGCAAGAGAAAAAGGCGCAGCCATTATTCCGGTAGATAGTGAGCACTCTGCGATTTTCCAATGTTTAGTTGGCGAAGCAAACAATCCTATCGAAAAAATAATACTTACAGCAAGTGGTGGTCCTTTCTTAGGAAAGAAGCCCAACTTTTTAGTGAATGTAAAAAGAGACCATGCATTGCAACATCCTAATTGGAGTATGGGTGCGAAAATTTCTATTGATTCTGCTACTTTGATGAATAAAGGGTTGGAAATGATTGAAGCCAAATGGTTATTTGACCTTACGCCAGATCAGATAAAAGTGGTGGTACATCCGCAGAGTATCATTCATAGTATGGTGCAGTTTCAGGACGGAAGTATTAAAGCACAAATGGGATTGCCTGATATGAAATTGCCTATACAATATGCAATGGCATTTCCTAAAAGATTAGCCAATGATTTTCCGAGATACCTTTTCGACAAACCCAATACTTTAACATTTGACGAACCAGATGTCAAGACCTTTAGAAATTTATTTTTAGCAACAGAAGCAATGCATCGCGGAGGAAACACACCATGTGTGTTAAACGCTGCAAATGAAATTGCGGTCTATGCTTTTTTGAAAAATAGAATTGGCTTTTTAGACATGACAGATCTTATCGAAAGAACCTTAGAAAAAATTGAATTTATTGCGCATCCAACCTTGGATGACTATTACGAAACCGACGGAGCTGCAAGAGATTTTGCTGCTTCTTTAATACAACTATAAACATGTATCTAGCTGCTATTGACTTAACTGTACTTGCCACAAAAACGGCTCAATTTATTTTATCCTTTTCTATCATCGTGGTTTTACACGAGTTAGGACATTTTATTCCTGCAAGATTATTTGGTGCAAGAGTAGAGAAATTTTATTTGTTCTTCAATCCCGGGTTCACTTTATGGAAAAAGAAGATAGGAGAGACGGAATATGGTGTGGGTTGGATACCCTTTGGAGGCTATGTTAAAATCTCGGGCATGATTGACGAGAGCATGGATAAGGATCAATTAAATAAAGCGCCAGAGTCTTATGAGTTAAGGTCCAAGCCAGCTTATCAAAGATTGATTGTGATGTTAGGTGGTGTTATTGTCAATGCGATTTTAGCGATTGTAATCTTCATTGGTATTGCATGGTTTTGGGGGGATGATTTTTTACCAGCAAAAAATCTAAGCTATGGGGTACATGCTACTGAGGTTTCAAAAAAAGTAGGCATTCAAGATGGAGATATTATTGTGTCATTAGACCAAAAAGAAGTAGCTGATTTTTTTGAATTAGAATCAAAAATAGTTTTGGAAGATCCTAAAACAATACAAGTAAAAAGAGGGGATAGTGTTTTGAGTTTAGCGATCCCAACAAGTGTAGCTGCGGATTTATCCAATGCAAATAATACCACTGCTTTTGTATTGCCATTGTTTCCTGTGATTGTTGACTCTATTGGTAAAACTGCAGTTTTAGTAGAAGGTAATTTTCAGAAAAATGATACTTTATTAAGTATCAATGGCCAGTCTATCCAATACCAACATGAGTTCATTGAAGTGAAGAAAAAGTATAGCGATTCTTTGGTTACTATTCTTGCAAAGAGGGGAGAAGACACTGTAAAAATTAGAACCTTAATCAACAACAAAGCACAATTGGGTTTGTTTGTGAAATTGCCCATGCAGCTTTTCCAAACAGTGCATCAAAATTATAGTTTTACAGAAGCCATCCCGAATGGTGTTCAAAGATGTTTTAATACATTGAATAATTATGTAGCAGGCATCAAACAAATTTTCACAGGTAAAGTAAATCCCAATGAGTCACTTGGTAGTTTAATCAGTATTGGTAATACCTTTCCGTCTCAATGGGATTGGGAAAGATTCTGGACTTTGACTGCTGTATTTTCAATTGTTTTAGGATTTATGAATGTGCTTCCTATTCCAGCATTAGATGGTGGACATGCATTATTTATCTTATTTGAAATGATCACAGGTCGTAAACCAAGTGATAAATTCATGGAATATGCACAAATCGCAGGTATGATTTTGATGTTTGGCTTAATGCTATATGCGTTAGGATTAGACTTTTGGCGATTATTTAAATAGGTAGTTCTATAAAATCCATTTATTAGTTGTAATTTTGTTGTTGCTTTAATCGCAAGAATTGGGGTCGTATGGTTTTGACAGCAAGCGTAGCGGTTGGGGTAAGCATGTAGTGCGTTGGGTAATTAGCACTTTAATCTGAATACCAAACAATCAAAAGGCGAAACAAACTACGCCATGGCTGCTTAATTCAGTGAATTAACTTCCATTATGGCCGAGCGAGCAGGTAGGCCCTTTACCCGCTCCTTAGCTTAATCAAAACAAAAAGGGATGCGATAAGCATAGGCTGTGCCGCTTATTTAAGTACCATACAGCTAAGTAATCAATTGGTTTGTGTTTTTCCTGTTGGTTGCCGACAAATAATAAAACAATAAACATGTAGAAGACCAATGGTAACTTTGTTTGGACAGGGGTTCGACTCCCCTCGACTCCACTTAAAAAATTAAATCCCACTTTTTGTGGGATTTTTTATTGCTTTTATCCGAACAAAATCAAACAAATTTTGTTTATAGAAGTATAAAAAAATATTGTCTGTAACTGATTGAGCATGCAAGGTTTAGCTTAATTTTACAAATTACAATTTACAAAAAAATAAAATAAAACAATATGGATAAGCACACAGAAGACGGAGCAGCAAAATGCCCTTATACAGGCGCTATGGCTCCTACAGCAAAACAAGGAAGCGCAGGTAGCGGCACTAGAAATATGGATTGGTGGCCGAATCAATTAAGATTGAATATTCTTCGCCAGCATTCTTCTAAGTCAAATCCAATGGAAGCGACTTTTAATTATGTTTCTGCATTCAAGTCTTTGGATTTAAAAGCAGTGAAGCAAGATATTGTGGATCTAATGACTAATTCACAAGAGTGGTGGCCTGCAGATTATGGACATTATGGTCCGTTCTTTATTCGTATGGCATGGCATAGTGCAGGTACGTATCGTACAACAGATGGTCGTGGTGGCGGTGGTGCAGGTATGCAACGTTTTGCGCCATTGAATAGCTGGCCTGATAATACAAATTTAGATAAAGCTAGATTGTTGTTATGGCCTATCAAAAAGAAGTATGGTCAAAAATTATCTTGGGCCGATTTAATGATTCTTGCAGGTAACTGTGCTTTGGAATCAATGGGCTTTAAGACTTTTGGTTTTGCAGGAGGTAGAGAAGATGTTTGGGAACCACAAGAAGATGTGTATTGGGGATCGGAGCGTGAGTGGTTAGGAGATAAAAGATATTCTGGCGACCGTGATTTAGAAAATCCATTAGCAGCTGTGCAAATGGGATTGATCTATGTAAATCCAGAAGGTCCTAATGGCAATCCTGACCCAATTGCATCTGCAAAAGATATCCGTGAAACATTTGCGCGTATGGCGATGGATGACGAAGAAACAGTTGCATTGATTGCCGGTGGTCATACATTTGGTAAAACACATGGTGCAGCAGATCCAGGTAAGTATGTAAGTAAAGAACCAGCAGCAGCAAGTATCGAAGAGCAAGGCACAGGTTGGAAGAATACTTTTGGAACCGGTAATGCACAATACACCATCACTTCTGGATTAGAAGGTGCGTGGACGACTACACCAACAAAATGGAGTAATAATTATTTTGAAAACTTATTCAAATTTGAGTGGGAACTAGTAAAGAGTCCAGCAGGCGCACATCAGTGGAAGCCTAAAGCTGGTGCTGGTGCAGGAACAGTGCCTGATGCACATGATCCTTCAATCACACATGCGCCAACTATGTTGACGACAGATTTAGCATTGATTTTGGATCCAGCATATGCACCAATTTCAAAAAGATTTTATGAAAACCCAGATCAGTTTGCTGATGCATTTGCAAGAGCATGGTTTAAATTAACGCATCGTGATATGGGACCTCGTGCACGTTATGTTGGTTCAGAAGTACCAGCAGAAGTGTTGATCTGGCAGGATCCAATTCCAGCGGTTACATATACTTTAATAGAAGCAGCTGAAATTGCTCAATTAAAATCTAAAGTACTTGCTTCAGGTTTGACCGTTTCAGAATTGGTTGCAACAGCTTGGGCATCTGCTTCTACTTTCCGTGGATCAGATAAAAGAGGTGGAGCGAATGGCGCAAGAATACGTTTGGCGCCACAAAAATATTGGGCAGTAAACAATCCAGCACAATTGTCTAAAGTATTAGATGTGTTGGAAGCGATCCAAAAGGAATTCAATTCAGGTGCAACTGGTGGTAAGCAAGTTTCTTTAGCTGACTTAATTGTGCTTGCAGGTGTTGCAGCAATTGAAAAAGCGGCAAAGGACGGTGGCGTAAATGTAAATGTACCTTTCACTCCGGGTCGTGCTGATGCTGCTCAAGAAGATACGGATGTTGCTTCATTCGCAGTATTAGAGCCAATTGCAGATGGTTTCCGTAATTATATCAAACCACGCACTTTAATTTCTGCAGAAGAGATGTTGATAGACAAAGCACAATTATTAACCCTTACTGCGCCAGAAATGACTGTATTATTTGGTGGTATGCGTGTATTGAATACGAATTTCGATCAATCGAATCATGGCGTATTTACAAAAACACCTGGTGTATTAACCAATGATTTCTTTGCGAACTTAATCGATTTCTCAACTACTTGGAAAGCAAGTGATCATTCACAAAATGCTTTTGAAGGGGTAGATAGAAAAACTGGAGCAGTGAAGTTTACTGGAACAAGAGTAGACTTAATCTTTGGTTCTAATTCAGAATTACGTGCGTTAGCAGAAGTCTATGCATGTGATGATGCTAAAGAAAAATTTGTACACGATTTTGTTGCAGCTTGGAATAAAGTGATGCAGTTAGATCGTTTTGATTTAGCATAATTCAATTAAGTCAATTGCTTAAGATATAAGATGGCCTCAAAAGGGCCATCTTTTTTTATGCATATTCAATTGTAAATAATTTAAGCATAGTTTCTCGCTTCATATAATTCCCTCATTTTGTATTAAAAAAATCAGTATTTTGGTAATACAATTAAACAGTGTGTTATGAAAAAACAGTTCAACTTCATTGTATTATTAGCGGCTTCGTTTTTCGCTACTTCAACGATCAATGCGCAGGAAAGTCCTTTAGAAGGTCGTTGGGATTTAACGGTGGATATGGGTGGCGGCCGTATGGCGCCTTCTTGGTTAGAAGTACGTCATTCAGGCGTTAAAAATTTGTTTGGAAGATTTGTGGCGGAGGGTGGCAGTGCAAGACCTGTTGCACAAATTTTATTCAAAGAAGGCAAATTGAGTTTTACGATTCCACCACAATGGGATAGAACAGAAAATAATTTAGTGGTAGAAGGTGTATTGGAAGGGGATCAATTAAAAGGCACCATGGTGGCTCCTTATGGACAAAAGTATACATGGACTGGTGTAAGAGCACCTAAATTGAATAGTTTAAAAGAAGTAAAGTGGGGTAAGCCGATTCAATTATTAAATACAACAGACCTGACAGGTTGGGAGGCAATGGGTAAAAACAATCAGTGGTTAAATGTCAATGGTGTTTTAACGAGTCCAAAATCTGGCAGCAATATTAGAACAGTCGCCGAATACAATGATTTTAAATTACATATTGAATTCAGGTATCCAAAAGGCAGCAATAGTGGCGTGTATTTACGCGGACGTTATGAAGTCCAAATTGAAGACAATTTAGGTAAGGAGCCACAGAATGTATATTTAGGAGGCGTATATGGTTTTATTGACCCTTGGGAAAATGCAGCAAAACCAGCAGGAGAGTGGCAGACATATGACATTACACTTGTTGGCAGAATGGTGACTGTGGTAGCGAATGGTAAGACCATTATTTTCAAGCAAGAGATTCCAGGTATTACTGGAGGTGCAATCAATAGCAATGAAGGAACAGCTGGTCCAATTATGTTACAAGGAGATCATGGTCCAATTGAATTTAGAAATATAACCATTACACCTGCAAAGAACTAAGGCAATAATTTTGGAGTCAGTATGGAGTTATAAAAAAAGCCGCAATTTTAATTGCGGCTTTTTTTATTGCATTCATTTATTTTATAATCACGACTTCTTCAAAAGGTACACGATGTCTTTTACCCCAGATGCCTGCTTCGGTCCCTTTTCCTACACCAATAATCATATTCACTTCTGCTTCCTTAGGTAAGTTCAATGCCGCTTTAACACGCTTTGCATCAAATCCTTCCATTGGGCAACTATCAAAACCTTCTGCTGCAATAGACAACATAAAAGTTTGTGCAGCTAAAGCACATGATTTGTGCACTGTTACACGTTGGTCTGCTTTACCTCTAAAACGCATCATTGGTCTTGCAGCACCAATAATCGTACTTAATGCCGATCTGAAAAAAGTAAGAAAGCCAAGTGGATCCGAACCGTATGCCATTGGCATTAGTTTTCCATAATAGTTGAGTAGTCTTTGTTGCGCAGTGGTTGGCTCGCCAACAATATCCTTATTAATAATGTCCAAATGCCACTGTACTCTTTTTTTCCAATGGTCTTGACGCGTTACAAAAACCACCAATTGTTTTGCTGTTTTTGCTGCGTTTTGATTTAAACAAAAAGAATGAAATTCAGTTTGTAAAGCTGGATCCTGAATCCAATAAAATTCCCATAATTGCATATTGCTACTATTCGGAGACAGGATGGCTCTTTCTAAACTTCTTTGAATCACTTCATTAGGTACTTCCACATTGGGGTCGAATTTTCTATTTGACCTTCTTTTTTCAATAATTTCATCAAATGATTGTGATAAAGACATTTTATATTCTAATTTGGGTAATGTTTATTCTAGTAAACAATTAAAAGTAAGAATTGTTATTTAAATTAGTTATTAATTAATTGAATTATGATAAAGAAAATATTGTACGGATTGATTGCATTGATCGTCTTAACCATTGGGTTAGCTTACACACCAGCATTTGCGCATCTAAGAAATTTTGCAATATGGGGCAAGCATTCTATTCATGATTATAAAACGCACCCAAGTAGAAAGGTGAAGGCTGCAACAGTTCCACAATTCTGGGATTTAGATGCTGCATATAATAAAGCAGTGATGCCAGATTCTTTGATGCTTGCATTGGATTCAAATGACACACATGCTTTTTTAGTCATTCAAAACGGTAAAATAGTTTACGAAAAATATTTTGATGGTTATAATTCAAAAACTTTGAGTGGATCATTTTCTGCTGCAAAAAGTATCATATCCTTATTAATTGGTATTGCATTGCAAGAAGGTAAAATAAAATCTTTGGAAGAGCCTGTTGGGAATTATGTCCCGCATTTTAAAGAATCAAGCTTAAGTAAAGTAAAAATCGTCGATTTATTAACCATGAGTTCTGGTACCAATTATAAAGAATCTGATAAGAGTTATTTTAGTATGAACGCCTATGGTTATTATGGAGACAACGAAAACTATATGGTAAATAAAATGACATTTAAAGAGCCTGCGGGGGCTTATTGGGAATACAGAAGCGGCGATACTCAAGTCTTAGGACTGGTAGTAGAAAATGCATTTGGCGATAATATATCTAATCTAGTGTCTGAAAAATTATTACAACCAATGGGTGCAGAAGTGGATGGACTTTGGTTATTAGATGGGGATCAAGAACATGAAAAAGCATTTTGTTGTTATAATGGAGTAGCAAGAGACTATGCAAGATTTGGACAGTTGGTATTAAATAAAGGGGCTTGGGGTGCGAAGCAAATTGTAGATTCTAATTATATATTCAAAGCCACTTCGCCTGCAACTTATTTAAAAGACAGGACTGAGTTTGATAAGCCTGTGGATTATTACGGCTATCAATATTGGATTATTCAACATAAGGGAATGACTATCCCTTTTCAAAATGGTTTGTTTGGGCAATATGTATTTTCTATTAAAGAGAAAAATGCGGTAGTTGTTAGATTAGGAGAGAGCAAACCAATAAAGCCAATACATCATCATCAACCTGAAATATATTCTTATTTAAATGCCGCCCTCTCGGTTCTAGAATAAAATGCTGTACATAAAAAAGCCGCTCGAATTTTCGAGCGGCTTTTTTATAAGTTATATTTTTTTTAGAAAAGTCTCATTGCTTTTGCGAAATAAGTGATGGTACCTGGAAGTGCCAACCAGAAAAATTCTCTGTAAACGAATAATAAAACCACTAAAATGGCGAACCATAAAAAGAATAATGCCCAGTATTTTTTGGTGTTTGTTTGTGCTTCCATTAGGATGTTGTTTGTTTTATGAGTGAATGCTGATGCAAATATACAATATTTCCTATTTTGACCTATAAATTTGGTCCATAGGTATATTTTAAATCTACTTTCCAGCCTTTTGGGGTAGCAATGATTTTTAGTTTATGCACCTGATTGTCAAAGGAATTCTGGTAGTTCATGATGGTCATAGTACTATCCACTGCGCTAATTTCATTGATTTGAATGGAGGCAAGCCTTAGTTGTTGACGTCCTTCTTTGTCTAATGCAAAATAATTTGTGGCCATTTTTTCGAAAAGTGCAAGGTTCTCGGCATCTTCAAGTACATAAAACTTGGCTTTTTTGAAATTGCCTTGCATGCTGTTCTCTATAAAATAACGTCCACCATCCAAAGGGTTGTCAGCAATTTCATATTGGTCAGAAGGACTACATTGCCAAAGAAAAAGGGCCAAAAAAAGGTATTTTAATTTTTGTAGTTGCATAGCCAAAGTTACACCATTAGGTAGTATTTTTGAAGCATAAAGCGAAGTCATGAAAAATATACTTTTATTGGTTGGATTATTGATAGGAACATCAAGTTTTGGACAACAGCAACATCCCGCCTTTATGCAACAAGGGAATATCTATGAAGTCAATATCCGTCAATATACCAAGGAGGGGACTTTCAAAGCATTTGCAAAGCATTTGCCAAGATTACAAAAAATGGGTGTACAAACAATTTGGTTTATGCCTATCCAGCCCATTTCAAAAGAAGGCAGAAAAGGTAGTTTGGGTTCTTATTATGCAGTCGCAAGTTATACGGATGTGAATCCTGAATTTGGGACACTTGCAGATTTCAATCAAGTAGTAGATCAAGCGCATGCTTTAGGCATGAAAGTACTCATTGACTATGTGCCGAATCATTCTGGTGCAGATCATTCCTGGTTAACCACACACCCAGATTTTTATGAAACAGATTCAACAGGTAAGCCAACTTTCACTGCTGACTGGTCGGATACAAGAGAATTGAATTTTAATAACCTAGTAATGCAGGATAGTATGATCAATACGATGAAGTATTGGTTAAAAGCCACAAAGATAGACGGATTCAGGGTGGATGTGGCTTGGGGTGTACCTTATAGTTTTTGGAATAAATGTATTCCTGCATTAAAAAAAGAAAGAAACATATACTTATTAGCTGAAGCGGATGATGCAAAATTGCACGAGACTGGTTTTGATGCCACGTATAGCTGGACCGAGTTTCATGTATTAAATGATATTGCTGCTGGGAAAAAGAACTTATTGTCTTTGGATACGGTGCTGAATAAAATTGAAATCGATTTTACCAAAGGGGCACATAGATTGTATTTTACGAGTAACCATGATGAAAACTCATGGAACAAAGCCGACTATGCCACGATGCCAGGAGCGAGTCATGCGCCTTTTGCGGTGTTTACGCAAACCTATAACAGAACCATGCCATTGATCTATAGTGGTCAAGAAGAGCCTGTATTGAGACCGCTTGCATTTTTTGAGAAAGACAGTATTGAATTCAAAAAATATGAGCGTGCTAATTTTTATGCTGCACTTTTAAAGTTAAGAAAATCAAATACGGCATTTAGTGAGACTGCTAGTTTCAAAAGATTATCGGTCAATCTTCCAACTCAAGTAATGGCCTATGAGCGCAGTAATGGAAAGGATCAAGTGGTGGTTATTTTAAATTTATCCAATCAAGCACAAACAGTGAAGATAGCGGGTGTCGATTCAAATACAAAATTTCAAGAATTATTTACAAAGCATAAAGTATCGGGGGTTAGTGCATTACAAATGCCAGCTTGGGGGTATCAGGTTTTTGTGAAGACCAATGCCGCGCAATAAATATTTTCAAAACGATCCATCTATTCAACTTTCGATCAAAAAATAGGACATGACAAAACAATTTCTAGTAGACCAAATCAAAGCAAAGCAATCTTACTTATGTGTTGGATTGGATACAGATATTGAAAAATTACCCGCTGGCTTACCTAAGAATAAAGCAGGCGTAATTGCTTTTAATAAAGCCATCATTGATGCGACAGCAGATTACTGTGTGAGTTATAAAATCAATACTGCTTTTTATGAGTCTCAAGGTATTGAAGGATGGGAGGCGATGGAAGCCACATTGGCACATATTCCAAAAACACATTTCACTATTGCCGATGCTAAAAGAGGCGATATCGGAAACACATCTGCTCAGTATGCAAAAACATTTTTTGAAACATTGCCTTTTGATGCCATTACAGTAGCACCCTATATGGGAAAAGATAGTATTGATCCATTTTTAGCATATAGTAATAAATGGACGATTGTATTAGGTTTAACTTCTAATCCAGGTAGTCAAAATTTTGAACAACAAAAATTAGCCAACGGTCAATTTTTATATGAATCTGTTTTAGAGCAAGTGGCAAGTTGGGGTACACCAGAGCAATTGATGTTTGTGGTAGGGGCAACTAAAGCGCATGATCTTGAATCGATTCGTAAAATTATTCCAGCACATTTTTTATTGGTGCCTGGTGTGGGCGCACAAGGAGGTAGCTTAGCGGATGTGACTAAATATGGCAAGAATGATTCAGTAGGTTTACTCATCAACGCAAGTAGGGCCGTTATTTTTGCAAGTAGTGGTGCCGACTTTGCAGCCGAAGCAGCTATCGCAGCAAAAGGCTATGCGGATGAAATGAAAGCCTTGCTTGCTTTATAGGTTTTAGTCAAGCTTTATTGTTTCTCCTTCCGTTTTAGCAATGACAATGGTGGCGGCACTATTCCCAATAATATTGGTGATGGCCCTGGCTTCACTCATAAATTTATCCACTCCCAATAAAAATGCAAGTCCCTCCATAGGAATTTTTTGCATGGTAGCTAGGGTAGATGCAAGTACAATAAATCCGCTTCCTGTTACACCTGCTGCACCTTTTGAAGTGAGCATTAAAATAAGTAGCATTGTTACAATTTCTGCGGTGCTTAAATGCACATTGTACAATTGCGCAATAAAAATGACCGCCATGGATAAATAGATGGAAGTGCCATCTAAATTAAATGAGTAGCCGGTTGGGACGACCAAACCCACCACCGATTTAGAGCAGCCCATCTTTTCTAATTTATTCATCAACGAAGGCATCGCAGGCTCTGAGGAAGATGTGGCAAACACAATGAGCAACTCTTCCTTGATATTTCTTAACAACTTAAATATGGACAATTTAAAATAGCGTAAAATAAGTCCAAGAATTACAAAAACAAATAAGGCCATTGTTACATACATGGTCACCATCAATTTGCCCAATGGAAGTAAAGTAGCCAATCCATATTTCCCAATCGCATAGGACATGCCTCCCAATGCGCCAAGAGGTGCAAAATACATGACCCATTTTAAGCCCAAGAATACATAATGGGTTAATCTTCCAATTTGATGAATATATTGCTCACGTTTAGGTAGATAGTTCAACACAAATCCAACTAGAATTGCTAATAGCAAAATTTGCAAATTGGTATTGCTTGCAATAATACCCCAAAGATCAAAATTGGTAGCAGAAGTATATTTAGTAGGATCCTGCATTTGTAAACCCGATTTGTCGATATTCCCAGGTTGGATCCATAATGCGACTAGGACACCAATAGCGAGTGAAATAGTGCTTACAATTTCAAAATAGACCAATGATACCAAGCCAATCCGCCCCACTTTTTTTAAGTCTCCCATGCTAGCTATACCTAGGGTGACGGTTAAAAATATGATAGGGTAAGTGAATAATTTAATGACTTGAATAAAGCCCTTTGCAAGCGGTTCTAGCTGTATGGCTTTACTTGGAAAATACACGCCTAATAAGATCCCCAAAACAATGGCAATAAGCACATAGAAGCTTAAGTGGGTTATGATTTTTCTCATATGAATTTAGGGCGAATTAGTGTCTTGTAAATATAGTTTTTTAAGTGGTTTCTACTACCTTTATGACCCAATCATTATTTTTAAAAATATACACCATGGCAGTAAGAGCAGATTTGTTTGAGTCACCAGATTATTATCAATTAGACGAATTGATGTCAGAAGAAAATTTAATGGTAAGAGATGCAGTAAGAACTTATGTAAAAACAGAGATTTCACCCATTATAGAAGAGTATGCCCAAAAGGCGGAATTTCCAAAACAGATTGTAAAGCAATTAGGAGATTTAGGTTGCTTTGGTCCAACTGTTCCAACTGAATATGGTGGCGGTGGATTAGATTATATCAGTTATGGATTGATGATGCAAGAATTGGAGAGAGGAGATAGTGGTGTAAGAAGTACTGCTAGTGTTCAAGGTTCTTTGGTGATGTTCCCAATCTATGCATATGGAAGTGAAGCACAAAAGCAAAAATACTTACCTAAGTTGGCTTCTGGTGAATGGCTAGGCTGTTTTGGTTTAACAGAGCCAGACCACGGTTCTAATCCTTCTGGCATGTTAACGAATATTAAAGATGCCGGGGATCATGTTATTTTGAATGGTGCTAAAATGTGGATCAGCAATGCCCCTTTTGCACAAGTAGCGGTGGTTTGGGCAAAAAATGAAGCAGGTGAAATTATTGGCTTGATAGTAGAAAGAGGGATGGAAGGATTCACTACACCCACTACGCATGGTAAATGGAGTTTACGTGCGAGTGCAACAGGTGAATTGGTTTTTGATAATGTAAAAGTGCCTAAAGAAAATATTTTACCAAATGTAAAAGGATTGAAAGGTCCATTGGGTTGTTTAAGCAAAGCAAGATTTGGTATTGCTTGGGGCGCAATTGGTGCTGCGATGGATTGTTACGATACTGCTTTAAGATATAGCAAGGAGCGAATCCAATTTGGCAAACCAATTGGTGGTTTCCAATTGCAACAAAAGAAGTTGGCAGAAATGGTGACTGAAATTACAAAAGCGCAATTATTAGTATGGCGTTTAGGAGTTTTGATGAATGAAGGTCGTGCTACTGCAGCTCAAATTAGTATGGCAAAAAGAAATAGCTGTGAAATAGCTACAAATATCGCCAGAGATGCAAGACAAATGTTAGGGGGTATGGGTATCACTGGGGAATATTCAGTGATGCGTCATATGATGAACTTGGAAAGTGTAATCACTTACGAAGGAACCCATGATATTCATTTATTAATTACTGGTATGGACGTTACAGGATTTAACGCATTTAAATAAACTATGGCAGCGGAGCGAATATTTTTGATAGGGATGATGGGTGCAGGGAAGTCACATTGGTTAAAGCAAATGGCGAAATGGAATAAATCTGTTGGCTATGATTTAGATGCTTTAATCGAAATGAATGAAGAAAAAACCATTGCCGAAATTTTTAGTGAGGACGGTGAAGCTCATTTTAGAAAAGCAGAATCAAAGATTTTGAAATGGTTCAAAGAAAAGAAAAAGTATGTTGTGGCTACAGGGGGCGGCACAGCTTGTTTTCAGGAGAATATGGATTTTATGAAAAAAGAAGGCGTGGTCATTTGGTTGGACGAATCTGTAGAGGTACTTGTTAAAAGATTAGCCTCAGCAAAAGCGGATCGTCCATTGATTGCGGACCTTCAAGATCAGGAATTAGCTACTTTTTTGGAACAAAAATTAGTTGAGCGCCATCCTTTTTACAAACAAGCACATTACCGTTTAACATCAGATCAGATTAATGAAGCTGGATTAAAGAAATTAATTCAAAAACATGCATCGTAAAATTTTACTTTGGGGAATTGGATTTGCATTAGTAGCTGTGATACTCGGTGCCTTTGGAGCACATGCTTTAAAAGCAATCTTAAGTCCAGAGAAATTACAAAGTTTTGAGACAGGTGTTCGTTATCAATTGATCCACGCTTTGGCATTGATCCTATTGGCTATTTATAGTCAAATAAATGTAGCACAGATAAATAATAAAAAAGGGATCGCTTGGGCGTCCAATTTTTTCATCATTGGGATCCTACTATTTAGTGGTTCAATCTATGGGTTAGCATTTTTATCTATGACCCAATCCAATTGGTCTGTTTTATTAGGTCCTATCACCCCTTTTGGAGGACTTAGCTTAATGCTAGGATGGGCCAGCTGGGCGAAGGTTGTTTGGCTGAATAAAGTAGATATGTAGCCAATTTCTTTTTATATTTGTCCCCATGGCAAATACGCTTAAAAGCAAATCAACACCGAAGGTAAATTCTCCGATTTTAAATCCGGACAAAGAAGCAGATGTAGTTGTGTCTGAAGTAGTAAAAGACGAACGAACAATGAAGATCTTAGGGGCCATCTCCTTATTGGTCAGCTTATTCCTTTTTGTAGCATTCACATCTTATTTATTTACTTGGCAAGAAGACCAAGACATGGTGCAATTGTGGAGAACACAATTGTTCTCTACACAAGATGTAAAAGCCAATAACTTATTAGGGTATATAGGTGCATTTTTTGCATACCAAATCATGTTCAATGGATTTGGTTTAGCTGCTTACTTATTTTGCACTTTCTTTTTTGTATTAGGTGTGAACTTGTTTTTTACAAAGTCTATTTTTAGTTTATGGCGTAACCTGAGATATGTATTGGTGGGCCTTTTAGTATTAAGTACCTGTTTTGCTTATTTTACACCCAATGCTGCTTTCTCTTGGGGCGGTGCTTTAGGTGAATATAGTAGCAGTTGGTTGATCAAATGGATTGGTAGATTTGGTACGGGTGCAATTTTGTTTATTGCTGGATTTAGCTATTTTATATGGAGGTTTAATCCAAGCTTCAATGTGCCTAATTTTGATTTTTTAATTCCTAAGAAAAAAGTAGAAGAATCTACATTTATTAGTGAAGATACCGAAGAAGCAGTGAAGCAAGAATGGGATTTAAACAATCCTGCTCCTGCAAACACCCCTGTTGCAACAGGTAATACTTTAAAAGAGAATGCTTCTGGAATTTCAGTGATCATGCCAGAGGCGGATGAAGACGAGACAGCGTCTGATGTGCTAGGCGAATTAGGTCCCAAATTATTTATTGACGAGCTGACTTTAGAAAATGAGCAATTTCCTGAAACGGAATTGACAGAAAAAAAAACGCCATTAGCGAGTGATGAGAGCTCGCGCCTAGCGAGTGATGATGATGATGATGATGATGATGTCGATGATGAAGAAGACGATCTTGATATTGATATTGATGATGAATTATTAGAAGACCTTGATTTAGAAATCAAAGAAGTCCCAAAGGAAGCAGTGGTGGCAGCGGTGGGAACTTTGGCTACAAAATACGATGCCACTTTAGATTTAAAAAATTACAAGTACCCATCTATCAATTTATTAGAGACACATGGCTCTGAAAAAATTGTACAAGATCCAGAAGAATTGGAGACCTACAAAAATCAGATCATTGCGACTTTAAAAAACTATGATATCGCGATTCAACGTATCTCTGCAACTGTAGGACCTACAGTGACTTTATACGAGATTGTACCTGCACCTGGGGTACGTATTAGTAGAATTAAAAACTTGGAAGATGATATTGCGTTAAGTTTAGCGGCATTGGGGATACGTATCATTGCACCAATTCCTGGAAAAGGAACCATAGGTATTGAAGTGCCTAATATTCGCAAGTCAATTGTAAGTATGAAAACTTTATTGGCAAGTGAGAAATTCCAAACAAGCCAACATTCATTGCCGATTGCGATTGGTAAAAAAATCGATAACGAAAATTTCATTGTGGACTTAGCGAGTATGCCTCACTTATTGATGGCAGGTGCGACAGGTCAGGGTAAATCAGTTGGATTGAATGCGATCCTGGTTTCCTTGTTATATAAGAAACATCCATCTCAATTAAAATTTGTCTTAGTAGATCCTAAGAAAGTGGAATTGAGTTTATACCGTGTGATTGAAAAACATTTCTTGGCAAAATTACCAGGAGAAGAAGATGCGATTATTACAGATACGAAGAAAGTAATCAATACATTAAATGCATTGTGTATTGAGATGGACAATCGTTATGATTTATTGAAAGAAGCAGGCTGTAGAAATATTAAAGAGTACAATGAGAAGTTTACTTCAAGAAAATTAAATCCAGAAAAAGGACATCAATACTTGCCATTCATTGTATTGGTGGTGGATGAGTTTGCGGATTTAATTATGACAGCTGGTAAGGAAGTGGAAATGCCGATTGCGCGTTTAGCACAGTTAGCACGTGCGGTAGGTATCCACTTGATCATTGCAACACAAAGACCTTCGGTGAATATTATAACAGGTACCATTAAAGCCAATTTCCCGGCTCGTATTGCTTTTAAAGTGTCCAGTAAAATAGATAGCCGAACCATTTTAGATGCAGGCGGTGCGGAGCAGCTAATTGGTAAAGGAGATATGTTGGTGAGTTACAATGGAGAAATCACACGTTTGCAATGTGCTTTTGTGGATACTCCAGAAGTGGACCGAGTTTGTAATTTTATTGCGGAGCAAAAAGGCTATCCAGACGCTTTCTTATTACCTGAATATATAGATGAAAAAGATTTAGAAACATCTGGCTTTGATGCGGGCGACAGAGATAGCTTATTTGAAGATGCAGCTAAATTGATTGTTAGCGCTCAAGTTGGTTCCACCTCATTCATTCAAAGAAGAATGAAATTAGGCTACAATAGAGCAGGCAGGTTGATGGATCAATTGGAAGCTGCTGGTATTGTTGGACCAAGTCAGGGTAGTAAACCAAGAGAAGTGTTGTACAAATCTGATGCGGAGTTGTATGATTTCTTGCAAAATTTATCATAATCCACTAGGATTGTCTACTTTTGCAAAAGTTTCAACCATTCATTTTCCTTAGCCCATTATAATCCAATTATGAGAATAGCTATCATCTGTTTATTGAGTATTTTAACCTTACAATTACATGCCCAAAAAGATCCTAATGCAAAAGCAATATTGGATAAAGTAGGCGTAAAAGTGAAGTTGTCCAAGGGGATCTTAGTAAAGATCCAGCTGGTATCTAAAAACAATAAAGGCAAGGCTTTAGGCACCAAGTTGATCCAATTAAAGATGAAAGGGGAGAAATACTTGCTAAACGAAGGGAAGTTAGAGATCCTTTGTGATGGTAGCTCGATCTATAATTTTGATGGGGTCAATACCATTTCAAAGTCAAGTTTGGCAGAAACAGAGCAAACACTAAGCCCTCAGAAACTTTTGTCTGGGAATTATGATAAAGACTTCAATTTCAAATTATTAGCTCAAAATGCCAATACAGCCACAATCGAATTGTTTCCAATAGACCGTAAAAAGGGGTTTCAAAAGGTTACATTAATCATAGACAAGGTGAAATCTGCCCTTTCTAATGCTGTTATTTTGGATAAAAGCAACAATATTACCGACGTAAAAGTGCTTTCAATTAACTATACAGCTAGTTTAGAAGACAGATTATTCGTTTTCAATAGGGCAAAATACCCTAAAAACGTAGAAATATTTGACTAAACTATTGATTTAGTAACGCTTTTATCCCTATCTTTGCAGCCGAAATAAACAAAACAAAACCGTAGTTAATTGTTAACTACAATAAAAGAAGTTCTACAATGTCTAACTTAACAAAAGAGAAAAAAGCAAGCATTTTTGCTGAATTTGGTGGTAAAGCAACAAACACTGGTTCAATTGACGGTCAAATTGCTTTATTAACACAACGCATCGCGCACATTTCTGGTCACTTAAAGGCCAACCACAAAGACCATTCAACTCAAAGAGGTTTGATGCAATTAGTGGGTCAGCGTAAGCGTTTATTGGTTTATTTACAAAAACATAACCTTACTGGTTACCGCGCACTAATTGAGAAATTAGGCTTAAGAAAATAATCAAGAACTAACTTATAATAGCTGTCCCAACTGTACTACTACGGTTGGGATTAGTTGTTTATACGCGTGTGTTTCTCCAAATCACCAAAAAAATTAAAAATGTTATCACAACCAAAATCAGTAAAATTCGAGATCAATCCTGGTCAAGAAATTTTCATAGAGACAGGTAAGTTAGCACGTCAAGCAGACGGCGCTGTTACCATCAGACAAGGCAACTGTATTTTATTAGCTACTGTTGTAGCCAATAAGGATCCAAAGGAAGGACAAGATTTCTTTCCATTGAGCGTAGATTATCAAGAGAAGTTTGCCTCAGCAGGCCGTATCCCAGGATCTTTCTTCAAAAGAGAAGCGCGTTTGAATGACTACGAGATTTTAACAAGCCGTTTAATTGACCGTGCGTTAAGACCTTTATTCCCTGAAGATTATTTATGTGATGTGCAAGTATTGATCTCATTGGTTTCTTCTGATGAGAATGTAATGCCTGATTCATTAGCATGTTTAGCGGCATCTGCTGCATTGGCAGTGTCTAATATTCCAATTAAAGAAATTATTTCTGAAGTTAGAATCGCAAAGATTGATGGCAAATTTGTAATCAATCCTTCTAAATCTGAATTGGCTAAATGTGAATTAGAATTCATCATTGCTGCTACTGATAAGAACTTGATGATGGTAGAAGGTGAAGCGAAAGAATGTTCTGAGGAAGAATTAGTTCAATGTTTAGAAATTGCACACGAAGCAATCCGTAAGCAAATTAAAGCACAAGCTGAATTAAGAAAAATCGTTGGTATCACAGAAGTACGCGATTACAAAAAGCCAGAGCAAGACGAAATGATCCGCGAGAAAGTATATGCATTTGCTAAAGCAAAAGTAGACGCTATCGCAAGATTAGGTTCTGCAAAACACGAAAGAAGCGATGCATTTTCTGCATTGAAAAAAGAAATTATAGAGCATTTAGGAACTGAGATCACTGACTTGCAAAAGAAATTAGCAGGAAAGTATTACGAAGACCTTAAGTGGGAAGTAGTAAGAGACATGATGGTAGACAGCCGTATTCGTTTAGACGGTCGTCAGTTGGATCAAGTACGTCCTTTAGCGATGGAAATTGGACCATTACCAACACCACACGGATCTTCTTTATTTACAAGAGGCGAAACGCAATCTTTAACAACAGTTACATTAGGAACGAAGTTGGATGAGTTAATGCAAGAAACTGCAGCAAGTGCAGAATATGCTAAATTCTTCTTACACTATAATTTCCCTCCATTCTCAACAGGTGAAGTGAAAATGATGCGTGGTGTAGGTCGTCGTGAAGTAGGTCATGGTAACTTAGCAATGCGTTCTTTAAAGCAAATGTTACCAGACAGCACTGTATTCCCTTACACTTTACGTGTAGTTTCAGATATCTTAGAATCAAACGGGTCATCTTCAATGGCGACAGTTTGTGCCGGTTCATTAGCTTTAATGGATGCAGGTGTGCCTATTCCAAAACACGTAAGTGGTGTGGCAATGGGATTGATTTCTAGAGAAGATGGAAAGTATGCTATCTTAACAGATATCCTAGGAGATGAAGATCATTTAGGAGATATGGATTTCAAAGTAACTGGTACACGCGATGGTATCTGCGGTGTTCAAATGGACATTAAAGTAGATGGCTTAAGCATGGACATTATGAGAGAAGCATTGTCTCAAGCAAGAAAAGGACGTTTACACATTTTGGATGCTATGTATGAGTGTACACCAGCTGCACGTGCAGATGTGAAACCACATGCACCAAGAATGGTTAAAATAATCATTGATAAGGAATTCATTGGTGCGGTAATCGGACCAGGTGGAAAGATTATTCAAGAAATGCAAAGAACGACTGGTGCTACAATCAATATCGAGGAAGTTGGCAACCATGGTGAAGTAAGCATCTTCTCTGCGAACAAAGAAAGCCTTGACGCTGCTGTAAGATGGATCAATGGCATCGTAGCAGTTCCAGAAATTGGAGACGAATACGAAGGTGTTGTGAAGGGCATTAAAGAGTTTGGTGCTTTCGTTGAATTTATGCCAGGCAAACAAGGTTTATTACACATTAGTGAAATTAGCTGGAAGCGTTTGGAGACAATGGATGGCATCTTTAATGAAGGGGATACAGTTAAAGTGAAATTGATTGGTTTGGATCCTAAAACAGGCAAGTTCAAATTAAGTCATAAAGCTTTATTGCCTCGTCCAGAGCAAGCGCCTCGTGAAGAACGTGGTCCTCAACAAGGATAAGCTTACATTCAAATTATATAAAATGCTCCAGTTTAACCCTGGGGCATTTTTTTTGTAAGTAACTTTGTTTAAGAATATTTTAATAAATAATATTAGAATAAACACCTATTTCTAGGCTCTCAGCTCGCTTCGTTCGAAATCTGGCTATCAAATAGGGGGGAATGAGAATAAATACCTATCCCTAGGCTCTCGGCTCGCAAGCTCGAACGTTCGCTAAGGAATAGTATTTATTCTCATTTTCTTCATTTTAATTAAGCATTCATATAAACCAAACTTATGTCTAAAGAATATATTCAAATAGAGTTCGACTTTAACAATCAAGATCAGTTTGATATGCTTGTGGCTGAATTGGCCGATTTGGGCTTTGAAGGCTTCAATGAGGAAGAACTAGAACAGGGGCAAAATGATGGGGTTGAATTAACCAATGGGCTGGGTGTAGGTGCAGGACACTGTAAAACCTTTATGTTGGCATCCGATTTTGAAGCTGTTCAAGTGCAAAATGAATTAAATATTATATTCAATAAACATAGTTTAACTTATTCTAAGTCAATTATTAAGGAACAAAATTGGAATGAAGTTTGGGAGTCTAATTTCGATCCAGTAAGATTAGAAGATTTTGTAGGAATAAGGGCAGACTTCCATCCTCATTTTGATCCACCTGTAAAATATGAAATCAATATCACTCCTAAAATGAGTTTTGGTACAGGGCATCATGCTACTACTTATTCGGTGATGCAGTTAATGCAGGGAATGGACTTTAATGCTAAAACTGTGTATGATTTTGGAACAGGAACTGGCATTTTAGCCATTTTAGCCGAAAAACTAGGTGCCAAATCGGTCCTGGCGGTGGATAATGATGACTGGTGTATAGAAAACGCCGAAGAAAATAGGCTTTCTAATGCAAGTAAAGTGATTCGGATTGAAAAAGTAGCATCTGCTTTGCAATCACAACAATTTGATATCGTAATTGCCAATGTGAATAGGCATATCATAGAAGCCAATATGGATGAATTGACTTTAATTGGAAAACCAGGCAGTATCTTGGTGCTTAGTGGTTTGTTGATTGAGGATCAAGCAGATATCATTGAATTAGCGGGCCAAAAAGGATGGAAATTCCAAAAGGAACAACCTTTAAATGGCTGGGTGAGTTTATTGTTCAATAGGTAGAATTTGTGCTGAGAAATGGTGTACTAACAGGCATTTATTTTTTTGGTCGTATATTTGCCTACCCCAAACACGATCTAATGAACGAAATAATGCTTGTTATAGTTGCTTACCTGATAGGTTCAATACCTACTTCGGTTTGGGTGAGCAAGGCTGTTTTTGGTATTGATATACGCCATTATGGAAGTGGAAACGCCGGTGCAACCAACACTTTTAGGGTATTAGGGTCTAAATGGGGCGCTTTTGTGATGACAGCGGATGTAACAAAGGGTGTTATAGCGACTTCATTATACATTTTAATGCCTTTTTACTTACAGAATGAATTGGCTAGGACCAATTTTATGATTGCGCTTGGTTTGGCCTCAGTGGTTGGTCATATTTTCCCAATTTGGGCTGATTTTAAAGGTGGAAAAGGTGTTGCGACACTTTTAGGTATGGCTTTGGCAATACAGCCTTTGGTCGCTTTCATTTGTATCATCGTCTTTTTGATTACACTTTTCACTACTCGATTTGTTTCCTTAAGCTCTATGTTAGCAAGTGTGGCATTTATGGTCTTAATTCTATTCATTTTCAAAGAGAAAGAAACTTCGTATAGGATTTTTGCTATTATCGTCGCATTGATGGTGGTGGTCACCCACCAAAAAAACATAGGCCGATTGCTAAAAGGAGAGGAGCACAAAGCGCCACTATTCAAAAAAAATAGAAAACAGTAAGACGAATCGGCTTAAATAGCTTTATTTTTAATTGATTATCAGTCATTTGCGTAGTTTTATTCAATTAACTACTTGCAACTAATAGGAATTGCTTAACTTTGCACTCCTAATAAATCCTAACATTTATGTCGATTAGTCAGAATATTTTGGAGAAATTACAGTTAAAGGATGAGAAAAACTTATTAATTCAAGGTCTACCTTCTAGTGTAGAGAAACAATTTGCTAAGTTAAACTACTGTAAAAATCTGACTCCTCTGTTGAAAGCAAGGAAAATTGATTTCGCGCTTATTTTCGCAATTAACCAATTGCAGTTAAACAATATCTTAAAAGAAGTTTTCTCAGCATTGACCAATGAGAGTAAATTATGGATTGCCTATCCAAAAACGAGCTCTAAGATTGTTTCTGATTTAAATAGAGATGCAAGCTGGGAAATTTTAGCCAACAATGAATATGAAGCCATTCGTCAAGTGACTTTGGACCATGTTTGGACAGCACTTCGTTTTACTAAATACGACCAAATCCCAAATAGAAATAGATCATTTGCCGACTTTAAATCTCCCAATATTGAAATTGATGATTTTGAGAAAAGATTGATTGCTTTACCTATAGAAGTAGAGAAGTTATTCCAATCTCATGAAGAGGCAAGAGAGTTCTTCACCTCGCTTTCTATCATCAATCAAAAGGAATACTTAAGTTGGATCAATGGAGCTAAAAAAGAAGAGACCAAGCAAAAGCGTTTAGAAGCGACTTTGGAAAAGCTGATTGCAGGTAAGCAAAATCCTTCTGAGAAATAAAATCTCCACCAAAGAGATCATCGCCTTTCTCAATCTAATTATAGCTTATTAAAAGCTGTATTAATTTTATTTGAATATAACGGTCCCAATGATTTGGGTCAATTCACGCTCTGCGTCTTTTAGATGCTTGTGGATATGCAATAATTGAATTTGCTCATCCCCACTTACTTTTTCCATATCTTCTTGATTCTGACGAATCATTTTCTTAATCTTTCTTAGTTTATAATACAATAAACTTACTTCCACATCATGATGGAAAGTCACCTCTTCGACCACTTTTTTAATCCCTAATTTCTCATTCCATCTTAGGCTTAGCTCATGCTCTGGCTCAAAAAGCCCCATCACCATTTGTTGAATTTGTGGGTCTTCGTGGTATTGCAATGTCTTATTATTAGGCATTTTACCTTCGGACTGCCATTGGAAATAAACTTTCACTAATTGAATCATTTCTTGATTCTCTAATGGGAATGGTTCTAATTCCTCCGCAATCCAAGTGGAAACCAATCTTCCATCCGCCAAAACTTCGTTTCCATATTCAATCAATAATCGAACTAAATTCTTTTCATGTAATAAGTCCTTGTCAAGTACAATGTCAATGTTGTCAAGTTCTTGTGTTTCATTTTGGAAGCTAGGCATGAGGATGGCCGCTTCGTCATAAGACATCTTTTTTTCTTCTTTGACAATCTTGTCTCGCTTGAACTTGTTCACTAATTGCGTTAAACCAGTTTCATCAATGCGTAAAATATCCGCACATTTCCTTACATACTCTTGCAATTTTGTAAAATCTTCCGCCTTATTAATTTTACTTAAGGTCTCGGCCATTTGATTAACAAGACTATTCTTTTTATTAAGGTCATTTCCAACTTCTTTTAATTGAACTTCTAGTTGGAACAAGATGAAATCCTTTTTCGCAGATTGCACAAAGGCCCTGAACGCATCAGGTCCTACTTTATTGACATAACTATCAGGATCCTCCTTGTCTGGAATCAATACCAGCTGTACATTCAAGCCTTCCTCTAAAGCCATGTCCAATCCTCTCAATGCAGCTTTCACACCCGCAGCATCACCGTCATAAATGATGGTGAGGTTCTGTGTATATTTTTTGACCAACCTCAATTGATCAATCGTCAATGAAGTTCCTCCACTGGCTACCACATTTTCAATTCCTGCTTGATGTAGACTCACCACATCCGTATAACCTTCCACCAATAAACATTCATTGGCTTTATCTATCGCCGTTCTAGCAAAATAAGAGCCATATAAAATCCTGCTCTTTATGTAAATTTCGTTCTCAGGTGTATTGATGTATTTTGGAGAGCGGTCGTTCTTGGCAATTTGTCTGGCACCAAATCCAATGATCTTTCCCGTGGTATTATGAATAGGGAAGATGATCCTATCTCTATAATTATCCTGCCATTCTCCATTGCGCTCCACCACTAAACCAGTCCTTGCAAAAAGTTCTGGATTGAATTGATTTTGAATCAATGCTTTAGCTAAACTATCTCTATCAGAAGGATTGTATCCAATTTTAAACTTCTCTACAATCGGGCGTAAAAAACCACGATGCTGCATATAGCTTTGAGCTATTGTAGCACCCGCTTCGGTATCCCAATATTGTTTGGTAAAAAAATCCATGGCAAAATGATTGATGGCATATAAACTGTCTGCAGTTTGTTGCGCCATCTTTTGCGCTGGACTCGTTTCGGTTTCTTCAATTTCGATATTGTATCTCGCGGCCAACCACCTTAATGCTTCTACATAACTATACTTCTCATGCTCCATCAAAAAAGTGATGGTATTGCCACTCTTGCCACAACCAAAACATTTGTAAATTTCCTTGGCAGGAGAAACCGTAAAAGAAGGGGATTTTTCGTTATGGAAAGGACAGTTTCCTAGATAGTTGGTGCCTCTTTTTTTCAATTTCACAAATTCGCCCACCACATCAATGATGTCAATTCGGCTGGTAATTTGTTGAATGGTTTGAGGCGTAATCATAGGAGCGCGAATTTAACAAATCTTATACTATTCTTGGGTAGAAAACTCCATATCGTCACTATCAAGCAATTCTCGCTCAATTTCTTCCATTTGAACAATGTCCCAGGCTTCAGATTCGGTAGGCGTTAGGTTCATTACTTCGCCAAATTCCGTCAAATCTAGGGCGTTTTGAAGGTCATCTGACAGGCAACAAAGTACAAAACTGGTATTATTGTCATAAAAGACCTCTTGATGCTTCGCAAAAACTTCCATAATGCCTAATTCCCAGTGTTTTACACCTGATAGGTTAACTACTAGGTTTTTAGGGCTATTGTTACCCAGTTTTTGAATCAATTCATTCAATTCTGGCACGAGATTTGAACTAAGACTAGCGTCGAGCAAGCTTAAAACGGTGAATTTCTCTTTGGTATCTATTTTATAGTGCATGGTCACATACTTTAGGGTAAAATTATTCGTTTATCTAATAACAGCTCGAATAAATTATATGGATAACAATTTTTCAACACAAGTTAAGGAAATCATCTCTTATAGCAGAGAGGAGGCGTTAAGATTAGGCAATGATTTTATTGGCGCGGAACACCTTATGTTAGGGTTAATTCGTGATCAGGAAAATACAGCCATTAAAGTCTTAAGGCAATTGAATGTCAATTTGGGTGAATTAAGAAAAGAGATTGAATTGGCCGTAAAGGATAAGTCCGGTAAAAACATTGCCAATATCAATAGTTTGCCATTGACCAAACAAGCCGAAAAAGTGATTCGAGTAACCGTATTAGAAGCCAAGGCTTTAAAGAGCCCGATGGTTGAAACAGAACATTTATTATTGAGCATCCTTAAGAATAAAGAAAATATAGCAACACAAATTTTAAATCAATTTGATGTGGACTATGATTTATTCCGCAATGAATTGGGTATGGTAGGTTCAGCGCCGTCTGCACCATCAAGTCCAAGTGCGGAATACCAGGAAGAAGGTGATGATGAATTTGAAGATGAAAAAGGAAGAGGTAGTTTTGGCGGAGGATCAAAATCTAAACCTAACGCACCTAGTAAATCTAAAACACCTGTATTAGACAATTTTGGTAGAGATATCACTAAGTTGGCAGAGCAGGATGCGTTGGATCCAATTGTTGGAAGAGAAGCAGAGATTGAAAGAGTAAGCCAAATTCTAAGCCGTCGTAAAAAGAACAATCCAATTTTAATTGGTGAGCCAGGTGTGGGTAAGACAGCAATTGTGGAAGGGCTTGCATTAAGAATTGTTCAAAGAAAAGTAAGTCGTGTTTTATTTGATAAAAGAGTGATCTCTTTAGACCTAGCTGCGTTGGTGGCTGGTACCAAGTACCGTGGTCAGTTCGAAGAGCGTATGAAAGCGATCATGAATGAATTGGAGAAGAACAGAGACGTCATTTTATTTATTGACGAGATCCATACCATTGTAGGTGCAGGTGGAGCGAGTGGTTCATTAGACGCGTCCAATATCTTTAAGCCTGCATTGGCTAGAGGAGAATTGCAATGTATTGGTGCATCTACTTTAGATGAGTACAGAATGCACATTGAAAAAGATGGCGCATTGGATCGTCGTTTCCAAAAAGTAATTATTGAGCCACCAAGTGTTGCAGATACCATTACTATTTTAAACAATATCAAATCTAAGTACGAGGACTACCATAGTGTCATTTATGATCAAGAAGCGATTGAAGCTTGTGTGAAATTAAGTGATCGTTATATGACAGATCGTTTATTGCCTGATAAAGCGATAGACGTTTTGGATGAAGTAGGTGCAAGAGTCCATTTGAAAAACATTTCGGTCCCAGAAGATATTGTTGATTTAGAAAAACAAATCGAAGAGGTTAAGAACGAGAAGAATAGGGTGGTGAAAAGTCAACGTTTCGAGGAAGCTGCAAGCTTAAGAGATACGGAGAAAAAATTGGGTGAAGCATTAGATAAAGCAAAATTGAATTGGGAGGAAGATAGTAAGAATAAAAAATTCCCAATTAATGAAGAGCATATTGCTGAAGTAATTAGTATGATGACTGGCATACCTGTAAAGCGTATGGTAGAAGCAGAAACGACTAAGTTGCGTAAGATGGCCGAAGATATGCGTGGACAAGTGATTGGTCAAGAAGATGCGATTGGTAAAGTGGTGAAAGCTATTCAAAGAAATAGAGTGGGCTTAAAAGATCCTAAAAAACCAATTGGTACTTTTATTTTCTTAGGTCCAACAGGGGTTGGTAAAACAGAATTGGCACGTGCTTTGGCAAGAAACATGTTTGACTCAGAAGAATCTTTGATTCGTATCGATATGAGTGAATACATGGAGAAGTTTGCGGTATCTCGTTTGATTGGTGCGCCTCCAGGATATGTTGGATATGAAGAGGGCGGACAATTAACTGAGAAAGTACGTCGCAAACCCTACTGTGTAATTTTATTAGATGAAATTGAAAAAGCACATCCAGATATTTATAATATTTTATTACAAGTATTAGATGATGGTATTTTGACAGATGGTTTAGGTCGCAAAGTGGATTTCAAAAATACATTGATCATTATGACTTCTAATATTGGCGCACGTCAATTGAAAGAGTTTGGTGATGGAGTAGGATTCGCAACAGCAACCAGAATGCAACAAACCGACGAGAACAATCGTTCTGTGATTGAGAAAGCATTAAAGCGTACCTTCTCTCCAGAGTTCTTGAATAGAATAGACGACGTGGTAGTATTCAATTCATTGACCAAAGAGAATATCTATTTGATCATTGACATCATCATGAAGCATGTGCTTGCAAGATTGGTAAACCTTGGATTAAACTTGGTATTAACGGATGCCGCTAAGGAGTTCATTGCTGATAAAGGATACGATGTTCAATTTGGCGCAAGACCTTTACATAGAGCCATTCAAAAGTATATCGAAGATCCATTAG
This sequence comes from Sediminibacterium sp., assembly GCA_017983845.1. Classification (GTDB taxonomy): domain Bacteria; phylum Bacteroidota; class Bacteroidia; order Chitinophagales; family Chitinophagaceae; genus Sediminibacterium. Next base: position 66,800 of record JAGOAO010000003.1, read on the forward strand.
CAGAGGAGATATTGAACAATACAGTAAAAGAAGGAGATACTTTAGTAGGGGATTTAGATAAAGAGAAAACAGGTTTGACTTTTACTTTACAAAAAAAGGAAAAAGAAAAGACACCTAAAGCTCCTAAAGAACCAAAGCAAGATTAAATATTGTTTGAATGAAATAGTAAGGCCCCGAATTTTTAAGTTCGGGGCCTTTTTTTATAGATCACTTTATAGCTTCTTTAACTAAGTAATTTATTTTGATTTAGGATGGTGTACTCCAACGATAAGATTTAACATCTAATCCAGCTAAATCCAACATTCTATTCACCACAGTCATTGCGACTTCTTCTAAAGTGGTTGGGCGACTATAAAAACTTGGTGTAGCTGGACATATAATGCCTCCCGCAAGTGTCACTGTTTCCATATTTTTGATATGAATCAAGTTATAAGGTGTTTCTCTTGCTACTAAAATGAGTTTCCTTCTTTCTTTTAATACCACATCTGCGGCACGGGTGGTTAAATCATCACTTACGCCAGATGCGATTCTTCCTAAGGTCCCCATACTGCAAGGAACCACAAACATGATATTGTATTGTGCAGATCCAGAGGCAAAAGGGGCGTTAAAGTCCATTTTGTGGTAAAAATCAAATGGATATTTTAGGTAGTCTTGATTGCCTAATTCTGTTTCCCACACAATCTTGGCATTATCGCTCATAATGATACCTACAGCCTCATATTGAGTTGGAATTTGCATTAAGCTATCCAGAAGTGCTTTCGCATAAATTGCACCACTAGCGCCCGTTATAGATATGACTATTTTGTTTGACATAATTGAATAACAAAATTAGGTATTAAAAGTTGACCAAATGTTCCATAAATAAAAACCCCTTCAAAATAAAGTTGAAGGGGTTTCGGTAAGTTTTTGAACGTATCTTTTAGATTTTGTACATTTTCTCATAATATTCGTCAGCCATACGATTGCTATCGAATTGGAAACGAACATCTTTCATTCCATTTTGCGTAATTTGTCTCCATGTATCTTTTTGCTCATAATACATTGGTACAATTTGTTGCTCTAGGATTTTGTATAGTTCATTTAAATCATACTCGTCTTGTGCTTCTGTGCTCATATTGGCATAATCAGCCTTTGGCACCACAAAACCATTGTTACCATGGTTTACAAATTCTGGTATCCATCCGTCATCTGTAGAGAAGTTAACAGAACCGTTCATTGCAGCAGTCATACCACTCGTTCCAGATGCTTCTCTAGGTACTCTTGGGTTATTCAACCAAATATCAGAAGCTTGCTTCATACGCTTACTCAATGACAATTCGTATCCAACCAAAACAGCAACATTTTTATAATTCTTACTTAGATTCACTAAGTGGTTGAATTGAGAAATAGCTGGATGGTCTACTGGGTAAGGTTTTCCTGCAAATATAATTTGTACTGGATATTTTAAATTTGATAATAATTTTTCGAATCTTTCTAAATCCCAAGAAAGGAAGTCGGCACGCTTATAGCCCGCGAATCTTCTTGCCCAAACGATGGTCAATACTTTAGGGTCAAATATTTTACCAGTTTGGTCTGCTACGATTTCAAAAGCACGCTTTTTCAAATACCATTTTCTATCGTCAAATGCAGCATCGTCGGCAGTTTCTGCAAATTTATACAATTGCTTATCCGCCCAATAGCGCCAGTTTTGCGCATTGGTAATATGGTCGATAGGGCAGATGCCTTCATATTTACCCCACATTTCACGGCTTACATGTCCATGCAATTCAGAAACACCATTCGCTTTTCTTGCAAAACGAAGTGCAGCTAAAGAGTGATTGAATTGGTCATCATGAATGCCGGTTAATCTTCTTACTTCATCAATGCCCAATCCGCAGAAATAGCCCATTTTATGACATAAATAAATGTCGTGCTTTTCGTTACCAGCTTCTTCTGGGGTATGTGTTGTAAAGACTAAACGCTTTTTAACTTCGTCTAAAGATTTGTACTTGTTTAATAAGTAGAAAGCAGCAGAGAAACCATGTGCTTCATTCAAGTGGTATACTTCTGGATTGAAATTTAATTCGTCAATCAATTTTGCACCACCTACGCCCAATAAAATAAATTGAGCCACTTTGGTTGCCACATTCGCATCGTACAATCTGTGTGTAATGGTTTGAGAAACATAATCGTTCTCTGGCAAATCGGTACTCAATAAAAACAAAGGTGCACTACAAAAAGTATTGGGTGCTAAATAATACGCTTTCACCCAAACTGGATGATCATGAATTAAAATTTGATATTTAATACCCGTGTCTTCTAAGAAGCTATACATCTTCTCCATAAAAGTCACTTGTAATGTTTGGTCTTGATTTCTTGCTTGATCGTAGTAGCCGTATTTCCAAAGCATACCAATACCGATCATATTTTGATTTAATTCAAAGGCGCTTCTTAAATGTGAACCAGCTAAAAAACCCAATCCACCGCTATAAATTTTAAGTGGTTGGTGGATAGCAAACTCCATAGAAAAATAAGCAGCTTTCTTGGAATACTTTTCATTGATAGGATAAGGAACTTGGTAGTTTCTAAAACTCATGTTTTTGGTCTTTGGTTATTTTGACCCGCAATATAATCCTATTTGCCTTAAAATTTTATCAAAGTCAAGCCTAGTGTGGATAACAATCGTTTGCAATGGCAGAATGTGGATTATTTCTTTGCCTTTGGCTTTCTTTTCTTATCGTAGCTATCATTAAAATAGCAGGTCATATTTCTATGATTTCCACAATTTCCATCCTCCTTAATTTTTATGATATTCCCGGTAATGGTAAATTGAATCGTGCAAGGGTCTCCTTTTTCAGAATAAGTTGCTTGATTTTTATTGAAATTCAAGAGGCCTTTGAGTTCTCCAACACAAGTGCCTTCTTTCTTTTCAAAGTGCATAAAGAATTGGTATTTATTTGGATTGCCAAAATCTCTTAAGGAAATAAAATTCTTTTTGTCTCTTGCATAGTCACCACTATACGTATTGACGGTGGGTAAAGTGTCAATTGGATTTAAAATTGCTTTTTGTTCTGGTTTGATATTGGTATCAAAATAAATCAATCTAAATCCATCTTCGGTATAGGCCCAACCTTTTTTTTCATTGGTCAACCCTTGTTCTGGATCTAATTTATTTTCTTCTACTAAAAAAGTGGGTTCTTTATTGATCAATAATGTTTTGCCGTAGAATTGAGATCCCTTATGTGTCAGATCAAATTGGGTCAATACCTTAAACCCTAAAAACACATTCTTTTTGCTAAAAGTGATGACTGCAACTTCTTGACTTTTAGCTTCCCTTTTGTTAATCAATAAATAATATTCCGACTCTTTCTCGATCTTGCCAATGGGGAATAGTATTGCATTTTTTGATGCATTTGGAACAATGACATCTAGTACAGAATCAGGCACAAATTGTTTCAATGCATTTTTCCCAATTTTGATGGTGTCTGTAATCGTAGCTAAATTAGTATCATTGATACGAAGGGGTAACTCAATCGATTTGAAAGCTTTATTGAAATCGTTAATTTTTAACGGGGTATCTCCAGAAAGATCGGTCTTGTTTTCTGTGCATCCAATCAATGCCAATAGGATCAAAAGACAACTTAGTTGGCGCATGGCATTCTTTTTTTGCTAAAATAGGCAAGAATATGAGTTTCACAAAGGGTTTATGGTTAAATTTACTTACCAATTATGTTTCAAAAATCCTTAGATCAATTACATGAGTCTGTGCCAGTTCAAAATAAAACTGGCTGGCGAAGACTATTTGCCTTTATTGGCCCTGCTTATCTAGTAAGTGTAGGGTATATGGATCCAGGTAACTGGGCTACAGATTTACAAGGTGGTGCTGCATTTGGCTTCCAATTAATTTGGATTTTATTGCTAAGCAATATCATGGCCATTCTGCTGCAGAGCTTGAGTGCGAGATTGGGGATTGTGAGGCGTTTGGACTTGGCTCAAGTGAATAGAGAAACCTATCCCAAATTTGTCAATTTCTGTTTGTACGTGTTGGCTGAATTGGCCATTGCTGCAACAGATTTAGCAGAGGTATTGGGAATGGCCATTGGGATTAAATTATTAACTGGCTTGCCTTTAATGTACGGTACCATTATCACCGTTACAGATACTTTTTTATTCATGCTACTACAACGTTATGGCATGCGAAAAATGGAAGCTTTTATTTTTGTTTTAGTGGCCACTATTGGGGGAAGTTTCCTTGCAGAAATGATCATTGCAAAACCCGATTTAGCAGCTGCAGCAAAGGGATTAGTGCCTTCTGCTTTATCTCCTGGGGCTTTGTATATTGCGGTAGGTATGATTGGTGCTACCGTAATGCCCCATAATTTATACCTACATTCTGCATTGGTGCAAACAAGAAAGATAGAAAGGACAAGTGCAGGCATTAAGAAATCATTATGGTATAATTTTATTGATAGTGCCGTGGCATTGAATGCAGCATTTTTTGTGAATGCAGCAATTTTGATTTTAGCTGCAACTGCATTTTATCAAACAGGGAATCAGTCCATTGCTAAAATTGAAGAAGCACATGCTTTATTGGCCCCATTGCTAGGTTCTAAGTTAGCACCCATCTTATTTGCTGTGGCTTTAATTGCTGCAGGGCAAAGCTCCACAGTGACAGGGACTTTGTCTGGACAAATTGTAATGGAAGGTTATTTAAACTTGAGGATGAATCCATGGATCAGAAGATTGATGACCCGCTTGATTGCTATTATTCCTGCGGTGCTAGTCATTGGTATCATGGGAGAAGGCAGGGTAGACGAGTTGCTCGTTTTTAGTCAAGTGATATTGAGTTTGCAATTGGGATTTGCAGTGATACCACTGATTCACTTTGTGAGTGATAAAAAGACAATGGGTGAATTTGCGATACCTAAATGGGTGAAAATTTTATCCTGGTTGGTCGCAAGTATTTTGGTGTATTTAAATGCCAATTTAGTGTTTGATTTTGCAAAAGCATTTTTAGTTGGATCGACAGATTTATACATTAAAATACTATTGGTATGTATCATATTGTTCTTTTTTGTTTTGCTTTTATACATTGTCATTTTCCCAATGATACAGTCCAAGCAAAAACAACAAAGAACTGCTTTACATGGCGCTGCAGTGGAATTAGATTGGACCCAAGTAGATCCTATAGATCGTATTGCCATTGCGGTTGATTTTACAACAGGGGATGCCAATTTAATCAGGTCGGCAATTGCACAAGCGCATCCAGCTTCAACACTCATTTTAATTCATGTGGTAGAAAGTGCCACTGCAAGTTATTTACATGAATCAAGTGATGACGAAGAGTCCAGAAAAGACAAAGAAAGACTTGAATTGTATGCCCATTCTTTAAGAGAAAAGGGCTATGCAGTGCGTGTTGAATTAGGCTATAAAAACAGGGTAAAAGAGATTGTTCGAATTGTAGGTCTAGTTGACGCACAATTGTTAGTTATGGGTGCGCACAGACATCAGGGCTGGAAAGACTACTTCTTTGGCGAAACCATCGAATCTGTTCGTCACAAAGTAAGCATGCCTGTTTTAATTGTAAACCATTCTTCCTAATTATCCACCTGCTTTTTGCGTACATTTTGTACATTTGCAGACAAAATTTTAAAACATATGGGACAGAAAATTAAAGTTGCCAATCCAGTGGTAGAATTGGATGGAGATGAAATGACAAGAATTATTTGGAAATTCATTAAGGATAAATTGATTTTACCTTATTTAGAGTTGGATATCAAGTATTATGATTTAGGTATGGAGTACCGTGATCAAACCAATGACCAAGTAACCATTGATGCTGCAAACGCAATCAAGCAATATGGTGTTGGTATCAAATGTGCTACCATCACTCCAGATGAGCAAAGAGTAGAAGAGTTTAAGTTAAAGCAAATGTGGAAGAGCCCGAATGGCACGATCCGTAATATTTTAGATGGTACCGTATTTCGTGAGCCAATCGTTTGTTCTAATGTACCTCGTTTAGTGCCTAACTGGACAGCACCTATTTGTATTGGTCGTCATGCATTTGGAGATCAATACCGTGCAACGGATTTTGTTACAAAAGGAAAAGGAAAGTTAACAGTGAAGTTCGAAGGTGAAGATGGAACAGTGCAAGAATTTGAAGTGTTTAATTTTAAAGGAGATGGCGTTGCTATGGCGATGTACAATACCGATGAAAGTATCTATGGATTTGCAAGAGCTTGTTTCAATCAAGCATTGGCAAAAAAATGGCCTTTGTATTTATCTACAAAGAATACTATTCTAAAGAAATACGACGGACGTTTCAAAGATATTTTTGAAGATGTATACCAAGCTGAATTCAAAGCAAAATATGCAGAAGCGGGTATCACTTATGAGCACAGATTAATCGATGATATGGTTGCGAGTGCGTTAAAGTGGAATGGTAATTTTGTATGGGCTTGTAAGAACTATGATGGTGATGTACAATCTGATACAGTAGCACAAGGCTTTGGATCTCTAGGTTTAATGACTTCTACATTAATTACCCCAGATGGTAAAGTAATGGAAGCAGAAGCAGCGCATGGTACTGTAACGCGTCACTTCCGTGAGCACCAAAAAGGAAACAGAACTTCTACGAACCCGATTGCATCCATTTTTGCATGGACAAGAGGTTTAGAATTTAGAGGTCAATTGGATAATAACCAAGAGTTGATTCGTTTCTCAAAAGCTTTGGAAGAAGTTTGTGTTGAAACAGTGGAGTCAGGAATTATGACAAAAGACTTAGCAGTTTGCGTACATGGTAATAAAGTAAAACATGGTGAACACTATGTATATACTGAAGAGTTCTTAGATGCATTAGATAGCAACCTCCAAAAGAAGCTTGCATAATCGAATTGCATAAGCATAAAAAAAGCCACTCAATTGAGTGGCTTTTTTTATCGGATTAAATTATCCTTTCTTTTTCATTTCAGCACATTTGCCATCCTTCATACACTTCTTGTCGCATTTGTGTGCTTTAGCTTCTTTTTTAGTATCCTTTTTGCAATCTTTGCAATCTTTTTTACCACAGTTTGCAGATGCTGTGTTTGCAGCGATCAACAATACAGATGCAAATAATACGGTAGCTAATTTTTTCATACTGTTATTTTTAAGTTGTTAATAAATCTTCTTACATGCAATTTAAGTATTCATGCGGAATTTTGGAATATGTAGAATATGATTTAACTCATTTTTACCTTAATTCTTGTCAAATGCTTATTTCAATACTTCTAAAATAGGCTTACCAATGGCGCCACTAGGCATCTGAATGCCTAAAAGGGTAGAAACAGTTGGTGCAATATCAGTCATGTAGTTGACTGTATTCACTTGGCCTTTTTGAATGCCATTTCCATACCATAATAAGGGGATATGGGCGTCATAATTATAAAACACGCCATGGTTGGTTCCTGTTGGATAGCCATCCATATAGCCTGACTTAGTTACTATAAATAAGTCACCACTTCTTTGTGGATTATATCCGTTTACAATGCGCTCTCTAAGTTGTTGCGGAAGCGCAGCAGTAGCAGCTTTACGAGATTCAACTACTTGTAAGATGCCAGGTTTTTGTTCAATAAAACTGCTTACAATTTTAACCAATTTGTCTTGTGATACACCTAAGCTATCCATTAAAGGGTGGTTAAAATGAAGGTTGTATTCGCCAATTGCTGCAATCAATTTATCATCCAATCCTTGCTTTAATAAATGTTGGCCTAATTCTTTTTTTAACCCAGCTTCGCTCACTAGACCACCTGGAATTTTATGTTTTTTAGCAAAATCAGGGATATTGGCAACAGCATGGTCTGCAGTTAAGAAAACAGTGTAGTTGTTTTTCCCAACTTGTTTGTCTAAACTAGCGAACAGTTGAGCAATCAACGCATCCAATTTAACATAGCCATCTAATGTTTCCCAAGAATTTGGCCCAAAAGAATGTCCAATATAGTCAGGAGAAGAAAAGCTGATAGCTAGTAAGTCGGTCTTGTCGTCTGCACCCATTTGTTCGTTGATCAATGCTTTCTCCGCCATTTCTACCACCAATGTGTTACCATAAGGTGTAGAGGCGATTTTGCCATAATCTTTTCCAATAAATTGGGTTAAAGTGTAAGGGAAGCCTTTTTGTTCTGCGCCTAATGGTGTTGCTTCATAGCTATTGACATCCCCATCACAATTGGCTTCATATACCGATTTTGCTAAACTTAAATTCCAACCTTTTGCATATAAACTATCTACACGATGTTGCGCATTGAATGCACTAACCCAAGTAGGTAAATTTTTGCCATAATAAGTAGAGCTGATGAAATTTCCAGATTTACTATCATACCAAAATGCTCCATCTGCACTATGACCTGCAGGAATGATCGCACCTCTGTCCTTAATTGATATACCAATCACTTTGCTTTTAAAGTTGTTGGCAAGTTTAATCTCATCTCCAATGGTGCTAGTCCAAACATTGACTGGGCTCATTTTGCCTGCAGGACTGCCTTCTACACCCACAGATTGTACAGTTGCATCTTCCACACAGTACACATTTTTTTGTTTGTAGTTGTCGTACCATTGGTTACCTGTAATACCATGTAAAGAAGGCGTTGAACCTGTGTAAACAGCAGTATGTCCACATGCTGTTACCGTTGGAACATAAGGGATGAAGTTATTGTTACAGCTTGCACCTTCATTCACAAAGCGCAAAAAGCCCTGTTGGGTAGTAAAGTGGGCCTTAAATTGATTGATATAATCCCAACGCATTTGATCAACCACAATGCCTACAATGAGTTTAGGCTTGCTTGGACTGCTTGATTGGGTTGGTTTTTGAGCTTGTGCATTGCTTGTTAAAGTGAATAGGGCAAGGCATAAAATGGAGTAAATACGCATGTTCACATGATTTTAGAACTGCAATTTAGTGATAATTATAGGCTTGGGAACCTAAAAAATCTTAAATTTGCACCTATAATTACAAACCTATGGCAGATATATTTGAAAGACTGATCAAAAACTACGGACCAATTGGTCAACATCGTGAAAGAGCACATGGCTATTTTGCATTCCCAAAACTAGAAGGAGAAGTAGGCTCGAAGATGAAATTTAGAGGTCAAGAAATGATTGTTTGGAGTTTAAACAATTACTTAGGCTTAGCGAATCATCCAGAAGTGCGTGCCGCAGATGCCGCTGGTTCTGCTCAATATGGTTTAGCCTTGCCAATGGGTGCAAGAATGATGAGTGGAAATAGTGATTTGCACGAACAATTAGAAAAAGAATTAGCTGAATTTGTACATAAGGAAGATTCAATTTTGATGAACTATGGATACCAAGGCATCATGAGTGCCATTGATGCCATCTGTGGCCGTCACGATGTGGTGGTATACGATGCAGAATGTCATGCATGTATCATTGATGCATTGAGAATGATTCCAGGTCATCGTTTTGTGTTCAAACACAATGACGTGGAAGATTGCGAAAAACAATTATTGAGAGCACAGGCTTTGGTGGACAAGCAACAGTCAGGTGGTGTATTGGTAATTACTGAAGGGGTATTTGGTATGGCTGGTGACCAAGGTAAATTAAAAGAGATTGCTGCATTGAAAAAGAAAGTGCCTTTCCGTTTATTAGTAGATGATGCACATGGATTTGGTACATTAGGTAAAACAGGTGCTGGTGCAGGCGAGGAGCAAGGATGTCAAGACGAAATTGATTTATACTTCTCTACCTTTGCAAAGAGTATGGCATCCATTGGTGCGTTCATGGCAGGACCAAGAACCATCATTGATTATATCCGTTACAATATTCGTTCTCAGATCTTTGCTAAGAGTTTACCAATGCCTTATGTAGTAGGTAACTTAAAGCGTCTTGAATTATTAAGATCTACGCCAGAATTAAAAGACAATTTGTGGAAGAATGCTTTGGCATTACAAAATGGATTGAAAGAAAAGGGTTTTGATATTGGTAAAACAGATTCAGTGGTTACTCCAGTTTACATGAAAGGTGGAGTAGAAGAAGCAACAGCCATGGTGATGGACATTAGAGAGAATTATAAAATATTCTGTTCTATTGTAGTATATCCAGTGATTCCTAAAGGGCATATCATTTATCGATTGATTCCAACTGCTGTACATACACAGGAGGAAATTGATTTGACATTAAAAGCGTTTAGTGAAACTAAGGCGAAGTTAGATGCAGGTGCTTATAAAGTAGCTGAAATTCCTGATATGGCGAATAAATAAAATAGAACAATTGGCTCAGATTCAATTCTGAGTTTTAATAACAAAATGCAATCAAATGAGTCTCCCCAAAGAGGCTCATTTTTTTTGTGTAGATGGATAGAAAGAATCAGCCAATTTTAATTAAAATAATCTATTTGATCTTGTTCTTTTTTGAGCACTTCAATACTCACGTTTAATTCAAAACCAATCAACAAGATTAAGGCATTGATGTATATTAAAGTCATCACCACTAGAACGGTTCCAATAGAACCATAAATTTTACTATAGCTGCCAAAATTGTTCACCCAGTAAGAGAAGCCTAAAGTGGTGGCCAACATCAGTGCAGTAGATAAGATGGCGCCAGGAGAGAGCAAGGCCCATTTTTCTTTTACATGAGGTGCAAATTTGTAAATAAATGCATTGCCATAAAATAGCAATAAGATAATCACAGTCCATCGAATGACATTCCAATAAGGCAATATTTCTTTTCTTTTGATATCAAAAACATCTCTTAATAATGTCGTCAATTGATCCTGTCCAATGAGTACCAGTAAGCTCGCAAAAACAAGGAGCATTAAAATTAAAGTTAAACGAAGGGCGCGCATTCTTTGATGTAAAAAGAAGGGCTTGTTTTGCATGATGGATTTATCAAAGCTTCGAATAATACCTGTCATGGCATTGGACGCGTAAAATAATAATAAAAGGAAACCGAAAGAAAAGATACCAACGTGCTGACTTAATAAGTCGTTGATGATATCCATGATAAATCGGTAGGTACTTGTATTAGGAGAAATGTCTTTAAAGATGGAAAGAATCTGTTTTTTTATTTTAAAGCTCGTTGGAAAATAAGGAATGATTGAGAATAAAAATAAAAACGCAGCAGGCAAAGCCATGATGAGGTTAAAGGAAATAGCCGATGCGCGATCATAAAGTCCAATGGTGTTCAATTGTTTAAAAAGAAACTGCAGTAATTGAAATAAGTTTACCTGCTCGAAACCTGGCACAATAATGCGCTTCGCCTTTTTTTTAGCAAATAATACAGGGGTAAGTAGGTATCGTAAAACTTCTTTCAAATTTATTTGGGGTGTTTTTAAGCTATCTAATTGAACTGATTTTTATGTTTTAATTGGTTTTTTGCTTTACTTTCTTTGCTTGGTACTCGTCTAATTTTTTTTGGTATTCTTTTGCGTAACGATCATGTTCTGCATAGTTGGTACTAAAATGATGGTATCCGCTAAAGTCGGCCTTGGCTACAAAGTAAATATAATCAGTTTTAGGGGCATCTAATACTAAGTCGATGGTTTTAGCTGCTGGCGTACAAATAGGACCAGGAGGCAGGCCTTTTACACGGTAAGTGTTATAAGGAGAAGCGTTGGTTAAATATTTTTCGTAAATGCGTGTGATGGTAAAATCCTGCATCGCATATTTAATCGTTGGACAAGCTTGTAAGGGCATCTGTTGTTTCAACCTATTTTGATACACACTTGCAATTAAAGATTTGTCAGAGTCGAAATTGGTTTCTTCTTCAACGATAGATGCCAAAGTGTAAATTTGGTCTTGACTCATTCCTTTTGCAGCTGCTTTTTGAATGCGATTGTTTTGACTCCAGAAATGAATTTGTGCTTTTTGTAGTTTACTTAAAATCTGTGACATAGAACTACTCCAATAGAACTCGTAGGTATTTGGAATGAGCATTGTAAATAACTGAGTTGTATCTGTATCAAAGGCTTTTAATGAGTCATTACTTGATAAAAAAGTCAAGACTGTTGCACTGTCTTTTTCAAATTGTTCGGCAATTAATTGCGCCAATTCCCCTTTCGTGCGCACTTTATTCAGTACTAATTTCACAGTCGCCTGTCGATTGTTTCTAAGCATTCTAACTATATTCAACAAACTTGTATTTCTCTTGACCATAAATCTGCCCGATTTCATTCGGTCTTCCACTTTTAATAAGTTGGCGATCAACTTAAAAGTCCAAGGTTCTCTGATGATTTTTTTAGCCATCAAAGTGTCGGTTAGCGCATCTAGTCCATCAGTGCCTTTTGTATAGTTAAAACTAGTCTGTGTTTTTTCAAAATGAGTACTATTGATAAAAACGGAATAACCTAGGTAAACAAAGAGGGCAAGGAACAGTATGAAGAATAGTTTTTTCACTGGATGAATTGGTTCGTTAAATGGGATATTGTTTGATCCTTCAAAATACAATAAAAATCCCCACCATTTGGATGGTGGGGAAAAATACTATTGAAAAAGAATGAGTTCACATTCTTCTAGAAAATTTATTTCTTGTTGGTATCCGCAGCCACTGGTGCTGGAGGAGGTGCAACTTGAGTAGCTGGACTTGTTGTAGTTGAAGTATTTACTTTATCTAAAACACTATTGCTACTAGCAGTATTGCCACTTAAGAAAAGGGTAGATGTAATCGCTAAAACTGCAATGATAGAAGCAAAAATCCATGTGCCTTTTTCAAGTACATCTGTTGTTTGCTTTACACCCATGAAATTATTACTCAATCCACCTACATTGGCATTCAAACCACCACCTTTCGGATTTTGAATCAATACCATGAATCCTAATGCCACACAAGCCACTACGATTAATATTAAAAAGAAAGTTATCATTTGTTATTTTTTAAATGTTCTATACGGGATGCAAAATAAACGGATTTTTCAGGAAAAATAAAACTTAATTTTTCATAAGTGGCGATTGCTTTCTTCTTATTTCCCTGTTTTTCCCATATTTCAGCCATAGACTCGGTTAAAATATCGGCTGGAACATTGGCTTTTTCGGCAATTTGAGCAATCATTTGCTCCTGATCTGCCCCAATTGGGTCAATTTGAGCAGTCTGAGCCTCACCATCCTTGTTTTTAATCACTTTAAGCCAAGCAGTGAAACTTCTAAGCTGTTGGGTGAATTTATCCTGAGGAAGCTTAGAAAGGTCTATATCGATGCCTTGTGCAGCAAAATAGTCTCTTTGTAGGCTAGGAGTAGCTTCTTTTTCATAGTCCAAAGCAGCAGTAGCATCCACATCCTCCTTAAACTGGGCCATTTGTTCGGTCAAAACACTATTTAACTTTGCATCTGCAGGTGCATTTGCATCATTTTGCGCTACCTGGTTCATTAAGCAATGTACATGCAAGCTAGAAGGGAAATAAGCGGTTGCCTTGGTCAATTGTGCTTCCAAAAGCGGCGAAGCTGTCAATTGGTACTTTTTTGCCAATAAGAATTGAAGGGTAGGTGCATAGGGATTTTCCTGTACATACTTTTCTAAGGTATCTGTATCAATTGCTTCTAGAGAAGCATGACCAGTCCATTGTTTGACGATATCATTGATCACTAATCCACTCATGCTTTACCAGTTTGAAAAAATTTGATTAAAAATATCATCCGTGATGCTTCGAACAATTTCATCCATTAATTGACTCTCGGCTTGATTCAAAGTAAGATTCGCGGAGAAGTCAAAATTACGGGATACATCAAATTCCTGTTCTTTATTTTCTAAGGTCTTTTTTAGAACCACGTGAACCGTTACTGTCAATCGATTGGAAGCAGCTTCTTTGCCACTTACACCTACTGTTTGAGAAGGGTCGTAATTGGTGATGGTCGCAAAAATTTGGTAATGCGCATCGTCACTATTGGTTCTGGTTAATTTAGTTTGGCCAATAATTTTTTGTTGAATTTTATCGGTCAACAAAGGGGCTAATTGGGGATTGACATACCTTGCTCTGTTGTCAATAAAACCAATTTTTACCGTCTTCACATTTTCAGGAATCATGGCATCTTTAAAACTATACACACCACATGAAGCCAGGAGGATGGATAGGGTTAGGATGCTTAATAAATGCAGTTTATTCTTCAATGTCGTATTCTTTAATTTTTCTGTACAATGTTCTTTCGCTTATTCCTAAGTCGGTAGAAGCATCTTTACGACGACCTCTATGCTTTTTAAGTGCCTTTAAAATTAGTTCTTTTTCTTTATCCATGATATTTAAAGACTCTTCTATCTCGTAATGATTTTGCAAGTCATTGTCAATGATCACAGGTTGGTGATGCGGCAATTGCATTGCAGGTGCTGGCATATTTACATTTGCAATAGGGGCAATGCTGGTATTAATGTCTTCTTTTAATTCGTTAATGAGTGCTTCCTTGGTGAAATGTGCTGCTTGGCCAGAAAGGCTAGGGTTCTGTAAAATCTCTAAAAACATTTTCTTTAATTCATTGACATCCTTTTTCATGTCAAAAAACAGTTTGTATAAAATTTCACGCTCATTGGCGAATTCACCCACTGGGGTATTGCCTGTTAACATAGGCATATTGTGCGCAGTATGTTTGGGTAAAAACTCGTTCAATTGCACTGCATTGATATGGTCGTTCTTACTCAATACAGAAATTTGTTCCGCAATGTTTTTTAATTCACGCACATTGCCTGGCCAGCCATATTCGGTTAATAAGCCTCTTGCTTCTTCATCTAAATAAATAGGCTTGGTCTTATATTTTTCTGCAAAATCCACCACGAATTTTCTAAATAGTAAAGGAATGTCTTCCTTGCGATCTCTTAAAGAAGGAACACGAATAGGTACGGTGTTCAAACGGTAATAGAGGTCTTCTCTAAATCTTCCTTTTTGTGTGAATTCAATTAATTCTCTATTGGTAGCAGCTATCACACGTACATCCGTTTTTTGCACTTTCGAAGAACCCACACGAATAAATTCACCGGTTTCTAAAACACGTAATAATCTAGCTTGTGTACCTAATGGCATTTCTCCAATCTCGTCTAAGAAAATGGTTCCGCCATTGACTGTTTCAAAATAACCTTTACGGCTATCTACCGCTCCAGTGAAAGATCCTTTTTCGTGTCCAAATAATTCCGAATCAATGGTACCTTCTGGAATAGCGCCACAGTTTACTGCTATAAATGGATTGTGTTTTCTGGATGATAAGCTATGGATGATTTGCGAAAAAACTTCTTTACCCACACCACTTTCTCCCACAATAAGCACTGTCAAATCTGTTGCAGCAACCTGCTCTGCAGTATTTAAAGCATGATTCAGCAGGGGCGTATTGCCAATGATACTGAATCTGTTTTTCAATGATTGTAAATCCATGGTCTTAAATTTATTAAATGATGTCTCCTAATAATGTTCCTTTTGTAAAATTGTGAATCTTTACTTGAACATAGTCTCCCTTTTTATAATTGAGATTCCCTTTTGGAAATACCACTACTTTATTTTGACTGTTACGTCCCATCCACTCCGCTTCGTTTCTTTTACTATTGCCTTCAATCAATACTTCAAACACACCACCTACATCACGTTTATTGCTTTCGTTGGAAAGTGTCCATTGAGCATCTACAATTTCTTGTAATCTTCTTTTTTTTGTCGCAAGATCTATATCATCTTCGTAACGTCTTGCAGCTAAAGTGCCAGGTCGTTCAGAGTAATAGTACATATAGCTTAAATCGTAATTGGAATACTGCATTAAACTAATAGTAGCTTGATGATCCTCTTCTGTCTCGGTGCAAAAACCAGCGATGATATCTGATGAAATACTACAGGTTGGAATCAACTCGCGAATGCGGTCAATTTTCGCCATATACCATTCTCTAGTATAAGTTCGGTTCATTAATTGCAGCATTCTTGTGCTTCCACTTTGTACAGGCAGGTGGATGTATTTACAAATATTGTGGTATTTCACAATCGTATGCAATACTTCGTCTGTGATATCTTTTGGATGCGAAGTGCTAAAACGAACACGTAAGCTTGGGTCAATCTGTGCCACTTGTTCTAATAGCATGGCGAAAGTAGTGGTAGCATTATTTTCTGGGTTGTTCCAATAATAACTATCTACATTCTGTCCTAATAAAACCACTTCTTTGTATCCTTTATCAAATAAATCTCTACATTCTGCAAGAATTGAAAAGGCATCTCTACTGCGTTCACGACCTCTTGTAAAAGGCACCACACAAAAACTACACATATTGTTACAACCACGCATGATCGAAACAAATGCACTAATGCCATTGTTGTCTAGTCTTACTGGAGCAATGTCGCCATAAGTTTCATCTCTGCTCAACAAAACGTTTACCGCTTTTTGTCCTGTACCTGCATCTGCAATAAGGTCGGGTAGGGTTCTATAGGCATCAGGTCCAACCACTAAGTCTACTAATTTTTCTTCCTCTAATAATTGGGCTTTTAATCTTTCCGCCATACAACCCAATACGCCCACTAATAATCCGGGGTTGGCTTGCTTTAACCTTCTAAATTCTGTCAATCGCTTACGAATGGTTAATTCCGCTTTCTCACGAATTGAACAGGTATTGATCAATATTAGATCTGCTATTTCGATGTTTTTTGTCCCTCCAAAGCCATTTTGTTCTAAAATAGATGCGACCACTTCACTGTCAGCAAAGTTCATTGCGCAGCCATAACTCTCTACATAGAAGTGCTTTTCGAAGACCCCCTTAGTTGATTGACTAGCGTAGGCTTCTCCCTGTCTAGTTTCGTCTTGGGTTTTATCTATTAGTAAGTTGGATTCCATGCACTTGATTTAAAGTGCAAACTTAGTCAAAATAATATTATGTGTCAACTTGTCAGCCTTAATTCCTAATCCTTTGATATACAAATGGTTAAATTGCTTGTTGATATATGATTAATAATTTTATATTTACCTTAAAATCAATCTGTTATTGAGTAGTTTGTATATTTATAAAAAATTGTACATGCGCAAAGGATTGATTTTGTTTTTAGCTGTTTTTTGTTTGAATTTGGCGTATTCACAGGATTTAGTGGTGGCTAAGCTAAGGTCAGAAACATCCAGAAATATTAAAAAAGATTCAGATACCACAAATTGGAACTGGAAGCATGGTGGTTTATATAATTTAAATCTGTCACAAAGCTCCTTGAGTAATTGGGCAGCAGGGGGAGACAATTTCAACATGGCCATTAATAGCTATTTTAATTACTTCGCTTATTATAAAAAAGAACGTCAGAGTTGGGATAACAATATCGATGTCAATCTTGGATTTGTTCAATCTACTTCGCAAGGAGGGAGAAAGAATGATGACCGATTGGATGTATTAAGCAAGTATGGTTATAAAATAGACACGGTGGGTAAATGGTATCTTTCTGGTTTATTTAATTTCCGTTCACAGCTTTTTGACGGCTATAGTTTTAGTGGTACCAAAGCCACGTTTACCTCTTCCTTATTTGCACCTGCATATATGATTATTTCTGCGGGTTTGGATTACAAGCCAGACAATAATTTTTCTCTATTCTTCTCTCCCTTAACTTCAAGAACCACATTGGTATTGAATAAGAAATTGGCCGACCTGGGCAAGTACGGTGTGGATACTGGCAGGATGGTAAAAAGAGAAACTGGTTTATTCGTGACAGTGAATTACAATAAAATTATTGCTCAAAATATTACATACAAGGGTCGTGCAGATTTTTTCTCTAACTACTACGACAAGCCAGAGAATGTCAATTTCTATATGACCAATATGTTTACGTTCAAAATCAATAAACACTTTTCTGCTACCTATAGTTTAGATTTAATCTACGATGATAAGATTCGCATTTTTGGGCCACTCAAAAAATCTCCCGGATTGCAAATGAAGAGTATTATTGGGATAGGTTATTTTAGAAATTTGACTGTCAAGAAAAAGTTGATAGAAGCTAAACCTAAGCCAGCATTGGTTGTGAATGGAGAATAGGATAAATAATCCTAGAAAGAGAAACACTATTTACTTACAACCTTAAGGGTATGCTTTATTTTATTCGCCTTATGTGTTAGGTCTAAATAATCATTGCTGATGATGGTTACATGTCCCATTTTTCTTCCGGGCTTAGTCGTGGTTTTGCCATATAAATGAACAAATACATTTTCCATCTTCATCACTTCTTCTAATCCTTCATAAAGGACTTCTCCTGAATAACCTTCTGCACCAATTAAGTTCACAATGGCGCTTGGTAAAATAGGAGCGGGGTTGCCTAATGGATAATTTAAGATAATCCTTAACAACATATCGTATTGGCTACTATAGTTGGCTTCGATGGTATGATGTCCGCTATTGTGCACCCTTGGTGCGGTTTCATTTACTAGGATATCTCCCTTGTCATCTACAAATAGTTCAATGGCAAAAAGACCTGGACTCTTTAAAGATTGCACCACTTTTCTAGCAATCGCTTCGGCTTTCCAAAGTTGTCTTTCTTCTAATTTAGCTGGACTCAATTGGTAGTCTAATAAATTGTACACTGGATCAAAAATCATTTCGGCTGGAGGATAAATCACAGTTTCACCTGCCGCATTCATGCCGACGATTAATGCCAATTCCTTAGCAATTTTCACTTTGGCTTCTAAAACCGAAGGGGCATTGAAACCTAGTGGTATTGCTTTTTCATCCTCAATGACTTGAACGCCCTTTCCATCATAGCCACCTTCCGCCAGCTTATGTACAGCAGGTAAGATTGCAATATGTTGTTTTATGTCTTCGGCATGATTGGTCACAACGAAATTTGAACTGGGTATTTCGTTGTCTGCATAAAATTGTTTTTGGGCAATTTTATTTTTGATGGTGCGAATAGCAGCCGGTGTGGGGTATATTTTAACGCCTTCTTTTTCCAATGCGGTTAATGCATCTACATTCACCGCCTCAATCTCAATGGTCAATGCATCTAATTGTTTTCCAAATTGATAGACGGTATCGTAATCCAAGATATCTCCAACCGTAAAATGATGGCATAAATGCGCGGCAGGGCAGTTGGGATCTTTCTCTAACACAAAGGTGGTTAGATCATAGTTTGCGGCTGCTTGTAAAAGCATTCTGCCTAATTGTCCACCACCTAATATACCTACCTTCATGTTGCTAATTTTGATACCGCAAATATAAGTTAGTTAGTTTATTTTTGCTAAAGAACCCATCAATACCAACAACATGAGCGCAACAATTATACAAGTAAAAGACCTAGCCAAGTCCTATGGCGATTTTGAGGCAGTGAAGGGTATAAGTTTCGATGTGTATCAAGGAGAGATTTTTGGTTTACTAGGCCCTAATGGAGCGGGTAAGTCCACCACATTGGAAATCATTGAAACCCTAAGACAAAAATCGGGGGGTACTGTGCTAGTAGATGGGATGGACTTGGATACCCACCCAGAAGCCATCAAGAAAATTATTGGGGTGCAATTGCAAACTGCTGGATTTTATCCCAACCTTAATTTGATGGAATTGATTCGTTTATTTGTTGGCTTATATCAAATGGAAATGGATCCAATGGAATTATTGAAAAAAGTAAATTTAGAAGATAAAGCAAATGCCAAGTTCAAAGAATTGAGCGGGGGCCAAAAACAACGTTTTTCAATTGCGACGACTTTGATCAATCGACCAAAAATAATTTTCTTAGACGAACCAACAACAGGGTTAGATCCACAGGCAAGAAGGAATCTATGGGACTTGATACAAGAGATTAGAGACAATGGTACTACAGTGATTATAACGACGCATTATATGGATGAAGCAGAAGTGCTTTGTGATAGAGTGGCAATTATTGACAGTGGTAAAATTATCGGAATCAATACACCCAATCAGTTGATAGATGAATTAGTAGCAACTGGATTTGAAAAAGTCAAAGAAGTTAAGATGGCGAATTTAGAAGATGTATTTATTCATATGACAGGCAAACAATTAAGAGAAGCTTAAAATAAAAGACATGACAACAGACCCAAGATATCCAATTGGAAAATACGAAATAAAGCCCTATTCAGAAGCGACCAAAAAAGCGTGGATCAATGAATTAAGACATTTGCCTACAGATGTCGAAATGGCGGTATTGAATTTAGATAAAGCGCAGTTAGATACACCGTATAGAGATGGGGGATGGACCTTGCAACAACTAGTGCATCATATTGCAGACAGCCATATGAATGCTTTTGCAAGATTTAAATTAGGACTCACAGAGGAAGTGCCTAGTATTAAAGCTTATGACGAAAACAAATGGGTATCCATGGCAGACGCATTGGAAACACCTATCAATTATTCAATGACTTTATTGCATGCTTTGCACGAGCGTTGGGCTAATTTATTAGCAAGTTTAACGGAGGAACAATGGCAAAGAATAATATTTCATCCAGGCAGAAACGCAGAGGTAAGTCTTTGGGATTTATTTGCAGTCTATGCATGGCATGGCAAACACCATGTAGCACATATCACTACATTAAGGGCGAATAAAGGCTGGTAATTTATTTGAATTTTGATCGGTCTACTTCGGCCACTAAAAATACACTGCCAATCACAAGAATTAAATCATTGTGGTTGGCATTTTTGATGGCATGAGCCAATGCCAAATTCACTTCTTCAAATTGGCTACCATGAAGACCAACTGCTACTGCTTGTTCAGTTAATTCCTGCGCTGGTAAAGCCCTTGGGATATGCGATTGTGTAAAATAATATTGCGCCTCCTTTGGTAATAATTTTAAAACAGCCTGTATGTCTTTGTCTTTGACCATGCCAGTTACAATATGCAATTGATTGTAATGGATGGATGCCAATTGTTCTAATAAAGCTTGAATACCTGGTTCGTTATGCGCTACATCCAATATGACTCTTGGGTTTGCTTGAATGCATTCCCATCTGCCCATTAAACCGGTATTATTTTTAATGTTCAATAAAGCTTTTATCACTTTGTGCGCACTGAGTTTCCAGCCCATGCTGGAAAGTAATTGGGCTGCTACCAATACGCTTTTTAAATTCTTTGATTGGTACTTGCCTGGCAGGTCGCATTCAATGGTGAATTTTTTTGAAAATAATGGAGCGTCTAATAAATGAATCAATGGCTGTGTAAATTCAAATAAAGCTGTTTGCCAATTGTTCTGAAAAGAGGTATGTTGTAAAAAATCCTCCGCAAAATAAATGGGCGCATTTTCTGCTGCTGCTTTTTCTACAAAAACTTGTTTAGTGACTTCGGTGGATTCCCCAATCACAACAGGGGTTTCTTTTTTAATAATACCTGCTTTCTCCGATGCGATTGCCTCGATTGTATTCCCTAACAAAGCCATATGGTCAAAGCCAATATTGGTGATGATAGACAATTCGGGGTCAATGATATTGGTACTGTCTAATCTGCCACCCAATCCGGTTTCAATGATGGCAATATCCACTTTTTCTTTTTCAAAATAATCAAAAGCCATGCCTACTGTGATTTCAAAAAATGAGGGTTCAATTTTTTCTACGAATGGTTTGATTCGGTGGGTGAAATCAACGACAAAATCCTTGCTACACATTTGTCCATTGACTTTTATGCGCTCTCTAAAATCATATAAATGTGGAGACGTGTATAAGCCTGTCTTATATCCAGCTTCTTGAAAAATGGATGCGAGCATATGACTAGTGGATCCTTTGCCATTGGTGCCTGCAATATGGATGGTCTTTAACTTTTTTTCTGGGTTTCCTAAATAAGTACAAATAGCAATCGTGTTGTCTAAATTAGGCTTGATGGCTGCGGCGCCGATCCTACTAAACATGGGAAGTCTAGTATATAAATAGTCAATCGTTTCTTGATAGCTCATACTTATTGGATGGCTTATTGTACGTCGAATTTGAATTTCACTGTAACTGTAGAACTATGATCGGATGGATTAAAACTAATTTTGGTTAAATAGTCAATGATAGCTCTTTTATATTTAGCATCATTGGAAGACGAGCCTCTAGCAATTTGTATAAACCTACCCACGCCGCTTGGATTCACTTCGATCTCTGCATAAATGGTAGCAGGAGGTACATCCCCATTAAAGGAATAAGTTTTAGTGACTCTTCTGTCTCCTTTTGTCACAAAGGGACCGCCAGTTCCTGAATAAGCTTTGCCGTTGATAGATCCATTTGCAACACCCTGATCGCCTTTGCCACCTGCAATGCCCTGATCTTTGACGTTATTATAGCTGTCTTGGTTATTGCCGCCGGGGCCATTGCCACCAGCATATTTGCCCATTAAAGCTTTAGGTTTTGGTGGAGTAGGTACTTCGTTGCTTTTGGTGATGGTCTTAGCCGTCCCAGATTTAACCGCTTCGTCCTTATCGTCCCCTGTAACCGTATTTATTTTTGTAGCAGCTGTTGCTGCTGCTTTTGTTTTTGTTGCTTTTTCACCTTGTTCAGGTGCCGGTGCTTCCTTACTCATAGGAGGGACTTCCCCAGCACCTGTATTGCTATTGCCTAAGTTCACTTCCATATATTCAGGAAGTGGGGGGATTATTGTAGGAGCGGGTTCCTGCCATTTTAAAACAAAAAAGACCAAGGATAGCGCAATACAAATCAATCCGGTATAGGCGCCAGCTTTAATATTCTTTAATTGTTCAAAACTCAATTGCATAGATTAAAATTAATGGAAAAAAACGTCATATCCCAATCTTAACAAAGTGGCCACAATAACAAACAGGAAAATCTTTCTAATAAATTGATTCCCCTTTTTTAAGGCCATCCTAGATCCTAAAATGCCACCGGCTGCGTTGCATACAGACATGGGGATTGCCACAGGCCAAAGCACCACGCCCTTTCCAATAAATAAAATTAAAGAACCTAGGTTGGTGGATAGGTTGACTATTTTGGCGTGTGCACTTGCATTCATAAAGTCATAGCCTAAAATAGCGATGAAAGCCAATACAAATAAACTACCTCCACCTGGGCCAATAAAACCATCATAAAACCCAATGATTAAACAAATTAAAATGCCTTTAAGCATTGGATACTTGATTTGTTCTTTCTGCAATACTTGGCCAAAATCTTTTTTCGTAAAAGTATACACCGCCATTGCAAGTAGCACAAAAAATATAACGGGCTTCATGAATTGATTACTCATTCTAGTGAGCAATAAAGAACCAGAGAATGCTGCTGTAAAAGCAATAGAAGTGAAAATTAAAATGCGAAGCAAAGGGATCTTCACTCTTTTTAAATATTGGTAAGTGGCAAAGCAGGTTCCAAAAAAGGAAGGCACTTTTAATGTACCAATCACAGTAGAGACTGCCTGGGAGGGCATTAAAATTAAGCCTGCTGGTACTTGGATCAATCCGCCTCCGCCCACAACGGCATCAACATAACCTGCCAAAAACGCAATTAAACAAAGTAAAATAATGGTGCTAATGTCCATGCTTTATTTTTGAAGGCCAGGTGTTGATCACGATTCCAGAAATAATAATCACACCACTAATGATTTGAAAAATTGTGAATTGTTCGTTCAGAATAAATAAGGCTTCAATTGAACTTAGAAAAGGAATCAGTGTACCAAATAAAGCAGTCTTTGCAGCGCCAAGTCGATGGATGGCCATATTCCATAATAAATAAGCAATGGTTGAGTTACCAATGCCAATGTACAATACCACAATCAATAATTCTTTGCTGAACTGCACAGGTTGCACATAGGACATTTCATAGATTGCAAAAGGGAATAATAATAAAGTGCCCATTGCGAAGAGTACCAAAAGAAAACTGTTATTGGAAATGCCAATTGGTTTCTTTCTAACAAAAACATTGTAGGTACCAAAGCAGCAGCCTGCACCAATCATCCACAAATCGCCCGTGGCAAATTTAAAATGCAATAAAGTGTTTATATCTCCTTTGCTTAAAAGTACGATGATGCCCACCACTCCTAATGCAATTCCTGCAATACTTTTCCATGTTAATTTTTCTTGCACCACCCATGCGGCCATTAAAGTAGCGACAATAGGATGGATGATAGAACCATACAATGCCATATTGATGGCAGTAGTAGTATGACCTGCTTGATAAATCATGGTATTGTATACCGCAACACCCACTAAGGCCATCCAGAAAAAGTAACTCAAGTTTTGCTTGAATAATGCTTTTTCTTTTTTTAAATTCTTTAAGGCAAAAGGCAGCATGGTGATGGTGGCAATTGTCCATCTAAAAAAAGCCAAACTAATTGGACCAGCTAAATGGATGGAGTACCTAGATGCAATAAAATTGCCCGACCAAATGACACATGCAATGATGGCTAAAATGGTTCCAATTTGGACTTGTTTATTATAATGTCTTTTCAAAATTCAGTTTTCAGTTTCACGTATCTATTCCTCTTTGCATTTGAATTAGTGGTGCGCGAATTCAGTGTTATAATCACCTTTGATACGCTCAATAGGAGGGTTATAATAACCAAATTTTAGATCTGGGAATTCTTCTCTAATTAAGTCCATCATTTGTTTTACGCCCATGATTTCGCCAGGTTCAGTCACACCAATTTTTCCAAGGTACCAGTCTGGATCAATATTGAAATTACGCCATTGAATCATTTTCAAACCAGTATCTTTAATCAATTTGCGGAGTGCTTCATATTCTGCTACGGTATCCGTCATGCCTGGGAAAACAAAATAATTAATACTAGTCCATTTCCCTGCGGCTGACATTACTTTTAAGCTCTCAATGATGTCTTCGAATTTGTAATTATTAGGTCTGTAATACGCGTTGTAAATTTCTGGTCGAGCAGAATTGGTACTTACCCTTAAACTATCTAAACCAACCGCAGCCAATTCGGCTACCGCTTTTGGATTGGATCCGTTGGAGT
The DNA here is from genome assembly GCA_017983845.1 of Sediminibacterium sp. Classification (GTDB taxonomy): domain Bacteria; phylum Bacteroidota; class Bacteroidia; order Chitinophagales; family Chitinophagaceae; genus Sediminibacterium. The sequence goes on from JAGOAO010000003.1 coordinate 91,566, forward strand.
TGATATTGATACTTCCTTTATCAGTATGTTTTCTGATTTCTATGATAGCTTCTTTAATAGTCTCCCACATTAATAAGGGTTCACCTTCACATCCTTGTCCAAAACTTACAATCGGGAAAGGGGCAGACATTAAATGCGGTACAGTATATTCTACTACTTCGGCAGCAGTGGGTTTAAAAGACAAGCGATCTTGATTGGAAACAATTTCTTCTTCAATAGGTTGGAATGAAATACAACCTATGCAATTCGCATTACAAGCAGGTGAGATGGGGATAGGACATTCCCATCTTCCCATCGCAAAATTTCTTGCAGCAGGACAATGGTAAGTCATACAACAGTTTTGCATTAAGTGCTGCACCAATCTATTTTCACTATAGGTCTTTAATAAATGGTCTGCACCAAATTCAATAGTGGGTTGATCATAACCCTCACAATCTTGGCGAATATCTTGTTCAATTCTTACAGCAGGTACATAATTTACACCCTCTAACCAACCCACGGCAGTGTAACAAAATAGGGGTAATAAGGGTGCTTCTGGTAATGATTCATAAGCAGCAATATACAATCCTGTATGTGCTGGGGGGATGAAAGCAGCTACTGCCCAACCTTTTTCACAAAGGCGCATTTCACCCGTTTCTACATCGATGCCAATGCCTCTTCTACCAGGTAATTCATACAAGCTTCCACCTTCGGGTAAAGGGATCCAGTCTTCCTCAGGAATTGGATAAGCGTCCCAGCCAGCTCTTCCTACAACATATAAAGTTTCATCTTCAAAAATATTGCCTTCGCCGTCTGAGTATAATAAATAAGGGGATTCAGTTAATGCCATAATTAGTTTGTTTTAGCTAAATGCTCCGCGCAAAAAGCATTGAATTCGTTTTTGATGTTTTCGGTTACCGGCTCATTGATCTGCTTTTGGATCAATTTATTGTTCTTAAAGTCTACTGTAATATACTCGTCTTTAATAAGCATATTATTGATTTCTGCCCATGGGTAAAACTTTTTGGGAAAAGTGTTGATTAAGATGCCCGCAGGATCCACTGCAATTTCATAAGGGAACTTTACTTGGCGTTCAAATAATGCAGCAATCAAGAATATGCCAGAAATTAACAAAGCATTAGGAAGTAAAAACCAGCCCCAAGATGCAAATAACAATCCAAGGCGATAATAGGGTGCGCCACCTTTAATTTTCTGATACACACAAAAAATCCACCAACTAGCTACCGAAGTCATGATGGCAATCAATAAAGCTGGTTGTGGGTAAAGGCCAGCATAGAGTGCATAAGACAGTGCCAATAGGGTGATGAATAGCATGAATTGGCTAATACGGTCTACGTTCTTAAAGTCGGGGCTTTTACAAACAATGATATAGTCAAAAAGGCGCATAATTGAAGTTTATGAGATGCGTAAAATTTGATGCAATTTAAGGCCATTTGGTTAACTTTGCGGTATGAAGAAAACACATCTTATTTTATTGGTCTTAATTGCCGCCGCAATTGTAGTATTAATAAGCTATACAGGCGATTTAAGTAGTTACGAAACAGTGGCTTCTGCAAAGCAAAAAGAGGGTAAATATGTGAATTTGATCGTAAAAATGGACAAATCTGTTCCTGTACAGTACGATCCAGTAAAAGACCCCAATTTATTAAAGTTCAATGTGGAGGATAGCTTAGGGGGTAAAATCGCGGTGGTTTACCGTAATGCCATGCCTACAGATATGGAAAAGTCGGAGCGTTTGGTCTTAAAAGGACGTGTTCAAGGAGATGCATTTGAATGTAGCTCTATTGTGATGAAGTGTCCTTCCAAATACAAGGACAATCCAAATGCGATGAAAGAACAACCGGTAACCATTACCAACTAATCAAAATTACAACATGCAGCCAACTCAGTTTATCGGGGAACATTTGTTACCTGGACAAATAGGTTATTTTTTATCGATCCTTTCCTTTGTAGCTTCTTTAGTGGCTACGTTTTCATTCGCAAAAGCATTTTATGCTAAAGAATTAGTGGTTGAAACCAGTTGGAAAAAATTAGCAAGAACCGCTTTTGTCATAGAAGCTTTAACTGTGATTGGAAGTTTTGTGGTCTTATTTTATGTGATCTACAATCATTTGTTTGAGTATAAATATGCGTACACACACAGTGATAAAAATTTACCCTTTGAATATTTATTGAGTTGTTTTTGGGAAGGACAGGAAGGTAGCTTTTTGTTATGGAGTTTTTGGCATGCTATACTAGGATTGATCTTGATTAAGAAAGCCAAAGCACATGAGGCGGGTGTGATGATGGTCATTAGCTTTGCACAAGTGATGCTTGCCACTATGGTGATTGGCTTATATGTATTCGATTTAAAAATTGGATCGAGTCCTTTCATTTTATTAAGACAAGAGATGAACTGGCCAATTTTGTCTAGACCTGATTATGTAAACTTATTAAAAGACGGAACTGGTTTAAATACTTTATTACAGAACTACTGGATGGTAATTCATCCGCCAATTTTATTTTTAGGATTTGCTACCACCATCGTACCATTTGCCTATGCGGTTGCAGGTATGTTAAAGAAAAACCACGAGTGGGTGAAACCTGCATTGCCTTGGGCCAATTTTTCTGCTGGGATATTAGGGCTTGGCATTATGATGGGCGCTGCTTGGGCTTATGAGAGTTTAACTTTTGGTGGATATTGGGCATGGGATCCGGTAGAAAATGCCTCATTAGTGCCTTGGTTGACTTTAGTTGCAGGGATCCACACTGCCATGATTTATAATAAAACAGGCGCAAGTTTAAAAGCAACTTATTTATTCATTGGAATTAGTTTCTTGTTAATTGTATACTCCACTTTTTTAACTAGAAGTGGTATTTTAGGGGACACTTCTGTACACGCATTCACGGACTTAGGCATGAATGGACAGTTGTTGTTTTTCTTATTCATTTTTGTGCTCCCTTTCTTTGTTTTGTATTTTGTTCGTTATAAATCAATGCAAGAACCTTTAAAGGAAGATGCAATTGATAGTAGAGAATTTTGGATGTTGATTGGTTCATTGGTATTAGTGCTTTCTGCAGTTGTCATTATTTTGAAGACATCTACACCTGTTTTTAATAAAATTTTTGGTACACAAATTGCGCCACCAGAAGATCCAGAATTTGCGCATAACCAAGTGCAGATATTTGTTGCCATCATTATAGGTTCTTTAACAGCGATTGGACAGTTCTTGAAATTCAAGACGACACCAATGTCTTATTTTAAAAAGCAAATCCTTTGGCCTGTCATTATCACAGCAATCATTAGTACACTCATTTTTATTTTTGTGGGCGTAGCTTATGATGATAAAGGCGCTGGGTTCTTAGGTGCGATCTATATTGCGATAGTGGCATCAGTTTTTGCAATTGTAGGAAATATAAGTTACTGGTCTGTGGTTCTAAAGGGCAAGCTTAAATCGGCAAGTGCTTCGGTTGGTCATATTGGTTTTGGATTGGTGTTGGCTGGAATCTTTATTTCTTCTGCCAACAAAACCACATTGAGTTACAACACCACAGGGATCAGTCCTTTAAGAGTGGACTCTACTCAAAAAAATAATCCAGTGGGTGATCCAAGAGAGAACCTTACTTTATTTGAAACCATAGAAACAGATATGGGTAAGTACAATGTGACTTACTTGAGAGATACATTCGATGATATAGGTAAAAGGTATTTTGAATTGGGCTTTAAAGAAAAGAAAACTGGAGAGACATTTATGTTGTATCCTGATGTGTTAAAGAACAATAAGGGGATGGAAGGATTTTCTGCTAACCCTGCATCTAAACATTATTTACATAAAGATATTTTTGTGTACGTAACTTCTTTCCAAGACCATACCGAAGAAGATACCACTCGTTTTACACCCAATCAAATTGCAGTAGGCGATTCCATTTTCTACAGCAATGGCTATATTAAATTGGAAAAAGTGAATGTGAATCCTCCTGGAGATCGTCCAGCGGGTGTGAACGAATTAAGATTGCAGTTGAATGTAGTTTCTAAGGAAGGCTTAAAATATGTGGCTGAACCAGGTATTTTATTAGAAGGATTAAATCTTACTTCAAAAGTAGACACAGTTAAAGCGCAAAACTTAGTACTCAGTTTTAACAAAGTAATAGACCAAGAAAAAGGTATTTTAGAGATAGGTGTGAAAGAGTCTACTTCATTGACCAATCTGATTACTTTAAAAGTCTATGAGTTTCCTTGGATCAATTTATTATGGCTAGGGGTGATTGTAACCACTATTGGATTTATGATGGGGGCCTATTATCGTTTCAAAAAATAGGGTTACTTTTTGTATATTAGGGTATCAAATAATATGAGAATCACTTATTTCATACTGATTGGTTTATTGACTACGTTTTTGCCTAAACAAATTTTTGGGCAGGTTGGTCAATATGATACCATTAGGGTGGAGGGATTTATCACTCCAGAAGGGGATACCATTCCCCAATCTTGGTTGCCCACAGTGGTGGTTCATGCTGTTCAAACAAGGGCATTAAAAAACTATTGGAACAATTGGACTAGACTGCGCAATGCGGTTTATGTAACTTATCCTTATGCAAGAACTGCCAGTAAAGTGATTCAGTCAGTGAATGCACAATTGGCCAATGTGCAGGATGAAAAACTAAGAAAGCAGATCATTAAATCAAGAGAGAAAGAGCTAAAAAGAGACTTCGCCGATAAAGTGACGAACCTGTCTGTGTATCAAGGCAAAGTGCTCATGAAATTAATCAATAGAGAAACGGGCAATAACTGTTATCAGTTAATCAAAGAATATAAAGGGGGATTGAATGCAGGTATTTGGCAAACAGTTGCATTTGTATTTGGAAGCAGTTTAAAGCAGCCTTATAGCCCAAAAGGAGAGGATCAAGACATTGAGAAATTGGTGATCGAAGTACAAAAAATATACGGCGCAAAGGGCTAATTGACCTAGTTAAATTGAGGTAGGTTTTTGGGGCAGGTTTTTGTACCTTTACCCGAATAGAAAAGATCTTATGAGCGACGAAAAAAGTTTAAATTTTATTGAGGAAATTATCTCCCAAGACCTAGCAGCTGGGAAGTACAAAAGTATATTAACCAGGTTCCCTCCAGAGCCAAATGGATATTTGCATATTGGGCATGCTAAAAGCATTAGCTTGAATTTTGGCTTAGCCGAAAAATTTGGGGGTGCGACCAACTTGAGATTTGATGATACCAACCCGGTGACAGAAGATACAGAATATGTAGAGAGTATTAAAGCCGATTTAAAATGGTTGGGGTTTAACTGGATCAAAGAATGTTATGCATCTGATTATTTTGATCAATTGTATGCATTCGCTGTTCAATTAATTGAAAAAGGATTGGCTTATGTAGACGATAGTACTGCGGAAGAAATTGCACAACAAAAAGGAACACCTACTGTGCCAGGAACGGGCAATGCTTTTAGGAATAGAAGTGTCCAAGAAAACTTGGAATTGTTTGCGGCAATGAAAGCAGGACAATTTAAGGACGGTGAAAAAGTGTTGCGTGCTAAAATAGATTTAGCAAGTCCCAATATGCATATGCGTGATCCGCTTTTATATAGAATCAAAAAAGCACATCACCATCGCACTGGTGATAATTGGTGCATCTATCCGATGTACGATTTTGCACATGGACAAAGCGATTCAATCGAAAATATCACGCACTCAATTTGTACTTTAGAATTCATCCCGCATAGAGCATTGTATGATTGGTGTATCGAGCAATTAGGCATCTTCCCATCTAAGCAATATGAATTTGCACGTTTAAACATGACCTATACAGTCATGAGTAAGCGTAAGTTATTACAATTGGTAAATGACCAACACGTACAAGGCTGGGATGATCCAAGAATGCCAACGATCAGTGGTATGCGCAGAAGAGGCTATACAGCAGAGAGCATCAGAGATTTTTGTGATCGTATTGGTATCGCGAAAAGAGAAAATTATATTGACTTAAGTTTATTGGAGTTCTGTGTGCGTGAACACTTGAATAAAATTGCGCAAAGAAGAATGGTGGTAACAGATCCAATTAAATTGGTGATTACCAATTATGAGCAAGCAGAAGAATTATTGCATTCAGAAAACAATCCGGAAGATCCAAATGGTGGCACAAGACCTGTTCCATTTAGTAAAGAGTTGTGGATCCAAGCGGATGATTTTATGGAAGAACCTACTAAAAAATATTTTAGATTAGGGCCAGGTTTATCTGTTCGTTTAAAGAGTGCTTATATCATCGAATGTGAAGGATTTGACAAAGATGCAAATGGCAAAGTCACTACGGTGTATGCAAAATATTTCCCTGATTCTAAATCGGGTTCGGATACTTCAGGTATTCATGTGAAAGGCACATTGCATTGGGTGAGTGCAAAGCATGCTATCCCTGTTGAATTAAACGAGTATGATCGTTTATTCAATGTAGAAGATCCAAGTAGTGCAGAGGGCGACTTTAAGTCTTATATCAATCCACATTCTTTACATAGGGTGACGACTGCTTGGGGTGAGCCTGCTTTATTGAATGATGCTTTAGAAGACCGTTTTCAGTTTTTAAGAAAAGGGTATTTTTATCAAGATACCACAAGTACTAAAGACAAATTGGTATTCAATAGAACAGTGACGTTGAAAGACACTTGGGCAAAAGAACAAAAGAAATAATTTAAAGCATTGCTATGTCATTGAGCTTGGAGCAATTTAAGAGCCATTGGGCGACTACTTTTCCAAGTATCACCAACCACAATACGCATTTTTTAATTGCAGTTAGTGGAGGTGTAGATAGTATTGTGCTTGCTACTTTGATGCATCAAATGGGTGCCAGCTGTACGATTGCACACGCTAATTTTCAATTAAGAGGAGAAGAGAGTGTTAGAGACGAATCCTTTGTCAAGGATTTTGCTGTTAAATTGGGTTTGCCTCTGTTGACTAAGCGATTTGATACATTGGATTTTGCAGATCAATATAAAATGGGGATTCAACAAGCAGCCCGTGAGATACGTTATGCTTGGTTTGAAACTTTGGTGAAAGAATTAACTGCAAATACCAATTCGAAAATCGTTTTGCTCACTGCACACCATGCAGACGATCAAGTTGAAACTGTACTCATGCAATTTTTTAGAGGCACAGGTTTACATGGACTCACAGGCATCCCTGCAATTAGAACCCATCAACAAAATCAACTAGCCACAGACCATATTGATTTAATCAGACCATTATTGCCTTTTAGTAAGTCTAGTATTAAAGATTTTGCAAAATTAAATGGACTAGCATTCGTAGAAGACAGTTCCAATGAAAAGAATGACTATACCAGAAATTTAATCCGTAATCAGTTGATTCCTCAAATGGAAACAGTGTATCCTAATGTGAGTAAACAAGTGTTGGATACCATCACTAGATTGCAAGAGGCAGAAGCTATTGTGCAATCCACTGTAGCCGCATTCTGGAAAAAGAATATCAGTTTCCCTAAAGGCATTCCTACTATTGATTTGTCAAAATGGAATCGCCTTAAAGGCAATGCTACTTATATTTGGGGCTTGGTTCAAGCATACGGTTTTAAGGCCACTCAAATAGCTGAAATTCATAAAATTGCTGCTGCTAATAAAGGTGCATATATAGCTTCTTCGTCGCATCGATTGATCAAGTGGGACAATGTAATTCAGATAGTGCCCAATCAGGAAGATAAAGTGTATGAGACCATCACGAAAGACCAACTACTTTTAGATACCCAGTTTGGGAAATTTCAATTGGAATGGATAGACGACTTGCAAACGCTTAAGGTAGATACCAATGCTGCTTTTGCTTATTTAGATGCAAGCCAATTGAGTTGGCCTTTACTCAATAGATCTTGGGTTTCAACGGATTATTTTTATCCTCTTGGGATGCGCAAGAAAAAGAAACTCAATCATTTTTTAGGTAGCTTAAAATTAAGTCCAGCAATTAAAGCTAGAACCACTGTTTTATGTACAGATAGTAAAATTGCTTGGATTGTAGGTCACAGAATTGATGACCGATTTAAAATTACGCCACAGACAAAACAAGTGGTTAAAATTACATTCCTAAGTAAAGCCTAATCTGTTCTATAAAGCTTGTAACCACATTGAATTGAGCGATAAAGTAAGCTGCTACAATCAAGAACACCACTCCGTACAAAGAACCCCATAAATGCGCACTATGGTTGATGCCGCCATGGCCTTGCTTGGCTAAATAAGCAGTGATACCTAAATAGATAGGGCCGAATATAAATCCAGGAATAATTGGTGGGATGATGAAAAATCCAATTTGAATGGTAGGCATTAAGAAGATGCCTGCAAATACAATGGCTGATACTGCACCAGAAGCGCCTAAGCTATTGTAATTGTACCTGTCTTTTTGTTGAAGATAGGTGGGCACCAAACATACCACCAAGGCAGATAGGTATAACAATAAGTAAAGCATTTTGCCATTGCTGCCAAAGAGCATATGAAAATACTGCTCCACATAATCCCCAAACATATAGAAAGAGAACATGTTAAATGCAAGATGCATAAAATCGGCATGGATAAAACCTGAACTTATAAAACGATACCATTCATTGTGTCTACTTACTGTATGTGGGTGGAAAATCAATTTATCCATGACTTCTGCATTGTAAAATGCGACAATGGAAATGAGTACAGTTGCAACTGTAATTAATAAAGTAATGCTCATTATTCGTGGTGGTATTTTTCGTTGGCTAAGATACTACAAGCGCGGTAGATTTGTTCTGATAGAATTAATCGAACCAGCATATGCGGAAAGACGAGTTCAGAGATGCTCCATATGAAATTGGCACGTTTCTGAATGGTTTCATCTACACCGTAGGCGCCTCCAATTAAGAAGATAATTTTTTGGGCACTTTGGTTGGCTTTTTGTTGGATTAAATTGGCTAGGCCAGGGGAACTCAGCATTTTGCCTTTTTCATCTAATAAGATTAATACATCTGTTACAGCCATCGCTTTTAAAATACTAGCGGCTTCTGCTTTTTTAATTTGGGCAGGATCGGTCAATTTGGAAGGAGTGATCAATTGCCAGTCGATAGGGTAGTAATGACCAATCCTTTTGGTGAATTGTTCTACGCCTTCTTTAATATAGGTTTCATTGGCTTTGCCAACAGAGTAGATGGAGAGTTTCAAATGAATTTCATTTATCCTTCAAAAGTAGACAAAACAGCCAAATAAAAATGGCCTAATCGATAAATTAGGCCATTTTAAACTAAGTAATGTTCAAATCAAAATCCAGTTTCTGTTGGGCTGTTGATGATGGCATCCAATTCTGCCTGAGTGATATACTGAGGGACATAAGTCATTCCCGTATAAAGTAAGTTTTTATAGAATGCCCTCATATGATTACGACTTCCTTTTGCTAGCATGTCATATACTAATTTAATGTCTTGATTGTCTACCACAGCAACTTTTATTTTTAAATCATATAAGTCTACATCTTCGATAGTAGCTCCCACTACATACGCATTTTGTAAAGAAATATTACCTTTAGTTATTAAGCTATTGTATAAATTTTGCAATGCGGTATCTTTAAATACACCTATTGCATTTGCGCCAACTGGATCGGGTATTTGGTATTTGTTCAATAATTGTAAAACCGCATTGGTATGTGTGATTTCACTATTGTAAATATTATTAAATACACGCGCGCTATATTTTTCATATAGTTTGTAGTATACATCCCTTGCTAGTTTTTCTTCTTCTCTTAAATACACTAAACCAGCGATTTCAGCTGCACTTAATGGCTCGACCGGCAAGGAATTGATTTGACTTGTTAATACTGCACTATTGATTACCCCATTTGCATCATTTTCATTGATACTGGTCTCTTTTGTGCAAGATGCAGCAAATAAGACTGTTCCAGTGAACAGAAAAATGGATGATAAGCTTAGAATTGTTTTTTTCATAATTCAATTTATTATGGAGTCATGTATTTGATTCCATAATAAAATTACTATTCAATATTGCTGCTGTATGTAACTATAGTTACTTGATAAAATGATAGATGTCAGTGGTGGTTGGGGTGGATCTGGTTGTTTGTAATTTACCAAGTCCATTCTTTTTCATCAAATTTATTACCAAAACTCATCCATTCTTTTTCTTCTTTATTGAGTTTTGTTTTTGATATATTTTGAATTTCACTTTGAATTACATGTACTTCAAAGTGAATATTTAAAACAGTTTGAATTTTAGCTAAGGTTTTAAAATTAAGCGGCTTGTCTCCTCTAAACACTTGAGTTAGGTAGCTAGGGGAAGTTCCAATTTTATTAGCTAGCGCTTTTTTTGTCAAAGATTTTTCAATTAATATATTTTCAATTTCACTTAGATATTTTGCCATAAGTATATATTCGTCTAAGTTTATTTGTTCCTCTTCAGTTGCTTGATGTAATGGTTTTATTTTTTTAATATTTTCAGATGTTAATTTCATAAATGTAGTTTTCAATTAATTTTATTTTGTTTTGTAAATCTTTGTCAATTTTCATTGATTTTTTCTTTTGCAAGAATTTTGATGCTACAATTGAAATATGTCCATCTTCCATTAGAATTTCTTTACAATATATTCTTGCATTCATTCCATTTGGGAAAATTCTGATTTCAGTTATGGATTCATAATTAACCAATTTTACATAATCCTCGTAATATTGAGTATTTAAGTCTAAAATTCTAGTAACTATATAATCAAGCTTCTTTTTGAATTTTACATCGATTATTAGATTTTGCAATTCTAAGATGCAATCTATATCGATTAAAAAGTGTCTTTTTTGATTTATTGAACTTTTATAAAGGTAGCAATATTTTTTCAAAATTAAGCTATAGGTTAATTGATGTATGAAATGATATACATCACAACTTATAGTTGAATCTTATTCATTATTCAAGTAATTGTACGCTTAGAAAATAGTTTATGGTGATGGGATGGAATGGGATGGGATGGTTGCTTCGCAACATCCTCTTCGCAGTTGCCTTAACTTAAGAGGATTGCTCCCGATGGTCGCATCCTCTTCGCATTGGTCGTACCCAAAGCCCTTTAAAAACATCAGTGCCTGATGTTTTTGCTTTTTCGTGCCTATCCACGAAATCAAGCGAGCTTGTTTCGCGTCTATGTACGAAAAAGCCCACGCTGTTCGCGTGGGCTTTGTGACCCCGTCAGGATTCAAACCTGAAACCTTTTGATCCGTAGTCAAATACTCTATTCAGTTGAGCTACGGGGCCATTCCACTTACTAACCCAGGTCAATAAGGGGTGCAAATATACCTCAAAATACCATTTTACCAAAGGAATTGGGCAAATAATACTTTAAATACCGTCATTTTATTAATAATGCCAACGAACAAAGGCCTCCATTGCAGCGTATTTGGTTAAACCAAGGTTCGCATACAAATTAGCTGTATTGGCGTTTCGAATTTCGGCTCTTTGCCAGAATTCTCTCGAATCGGTGCCTTGGAATGGTACACTGTCTTTTTGAGACTGATGAATGAAGATACCAAAGCGTTTTTTCATCACTTGGTCTGGGCTCATAGGAACGGCCATTTCAATTTCAGAAATATCCCATTCTTGCCAAGCACCTTTGTACAACCAAACCCAACAATCTTTCACCCAAGTATCACCAGCAGCTTTCAATCGACGCATGCTCTCAAAAACTACATCAAGGCAAACTTTATGGGTGCCATGTGGATCGGCTAAATCGCCTGCGCAATACACTTGATGCGGTTGAATCTTACGTAATAAAGCCATGGTGATTTCAATGTCTGCTTCGCTCATTGGTTTTTTATCAATCATGCCTGTTTCATAAAAAGGCAGATTCATGAAATGGTAATTATCTTCTGCAATGCCTACATATCTACAAGTGGCTTTGGCTTCACATCTTCTAATTAAACCTTTAATAGCTCTAATTTCAGGACTATCTAAATGATTGGTTTCTTTACTCGCTAAGTAGGCTCTAGCATTGGTTAGGATCTCCTGACTCTTTTTATTGTCAATGCCAAATAGGTCTTCAAAACCGACAGCAAAATCTAAAAATCTAGTTACAAATTCATCTGTAACAGCAATGTTTCCACTTGTTTGATACGCAACATGTACATCGTGTCCTTGATCGTGTAAACGCATGAAAGTGCCACCCATGCTGATGATATCGTCGTCTGGGTGTGGAGAGAAAATTAATACTTTCTTACTATGTGGTTCGCTGCGTTCAGGATGCGCAGGAATGACTGCGTTGGGTTTACCACCAGGCCATCCTGTGATAGAATCACGCAACATATAAAACACTTGCAAATTGATGTCGTATACCGATTCTTTAATCACCAATAAATCGGATAAACTATTCTCTTTATAATCATCTGCTGTTAAACTAAGTACTGTTTTGTTTAATTTTAAAGCCAAACCAATCACCGCTTTTTTAATCATCTGTGGTGTCCAATCATTGGCACCTGTAAGCCATGGTGATTTATGTCTTGTCAATTCTGTTGCAGCCAATTCATCAATGACAAATGTACAGTCGTCATGATTTTGTAAAACACTTGCTGGTAATTGCTCAGTCACATCACCTTCAACTGCTTTAGCAACAATCTCTGCCTTGTTTCCCCAAGCAAGTAAAACAATTTTCTTTGCTTTCATAATGCTGCTGATACCCACTGTGATAGCTAGTTTTGGCACTTTGTTTAAATCATGCCATTCATATACATTAGCCATTCTAGTTAATTGATCCAAATGGATGACTCTTGTTTTGGAATGAAAACTAGAACCCGGTTCGTTAAATCCAATATGTCCATTTTTACCAATGCCTAAAATTTGTAAATCAATCCCACCTAATTTTTCAATGGTTTGCTCATAAGCAACACATTTTTCTTTTAATTCATCCTTGCTCCATTCTGCATTTGGTAAATGAATATTGGCAGCATCTATATCAATATGATTGAATAAATGACGATGCATAAAACTCCAATAACTTTGGTAGGCATCTCTAGGGATAGGGTAATATTCGTCTAAATTAACGGTGACCACATTCTTGAAACTCAATCCTTCTTCCTTGTGTAATCTTACTAATTCTTTATACAACAAAATAGGGGTTGCGCCTGTAGCCATACCCAACACACAAGGTAAACCTTGTGCTTGTTTTTCTTTAATTAATTGAGCAATTTGTGCTGCAACTGCATTCGATCCAGAAGCAACATCTTTGTAAATTTTGACTGGAATTTTTTCAAATGATTCTAGCATAGTCGTCTATTATAAATTGAATATTAAAGTTATAAAAAAGGCCTCAATAATGAGGCCTTTAGGTTAATCAACTTTATTGATCTTAATCATATTTGTTGGTAAGTGTAATTTAATTGGGGTACTGCCAGTATTCACCACAATATCTCCTTTATTTACAAAACCTTTGTCTTTTAATACTTGGATTTGATCGGTAATGATCGCATCTAAACTTTCTTCTTTATCATAGTAGAAAGCCTTTACACCCCAGCTCAATGACAATTGATTCACCAAGCTTTGTTCTTTTGTGAAGATAAACAATGGAGATTTAGGACGGAAACTACTTAACATGAATGCGGTGTAACCACTTTGTGTCATACCCACCAATGCGTGTGCATTACTATCTTCAGATAATTTAGAAGCATTGTAACAAACTGCATCACTTAAGAAAGAAGGAGAGTGAGGTTGAGGTTTCAAATCTTCTGAACGGTTGTATTTGTATCCATTTTCTTCTACTTCAGAGATAATCTTACGCATTGTTTCTATAACCAATACTGGGAATTGCCCTGTAGCAGTTTCACCACTTAACATCACCGCATCTGCACCTTCAATTACCGCATTGGCAACGTCTGTGATTTCAGAACGGTTAGGTTTTACTCTGTCAATCATTGACTCCATCATTTGAGTTGCAACAATAACAGGCTTGGCTCTATGAATACATTTTCTGATCAATTCTTTTTGGATCAAAGGAATTTTCTCAACTGGCAATTCCACACCTAAGTCACCACGTGCAATCATAATCGCATCACTTGCAATAATGATATCACGGATATTGGTTAAAGCTTCTGGCATTTCAATTTTAGCGATAATCTTTGATTTGCTTTTGTGCTCATTTAAGATGGCTCTTAACATTTCAATATCAGCTACACGCTTAACAAAGCTCAATGCAACCCAGTCTAATTCTTCTTTGATGATAAATGCGGCATCTTCCAAATCTTTTTCTGTCAATGCAGGTAAAGAGATTTTTGTATCAGGTAAGTTCACGCCTTTTTTAGAAGAGATGATTCCACCTAAAGTTACTTTTACTTTCACATCGCCATTGGATTCTACACTGTGTACCAACACTTCAATTTTTCCATCATCAATCATGATGGTGTTTCCAACCACCACATCACCAGCAAGGTTAGGGTAGGATACATAGATCTTTTCAAGGGTACCAACGCATTTAGTGTTAGTGAAAGTAAGGATATCACCTTCTTTTACTTCTAGTCTATTGTTCTCAATTTCACCTACTCTTAATTTAGGACCTTGTAAGTCACCTAATATTGCAACTGAACAATTTAATTCTTTGTTGATACCTCTAATATTGTCAATGATTTTCTTTTTGTCTTCATGGCTTCCATGAGAAAAATTTAAACGAAATACATTCACACCTGCAATCACTAAAGCTTTTAATTGGTCATAAGTTTCGCAAGCTGGACCAACCGTTGCAACGATTTTAGTTTTATGGTGTTTCTGTTTGTAAGTGGACTGACTCATTGTTATTATTGGGGTTGTTTTAATTCTATTTATGATTTAGCTAGCTAAGATTTTTACAATCTTTAACCACTCTTCTGAAATTTTTTGTTTTGCTTTTACAGCATTGTCTAATGGCGTGTATTTCATCTTATTGTCTTCAATGCCCACCATGACATTATGTTTTCCACCGATCAAGCATTCAACTGCATGGTAACCCATTCTGCTTGCGATCAAACGATCTAAACAGGTAGGAGCACCACCTCTTTGAATATGACCTAAAATACAAACACGAATATCTGCATTGGGTAATTTAGATTTTAAATAATCACCCACTTGATTGCCACCGCCAAATTCATCTCCTTCGGCAACTACAATCAGGTTCACTAACTTTTTGCGCTTTTCTTTTTCTGTCAAATTCGCAACCAATGCTTCCATATCTGTTTTAGATTCTGGAATCAATATATTTTCTGCACCTGTAGCAATACCACTATGTAAAGCGATATAGCCTGCATCACGTCCCATGACTTCTACAACGAATAATCTGTCGTGTGCATCTGCAGTATCTCTAATTTTGTCGATGGCTTCAACGGCTGTATTTACAGCAGTATCAAATCCAATGGTAAAGTCACTGCCGGCAATATCTTTATCGATTGTTCCTGGTAATCCGATACAAGGAATATCAAATTCGTTGCTAAATTTTTGCGCGCCTTTAAAGCTACCATCTCCACCTATGACAACGATACCGTCAATACCTCTTTTTTTAAGATTTTCGTAAGCAATCTTACGTCCAGCAGGTTCAAAAAAATCTTTGCTTCTTGCCGTTTTTAAAATGGTACCACCTCTTTGAATGATATTGGCAACAGATTTTGAATCCATTTGAAAAATATCATCTTCAATCATCCCATTATAACCTCTAGTAACCCCAAAAACTTCTAATCCATGATAGATTCCTGTTCTAACAACAGCTCTGATAGCGGCATTCATACCGGGGGCGTCTCCACCAGATGTTAAAACAGCAATTTTGTTTACTTTTTTAGTAGACATGTTGATTCAATTTGTCATTTAATGAATTGATTTACAAGAATAAATCAATTGGTTACCGAAAGAACGGAGCCCCAAATTTAAACAATTGAAACCAATATTCAATGTGAACAATAGATATCTGGGTATTTTTCTATTATTTTACAAGCAACTGTTAGTTTATCAGAAAGCTATTTGCTTTCTAACGCAACTAAATCATTGAAAGCCATTTCATATTCCTTATTCATGGAACGAATTAAAGCTTGCTTATCATGATAACTTTTTTCAATGACTTGAAAAGCGGCAGGATCTGTGTAAGTAGACGGATCGGCCATTTTCAATTCAATCGCTGTTTTTTCCTGATTCAATTGGTTGATATTTTGCTCTAGTTGAGCAATTGCTTTTTGTAATTTTTGAATCTGCTTCTGTAATTCTTTGTCAATTGGACCGGTCTTTACTTCAGCAGCAACTGGCTCAACTTTTTTTTCGACAGGTTTAGGTGTTGGCTTAGCTGTTTCTGGATTGGCTGCTTTTTGCTTGGCCATTCTTTCTTTCCATGCAACCCATTCTGCATAATCACCTTTAAATTCTATAATTTTTTCGTCTTCAATTTCCCAAATCTTATTCGCAGTTTTAGAAATAAAATAACGATCGTGACTCACTAAGATAATTGAACCATCATATTTAGTCAATGCCTCTGCCAATAATTCAACAGTAGCCATGTCCAAGTGGTTGGTAGGCTCATCCAGCATCAAGAAGTTAGCTTTGCTAATGATGGTTTTTGTCAAAGCAACTCTGGCTTTTTCACCTCCGCTTAAGACCTTAATTTTTTTATCAATTTCGTCTCCACCAAATAAGAAACAACCTAATAATGCGCGAAGTTCTAAATCGGTTTTTTTAGTACCACATTCTTGTACTTCTTGTAAAATGGTATTGTTTAAATTTAAAGACTCTAATTGGTGCTGTGCATAAAAACTTTCATCTACATTATGTCCCCAAACCCTTTCTCCATCGTAGCTTTCCATGCCTGCAACAATTCTTAAAAGCGTAGATTTACCTTTACCGTTGGCACCAATCAAAGCAATTTTATCGCCTCTTTCAATCTCTGCAAATGCGTTCTCTAAAATAGTAAGCGTAGGGTAACTTTTACTAATCCCTTTTAAATCAACCAATACTTTTCCAGGTGTTTTATCTACGGCAAAATTGATTCTGATATTGGGTCTTTCAATTTGTACATCTTCAATCACATCTAATCTGTCCAATCTCTTTTGAATAGACTGAGCCTGTGCAGCTTTAGAAGCCTTGGCTTTAAATCTTTCTATGAATCTTTCTTGTTGACGAATGTAATCTTGTTGGTTTTCAAATGCCCTTTGTTGGATCTCTACGCGCTGTACTTTCTCTACTTCATAGTATTCGTAATCGCCCGTATAGAAATTCAATTGTTGTTGGTATACTTCAACAATTTTATTGACCATTTTATTCAAGAAGAATTTATCGTGACTCACAATCACGACACTGCCTTTATAGTGCAATAAATATTTCTCCAACCATTCGATACTTGGTAAGTCTAAGTGGTTGGTAGGTTCATCCAATAAAAGTACATCAGGTGCTTGTAAAATCATCTTAGCCAATAAAACACGCATTCTCCAGCCTCCACTAAATTCTTTGTAGGGGCGGTTTAAGTCTTTATTCGTAAAGCCAAGACCATGTAAAACTTCTTCGGCCTTATGTTCAATATTGTAACCATCTAACACATCAATTTCGTGTAAGGCATCTGTGTATTTAATTAGGATGTCGTTGTCTTCTGGATTGGCTTCTAGTTCTATCCCAAGGGCTTCAATTTCTTTTTCTAATTCACGCACTCTTTCAAATGCACCCAGTGCTACTTCTGTGATGGTTTCACTGGTGTCAAAACTCAATAAATCTTGGTGTAAATAACCGATAGTGGTATCTCTTCCTTTTTCAACTGTTCCTTTTGAAGGGGTGTATTGACCTACTAATAATTTTAATAAAGTCGACTTTCCTGTCCCGTTGTATCCAATTAAGCCAATTCTTTCTCCTGGCTGGATATGCCAAGTTGCATCCGTCACGATCGCTCTAGCGCCAAACTCAAAAGTCACATTTTGTAATCCTATTAACATATTATTTCAATTCAGAGCGCAAAGTTACTGCGTTGCAGTGGCTATTTATGCATAAATTTGAAAAAAATTGGTATGCGTAGACTGCTTTTTTTCATTTTTATTGCCGCCGTCATGTCTTGTGAAACGGAATCCAACCTGCCAGTAACGCAAATGACGCCTAAGTTTCAGCAAAGTAGACAGGATGCAGCATTGGATCAAAAAATACAGCCCATTTTGAACCAATACTTTGCAGTGATGGATCATTTAGATGAGAAGGACAGTGCCGATTTGAATTTATATGGTATTCGTTTAATTCAACTATCAGATAGTCTAACTCAAATTAAATTATCCCTTGATACAGCAACACAGCATAATGCAGCGCAAGGATTAATCAATATTCAGTACGAAATAACTGCTATTTTAATGTCAACGAGCCAAGAGGAGCGATTGATGGGGGCTCAAATGTTGAGTTTACATTTGATTGATTTTTTGGCAACAATCGGCTATCAAAAGCAAACAATATACATCTATTCTGACGCTTCGGATAATCAATGGATTGGGCTCAATAAAAAATCAAAAAATCCTTATTTAAAGGGGGATAATGAAATCTACCAAGCAAGTCAGGTATTACAGGAGCTAAAATAAGTTCAATTAGTCGTTTCTAGGGGGTTCATATACAATCAATAATTTAGCATTGATTTTATTGGTAGAAGTAATAAAATATTCCTGTCTGCTTTTGCCATCTTTATATAAAAGTAGTGCAGTATTAGGTGGAACTGTGCCCATATTATGTGCCACAATAATGACTTCATGTTCTCTCATATTCTCTGTAAAATCAAATTCAAGGTGGATGGATTTGTAACTCAATCTTTGTTTATTAACCAATAATTGTTTGTTATCATAAACGATCACTGTGTCGTTGTCAATGGTGCCGTTGTCAAACAAATCGATGCTTATTTTTTTGTTATTTGTGACAATTTTTTTGACCAATTTATTTTCTCTACCCACCAATACCCAAGGCAAGTTGATGGGTTGATTATGGATGGTATTTTGTTTTGCGTTGTTGGAGGATACATTTATATTTTCAACTACGACTTCGTCTGTATCTGTTTCTGATATTGTGTTAGGAGCCATTTTGTCTATTGATTTTTCGGTCAATTGTGTAGACTTTTTTACAATGGGATTGCTTTTGTTATTTGTTTTGACTTCTGGGAGATTCACTTTAGCGGTGGAGCTTTGTACCTCATTTATGGATGGCTTCATTCCTGCTTTAGACTTAATTTCATTTTTGTTTTTCTTATAACTTAAAAGGCTTTGTGCTTTCTCTAAAAAAACTTTTCCGCTACCACAATTTCTAATTCCATTCAATGCGGTGGACATATAACTACCTTCTAAAATTTCATGACCATCTACATTTTTGTAAGTCAAAAAATTGGTCATTAAACAAGCTTCTAAATCACTTGCAATTTTAATTTGGCCAAAGCTGGTTTCATTAATTTGAACTAGGTTGGTGCTTACACTATGAGTGCCTCGGGCAAAAGCATTGGCGTAAAATTGGTCGGTTTTTTGAGTGATTGTTTGAGCAGTAATCTGATGACTATTGTTCTCCTTTATATCAATTTGATAGGTATAACTGTTCATCAATGCATCCTCATTGGCTATAAAACTGCCTATCCATCTCCCCGTTAAGTTTTGGGCAGTTAAATGAAGTGAAATAACGCAAAAAAATAGGAGTAGGGTTGTCCTTGCCATAGTTTTATTAGAACTTTAAATTTAAGTATTAATCTAAGTATAAACAAGCATCCTTTTTTTTGTTATCTTTGCCCCCATATATTTATTAGTACAAACATGGTTCAAATTCAATTTCCAGATGGCGCAGTTAGATCCTATGAAAAAGGCATCACTGCATTAGGTATCGCTAAATCGATTAGCGAGGGCTTGGCAAAGAAAGTATTAGCCGCTTCAGTGAATGGCGAAGTATGGGATGCCACGCGTCCAATCAACGCAGATGCAGCATTAAAATTATTGACTTGGGATGACAATGAGGGTAAAAATACCTTCTGGCATTCATCTGCCCATTTGCTTGCAGAAGCAGTAGAAATGCAGTTTCCTGGTGCAAAATTTTGGGTAGGACCTGCATTGGATAAAGGCTTTTACTATGATATCGATTTAGGAGGAAAGAGCATTAAGGAAGAAGATGTGATTTTACTTGAAAAGAAAATGAATGATTTGGCGAAGCAAGCCAACGCGTATATCCGCAAGGAAATGTCTAAGGCAGAAGCGGTTGCTTATTTTGAAGAAAAAGGGGATGAGTACAAATTAGACTTATTGTCTGGTTTAGAGGATGGTACGATTACTTTTTACACTCAAGGCGGATTCACCGACTTGTGTCGTGGACCACATATCCCAAATACCGCTGCTATTAAAGCCATCAAAATCACCAATATTGCTGGTGCATTTTGGAAGGGAGATGAAAAGAATAAAATGTTGACACGTGTGTATGGTGTGACTTTCCCGAACCAAAAAGAATTAGACGAATACTTATTATTATTAGAAGAAGCAAAGAAGAGAGACCATAGAAAATTAGGAAAAGAATTAGGCATCTATACCATGGACGACGATGTTGGACCAGGTTTGCCTTTGTGGATGCCTAATGGAACCATTATTATAGAAGAATTAGAGCGACTTGCAAAAGAGACCGAAGAAGCAGCTGGATACAAGCGTGTAGTAACCCCGCATATAGCCAAAGAAAGCATGTATATTACCAGTGGTCACTTGCCTTATTACCAAGATAGTATGTTCCCTCCAATGGAATTGGATGGCACTAAATATTATTTAAAGGCAATGAACTGTCCGCATCACCATAAAATTTTTGATGCAGAGCCAAAGAGCTACAAGGACATGCCACTTAGACTTGCAGAGTATGGCACTTGTTATAGATACGAGCAATCTGGTGAATTATTTGGATTGATGCGTGTACGTTGTTTACATATGAATGATGCACATATCTATTGTACTAAAGAGCAGTTCGCGCAAGAATTTAGAGCGGTGAATGAGATGTACTTAAAGTACTTTAGTATTTTCGGTATCGATAAATATGTGATGCGTTTGAGCTTACATGATCCTGCTAAATTGGGACAGAAATACATCAATGAGCCTGAACTTTGGTTAGAAACCGAAGCCATGGTGCGTGAAGTATTGATTGAGACTGGTACACCGTTTGTTGAAGTTCAAGATGAAGGTGCTTTCTACGGACCAAAAATTGATGTGCAAATTTGGAGTATCATTGGACGTGAATTTACTTTAGCAACCAATCAAGTGGATTTTGCACAAGGCCAACGTTTCAATTTAAGCTTTACAAATAAAGACAACGAACCAGAAACACCATTGATCATACACCGTGCACCATTGGGTACACATGAACGCTTTATTGGATTCTTGTTAGAGCATTATGCAGGAAAGTTCCCAGTTTGGTTGGCGCCTTTGCAGGCAAAGATTTTGCCAATCAGTGATAAATTCATGCCTTATGCTCAGGAAGTATTGGCAGAATTACGAAAAGCAGGTGTACGTGCTGAGATTGATGACCGCAATGAAAAAATTGGTAAAAAGATCCGTGATACCGAAATTATGAAAGTTCCTTATATGTTGGTGATAGGAGAGAAAGAGGCTTCAGAAAGTCAATTATCTATCAGAAGACAGGGTAAAGGAGATTTAGGTATGATGGACAAAGCAGCCTTTATTTCACAGATTCATCAAGAAATAGTAGAAAGAAAAGCACCTGATGCGTAACATTGACTATCTTTACCTCACAAAACAACGTTTTAATAATTAATGGCATTACCGAACAGAGGACCTAGATTTAACCCAAGGTTTCAAAGACAACAGGAACCAGAACATCGTATCAATGACCGTATTAGAGTACCAGAAATACGATTAGTAGGTGACAATATCACCGTAGGAGTTTACAACACGCAAGAAGCGCTTAAAATTGCTGCAGACCAAGGTTTGGACCTAGTGGAGATTTCTCCAACAGCCAATCCACCGGTATGTAAAGTCATCGATTATAAGAAGTTTCTTTACGAGAAAAAGCGTAAGGAAAAAGAGATGAAAGCGAACTCTAAACAATCAGAGATTAAAGAGATTCGTTTCACTCCAGGAACAGATGACCATGACTTTGATTTTAAAGCAAAACACGCCGAGAAGTTCTTACAAGATGGTAATAAAGTAAAAGCATACGTTCAATTTAAAGGTCGTGCGATCATGTTTCAGGACAGAGGTCAATTACTTTTGTTGAAATTTGCGGAAAGATTGGCTGAATCTGGTACTTTAGAGAGTATGCCTAAGTTGGAAGGAAAGAGAATGTTTGCCATTTTCCAACCTAAAACAGGGGGCAAAAAGAAGCCTACAGCTTAAGATTTCAATGAACTATCGGCTAAAATGCTGATAATCAATATAGATTTTACTAGGGCCCGATATTTTCGGGCCCTTTTTCTTTGCTATATTCCCAATCTGTATTACCTTCGCCATCCATTTCCCACAAGGCCCAATAAGTGTTCTGCCTGAGTAGAACCGCCAGCAGGGAGTAATCGATAAGATTATAATAATGCCAAAAGTAAAAACTAACTCAAGCGCAAAAAAGCGTTTTAAAGTTACTGGAACAGGAGAAATCTCTTTCCAAAAAGCGTTCAAAAGACACATTTTAACCAAGAAATCTACAAAGCGTAAAAGAGCAATGAGAAAGAAAGGTTTAGTAGGATCAACTAACAAAGACTTCGTTCTTCGTTTATTAAGATTAAAAGGATAATACTTCCTTACTATTTCAACAATTTAATTCACCGAGTCCGAGGCTTTAAGTAGCCGATTCAAAAAAATATTAATTATGCCACGTTCAAAAAATGCCGTTGCATCTAGAGCAAGAAGAAAAAAGATTTTAGATCAAGCAAAAGGTTTCTATGGTAAGCGTAAAAACGTCTATACCGTTGCCAAAAACGTATTAGAGAAAGGTTTAACTTACTCTTATGTTTCTCGTAAGTTGAAAAAGCGTGAATACCGCACATTGTGGATTGCACGTATCAACGCAGCTGTAAGAGAAGAAGGTTTGACTTACAGCCAATTCATTAACTTATTAGCTAAGAAAGGTTCTGATTTGAACCGTAAAGTATTGGCTGACATGGCAATGAATGAGCCAGAAACTTTCAAAAAGATTGTACAATCGGTGAAGGCATAAATCCTACACTTTAGATATTCAAAAGCCCTCCAATTGGAGGGCTTTTGCGTTGCCTAAGATTCCTTTTAAAATCAAGCCTAATATCCAATCAAAGAACTATTTTTGTTGTCTTATAATAACAAGTAACAACCCCTGTATCATCAATGAACAATACCTACACTTCTCTGGTAAAACAAACATTCCATTTTCCTCAAGAGGGATTTGATAAAAATGAAAACGGTTACCTAGAATTTAATGGGCTAGATTTAAAAGCGATTATCGAAAAACACGGTACGCCTTTAAAATTAACTTATTTGCCAAAAATTGGAATGCAAATTAATAAGGCAAAAAAGATGTTTGCAGATGCTTTTAAAAAGCATAAATATGAAGGTGAGTATTATTATTGTTATTGTACAAAAAGTTCACACTTTTCATTTGTAGTAGAAGAAGCTTTATCGCACAATGTACATTTAGAAACTTCATTTGCATATGATATCGAAATCATCAATCAATTGTATAAGAGAAGAAAAATCAATAAAGATATTTTCATCATCTGCAATGGATTTAAGCAAAAGACCTATACCAGTAGAATCACAAAATTAATCAATACAGGATTCAAGAATGTAGTGCCTATTTTAGATAATGTGGAGGAGCTTCAATTCTATAAGCGCAATGCAAAGCAGCCATTTAAAGTGGGTATTCGTGTTGCTGCCGAAGAAGAGCCAAGTTTCCCATTCTACACTTCTCGTTTAGGCATTAGAGCTAAGGATATCTTGGAGTTTTATGTAGATGAAATTGAAGGCTACGAAGACAAGTTTCAATTAAAGATGTTGCATATCTTTTTAAATAAAGGGATTAAAGATGATATCTACTATTGGTCAGAATTGAATAAGATTATCAACTTGTATTGTCAATTAAAAAAGATCTGTCCAGAATTAGATTCAATCAATATTGGTGGAGGTTTCCCTATCAAACACTCTTTAGGTTTTGAATATGATTATCAATTCATGATCAATGAGATTGTATCCAATATTAAAAAAGCTTGTAAGAAAGCAAAAGTACCGATGCCAAATATCTATACAGAATTTGGAAGTTACACAGTAGGTGAGAGCATGGCGCATATTTATAAAGTATTGGCGGAGAAAAAACAAAATGATAGAGAGTGTTGGTATATGATTGACTCTTCTTTCATCACAACACTTCCAGATACTTGGGGTATTGGAGAAAAGTTCTTAATGCTGCCAGTAAATAAATGGGAAAACGATTACCAAAGGGTTGTATTAGGTGGAATCACATGTGATAGTCATGACTATTATGATTCAGAAGAACATATTAATGAAGTGTTCTTGCCTAAATTAAAAGACGACACGATGGAAGATAAGGAAGAGGAGAATAAAGAACCATTGTATGTTGGTTTCTTCCATACGGGGGCATATCAAGATCAAATTAGTGGTTATGGAGGAATCAAACACTGTTTAATTCCATCCCCAAAACACGTGATTGTAGAGATGGATGAGAAGACGGGGAAAATGGTAGATTGGGTCTATGCAAAAGAACAATCTGCGCAGTCGATGTTAAAAATATTAGGGTATTTGAGATAAATTTTTGAATAGCTTGTAAACAGCTATTCACTCCTAAAACAATGAATATTGAAACGCCCCGACCTAAAATCGGGGCGTTTTTTGTGCTTTTTGGGGTTAAATGTTCCCATTTCGCAAAATTGTACGCCATTATGTCTTGTTATTGAATTGTTAATTGTCATAATGGCTTGAAAACAAATTTGTAAGTGATTTTTAAAATACCTAATTTTGAGTCAAATAGAAGAAGATATGTACCCTGCAGAGATAGTATTACCAATGAAAGCTGAATTAGTAGATAATGGATTTATGGATCTAACTACGGCTGCTGAAGTTGAAAATGTGGTGAATGCCAATGGTACAACAATGGTTGTGATTAATTCAGTTTGTGGTTGTGCTGCTGGTGCTTGTAGACCAGGTGTTTTAATGGCAGTAGCAAATGCAACTAAGAAACCAGATCAAATTACAACAGCATTTGCAGGATTCGATATCGAGGCAGTCAATCAAGTAAGAGCAATGCACTTACCTTATCCTCCATCTTCACCAGCGATTGCTTTATTTAAGGATGGCAAATTGGTAAGTATGGTAGAAAGACATCAGATTGAAGGCAGTCCGGCTCAAGTGATCGCACAACACTTAATTTCTTTGTTCGACGAACATTGCAATTAGTAAATATATTGAACGCTTTTTGTTTTTAGATGGGTTAGTAATTACGGCCGCACTTTCTAGTGTGGCCATTTTTTTTGCTGAATAATCACTTACTTTGCAGTACTTAAATTTGACTATGTATCCTAACTTATATTACCTCGTTAAAGACCTTTTTGGAATAGAACTCAATGCCTTGAAGTTGGTCAATTCTTTTGGATTTTTCGTTGCTTTAGCATTTGTGGCTTCGGGGTATGTGTTGTTCCTTGAATTAAAAAGAAAATCAACACTAGGGGAGTTTAGTTACAGTGAGGAAAAAGAAATAGTAGGCGCACCAGCAACGACTGGAGAATTAGTAAGTGCAGGATTTTTTGGTTTCTTATTTGGGTATAAATTAATTGGCGCATTTATCATTGCAGAGGCATTAAACAATACCCAAGCATTTATTTTATCCTTAGAAGGAAGCATGGGTGCAGGTATTTTAGTGGCTGCCATCATGGTCTTTTTGAAATGGAAGGAAAAAGACAAAGTAAAATTAGCAAAGCCTGAAACCCATACGGTACATGTGTGGCCGCAGGACAGAGTGGGAGATATTGTATTACAAGCAGCGCTTTGGGGATTCTTAGGCGCAAAGATTTTTCATAATTTAGAAAACCTGGATGAATTTAGTAGGGATCCAATAGGCTCTTTGATTTCATTTAGTGGATTGACTTTTTTTGGAGGATTAATCGTTGCCACAATTGCCATTATTCTTTACCTAAAGAAATTAAAAATATCGGTGATCCATTTCGCAGATGCAATGGCACCTACGATGCTCTTTGCCTATGCGGCAGGAAGAATCGGATGTCAAATCAGTGGAGATGGAGACTGGGGAATTGTGAATACCCATCCAAAACCTTTTGCATTCATTCCGGATTGGGCATGGGCTTATCAATACCCCCATAATGTAGTAAACGAGGGTGTGGCGATACCTGGATGTGTTGGAGCTTATTGCAATCAATTGCCTTTACCAGTGTATCCAACCGCTTTGTATGAAATCATTGCCATGTTTATCTTATTTGCGATCATGTGGAGCTTCAGAAAAAAGATTGTTCAGCCAGGTATACTCACTGGTATCTACTTGATATTTGTGGGAGCTGAGCGTTTTTTAATTGAGAAAATCAGGGTGAACAATAAATATGATTTTTTACCTTTTCAACCAACCCAAGCAGAATTGATTTCAGTTATTTTGATCTTGGCGGGAGGCCTATTTTTAATCAAATCAAAAGCTTGGTTCTTAAAACATAAATAAAAATTTACAATATGCCATCATTTGATATCGCAAGTACAGTAGACATTCAAACATTAGACAATGCAGTGAATGTGGTGAAAAAAGAAATCACCAATCGTTTTGATTTTAAGGGGATCCATGTAGTGATTGACTTAAATAAAAAAGACTACATGATTAAATTAGAGTCAGAATCTGAGATGAAATTGCAGCAGATAGTAGATGTGCTTTTAAGCAGATCTATCAAGCAGGGGATTGACGCCAATTCTTTTGATTTATCAAAAGAGCCTCAACCTAGCGGCAAAACTTTTAAGCAGGATGTTCCTGTAAGAAACGGATTAAAGCAAGAAGACGCTAAAAAGATCTCTAAGTATATCAAAGACAAGGGTTTAAAGGTACAAACTGCTATTATGGACGATATTATTAGGGTTACCGGCAAGAAAATTGATGATTTACAGGAAGTAATAGCTGCTTGTAGAACGGAAAATTTTGGCGTTCCCTTACAATATATCAATATGAAGTAGGTTCTAGTCCAGATTTGGGGAGATCCAACCCTAAAAATTTGGTCAAAAACCCATTTTAGCCTATTTTTGCAACCTATTTTATAATTGTCACGGCAAAAACCGTGCAGCCTTAAAAATCATATTATGAAGCAAGGTATCCACCCAGAAGCGTATCGTTTCGTTGTGTTTAAAGACATGAGTAACAACACTTCTTTTTTAGGAAAGTCTACAGCAAACACCAAAGAAACAATTCAATGGGAAGACGGTAATGAGTATCCAGTAATCAAATTGGAGATTTCAAACACATCTCACCCTTTCTACACTGGTAAGAACATGTTAGTAGACACAGCTGGTCGTATCGATAAGTTCAACAAGCGTTACGCAAAAGCAAAATAAATTAAAGCATTTAATTTTCATAAACCCTTTCCAACATCAAGTCGGAGAGGGTTTTTTGTGTATTGTACCCAATCAATACTTACCTTTGTTCCACTGGATCTATTAAATAAAAGACTATGCAGAAATTAGATATTTTGGCCTTTGGTGCGCACCCCGACGATGTAGAATTAGGATGTGGAGGTACCTTATTGGCTGCTGTGGCAGAAGGTAAAAAAGTAGGGATCATTGATTTGACAAAAGGGGAATTGGGCACTAGAGGAACTGCATCCATTCGATTAAAAGAAGCGTTGTTAGCAGGTGAAATTATTGGTGCAACCATTAGAGATAATGTAGGGATGAAGGATGGTTTTTTCGTGAATGACGAAACACATCAATTTGCTATTATTGAAATCATTAGGAGATTCCAGCCTGAGATTATTTTATGCAATGCACCAGAAGACCGACATCCTGATCATGGGAAAGCAGCGAAGTTAATTGCGGATGCTTCATTTTTGTCTGGTCTAGTTAAAATCCAAACAACACATAATGGTGTAGCACAAGCTGCTTGGAGACCTACACAGGTTTTCCATTATATTCAATCTAGGAATTTACAACCCAATTTCGTGGTGGATATCAGTGCGCATATGGACAAGAAAATGGAATCTATCATGGCCTATACTTCTCAATTTTACGATCCAAATTCAACTGAACCGAATACATTTATCTCCAGTAATTCTTTTTTAGAATTTATCAAAGGACGTGCTAAAGAATTAGGACAACAAATAGGCGTGCAATATGCCGAAGGATTTATCACAGAGAAAATGATTGGGATTAGTAGTTTTGATGGATTGATTCAAAAGACCACCTAATGTTAAGATCAAATGAATACATCTTATTAAAGTGGATGGTTCATTTAAATTATAAAATAAATAGAATACTTTATAACTAAGAAATATGGCAATAGTAAAAGTTGGATTAGTACAAATGTCTTGTACCGCAGATGTACAAGCGAATAAAGCAAAAGCAATTGTAAAGATTAAAGAAGCAGCAAAACAAGGTGCGCAAATTATCTGTTTACAAGAGCTCTATACCTCTTTGTATTTTTGTGATGTAGAAGCTTATGAAAATTTTAAATTAGCCGAACCTATTCCTGGTAAAACAACCGACGAGCTTTCATTGATTGCAAAAGAATTAGGTGTAGTGATTATTGCCTCTTTATTTGAAAAAAGAGCAGAAGGCTTGTACCATAATACCACAGCGGTATTAGACGCAGACGGAACTTATTTAGGAAAGTATCGTAAAATGCATATTCCTGATGATCCTGCTTATTATGAAAAATTTTATTTCACACCAGGTGATTTAGGCTACAAAGTATTCAAAACTAAATTTGCTACAATAGGTGTATTAATCTGTTGGGATCAATGGTATCCAGAAGCAGCTAGAATTACAAGTTTAATGGGTGCCGAAATGTTATTCTATCCAACTGCAATTGGTTGGGCAACTGCACAAGACGAAGCAACGAATACCGAACAATACAATGCATGGCAAACCATTCAAAGAAGTCATGCGGTAGCGAATGGTGTTCCAGTGATTAGTGTGAACCGAGTTGGATTAGAACAAGATGGCTTAATGCAATTCTGGGGCGGTAGTTTTGTGAGCAATCCATTTGGTACTTTATTATACAAAGCATCACACGATCAAGAAGAGATTGCAGTAGTGGATATTGACACAGAAAAATCGGATAGTTATAGAACACATTGGCCGTTCTTACGTGATCGCCGAATTGATTCTTACCAACCCATTACAAAAAGATATATAGACGATGAGCAATAGTATACTAGAAAATTTAAAGGAATCGATTCAACAAGGAGCAACACCAAAATCATTAGGATATCTTTTTCCTGCAGAATTTGCAAAGCAAGATGCAACTTGGTTAAGCTGGCCACATAAAGAGGCAAGTTGGCCTGGTAAATTGGATAGTATCTATCCTTCTTATATTGAATTCATTAAAGTCCTAACAAAATCACAAAGAGTTTGTATCAATGTGGTGGATGCAGCAATGCAAGCAACTGCAACACAAATGATGCAGGCTTTAAAAGTAGATTTATCCAAAGTTCAATTTTATATCCATCCAACGAATGACGCTTGGTGTAGAGATCATGGCCCTAGTTTTTTAATTGGAAATAATCCCGCTGCGCCCAAAGCGATTGTGGATTGGAATATCAATGCATGGGGTGGAAAATATCCTCCTTATGATTTAGACGATGTGATTCCAACACGCATTGCTGAAGCGATGAACCTTCCTGTATTTTATCCTAATATCATAATGGAAGGTGGATCTGTAGATTTTAACGGAGCAGGTACGGTATTGACTTCTACATGTTGTTTGTTAAATGAAAATAGAAATCCACATTTAAATCAAGCACAAATTGAACAATATTTATGCGATTATTATGGTGTAGATCAGGTGTTATGGGTGTCTGAAGGGATAGTAGGAGATGATACAGACGGGCATATTGATGACACCGTACGTTTTGTAAATGAAGATACGGTAGTGACTGTAGTGGAATCAAATAAGGATTCAGAAAACTATACTTTGTTACAAGACAATTTAAAAGAATTGAAACAAATGCGTTTGTTGAATGGCAAGCAATTGAATATTGTTGAATTGCCTATGCCTGCAGATGTAATTCACGAAGATCAAATGCTGCCTGCATCTTATGCCAATTTTTACATTAGCAATGCCCATGTTGTTGTACCAACGTATCGATGTGCACAGGACGATCAAGCCATGCGAATCATACAGGATTGTTTCCCAACAAGGGAAGTAGTAGGGATTGATTCTACAGACATTATTTGGGGTCTAGGAAGCTTTCACTGTTTAAGTCAACAAGAACCAAGTGTACAATAATAATCCAGTACACAATCACTATCAAGTTTATTAAATAAGTCATAATGCGCCTATTTTTTCAATTTATTATCTTTTTCGTTTTAGTTATAGGTATTTATGCGTGTAACAGTTTTCCTTATGGAAAAACGAATCGTCAGTATAATCGTCAAGCTAAATCTTTAGCTAAAAAATTAGTATTGTCTCCTGATAAACAATCAGAAGACGCCTTGCCGCTTGCTGACAAATGGGTGGGTACGACTAATTTTGATTTACGTAAACCTAATTTTGTGGTGATTCATCATACGGCTCAAAATGCATGTGATCAAACATTAAAAACTTTTACTTTAGAAAGAACTAAAGTGAGCGCACATTATGTGATTTGTAAAGACGGGACAGTGCATCATATGTTGAATGATTATATGAGGGCATGGCATGGAGGTATTGGTAGCTGGGGAAATAATACCGACTTAAACTCAAGTTCCATTGGTATTGAAATCGACAATAATGGTTTTGAGCCATTTGAGCCGGCACAGATTCAGAGCCTTTTAAACTTACTCGCACAATTAAAAAATAAATATCAAATTCCTGTGGATCATTTTATTGGGCATAGCGATATTGCTCCAAGACGTAAAGTGGATCCCAATATCCACTTCCCTTGGAAGACCTTATTTGAAAAAGGCTATGGTATTTGGTTTGAACCAGATACCAATCAACCATTTCCGGCTGGTTTATCCATTAAGCATGCTTTAAGTTTGGTGGGGTACGACACCAAGGATAGTATTGCAGCCATCCTTGCTTTTAAGCGCCATTTTAGACAGGATAGTGTAAGAGTGATGACAGCAGCTGATAGCTCAGTTTTGGGCCAATTGATTAAAGCTAAATTGTCCAAGTAAAGCCCATTTTAAAAGCGTACAATTTTAGTCCAGTTTTAGGCTAAATTTTATGTAAAATATTTTGTCTGCTAACATTTGTTAGTGTAATTTCGGACAAATATTTTACCATGGATTTTCGTTTATCAGAAGAGCAGTTAATGATTCAAAAAGCAGCTCGAGAATTTGCACAACAACAATGTTTACCAGGTGTAATTGAAAGAGATGAACATCAAAAAGTGCCTAAAGAACAATTATTACAATTAGCCGATCTTGGTTTTATGGGCATCATGACTTCTCCTGATTATGGTGGAGCGGGTATGGATACCATTAGCTATGTTTTAGCGATGGAAGAAATTAGTAAAGTAGATTCGAGTGTGAGTGTAAGCGTAAGCGTGAACAATAGTTTGGTATGTTGGGGCTTAGAGCATTATGGAAATGAAGCACAGAAACAAAAATATTTAACCCCTTTAGCACAAGGTAAAAAAGACGGTGAATTATATGTAGGCGCTTTTTTATTAAGTGAGCCAGAAGCGGGTAGTGATGCAACGCATCAACATACAAGTGCAGTGGATAAAGGAGATCATTATGTATTGAATGGGGTGAAAAATTGGATCACCAATGGTTCTACCGCATCGGTATATTTAGTGATGGCGCAAACAGATGCATCTAAAGGATCAAGAGGGATCAATGCATTTATTGTAGAAAAAAATACACCAGGTATTACGGTGGGGCCTAAAGAAAATAAAATGGGAATTCGTGGAAGTGACACCCATTCTATTTCGTTTATGGATGTGATTGTACCAAAAGAAAATAGAATAGGTGAAGATGGTTTTGGATTTAATTTTGCCATGAAAACATTGAACGGAGGTCGTATTGGTATTGCTGCACAAGCATTGGGTATTGCAAGTGGTGCTTATGAATTGGCATTGGCCTATAGTAAAGAAAGAAAATCATTTGGTAAGCCCATCCACGAACACCAAGCGATCCAATTTAAATTGGCAGAAATGGCCACTCGTATAGAAACTGCTAGATTATTATGTTATAAAGCTGCATGGGAAAAAGACAACCATATGGACTATGTGATGAGTGCTGCTATGGCTAAGCTTCATGCAAGTGATACAGCAATGTGGGTTACCACTGAGGCAGTTCAAGTGCATGGAGGATATGGATTTGTAAAAGAATTCCATGTGGAGCGTTTAATGCGTGATGCAAAAATTACCCAAATTTACGAAGGTACTTCTGAGATCCAGAAAATGGTGATTGGTCGTTCAATTACCAAATAGTTACAAGTTTACTTATGAACGGTTTAATTGCTTTGTTCTATTTACCTTTGTAATCTATGTCAGTAAACATTTCGGCTTATCAGTCTATTCAAGCAAGTTTAGCGAACCAAGAGGTGACGTTAATTGCTGTAAGTAAAACCAAGCCCAACGAGGATCTAATGGAATTATATGCATTAGGCCAACGCGCTTTTGGAGAGAATTATGTACAAGAGCTGGTGGATAAAGCTGCAGCATTACCTAAAGACATTGAATGGCATTTTATCGGCCATCTTCAATCCAATAAAGTAAAATACATTGCGCCCTTTGTGCATTTAATTCATGGTGTTGACGGAGAAAAATTACTACAAGAAATCAATAAACAAGCTGCAAAACAGGGTAGGGTCATTGATTGTTTATTACAAGTTCATATTGCAGAGGAGGACACTAAATTTGGTTTTGACGAAGTTAGTTTAATGGAACTTTTACAATCAGAAAGATTGGCAAATTATCCCAATGTGCAAGTGAAAGGTTTAATGGGGATGGCTAGTTTTTCAGATGATACAAATCAAGTACAACAAGAGTTTAAGCAATTAAAAAAATGTTTTGACTTAGCTAAAAATTCAATCGGAGTAACATGCAGTATTTTAAGCATGGGAATGAGTGGAGATTATGAATTGGCTATTCAAGAAGGTAGCAATATGGTGCGCATAGGAAGTTTACTCTTTGGAGCAAGAAATTATCCTGCAGCGAAATAATATATTGAAATACAATTGAATAAAAATACTCAAAATAAAAAGAGAGACCAAATGGCCTCTCTTTTTATTTTTTATAAGATAAATAATTGCTTTTATTTATTTGGTTTTTGAATGATCAAAAACCAATTGGCAGAAAGCTTTTACACCTACAATAAATCCTGATTCATCTAAATAAAAATCTGGTGTGTGGTGTGGGCCTGCTTTACTTGGTTCCGTACCTTTTGGTAATGCACCTAAGTTAAAAAAGAAGCTAGGTGCTTTTTCTCCAAAGAAAGAAAAATCTTCTGCACCTGTTACCCAAGTTGATTCTGATACATTGTCTGCACCAGCTGCTTTGATGAGTGCAGGGAGCGTTTTCTTCACTAAACTAGGATCATTGAATGTCACTAATGTTTTAGTGTCAATGGTTACATCTGCAGTAGCACCTGAACTTGCAGCAATTGTTTTCACTGTATGATTGATACGCTCATGAACCTCTTTTTGCATCTTACTATCCAATGTTCTAATGGTACCTGTCATCTCTGCTGTTTCAGGAATGATATTGGAACGAACTCCACTATTGATGGTACCTACCGTAATCACCACTGGCGCAGTGGTTAAATCCATTTGTCTACTCACAATATGTTGTAAGCCTTCCACGATTTGTGCTGAAGCAGCAATTGGATCCACGCCGCCCCAAGGTTGAGAACCATGACTTCCTTTTCCGTTTACTTTAATGGTAAACCAATCAGAAGAGGCCATGAATGCACCTGACTTATACTTTAAAGTACCTACTGGTGTTTGAGAACTAATATGAATACCAAATACTGCATCTACTTTTGGGTTGTCTAATGCACCTTCTTTAATCATCAAAGGAGCACCCCCTTCTTCTGTTCCTGGAGCACCTTCTTCTGCTGGTTGGAATAAGAAGACCACCGTACCTGGTAAGTCTTTTTGCATCGCATGCAATACTTTAGCAGTAGCCATTAATATAGAAGTATGCGAGTCATGTCCACATGCATGCATTACTGGTACTTTTTTACCATCATAATCAGCAGTTACTTTAGACGCAAAGGGTAGGTTGCTTCTTTCATATACAGGAAGTGCATCTATATCTGCTCTTAACGCCACAACAGCACCTGGTTTACCCCCTTTTAATACTGCGACTACCCCTGTTTTTGCAACAGGGTAACGAACTTCAACACCTGGCAATGTCTTTAAAAAATCTGCAATGTATTTGCCGGTATTGTATTCTCTGTTAGACAATTCAGGGTTTTGGTGAAAATGTCTTCTCCACTGAATTAATTCAGGTTCTACTTTTTCAAGCAATTGGGCATAATTTTTTGGTAGTTCTTGTGCGATTGCACTGCCTGCTACCAATAAGCTCATTGCCAATAATAGTTTACGCATGTTGTAGGTTTTGATGATGAATGAAAATGAATTGTTAAATGAAATAGGGTTAAAAAAGAAGGTTTTGTTATTTTAAATTCGATTATGCTTGGTATTCTCCAAATACGTTTCTAAGTGTGTCTGCTATTTCTCCTAAGGTACATTTTGCTTCCACCGCAGCAATTACAGGAGGCATTATATTCCCCCCAGTTGTTGCGGCTTCCTTGATGGATGCCAAGCATGCAGTTGCTAATGCATTGTCTCGATTTGCTTTCAATGCTTTTATCTTTTCAATTTGAGCTTGTTGGATACTTGCATCAATTTTGAAAATTGGAATTTTAGTGGTCTCTTCTGTTTGATATTCATTTACTCCCACAATAATTTTTTCTTTCGACTCTATATCTTTTTGATATTTGTAAGCACTATTACTAATCTTATTCTGCATCCATCCCGATTCAATGGCTGCCACGGCGCCACCCATTTCGTCAATTTGTTGAATCAGTTCAAGCGCTTTTGAAGCAACTTCTGCTGTTAAATTTTCTACAAAATAACTTCCTGCTAATGGGTCTGCTGTCTCAGGGATACCGCTTTCAAATGCAACCACTTGTTGTGTTCTAAGCGCAATGGTGGCTGCTTGTTCTGTAGGCAATCCCAATGCTTCGTCAAACCCATTGGTATGCAAACTTTGTGTACCACCCATCACTGCTGCAATGGTTTGGATAGTGACTCTTGTGATATTATTTAAGGGCTGCTGTGCTGTTAAAGTGGCACCGCCTGTTTGTGTATGAAAACGAAGCATCATTGCTTTTTCATCTGTAGCACCTAAGTCCTTCATCATCTTTGCCCAAATGCTTCTAGCAGCTCTAAATTTTGCTACTTCTTCAAATAAATTATTATGTGCATTAAAGAAGAATGAAAGTCGCTTGCCAAATACATTGATATCCAATCCTTTTGCTAAAGCTGCTTCTACATAGGCTTTACCGTTGCTCAATGTAAATGCAATTTCTTGTACTGCAGTACTGCCTGCTTCACGGATATGGTAACCCGAAATAGAAATGCTATTCCATTTAGGTAAGCTCGTGCTACACCATTCAAATATATCAGTGATGATACGCATAGAATGTCTAGGCGGATAAATATATGTGCCCCTTGCTGCGTATTCTTTTAAAATGTCATTTTGAATAGTCCCTGATAATTGCTTTAAATCAATCCCTCTTTTTTTAGCCACAGCAACATACAATGCCAATAAAATAAAAGAGGTAGAATTGATGGTCATAGAGGTACTAATTTTATCCAATGGAATATCATTGAATAAAATTTCCATGTCTTCTATTGAGCAAATTGAAACGCCCACTTTGCCCACTTCACCATCCGCTAATGCGTGGTCTGCATCATACCCAATTTGAGTAGGCAAGTCAAATGCCACACTAAGGCCCATTACACCTTGGGATAATAAATAATGGTAACGTTGGTTGCTTTCCTGTGCAGTCGAAAAACCTGCATATTGGCGCATCGTCCATAATTTCCCACGGTACATATCGTTTTGTACACCTCTTGTATAAGGGAATGTTCCGGGTTCGGGAATTGTTTGCGCTGCTTCAGGCAGGTCTGTTGATGTATAGACCTTCTTTATCTCAATACCGCTGTCCGTTTGCTTCTTGTTGGATTCCATAGTTCAAATTACGATTTTTTACTTGTTTTTAGACGCAATAATTTTCCTTTTTCGATAAAGATGGACGGAAACAATACCTAGATAAGTGTTAATTTTGTACTGTCTTTCACAGCTTTATTTTTATGCTGTGATCCACTAAAAATGAAATAAATTATGTCTACTATAACAGAAACATTAAGTACCCCAGTCAGTTTTACGGCAGGGGCAATTGAAGAGATACAGCGTTTAATGAATGCCCCAGATTTTGATCAACAACAAAGACTAAGGGTAGGCGTTAAGGGAGGTGGTTGCAGCGGTATGACCTATGTATTAGGATTTGATGTAACAACCGATAAAGACCTTTTATTCTCTATTGAAGGCATCCCTTGTTGTATGGAAACTGCGCATCAGATTTATTTATATGGGATGCAGATAGATTGGCAGGGAGGTTTGAATAGTCGTGGATTTACTTTCACCAATCCAAATGCATCTAGTACTTGTGGATGCGGGACTTCATTCGCAGTTTAATCCAATTTTTCAATTTACTTTTCAATTCCCAATTTGGGGAATGAAAAAATATTGACTATCCAATAAGAAGTTTATTCCAAAAAAAATGCCCACTTTAAAAGTGGGCATTTTTGTATTCAATCCTTTATAGGCTATGCGTTGTTAGCACTATGTTTTTTTGCTTTTGGCTCTACACCTAATGGCTTGTTCTTAGCAAAGTCTACTAATACTGGAGCAGCTACAAAGATAGAAGAGTAAGTACCTGTGATCACACCAATCAACATTGCGAATGCAAAACCTCTTGTTACTTCTCCACCAAAGATGAATAAGATTAAGATAGTTAAGAACACAGTCAATGAAGTCATGATAGTTCTTGATAATGTTTGGTTGATCGCTTTATTAATGATCGTTGCATTGTCTACACCTTTCATTGAATGACTGTCCTCACGGATACGGTCATAAACGATCACTGTATCATTCATAGAGAATCCAATTACCGTTAAGATAGCAGCAATAAAGTGCTGGTCAATCTCTAATGGGAAAGGAACTACTTCTCTTAAGAAACTAAATACAATCAAGGTTACAAATACGTCGTGTAACAATGAGAAGATCGTACCTAAAGAATATCTCCAGTCGCGGAAACGAATAAAGATGTATAAACAAATTGCAATCAATGCAAAGATGGTTGCTTTTGTAGCTCCTGCTTTTAAGTCGTCAGAGATAGAAGGCAATACTTTTTGTTGTTGTTGCTTATATGTTTCGTCAAATTCTTTGTACGTTGTTCCAGCTGGCAATTGCTTGCTCAAACCTTTGAACAATAAAGCTTCCACTTCTTGGTCAATATTATTTCCTTGGTCTTTGATCTTATATGAAGTAGTGATATTGATTTGGTTTTTAGTATCCACCGTCTTAATGATAGGTGCTTCACCAAATACTGCTTTCAATTCATTTCTTACTTCTTCAATATTCACTGTCTTGTCAAACTTCACTGTGAAGCTACGTCCACCAGCAAATTCAACACCTTCGTCAAATCCGTTGAAGAAAGAAGCAATACCACCAATCAATACGACTACTGATAAGATATAAGCATACTTTCTGAACTCAATGAATTTGAAGTTGGCATTCTTGAAAATACCTCTTGAAACTGCTGTGAAATATTCAAAGTGTCTATTCTTACTTGTGTAAATATCAGTGATCAATCTAGAAACTAGGATACCACAGAACAAGGATAATAAAATACCGATGATTTGTGTTGTTGCGAATCCTAATACAGGACCTAAACCAAAGTAAGCTAAGATTACCGCAGTCAAAAGGGTAGTCACGTGTGCATCCAATACTGGAGACATAGAACGCTTATATCCGTCTGCTACTGCTAATTGGTAGCTCTTGCCTTTAGTTAATTCCTCTTTGATTCTTTCAAATATAATTACGTTCGTATCCACGGCCATACCAATGGTCAATACTAAGCCGGCAATACCAGGTGCAGTTAAAGTGAAACCTAATGCACTTAAGATACCAATGGTGAATAATAAGTTTAAGATCAATGCGATATTCGCAACCCATCCACCTGTGTTAAAGTAGATCAACATCAAGGCAAAAATGACCAAGAATGAAATACCAAATGCCATTGCACCACCTTGGATAGAAGCGTTTCCTAACGTTGGACCTACTTGTTGTTCTGCAACAATTTTAGCAGGAGCAGGTAATTTACCACTCTCTAAAATTTGAGCTAAATCCTGTGCAGTTTTCAATGAATAGTTACCAGAGATTTGAGAGTTACCTGTAGTAATAGCGTCATTTACATTTGGAGCAGAGTAAACGATATTATCTAAAACGATCGCAATTGGTTTGCCCACGTTCTTAGATGTCATTTTTGCCCAGATGCTAGTACCAATCTTATCCATGTTCATTTTGATCGCTACTTTTCCACGCTCATCAAAATCCTGTGCTGCATTTGCAACGTGGTCGCCTTCTAATTCAGCTAAACCATTTTCCAATGTTTTGATGGCATATAAAGGTAAAACGTCTTTTGCTTTTGGATCAGAC
The DNA here is from genome assembly GCA_017983845.1 of Sediminibacterium sp. Taxonomy (GTDB): domain Bacteria; phylum Bacteroidota; class Bacteroidia; order Chitinophagales; family Chitinophagaceae; genus Sediminibacterium. The sequence continues at coordinate 130,365 of JAGOAO010000003.1, forward strand.
TCGTCAGGCTTACCATACATGAATACCAAGTTCGATGGGAACTTAGATTTTACTTCTGGTAAAGCTAAATAAGCATTTAATACAGCAGAATCTTTCTTCATCGTATAACCAATCTCAGCAGGGAAAATGTACTGGCCATTTTTTGCTTGATATGGTTGAGTGAACTGAACAATTCTTAACAATGGGTTCTTCGCCGCATTTGCTTTTGCTGTATCTACTTTTGCAACGACCGTTGAATCAACGATTCCTGCATTGCTTAATTCAATTGCTTTATCAGCAGCTAAAACAGCAGTTTGGAAATCTTTGTTTTCAAAAGTATACACTTCGAAAAACTGAAGGTTCGCAGTAGATTGTAAATAAGAACGTACGCGCTCTTTATCAGAGATACCCGCTAATTCGATATTGATAATCCCTTTTGTTGGATCTGGGTTAATCGTTGGAGACGCTAAACCAAATCGGTCAATACGGGTATTTAAAATTCTGTAAGTATTGTTGAATGCTTGAATAGATTGCTCTTGTAAATAAGTGATTACAGTCGCATCAGATGCATCAAACTTCAATTTGCCATTGCTTCTAGTTGCAAATAATGGAGCTAATTTTCCGGTTGGGTTAATCGCTTTATATTCTGTAGTAAACAAAGTAATTAAGTCAGCATTGCTGTTGGCTTTTTTGCTTACCGCATTCGCTAATGCAGTGTTGAATGCTGGTTCTTTAGAGTAGTTTGCCAAAGATTTGATTAGACCATCTAATCCAACTTCCATGGTTACACTCATACCACCTTGCAAATCAAGACCTAACATCAATTCTTTTTCTTTCGCAGCTGCATAAGTCGTTAAGCCAAAGAATAGCTTAGTTTCTTTAGTGCTGTCTAATAAGTGCTTGTAATACACTTTTTTAGCATCAGCTACGCTGTCGTTGTATAACAATTGTTGGTCTTTATCACTAGGATAAACCTGTTCTGCTTTGGGTAGTTTGTTGACCCACGCGGTTGCTTTAGCATCCATTGCTTTTTCATGTGTTCTAACGAACCAAGTAAAAGATAATTGGTAAAGACAAATTAAAATAAGCGCAAATGTAAAAAAGCGCACTAATCCTTTGAGTTGCATAGTAGTTTGGTTAACTTTTTTTAGTCGGCAAATATAATGGAAACAAGCCTAAAAAAGGCCCTATTTGACCATTATTTTGGGTTAAATACGAGTATTGACTAGTCGATACTCATTTCAAAAAAGAGGGGAGAATTGGCAGGGATACTGCCATTTGAGTTTGACCCATAGGCTAAAGAAGAGGGAAGCACCATTTTAATTTTACCCCCTTTGCCAATTAAAGGCACGGCAATCTGCCAACCAACAATCAGGTCTTTCAATGGATAAGTAATAGTGCCCGCATCAAACTGAATGCCAGTCATTAATTTTCCTGCATAAGTCATTGTAAGTGAGGTACATAGGTTTGGCTTAGCGGTATCGCCAGGGGTAATAATTTGATATAAAATACCACTTGGGTGTACGGTATAACTAATGCCATTGTTGTTACAAAAAGCAATCATTTGAGCTCTTTGAGTGGCAGAACTATCGTTCACATATTGTGCCGTTATGGTACAAGCTGTACTTGTTTCGTTTTTGCTGCAAGCCGAGATAAGGCTGATGCCAGCAATGAGTACAAAAAGGCTTAAAATGCTAAGAATGCTTAATTTTTGGGTGTTTTTTGGTCTAAAATGGGTCATTTTTTGTTTTTTATATGCTTGATTTCGTTAAAACGTTGTTCGTTCATCTCTGAAGTAAATTGTTGGTAGATCCATCCAAATCCTACTGAAATAAGGGTAATGGCAATCAATATCCAAATAATATTGCCTCTAGAATTGGCTACCATATTGGCTCTTTCGTACCAGCCGATTTCGGCTATGAGTAAAACGAGTATACCTAATAATAGACTAATGCTCAAACCTCTTAAAAAAGATTTGCGTTTATAATGGGGGATAGCACGTTGTTTCTCCCAATGCGTGTAAAAAGCTTCGTCGTCTGGGTGGAGCATGTGCAAATTTATGGATTGCAATCTGAATTCCCTTGCTTTGACTATATTTAGTCCAATTTTAACGAAATTCAAAAAGATGAAAACATTCTTACAAAAATTTGGCATGACAGCATACATCCTAATATTGATGCTTCATTTGTTTGCACAACTATTAGGGTATACGAATATTCAAATTGGATCAAAGTTGATTTTGTTGCCTTTATTAATGGGCTTCTTTTATGTACAACCATTTTTTACTACCGCACCCAAGAGCAAATATTTAATTTTGATTGGATTGTTTGGTTCTTTTTTAGGGGACGCGTTTTTGTTGTCTGATGCTTATTTTATTCCAGGCATGATTGCCTTTATGACGACGCATATATTTAATATTATTTTCTTTCATCCACTAAAGCCAACAGAAGGGAAGTTGAATAGAAAATATTTCGTTGCATTATTTGTATTGACTGCCTTTTGTGTATTTGTATATAGCTTCTTAAAAGACGCTATGGGCGCTTTGATTTACCCCGTTTTAGTTTATATGATTTTGATCTCCACTTCTGCCTTATATACTGTTAGAGTTTCTTTAAATGCAAAAGCTGCAATGATTGCAGATTTATTTTGGATACCAGGCATGTTGTTTTTTATTGCTTCGGATGCGGTGCTTGCCTTTAATAAATTTTATTGGTCTACACAAAGTCCAATTGACAATATTGGTTTAGTCACCATGGCGACTTATGGTATTGCGCAACTATTATTAGTGAAAGGATTTCAATTGTATTTTTCAAAACAAACGACAACAGCTTAAAACCTATTTTAAGTTTTAATTGAACTAAAATACATTCAGTTATGCCCAATAAAAAAAGTCCTTCAATTGCTTGAAGGACTTTTTTTATACTTTCTATTTTAAGTATTAGTAACCCATTCCACCCATATCAGGAGCGCCACCCGGAGCTGGCATTTCTGCTTTTGGTTTGTCCGCAATCACACACTCTGTTGTTAACAACATAGAAGCGATTGATGCTGCATTTTCCAAAGCAACTCTAGATACTTTAGTTGGATCAATAACACCTGCTTTAAATAAGTTTTCGAAAACTTCTGTTCTTGCATTGAAACCAAAGTCGTCTTTTCCTTCTTTGATTCTTTGAACAACAATAGAACCTTCGATACCGCTATTCTTAACAATTTGACGCAATGGTTCTTCAATTGCACGACGTACAATTTGAATACCAGTTGTTTCATCATCATTCGCGCCTTTTAATTTATCTAAGCTAGCAACGGCACGGATATAAGCCACACCACCACCCGGAACGATACCTTCTTCAACCGCAGCACGTGTTGCGTGTAAAGCATCATCCACACGGTCTTTCTTCTCTTTCATTTCAGTTTCAGTTGCAGCACCTACATAAAGTACAGCTACACCACCACTTAACTTAGCTAAACGCTCTTGTAATTTTTCTTTATCGTACTCAGAGGTGGTATTTTCAATTTGAGCTTTGATTTGATTTACACGAGAAGTGATATCTGCTTTTTTACCTTTACCACCAACGATAACGGTATTGTCTTTATCAATTGTGATAGAAGATGCCTGACCTAAATAAGTTAAGTCTGCATTTTCTAATTTGAATCCTTGCTCTTCGCTAATTACAGTACCTGCAGTTAAGATCGCAATGTCATTCAACATTTCTTTTCTTCTGTCACCAAAGCCAGGTGCTTTTACAGCAGCTACTTTGATCGTGCCACGTAATTTATTCACCACCAATGTAGCCATTGCTTCACCTTCTAAGTCTTCAGCGATGATCACTAATGGACGGTTAGTTTGAGCTACTTTCTCTAAAATATGTAAGATGTCTTTCATTGCTGAAATCTTCTTATCATAAATTAAGATATAAGGATTTTGCATTTCAGCTTCCATTTTTTCGCTATTTGTAACGAAGTATGGAGAAACGTATCCACGATCGAATTGCATCCCTTCAACAACATCTACTGTTGTATCAGTTCCTTTTGCTTCTTCAACAGTGATCACACCTTCTTTACCTACTTTAGCCATTGCGGTTGCAATTAACTTTCCAATTTCATTGTCGTTGTTTGCAGAGATAGAAGCTACTTGCTCAATCTTTTTGGAGTCGTTACCCACTGTTTGAGATTGTGCTTTTAAGCTAGCTACTACTTTTTCTACTGCTTTATCGATACCACGCTTTAAATCCATTGGATTTGCACCAGCAGTAACGTTTCTTAAACCTTCGCTGATAATTGCTTGCGCCAATACAGTTGCAGTCGTTGTACCATCACCTGCTAAGTCAGCAGTTTTTGAAGCAACTTCTTTTACCATTTGAGCACCAATATTCTCGATAGGATCTTCTAAGTCAATTTCTTTTGCTACAGATACACCATCCTTTGTTACAGAAGGTGATCCAAATTTTTTCTCAATCACCACGTTACGACCTTTTGGCCCTAATGTTACTTTAACAGCGTTGGCTAATGTGTCAACACCTTTTTTCATTTTATTTCTCGCTTCTAAGTCGAAAAAAATCATTTTAGACATATTCAGTTAATTTTTAAATTCTTAAATAAGGTTTACTAATCCAAACAATTAAACAATTGCAAGGATATCACTTTCACGCATGATCAATAAATCTTGACCTTCGATTTGGATTTCTGTACCAGCATATTTGCCGTATAAAACTGTGTCACCCACTTTTACAGTCACAGGCTCATCTTTTTTACCAGGACCAGCTGCTACGATCGTACCACGTTGTGGTTTTTCTTTTGCAGTGTCAGGGATAATGATTCCACCAGCTGTTTTCTCTTCAGCAGCGGCAGGCATAACAATTACTCTGTCGTGTAGCGGGGTAATGTTTAATTTTTTTGCCGAACTCTTAGCCATAGTTTATCTTTTTAATTGATTAATAAGTGTTGTAAAGTAAATAGCCATAACCATGCCATCTGCCTTAAAAGCAAATAGATAGGTCAAAATTTCAGTCCAGGTTGCTATTTTGTTACAAGGAAGCAAATTAATGCCAAAAATGTCAGTTTTAAGCATTTTTATTATAGATTTGCAACCCCAATAGCTCTTATAATTATGATGAACCGAAGAAATATCCGAATAAAAGTAATGCAAGTCATGTATATGTTAGATGCCCAAAATGTGGCAACTGCAGCAGGCTTACTTCAAAGGGAGTTTGATAAAACCCGTAATTTGTTCGTTTATATGGTTCATTTAGTGCATCAAATAGCACGTTATGCAGAGATTGAAGCCTTACAAAGAGCTTCTAAAAACCTTCCCAACCAAGCCGATCTAGAAGTCAATATTAAGTTAGCAGGCAATACCATTGTTTGGCAAACCCTAGAATCCGAGAAATTCAAACAAGCTATTGAAATTGTAAAGCCACAGCAGTGGATTGACAATGATATGGTAAAGTCTATCTTTCGCCAGTTAGTGGATTCCCCAGAATACAAGCTGTATATTTCGGAGGAAAGTAGAGAGAAAGCTAAGGAATCTGCCATTTTAAAGTTCATTTTTGGTCAGTTGATCTTGAACTCGGAGAATGCGGTAGAAACAATTGAATCACAGTTCTCCAATTGGGACGATGACGGAGATATGATTATTGGTTTTATGTTGAACTATTTCCAAAAACCAGGCTCGGTTGATTTCATCGATTTAGTAGGGGATGAGAAGATGAAGTTTGCGAAGGATTTATTGCGCACAGTCATTGAAAAGAAGGACGTGACCGAAGGTTTGATCGTGCCTAAATTAAAGAACTGGGATCCAGAGCGTATTGCAGTAATTGATATGATCTTATTAAGATTGGGCGTTTGTGAATTATTGTATTTTGATACCATTCCAACCAAAGTTTCTATCAACGAATACATTGATTTAGCAAAGGAGTATAGCACGGAACAAAGTGGCCATTTTGTCAACGGCATTTTGGACAATATTCATAAAGAATTGGTCTCTACAGGTAAAATTCAAAAAATAAGTCACAAAGCAAAGTAATTGGTTTACACTATCTTTGTACTCAAGTTTAAAAACATAAACACAACAAAATGACACAAATTTTATTACAAGCACCACAACAAGGTGGTACTTTTCAATTGATCATGTTAGGTGGTATCATCTTGGTTTTCTGGTTTTTCATGATCCGTCCACAAGCTAAAAAAGCAAAAGAGCAAAAGAAGTTTATTGATACAATGCAGAAGGGTGATAAAGTAGTTACCATCGCAGGTATCCACGGCACAATCAATAAAGTAAACGAAGACAATACCATTCAATTGGAAGTGAGCCCAGGTAGCTATTTGAAGATTGAAAGATCTTCTATTAGCTTAGAATGGTCTCAAGCAATGAATAAATAATTCCATTGTTTAAATGATACGATCCGAAATTAGCCTCCAATAAAATGGAAACTGATTTCGGATTTTTTTATAGGATAATATGACAAAAATAATTGGTTTAACAGGAGGGATTGGATCCGGAAAATCGGTGGTTGCAAAAGTATTTGCTACCCTGGGTATACCTGTGTTCAATGCCGACGAAGAAGCCAAGCGCATCATGCAGGCAAGTCCAGTCATAAAAGCAAAATTGATCCAACAATTTGGATCAGAAGTCTACAATGAATTTGGATTGCAAAAAGAAAAATTAGCAGCTATTGTATTCAATGATCCATTTCAATTGCAATTACTCAATGCGATCGTGCACCCAGTGACGATTCAAGCTGCAAAGGATTGGGCAGCAAAACAAACCAGCCCTTATGTGATTAAAGAAGCAGCATTAATTTTTGAATCTGGCTCTGCAGAAGGATTGTTTAAAGTCATTGGTGTAACAGCACCATTAACTATTCGTAAACATAGAGTCATGCAGAGAGATGGAATTACAAAGGATCAGGTAGAAGCGCGCATGCGCAATCAAATTGCTGACACCATCAAAATGCGTTTATGTGATTATGTGATTCACAACGACAATCAACAGATGGTCATACCACAAGTGTTAGCAATCGATGAGGCGATTAGATTAGCAATTAAAGAAGCTTCTAAATAGTTGCTTATTTTTAAGCTGGCTTTATAATTTTATAACACCAACGTTTTAATCTTCCTTCAAAATCAAATGGGGTAGTCGCTTTTGTGATATCTTTTATTTGATCTGATTTAATTTGCTCAGTATCTAAAATAAACTGGGTGAAATTGGTGCTAAAATAAAGGATCCCTCCAGGCTTCATTGCTTTTAGCATATCATTGATCAATTCCACATGGTCTCTTTGAATATCTAAAATATCCTTCATTCTTTTACTATTGCTAAAAGTAGGAGGATCCATCACCACCAAATCATAATGATTCATGGGCAATGTTTTCAAATATTGCTTCACATCGGCATGCACAAACTGGTAAGCGCTTGTATTGGGTAATTGATTTATTTTAAAATTTTCCTCACTCCAACTTAAGTAAGTTTTTGATAAATCAACCGATGTGACTGTTTTAGCACCTGCTTTTGCAGCATACACTGAGAAGGAGCTGGTATAGCAAAATAAGTTTAAGAAATTCGTATCCTTTGCTTCTGCTTGCACCATTTGCCTTGTGACACGATGGTCTAAAAACAAACCCGTATCCAAATAATCGGTGAGGTTGACTAAGAACTGCAAACCATTTTCTTGCACAGTAATAATCTTAGATTCCGTGACTTCTTCCTTTTCGTATTGACCTTCTCTGTGCGACATTCTTTTGCGTAGTTTTACATACATATGGTCAGTAGGCACACCCGTCATATCGGAGATGATTTTTTTGGTTTCAGTAAACCAAATTTCATGTTCCTCATCTGTTAATGCATGTCTACGATTGTACTCCGCTATGTAAATATATTCTTCATAGAACTCAACACAGATAGGAAACTCTGGCAAATCATGGTCATAGAGTCTCCAACAAGTAACATTGAGTCGCTTGGCTTGTTTTAATCGATGCTTATAGTTTTTAAGCAAGCGATTTTCAAACATTTGAAATTTTTCTGGAGTCATGATCGGGATAAAATTACGACAAAAAAAGAAGCGCTACAAGTGTAACGCTTCTTTTACTATTTCAAATAGGGATTAATTCAATTTAGCTAAAGCTTCTCTGATTCTTGCCCAAGCTTTTTCGATATTCGGCATGCTGTTGGCAAAAGAGAAACGAACACAATTAGGCTCTCCAAATGCATCCCCCATAACAGAAGATACATGTGCTGTATTCAATAAATACATACTAAAGTCGGAAGCATTGGCAATGGTTTGTGTGCCATCTGATTTTCCATAATAACTACTTACATCTGGGAATACATAGAATGCACCTTCTGGAGCAAAACATTTAAATCCAGGCATCGCATTCACCAATTCCAATGTTTTAGTACGACGACGTGTAAACTCTTCTGTCATTTCCATAGATGGTTTTAAATCGCCCACTAAAGCTGCAACAGCCGCTTTCTGAGTGATAGAACAAGTGCCTGAAGTAAATTGACCTTGTAATTTTTCCATCGCTTTAGCCACCGTTGTATTCGATGCGGTATAGCCTAAGCGCCATCCAGTCATGGCAAAGCCCTTGCTTAAACCATTGATCAAAACCACTTGGTCTTTGATCTCGCTAAATTGAGCAATGCTTTCGTGTTTTCCAACGAAGTTGATGTATTCGTAAATTTCATCAGACAAGATAGTGATATGAGGATATTTTTTAAACAAGTTTGCTAATGCTTCTAATTCAGCTTTGCTGTACACTGCACCTGAAGGGTTACAAGGAGAAGAGAACATAAATACCTTCGTCTTTGGCGTAATCGCAGCTTCAACTTGAGCAGGTGTTGCTTTGAATCCAGCAGCTACAGAAGTTCTAATTTCAACGACTTTACCTCTTGCGATCTTAACCAATTCAGAATAAGTGACCCAATAGGGTGTTGGGATAATGACTTCATCACCTTCGTCTACTAAAGCTAAAAGTGCATTGGCTAAACTTTGCTTAGCACCAGTAGAAGTGATGATTTGATCAGGGGTATAATCTAGGTTATTGTCTCTTTTTAATTTCGTACAAACAGCTTCTCTTAAATCTAAAAATCCAGCAACAGGGGTGTAGTGACTCCAGTTGTCATTGATGGCTTTGATGGCTGCATCTTTAATATGCTGAGGGGTATCAAAATCAGGCTCGCCCAAACTCAAGTCAATTACATCAATACCTTGCGCTCTTAATTCACGACCTAATTTGGCCATTTTTAAAGTTTCTGGTTCACTAAAACGATTCAATAGAGAAGATAATTCCATGGTGTATAATTTGAGACTCGAATTTCGCAAATTATTGCCAAAGCACCACCAATTTTACATTGCTTTTGGCATTAAATTATGCCCCAATTGTTAATATCTACTCTAAACTCACTTACATTTGTTTTGTCTATGGAAAAATTTATCTCGGTATTTGATATGTTTAAAATTGGTGTAGGACCATCTAGTTCACATACGCTTGGACCTTGGCTTGCGGCAAAACATGTAATTACAAGGGTTGCAGCAACAACGCCTATCACAAACATAAAAGCGATCCATGTTTACCTCTTTGGTTCATTGGCAAAAACGGGCAAAGGGCACGGAACAGATACAGCCATTTTAATGGGATTATTGGGAGAAGACCCAGTAACCACAGATACGAGTTTGATTACTGAAAAAGTACAAACTATTAAAGAGACTCAGTCCATAGCTATTGCAGGATTGCATTCAATTCATTTTGACTATGCCCAACACTTGGTTTTTTTCAAGGATAAGAGTTTGTCATACCATCCCAACGCCATGCAATTTGTGATTGAATTAAATGGTACAGTGAAAACCTATACCTATTATTCTGTTGGGGGTGGATTTATTGAAACTGAAAAATCAGAAGATGGATTGGAATTAGGTCAAATCATTGAAGATAAAAAGGAATCAAATGTAGAAGTACCTTTTAATTTTTTCCATACCGATGATTTAATTCATTGGTGTATTAAAACTGGCTTGCCAATTTCTGATATTGTAAGAGAGAACGAAAAGCAACTGCATTCAGAACAAGCATTATCGGATGGGTTGGATCGTTTATGGACAACCATGTCGGACTGTATTTTTAAAGGAGTGCATGCCCAAGGGATATTGCCAGGAGGATTACAAGTGCGAAGAAGGGCTTTTGATTTGAACGCTAAATTGTTGACAAAATCCGCAGGTGAAAAAGCATCAACTGTAAAGGAGTGGATGGAAGAAATTCAAGCTGGGGGGAATGATTTCACCACTATTTTAGATTGGGTGAGTTGTTTTGCATTAGCAGTGAATGAGGAGAACGCCAGTTTTGGCAGGGTAGTCACTGCGCCCACCAATGGTGCCGCAGGTGTGATTCCAGCGGTATTAATGTATGCCATTAATTTTTGTAATAAGGGAAGTCAGGCGGATATTCACCGCTTCTTATTAACAGCTAATGCGATTGGTATATTATTTAAAAATGGGGCCACTATTTCTGCAGCAATGGGTGGATGTCAGGCAGAGATTGGTGTTTCTTCTGCTATGGCTGCAGCAGGTTTAACAGAATTATTAGGGGGGAACCAACGACAAGTGTTAATGGCAGGAGAAATAGCGATGGAACATCATTTAGGATTAACCTGCGATCCGGTGGGTGGCTTAGTCCAGATACCTTGTATCGAAAGAAACACCATGGGTGCGATTAAAGCGATCACTGCTGCACAATTGGCATTACAAAGTAAACCAGATTACGCTTTAGTCAGTTTAGACAAAGTGATTCATACCATGTGGAATACCGCATTGGATATGAATGTGAAATACAAAGAAACAGCAGATGGAGGTTTGGCCATTCAAATCCCAATAGGTCTAGCTGAGTGTTAATTGATTTAATAGTTTGACTTGATTTTATATCAGTTATAACTAAGCTTCAATTGCTGCTTCATCTACCAAACTAAAATCTTGAATCACATTGTATAAAGTACCTCTTTCTATTGGGGTTCTTTTTGCTTGTTTAATTAAGCGAACTAATTCCAATGTAGACATCGCAGGATTTTGTTCCTCACTACCCGCCATGGAATAAATTTTAGTCGTATCGTCAATTGTGCCATCAATATCATTGACACCATAACTTAAAGTCAATTGAGCTACCTGTCTTCCTAACATTGGCCAGTATGCTTTGATGTGCGGAAAATTATCTAAATACAATCTTGAAATGGCATACATTTTTAAGTCCTCTAACATAGTGGATTCTGGTACATCATTCATTTCGTTGTCCTTATTACGGAACTTCAAAGGAATGAAAGTATTGAAACCTTTTGTTTGATCTTGTAATTGTCTTAAGCGCTCCATATGGTCTACTCGGTGCTCATATTTTTCAATATGGCCATATAGTAAAGTGGCATTGCTATGCATACCCAACTCATGCGCTGTTTGGTGAATTTCTAACCAGCCAGTTCCATCCACTTTGTCGTCACAAATAATGGTACGTACATCTGGATGAAAAATTTCTGCACCACCACCCGGTAAAGAATCTAGTCCGGCTTCATGTGCCAATTTCATACCTTCTTTAACAGACACTTTTGCTTTACGGAACATGTAATCTAACTCCACAGGCGTGAAGGCTTTAATATGTAATTCGGGACGATGCGCTTTAATTGCGCGCATTAGATCCAAGAAAAATGCCAAAGTTAATTTTGGATGTACGCCTCCTACAATATGTACTTCTGTAACAGGTTTACCATCGTATGAACGAACGATATCCATCATTTGGTCTATCGTTAATTCCCATCCTTCTTCTTTATGTGCGTATAATTTGGAGTAAGAACAAAACTTACAAGAGAAGACACAGACATTGGTGGGCTCTATATGAAAATTGCGATTAAAATAAGTATGGTCTCCGTGCAATTCATTTCTTTTCCAGTTAGCCAGTGCACCCACATAAGGCAACGAAGCTTTTTCGAATAGTGCTACACCATCTTCGAAACTAATACGTTCGTTTTGGATAATTTTTTGACCAATTGCCTTTAAGACAAGATCGGCTTGCGCATCTACCACCACTTGAATTTGTGCCTGTTTCATAGACTGAAAATTAGGACACAAAGTTAGTCAATATCGGTTGATTACAACCTTATGTTTAAGGTCAAATTTAAAACGAGTACTTTGCTTTAACGAGGATGCAATTAGCCGATTAATATACCTGCAATACTAGCAGATAAGTAAGAAGCCAATGTTCCAGCTAAAAGGGCTTTAAGGCCTAATTCAGCAAGGTCTTTACGACGTGAAGGTGCTAATTCTCCAATACCACCAATCAACATTCCTACACTACTAAAATTAGCGAAACCACAAATAGCAATACTTACAATCAACAATCCTTTTTCTGTTACAATAGGGATCACTTTACTTGTTAAGCTCTTGAACGCAACAAATTCATTGATGGTTAATTTTTGACCTAAAAGGGTAGCGGCACTTTGTACATCTACATTAGGGATACCCATTGCCCAAGCCATCGGGTAAAATAATTTACTAAAAATATAGTTCAAGCTTAAATCTAAGTTGGCACTAAAAAGATGTCCAATTTTTAATAAGCTCCAATCAACCAACGCAATTAATGCAATAAATCCAATCAACATGGCAATTACATTCATTGAAATTTTAAAACCATCACTAGCGCCATGTGTAATAGCGTCAATGGTGTTGCTATATTGACTCTTCACTTCTAAAGTCACTTTACCCATGGTTTGAGAGGGTTCAGTCTCTGGGAACAAGATTTTTGCAATCACCAAAGCACCAGGTGCAGCCATCAAACTTGCTGTAATTAATTTAGGGGCTAAATCCATGCCCGCTTGTGCACCCATATTTGCATATACAATTAAGATACCTCCAGCGATACAAGCTAAACTTCCACTCATACTTGCTAAAATTTCACTCTTAGTCATGGTAGGTAAATAAGGGCGGATCATTACTTGCGCTTCTACTTGACCCACAAAAGCACTCGCAACGTTGCTTAATGCTTCTGCACCACTTACACGCATGATAAAATTCATTGCCTTAGCAATTACGGAGATGATACGTTGCATGATACCAAAATGGTAAAACAAAGCCACTAAGACACAAACCAAGATAATGGTTGCAGTGACATTGAAAGCAAACACGAATCCACCATTGGTAAAATCAGTTACACCGGCAGGGCCCATTGCCGCAACTCCACCATATACAAATGCGGCACCTTGACGCGCAAATTCTTCGATTTTCCCCATGCCTTTACCAATCACCTGAAAGAAACTAGTAACGGCTGGAATTTTTAATATTAAAATACCGATGGTTAATTGAAGGGCTAAACCACTTAATACTAAACGATAGTTGATTCTTTTTTTATTGTTAGAAAACAAAAAAGCGATCATTAAAATCAATACGATACCTATCAAGCCTTGAAATCTTGCCATGGGGTTAATTTAGGGGAGAAAGGTAATTAATTTATTGTTATTTTTTAGGGTTCAAGGGCATAAAAAATCCCGCTCAAGGCGGGATTTAGAAAGGTTTTGGTTTAGAGGGGGAGCCCATCTAAATCCAATTACTCAAATTTATAAGTGAGATTGAATCTTTTTGTCCAAAACAGCTTTTGGTACAGCACCAATTTGCTTGTCTACCACTTGACCACCCTTAACAAAAAGGATCGCAGGGATAGATGTGATACCAAAATTCATGCTTAAATTAGGATTTACATCCACATTCACTTTACCAATATTCACTTTGCCTTCGTATTGCACAGCTAATTCTTCAATAACTGGCCCGATAGCACGACATGGACCACACCATTCTGCCCAAAAATCGATTACACTTAATTTGTCACTTTCAATCACTGTTTGTTGAAAGTTCGCGTCTGTAAATTCTAATGCCATAATTGTATATTTAATTTTCTTGTTGTTATGTTGTCTAGTACAAAATTAGCTCCAAACTTTAATATCTGCCATCTTGACTTTTCCACCTAAATCTCATTTGATGGGGACAATTAAGTGGCTAGCTTCACTTGAACGTTCCATTCAGGGTTTTTATCTAGGAATTCTACAAATTCATCGTTTACCAAAAAGCCCTTGTCAATGGTCAATAGACTAGCAACAATCTGCTCTCTAGGTTCCACGAAAGTGATTTTGAGTGAGGTTCTTCCTGGGTTGGCTTTAATATTCTGTTCTAAAAATTGAATGGCTTCTACTTTCAGGTTGGCAGGATGTAAGCTCAATTCCACCGTGCGTGTTTGAAGTTGCTTCACTGTTTCCAAAAGCGACATGGTTTGTAGCTTGAACTCAAAATTATTAGGTTGGTTGAATCTGTTTCTGAATGATCCATTAATACAAACTTTTTGTCCCACTTCTAAATAGTTCTGGAATTTCACATAATCCTCACTCCATAAAATAAAATCTGTTTTACCTGTAAAATCTTCAATAGCAAAGGAGCCAAAGTTTTTACCCGTTTTGGTAATTCGATGCTGTACTTCGGTCACTAGCCCTGCCAGCTTAAAATTCTTGCCGAGGTTGTTAGGGAAATTAATCAGGTTGTCTTTTACCTCGTTGTATTCGTTGATAGGCGTGAAAGCGTAATGCCTTAATTCAAAATTAAAATGATCCAAAGGATGACCACTCATGAACATACCCGTGATGTCTTTCTCGTGATCTAGCTTTTCTGTCAAAGTCCATTCTTCACAAATTGCCAATTTAGGTATTGGCACTTGCATGGCAGAAGGTAGGTCGCCAAATAGGGTATTGGTGGTACCTGTATTCATGGATTGAATCGCTTGCGCATACGCAATTAATTTTTCCATGCCATTGGTACGGTCGCCCTCTCCAGTATTAAAATATTGTGCACGATGGTATTCTGGGAAACAATCAAATGTACCAGAGTAGGCTAAACTTTCTAATGATTTTTTATTGACAGCCCTTGATAAAACACGTTTGATAAAATCAATCATGGTTTCAAAATGACCTGCTTTATTACGCTCTAAAATAATGGCATCAATTGCTGCTTCACCAACCCCTTTTAATCCACCTAAACCAAAACGAATTTCTCCATTTTTATTCACAGAGAAACCTTGTAGGGATTCATTGATATCTGGACCCAATACTTTAATTCCCATGCGTTTACACTCTTCCATAAAGAAGGTGATTTTATCAATGCTACCTGCGTGGTTTAACACTGCAGACATATATTCTCCAGGATAGTGCGCTTTCAAATAAGCAGTTTGGTAAGCTACATAAGCATAACAAGTAGAGTGCGATTTGTTGAATGCGTATTGCGCAAAAGCCTCCCAGTCTGTCCAAATTTTATCCAATGTTTTTTCTGGATGACCATTTTTCATAGCGCCTTCCACAAACTGTGCTTTCATTTTATCCAAAACCGACTTCTGCTTTTTACCCATTGCTTTACGCAATACATCGGCATCTCCTTTGGTAAAGCCGCCAATTTTTTGACTGAGTAACATTACCTGCTCTTGGTAAACAGTGATACCATAAGTATCGGCCAATATTTCCTCCATAATTGGTAGGTCATATTGGATAGCTTCACGACCATGTTTACGTTCAATAAAGTTGGGGATATACGCAATCGGACCTGGACGATATAGGGCGTTCATGGCAATTAGATCGGCAAATTTATCTGGCTTTAATTCACGTAGATATTTTTGCATACCCACACTCTCAAATTGGAATGTGGCATTGGTTTCTCCGCGTTGGTATAAATGAAAAGTTGCTTCGTCGTCTAATGGGATGGTATCTAAATCGATGGTGACACCATGGTTTTGTTTGATCAATTGCAAAGCGGTTTTCAAAATGGATAGGGTCTTTAAACCCAAGAAGTCCATTTTAATTACACCCGCTTCCTCAATCACAGAACCTTCAATTTGAGTGACCCATAAATTAGAATCCTTGGCCGTGGCCACAGGCATAATCTCGGTTAAGTCACTCGGTGCAATGATGATACCTGCTGCGTGAATACCCGTATTACGAATAGATCCTTCTAAACGTTCGGCTTCATGTAAAACTGCAGCTCTTAAATCATTCCCTGCATAGATCTCTCTAAGCTTTTTAATATTATCAATATCATCCGACTGATAACCTTCTTTTTCTGCTAAGGATTTTTCTCCTTCTTTCACCGTAATAGGTGCATGTAAGCAACGGTTTAATTCTGTACCTGGTTTGTCGGGAACAAGTTTGGCTAATAAGTTGGATTCAGATAATGGCAAATCCATTACACGTGCCACATCTTTAATACTACTCTTGGCCGCCATCGTACCATAAGTAATAATTTGTGCTACCTGTTCCTTACCATATTTTTCTACTACATAATCGATTACTTTCTGACGGCCTTCATCATCAAAGTCCGTATCAATATCGGGCATGCTCTTACGATCCGGATTTAAGAAACGCTCAAATAGTAATTGGTACTTAATAGGGTCAATATTCGTAATGCCAATACAATAAGCCACCACCGATCCTGCGGCAGAACCACGACCAGGGCCCACAAATACATCCATTTCACGGCCTGCTTTAATAAAGTCACTTACAATTAAGAAGTAACCTGCAAAACCCATGGTTTGAATGGTGAACAATTCAAAGTCAATACGCTCCTGAATTTCTGCAGTGATGGCGTCGTATCTTTTATGTGCACCTTCCCAAGTAATATGTTTTAAGAATTCCCACTGATTCATGTTGGCATCCTTGTGAATCTGAAAACTTTTTGGAATCGGGAAAGCGGGTAGGAGGATGTCCTTTTTTAAATTCAAGACTTCCACTTTATCTACAATCGCATTGGTGTTGTCGATGGACTCTGGAATATCACTAAACAACTCAATCATTTCGGATTGGGTCTTGAAATAAAATTCGTTATTTGGGAATTTGAATCTTCTATTTTTTACTTGTAATTCATCATTCACAAAGTCATCAAATCCTGGGGTAGATTGTTTTTCACCCGTATTAATACATAGTAAGATATCATGCGCGTTGGCGTCATCTTCATTGATATAATGACTGTCATTGGTTGCAATTACATCTACCTTATGCTTTTTTGAAAACTTAAGTAGGGTATTGTTGATGATTTCTTGTTCTGGAATCTGGTGTCTTTGGATCTCGATATAATAATCTTCTCCAAATAAATCCAACCACCATTTAAATTCTTTTTCAGCAGCTTCTTCTCCGTCTCTTAAAATGGCTTGTGGTACATGGGCACCAATACAACAGGTGGTAGCAATAATTCCTTCGTGGTATTTTTCAATCAACTCCTTATCGATTCTTGGGTACTTACTATACATCCCCTCGATATATCCAAGGGAGGTTAATTTAATCAGGTTCTGATAACCCACCGCATTTTTAGCCAATAGTACTTGGTGAAAACGATCGTCCTTATGTTCTTTTGTAAATTGTTTAATATGCCTGTCCTTCACCACATAAAACTCACAACCTACAATGGGCTTCACCGTAGGGGCTAAAATGTCTTTTCCATTCGCATCTTTTCCAACGACTTTGGTGTTTTTCCAAGCCTGGCTTACAAAATTAAATGCACCAAACATATTCCCGTGATCCGTGATTGCGAGTGCGGGCATTTCGTCTTTAATGGCTTTTTTATATAAACCATCAATGGAAGCAGCACCATCTAGTAAAGAATATTGAGTATGAACGTGTAAATGTGAAAATTTGGGCATTTTGGATATCGGGATAAGGCACAAATATCGTAAAAAAGCAGGGCTTGGACGGGCTTAATTTTCCACAAAAAACGGTTAAAATAATCCATTTTGAGCCAATTTTAAGGTTCTTGGCTTATCTTGCCCCTGATGCAAAAAGGTATTTTATTTATTTCTGGACTATGCTTATTGACTTTGACTTTAACAAGCTGTACTAGTTTGACCAAGTTCAAACAATCTGTACAAGCTAAAACTAGTCAAATTAAAGCGAAACCAAAGCGCAACCTGCCGGCATTCGCGGCAGTGCCTGAGTCAGACAATGAAGCCATTGAATTCTTAGACAATATTTCGGTGAAGCCAGGAAGGGTGTATTTAAGAAAAGCTTCAGATGCGTTGGAAGCTGAACCTGTGATGGCAACTGCAGCAAGAACAGATAAAATGCCAGAGAACCTAACGGATGTAGAAAAAGCCAATTGGTTACAATTAAAGTATTCTATTCAAATGGATATAGCGGTGGAAGAAATCAGCAATATCCCATTACTTCAAAAAATTGACGAATGGTGGGGTACCCCTTATGCTTTAGGTGGATCCAGTAAAAGAGGGGTGGATTGTTCTTATTTCACATTGGATGTAATGAATGCTATTTATAATACCAATTTAAAGAGAACTGCAGCTGAACAATATACACAAAGTGAAAAAATTGATTGGTCAGATTTAAAAGAAGGGGATTTGATCTTCTTTAAAACAGATGGTAGTCGTTCTATTTCACATGTGGGTATTTATATGACCAATAACAAGTTTGCACACGCTAGTACTAGTCAGGGTGTAACCATCAGTGATTTATCTGAGCCTTATTGGCAGAAGCGATTGTACAGTTTAGGTAGGGTTTTGAAACAATAATTTGAATCGTATTTCAATACAAAAAACTCCTTTATCTATTTTATTTTACCTGTGCTAATCGAATGTAATATTGACTTTCGATTGTTTTTACAAAATCTTGTAAGTTAAAATTAGGCTCCTGGATTAAGCGTTGTTGTGGTTGATAATCCATTGGCATGAAGCTGTAATTTTTACCCAAATAACTAAAGTGTAAAGGCAAATTAAATCCAGTCACACAGTCCTTGTATTCGTAGGTAAATATTTTTTCCTTTTCGTTATAGCTATAATTCAATACTGGAATTTGAATGGTTCTTAAATACTGGTCAAATACTTTTTGAAAACCAAATCCTGCACGAATAGAAATATAATTTTCTACTTGTTCAGTAGTCACTGTTTGATGATAGAACTGTTGATTCAATCCAATCAAAATGCTTCTGAATAAACTGTCATTATTGATTGCGTGTCTGATGGTGTGCAATAATGAAGATCCTTTTGGATACATATCCCCACTGCCTTCTTGATTGACGCCATAAGTGCCAATCACAGGAATGTCGTTTTGAATGTTTTTACGGATTCCATAATTGTATTCATCTCCTGCTTTTTTACCATAAAAATATTCAGTGAATAAGGTTTCAGAATAATTGGTAAAACCTTCGTGCACCCACATATCGGCAATGTCTTTCGTCGTAATATTATTCGCAAACCATTCATGTCCGCTCTCATGGACAATGATAAAATCCCATTTCAAACCCCAGCCAGAACCAGATAAATCTCGACCTAAATAGCCATTCATAAATTTATTTCCATAAGCAATGGCAGATTGGTGTTCCATGCCTAAATGAGGACTTTGTACCATCTGAAATCCGTCTTCATAAAATGGATAAGGCCCAAACCAATATTCAAATGCTTCTAACATTTTAGGCACTTGTTTAAACTGTTCTACTGCTTTTGCAGAGTCGGCTCTTAATACCCAATAGCTTATATCTAAATTTCCTTTTAAGCCTTTATAGGTTTCTTTCCATCCCACATAATCACCAATGTAGGGGATGATATTGTAGTTGTTGATTGGATTGGTCACCTGCCAAGAAAATTTATTATACGCTTTATTTGGACTCCATTTTTGTTCTGGAATTTTTCGACCATTCCCAATGGCAATTAAGTTTTTGTCTTTTGGAACTTGCATAGAAAGTACAGCACCTTCCTCTGGCTCGTCTGATTGATGGTCTTTACAAGGATACCATACCGAAGCGCCCAAGCCTTGACAAGCCACAGACATCCATGGTTGACCATTGCTGTCTTTTTTCCAAATCCATCCACCATCCCAAGGTGGTCTTGTAGCTTCCTTAGGAACGCCATGGTAAAAAATGGTTAAACCAAATTGCTGCCCTTTTGGAATGGCTTTATCTATTTGAGCAAGGGCAATATTATTGGATCTTGAAAATTGTAAACGGATGGACGTAAGACTGTCTTTTAAATTGGCCCACAATAAAATACTATCCACCACTAATGGGCTTTGTAAATCTATTTGGATTTGCTTTGAAGGCTTTACGGCTAAGGCTTTCCAGCTTACCACGCCAACTATTGATTTTGCTTCATAATTGGGTGTTACATCAATTACATATTTTTTGATATCAAACCAATCTCTATTTTCATTCAAGCTACCTCTTAAAACATCTGATTCATTCACTAGTGGTTGCGCGAAATTTTTACCAGATAAGAACGCTAGTATGAGTAAGAAAAGGACATTTTTCATATAAAAAGATTAGGGATTCAAATAATTGAATCCCTAAGTTAAAATATTCTCTTCAAATCTGATCTATCAATTGTGTTAAGCTTCATTGGGTTTTCTATTCGTCCTCCTTTTTCAACTTGTCTTTAAATACTTTTTCAAATTTCTCCAACTTTGGCCCAATCACATACCTGCAATAGCCTTGGTTGGTATTGTTATTGTAGTAGTTCTGATGATAGGATTCAGCAGAATAGAATTTAGAAAATGCAGTCACTTCGGTAATGATAGGTTTGTCCCAAGCCTTACTAGCATCTAATGCTTTAATGTATTGTAAAGCAAGCTCCTTTTGATGTTCGTTGTGGTAGAAAACGGCAGAACGATATTGAGGGCCAACGTCATTTCCTTGTTGATTGGGTGTAGTAGGGTCGTGGGTTTTCCAGAAAACGGACAATATATCATCCAAACTAATTTTAGTCGTGTCATAAACGATTTGACAAACTTCCGCATGTCCAGTCGTCTTGTCACAAACCTGTTCATAAGTTGGGTTATCGACATGGCCACCACTATATCCGCTAGTGACTTTCACCACACCCTCTAAACGTTGATACACGGCTTCGGTACACCAAAAGCAGCCTGATCCTAAAGTAATTGTTTGTGTATTTTCCATATTGATTTTTTGCTGTTTTACTTGTTTTTTAGGGGATTGAGCGCATGCGTAGAAGGAAATAACGCTGCACATAAGCAGTGCACACTGTTTGATTGTTTTCATAAAAAGAGATTACTTGAAATTACAACAAATCATAGCCCAATTTGTTCTAAGGGTATTAATGTTTATTTAAGTAAATTTGTGCCCATTAGCCCATGCGAGTATATCCAGAAAATGCCCTCTCCCAATTAGAATTTGACAAGATCAAGACGATTTTGTTGAATTACTGTCAATCCAGTATTGGAAAGGAGCAGGTGGATGCAATGCGGATTCATACCCATTTAAAGTATATCCAAACGGCTTTAAGGCAAACGCAGGAGTATCAATTCATCAAGCAGGCCAATCAATATTTTCCAAGTGATTTCATTTTAGACATCCGAAAAGATGTAAAGCTATTGGGTATTCCTGGTGCTCAATTGACTGGTGAGCAATGGTTATTAGTTAGAAGATTGGTGGACCATGTTGGTCAGATCTTTAAATGGTTTGATGCGGAAAGACAAGCTGCCTACAGTCATTTATATGAAGTGGTTGCCAATAGTTATTTTGAAAAAACGATCATTGAGTCAATAGATGAAATTATAGATGACAGGGGTTTGGTGAAGGACAATGCCTCTGAAGATTTGGCGAAGATTCGTGCGCAATTGTATAAAAAGCGTCAGGAACTAAGACGCATTTTTGAAAAGGTATTGGGTCGTTTGGCTAAATCAGGCTACACAGCAGATATCGACGAGAGCTTTAGCAATGGACGTCGCGTGGTGGCGGTATTTTCGGAATATAAAAGACAGGTCAAAGGATTCTTACACGGGGAAAGCGATAGCCGCAAAACGGCTTTCATTGAACCAGAAGAAACCATTGAACTCAATAATGAATTATTCAGTTTAGAACAGGACGAAACCAAGGAAGTGCAAAGAGTGCTGAGACAATTGACAAATCAACTCGCACCTTATTCTAGTCTGTTGATGGGTTATTTGCAAATGGTAGGTGAATATGATTTTATCAAAGCCAAAGCACTATTGGCGATCGACATGAATGCACATTTGCCCGTAGTAGAAAATAAAGCCACATCCCATTTAATACAAGCTTATCATCCTTTATTGTACATGTATAATAAAGTGTCTGGTAAAAAGACCATTCCAGTGAATTTGGAATTGGATGATGAAGCGAGGATCTTAATTATCAGTGGACCCAATGCAGGTGGTAAGACGGTTTCCATGAAAACTTTGGGGTTAAACCAAGTCATGCTACAGTCAGGATTATTGGTACCGGTTCATCCTGATTCTCAAATGGGTATTTACAAACAATTATTTATTCAGTTAGGTGATACGCAGAATTTGGCATTTGAATTAAGTACTTATAGCAGTCACTTGACGCATATGAAGTACTTTATAGAAAATGCGAATGGGAAGACTTTGTTTTTTATAGATGAATTAGGAAGTGGATCCGATCCGCATTTAGGTGGTGCATTTGCAGAAGTCATATTAGAAGAGTTATCGCATAAACATGCACAGGGTATTGTCACGACCCATTACTTGAATTTAAAAGTGATGGCGAATCACAATAAAGGGATTGTGAATGGAGCCATGCAGTTTGATGAAGTGAAATTAGAGCCCTTGTACCAGTTGGTAATAGGTAAACCTGGAAGCTCTTATACTTTTGCCATTGCAGAACGTATTGGATTGCCAACCCATTTAATCAATCGAGCAAGAAAATTGGTGGACACACACCATTTTGAGTTGGATAAATTATTGAATCGAACAGAGCAGGATTTACAATTGGTGCAGAAGGAGCGTAAAGAATTACACAAATTGATTAAAGAGAATGATGCACTAAAATTAGAGTTGAATAAAACCTTAGACAAAGAAAAACATCTACAACAGATTGCGCTTTTAAGAGAACAAAATAGAGTAGCAGAGGAAAAGTTCACTTACTTAAAAGAGATGGAACGTAATTTAAAGCAAATCGCTTTAGATTATAAGAAATCGGATAAGAAGGAAGAAGTGATGAAGACTTTGTACAATTTGCTCTTTAAAAAGAACGATGCGATTGTGATTAATAAGTTGGCTAAAAAAGTAGACAAACAATACAAAGAAAGCGCTGCGCCAATTGAGGTAGGATCTACTGTGAAGTTGAAGAAGAATTACCAAGTGGGTGAAGTGATTGGCTTTAAAGGAAAGCGCGCGATTGTGAAAGTTGGGCAGTTGCCTATGAATATTGACGTGGAGGATTTATTAGTAATAGAAAAAATTAAATAATGATACTAGACGAGCTTACCCAAATAAATAAATATGTTGCTGTACACCCAAGGTTCGCTGCTGCATTTGATTATATTTTAAATACGAACTTTGACGCTATGCCAGTGGGTAAGAAAGAAGTGGATGGGAAAAATATGATTGCAATTATTTCAGACGAGGATGGCATGACGATGATGGAATCCTGTGCCGATTTTGAATGCCATAATACTTATATAGATATCCAAGTTTGTTTTAACGGTGTAGAGACGGTGGGTTGGAAATCAAGATCAAGTTGTGTGGAGCCAAGAGGAGAATACAATAAAGACAAGGATGTATTATTTTTTGAAGACGCACCGGATCATTTTTTCAAATTACATCCCGGACAATTTGGTATCTATTTTCCTGAAGATGTACATGCACCGATGATTGGGGAGGGAAGAATTAGGAAACTAATAATGAAAGTAAAAGTAGACTAAGTAGAAGAAAGTGTACTTAGTGAATTTTGAATTCTTTCAATTCAGATTCATCTAATTTAAAAGTATAGTTCCCTTTTTTTAAATCGCCTACATACAAACAGGTTCTTTGGGTAAAGCCGGTGATTTTTCCTTGTTGTAAAACATTCCCTTTGGAACAAATAATCTGGTAGATTTTATTGTCCGTCCCATGACTAGAAAACTGGATTTCTAGAATACCGTCTTTGACGTTTTCAGTAATTGTAAACATGCTCATTGTTGCCTTGGGGGGCGATTGTTTAATAAATTTAAGTAGTTTTTTTATATATCACAGCTAGATTTATCTGTTTACACAAGGCATTGCGTAGAATTAAATCGATTCCAACATTCTTTTGTGGAATCCTATTTAGCTTTACAGCTTAAATTTGGACTATGAAAAAGCATCTTTGGTTGGCCCTAATTTGTTTATTACCAATCATTTCTAAAGCACAATTTGTGTTGAAGGTAACGGGTACAAATCTTCCTGATTCAGTTGCTTATTTACGCACGACTTTATTCGATGACAAAAATTTTATTCCTAAAGACACTATAATATTCTCAAAAGGGGGCAAAACAATCATAAATACGAAATCAATAGTTGGGGGTATTTACTTTTTGTATTTTCCAAAAACGAAGCAAAAGATTCAATTTATTTTAGAAGACAAGGATACTGTTTCAATTGCATTATCAGGTAAGAATTATTTAGATCAAGTTAAAATAAATAAGACTAAAAACAATGTATTGCTCAATTACCAGCGTTTAGAGCAAGCCCTTTCTAATTATGATAGTAGTTATGCTGCCGAGTTAAAATCAGGCAAGAAATTTAGTCAAGTACAAAAAGCTGCTTATTTCAAAATCAAAACAGATTCTTTAATTGCATTTAGAAAGTCCAAATTAAAGCTTTTCAAACCTTCAGATGCGATCTATATATACTTTAGCACAATGAATAAATTAGATGAAAATGTGCCTAATAAGAGAGACTATCAAGCAAGGGCTTCTTTTCTTAAAAAATTTGATTTAAACGAGCCTAAATTATTTTTCACTCCAGTGATGAGACAAATTGTGGTGGAGTATCTTTCCTTTTATCCATTACAAGGAGATACGCTTACAAAGGGTTTGGACGAAGTATTTAAAAATATGTTATGCACGAATAAAGCTTATTCCTTTGTCTTTGATTACTTCACTAAAGTGTTTAAGAATAGGGAAGTGATGAATAACACAGCGGGATATGCTTATTTGATAGATAAATATGTAAAAAACAATACCTGTGCTTTTTTAGATAAGAACAATAAGCAGGCATTTTTGAATGAATTAACTCAATTACAAGCTCAACAGATCAATGCGCCAGTAATGAATGTTATTTTGGAGGATACTTTAGGTATTAAAAAGAATTTACTTGCATTTGCTAAAAACTATAACTATACCGTACTCGTTTTTTTTGATCCAAATTGTGAACATTGTAAAGTAGAAGTGCCAAAGATGGATAGCTTTATAGAAGCGCTTGAAAAAGAATTAATGGTGACGATTGGAAAATTTGCTGTTTGTAATGCATCTAATATTCCTAAGTCAGAGTGGAAAGCATTTATCAATCAGTATCATTTAAATAATCAGTACGAGCATGTATTAATCAATGAAGATATGGAACTAAGAAAAGCATTTGACGCCTTTAGTAACCCTTTATTCTTTTTGATTGATAAAGAAGGAACATTATTAGCCAAAAAGATCAGTCCAAATACTTTAAAGAGAGAACTTATTCAGTCCTTCAAAAATTTTAAAAGATAGCAGTTTGATATAGAGTCATTTAAGACTTAGTTTCTAGAATTAAATCTACAAAACTCAATAATCATCCAATTCACAGAATCTAGAAGTACTTTTACTGTATAATAAACAAGCATGGAAACTAAAATATTGATAGCAGATGATCATAGCATCGTAAAGATGGGTTTAACTGCTATTTTAAATAGAATGGGTGTTCAAGATATAGAAACAGTTTCAACCATTGCAGAATTAGAAGTTGAAATTGCAAAAAATACCTTTACCCACTTAATTTTAGATATTATCCTTCCAGATGGCAATAGTTTAGAATTGATAGAGTCTATCAATAACAAATTTCCACATTTATCTATTTTGGTACACTCCATGCAACCAATAGACGTGTATGGTAAAATTGCCAATAAGTTTAACATTCATTCTTATTTGCACAAAGGAGCACTTGAATCTGAAATCAATTATCAATTAGAGCTATTTATTAAAAATAAATCACTTCAGATTAAAAAGAAGATGGAAGACTCTGTTAATCCATTTTCAACACTTGCTGTAAGGGAACTTGAAATTCTTCATTATTTGTTAAATGGACATAGAACAAAGGAAATAGCAGCTTCTTTGGGATTAAAAATGAACACTGTTTCTACGATTAAATCGAATATATTTGAAAAAGTAAAGGCGGAATCATTTACCCATTTGTTACAATTGGCACATGTGCATCAAATCAGTTATTAGGAACTTTTTTATAGTAATTATTAGTTTACTGGTCATTTTATGCCCGGCAAGATCGATTGCACAACAAAAATTTACATTTGAACGACTCAATTCCGAGAATGGACTACCAGCTAATGGTATTAAGGGTTTGCAATTTGATGAGAAAAATAGATTTTTATGGATTGCTACTGAATCTGGCATTGTCAGGTACAATGGTCATAATGTTCAGACCTTTGGCGATATTTCAAATAATGAAAATTTAAACAGTAGAATTGTTTTCTTTGAAAATGGCGTAAAAGGTAAATTATTCGGCAAATTAATTGATGAATCTATTTTTACCATTCAAGACAATAAAGCAGTTTTTGAGAATGAAAAAATAAGAATAAATTCACAGAGAGATTATGTTGAATATAAATATGATTTACCCAAAACTAAATCTAAGGATTATATTAGCACTGTAGAGTATCGTTCATTTAAGATTGGGGCAAATATTTATTTTATTACGAATGATGATCGTACACAAAAATTACAAAAGATTAATGGGGATTTAAAGACCAATTTATATGAATTTAAAGATGGAGAACAAGGTTTTACTTTTGATGAGAGATTGTTTATAATCAATAATTTTGGTCTTGTTAATGAAGTAATTCAACTATCCAATGGATCTACAGAATTAAATTTTGTTGCAAAATTTGACATTCCTTATTTAAAAAATAAAATATATAATCAAAACTTAAGGGTATTTCAAGATCAACCAAACGACGATGTGTTTATTTTGAATGGAACAGTTTTGCAAAAGTTGATGTTACATAATAATCAACTTAAAATTGATGTAGTAACAAATGATATTCCAAAATTTGAGTTCATTAGGCAGTTGCAAATTGATAAAAAAACTGGAACGATTTATTTAGGTACAGATAATAGGGGTGTGATTATTGCCCATCCTCAATATTTTAAAAGAGTATTACCTAATGTATTTGTTGAGGGTATTAGTACATCGGCTTATGCACAAGTGGAATTATCAAATGGAAATATTCAAATCAATTCTGGTCAAGTATTTGGTAATAGTATTATAAAAGTGCCATTGGTATTTCATAGGCCATCTGCCACTAGTACTTATATCTCCAGCGAAAATAAATTATACTATTCTAATTTTGACGGAATAACGGAATATGATTTAAACAACAATAAAAGAGTTCAAGCACCTAATCAAAGTTTTGTAAATAGTAATACCTTTATTGAAGTAGATGGAGTAATGTATGGTTTTTATGAACATGGAATCATCAAGAGAACTTCAAATGGTAAATGGACGGAGATTGCAAGGTTTAAAAATACACCCTATAATTTCATTATCTTCCAGTTACAATTATTAAAAGACAAATCGATACTTGCCGCCACAACTGATGGTTTATATAAATATAGCATACCTAAAAACAAATTTGATTTAATTTATAGAGATAAATCAAATGCTAATTTTAGAAGTATCTTCCAGTTAGGTGATTACTATCTTTTGGGCACTTATGGTGGTGGGGTGTATATGTACAAATCGGACACCATAAAAAAAGTGCCTTTGGATCAAAATGGCTATTTGAAGTTTACGCATTGTTTCATCAAAGATAATCAGAACAGAATTTGGGCTAGCACTAATAAAGGGTTATTTATGGCGCCTAGTCAATCATTGATTGATTTTTGGCATATCGGACCAGGAAAAATTATTTATAAATATTATGGAAAACTGGAAGGCATAGACATGCTTGAAATGAATGGTGGATGTAGCCCTTGTGCTATAAAACTTAAGAATGGGGATTTTTCTTTTCCAGGCATTGATGGGTTAATTCAGTTCAATCCTAATAATTTGGTCGATTTAGATATCATACCTAAAGTGTATTTAGATAAGCTAGTGGTAGATAATAACATTATTGATAATAATGCATACAATAGTATCCCGTCAAAAGCATCTAGGCTATCAATGCATCTAGGTATTTCAGGTATGTTATCTCAGGAAAATATCCGTCTAGAATATAAACTAGATGATAATGAAGTATGGAGCCCAATATTAATTAAAAATGCAATTCTCAGTATCGAAAAGCCAGGTTTTGGGAACCATAAGGTTGCCATAAGATCTAGAAGTACTTATAATCCAAAATGGGTGGAGCAGGTTTATACTTTTAATGTAAAATACCCTTGGTTTTTAAATCCATGGATGTATCTTGTTTATTTAGCCCTTGGTGCATGTTTAGTATTATTGTACATTAGATTCAAGACTTTGATTTACCAACGTAGACAAGAAATTTTAGAATCCGAAGTGGCCTTTAAAACAGTTTCTTTAAATAAACTAAATAGTTACTTGCAAAAAAGAAATCAAGCAAAAGACCATGTGATAGCGATTATGAATCATGATATTTTAACACCGTTAAAATATTTACACATTACTGCAAAAAATACCGCAAGCCAAATTACTGAAGAAAAAATTAAACATTCAATTAATCAAATTGCTGCTACATCAAAAGAATTAGAATATTTAACATCTAATATGTTGAACTGGGTGAAATTTGATAATATAGAAACATTGCCGAGTCCACAATTATTTGACTTGTACAAATTGGTGCAAGATCTAGTTGAATTCGTAAGTCCATTTAAACAAAATGTAGATGTTAAAATTATAAATTCAGTTCCTGAGGATACTGAGATACTTTCTTGGCCGGATTCATTAAGAGTTTTGTTGTATAACATTATAATTAATGCAATTAAATCAACTTCAAAAGGTCAAATCCATATTCATTATAAAAAACATTATACCTATTTTGAAATTGCCGTTTCTGATACTGGTGAGGGTATGAGTGCTTCTATGATTCACTATTTAACAACTGGTCATAGTAAGGATGAAGTTGAGCTGCTTCCTAAGTATAAAAAAGGCAATGGTATAGGATACCAGATTATAAGGCATTTGATAAAATTAATGAGTATAGAAATGCAAATTAAGAGTAAAGAAAATGTAGGAACAATTGTTACACTTAAATTCTACAATAGTATAACTAAGTAGATATTATTCTATATCTTTTCACTTTTGTTAATTTCAGTACATTTTTTGTTTATAATATTCTTATAAATACCACTATTCATAGAAGTAATTCTAAGTGCAACACGGGCAATATTTGGGACTTTTGTACGTTTCAAAAAATCCCGTTTAGATGATAAAGATCAGTAAGTTACGTGTTTATAGTCTTGGTAAATTTTCAATATTAGTTCTATCACTTTTAATAAGTGTATTTGCATTTTCTCAATCAGTAGGAGGCACAGCTGCAGGTGATGACTTCGATGGAGATGGAATTATTAATTCTATAGATTTAGATGATGATAATGATGGTATTCTAGATACAGATGAATATTGTAAATCAAGTATTCTATTACCTGCAACAAATACAACTGCAGCAGTTACCGAGCAATCTGTTCCTGCTGGTTGGACGATTACGAACTCATCGCCAGACATTGCAACTACTGCGTATTCTATTTATGGTGGTTGGATTGGTGGATGTTCAGGCACTGCACCAGCTGCACCGAATGGTCATACTTCATGGGTAAACTTTTATTCAAATACACAAGAGGCTTTCAAAACAAATCTTTCCGGCTTAACAGTAGGTAAGACGTATATCTTGAAAGTGTTTTATGCCAAATTTGCGTCAACAGCTGCATTAGGCCAAGTAACCGTAAAGTTAGGCACTACAGTAATTGATCAATATAGACCGAGTTTAGGTTGTGGATGGGAGACGCGTTTCATCACGTTCACCGCTACTGCTACAAGTGGTGATTTGCAATTCCAAAATACAGGTGTTGTATCACCTATGCAAAATGCCAGTATTTCAATTTCTGCAGATCCACTTTATGAAGTGTGTGATACGGATAATGATGGCATCCCGAATCATTTAGACCTAGATTCTGATGGCGATGGTTGTCCAGATGCCAAAGAGGCAGGAGTTACGGGTACTTTACGTACTGGTGATGTGAAAAATGGAGCTAATGGTGGTGTTGTAACAACGACGACGAATATGGCTGGAGCGATTGCCGGAATAGCTGGTTCTTATGGCGCAAATGGATTAGCGGATGGTCTGGAGACTGCTTCTGAAAGTGGTGTTATCATGTATACTTCTACGTATTCAAATTTTGCCTTATCAGCTAATTTAAATACCTGTACTGGTATAGATACTGACGGTGACGGTGTTTCTGATTTGTCTGACTTGGATGATGATAATGATGGTATATTAGATACTGTAGAATGCGATGCAAATCCCAAGAAAATATTATTTGCGGGTTCTACAGAAGATTATTTGGGAATGCGGACTAATTTATTTGCAGAATTTGATAATTATAAACCTGCAGGTACAATTATCGAAAAGTCAAATATAATTGAAACAGCGACTGTGCCTGCTGGATTTTATGATGGCTACGACATGGTAATTTTTGGTGGTGCAGCCTTTAATACCATTCATGCAAATCATTGGGCAGCATTACAAACAGCTATACAAAATAAAACAAGTAAGGCCTTTATTATAGAATCAGATAATTGTTGCGTTGTTGCAAATCAAAATGGATTGACGAATTTGTTAAACACGGTGTTTGGGACTTCCTATTCACTCTCTGCAACTAAAACGACCAATACAAATGAAACTTACCAAAAGAATTCATCCAATATTTATGCAAATCAATTCCCAACTAATACACTTTTAGGGGGTATTTATTACCCGATGTTGGGGGTTGATAATTCAGATATTTTATTTAGTACATCTACTAATGCTTCGGAGACGGTAGTAGGATTCAAACAATTGCCTGGAACTACGGAAAAAAATCGTTTCGTTTCCTGGTTTGTTGATGGTTCAGTTTCACAAACTACTCCTTGGTATGCAACTAATGTTGGTAAAATAGCCAGTGCTTATTATAATGCATTTAATAATTCAACAGTTTGTGACACAGACAATGATGGTATAGTAAACAGACTTGATTTAGATTCTGATGGTGATGGTTGTTCAGATGCAAAAGAAGCCGGAACGACTTCAAGTACTACAACAGATTTTAAGTTTACAGGTTCAAGCTCATCTTTTGGTAACAATGGATTTGTCAATACATTAGAGACCGCATCTGAAAGTGGATTATATAATTCTATTTATACGTATTCTTTTGCCTTGTATAATAAAGTAAGTGCTTGTGCGGATTCTGACGGCGATGGGGTATTGGATTCAAATGATTTGGATGATGATAATGATGGTATACTTGATACTGCTGAACAAAAAACCTGTGCAAGTGCGCCAACATATACTTTATCGAATATTGATGGTTCTACTACAGGAGCAGCTGGTTATAATGCTGCGTTTCCTACTTGGATGAAAAATTCATTCGCTGAAGCTCAAAGTGGTTATAAATTAGTGTTTGATGATCCAATTTCTGATTTAGCATTAGAATTTGCCTCTATTTATCAAGATGATCGATATGGTGATTTCACTGTGAAGTTAGCCGATGGGACGGTCTTTAGTGGTTTAGATTTTGACTTAATGACCTCTTATGCACCAACAAGTGCTATTTGGACACCTCAACCAAATTCAGGTTCAAATTTTACTGGGAACTTTACCAAATCAACAGGGGCTCCATTTACAAGCGGAATGCCTTATTTCAAATCAACTAATTTAGGAGGCTCAGCTGCCCAATCTTGGGGTATCGTAAAATTGAAAAACGTCCCAGGTGCCGGAACCGTGGGCATCTCAGAAGTAAGCTTTAAAATTTTTGGTGGTAATCTAGGTGGTACGGGAGGGTTGGCCGTATATGCTACTTGTTTAAGTTATTTAGATACGGATAATGATGGAATCCCTAATAGTGCTGACTTAGATTCAGACGGGGACGGATGTCCGGATGCAAAAGAAGCAAATATTCAAGCTTCCTTGAGTTCAGGTGCAATCAAAAATGGAACGATTGGATCCATTACGACAACCACTGTTGCAAATGCAATTGTAGGAACTTCGGGTAATTATGGGGCAAATGGTTTTGCGAATGTAGTAGAAACGGCAAATGAAAGTGGTATTTATAGTGGCACTTTTAATTATAGTTTTGCTATAAACTCAAGTGTCAACGCTTGTATTGATAGCGATTTAGATGGAGTAACAGATGCCTTTGATATCGATGATGATAATGATGGAATTTTAGATGCCATTGAAATGACCAATTGTAATTCATCAGTGCTTATAACACCAAGTGCTTCAACTTCAAGTCCAGTTTATGGAGGGAGCATAGCAGATCGTACTATTGATGGTTCTGGTTTTACAGGCACAGGACTTTCAGCATTAGCCACGGCACCTGCTACATTAAGTGACGCTTGGTTATTAAAAGAACCGTTTACATCTGGCTTTATTGAATATACTTTGCCAGTAGGTTCTAATATCGGTGGTGTTGTATTATGGGCGCCCGATGCGTTTAATTATGGTGGTGGCGATGGCCCTCCTAAAGATTTTACGGTAGAAATTACTTATAATAATGGACAGGTTTTCACAACAGGTGTTTATTCTACTGCGCAACCTAACGGAAGTGGAGATAATCCTGGAGCGCAGGTGTTTAATTTCCCTAAAACATTTAAAAATGCTACTAAGGTTAAATTAAATATTTTAAATGGCTGGTATGACATTAATGGCAATAGTCTTAATCAAGTTAGTACGGATGGCTTAACGGTTAATGCTGCGTATAATATGTTTTTAGGAGAGGCTAGAGTATTGTGTGGAGTGGTTGATATGGATACCGATAATGATGGTATTCCGAATAGATTAGATTTAGATAGTGATGGTGATGGCTGTTCTGATGCAGTTGAATCTTATACCTCGTTCGTTTCTACTTCAGGAGTTTCAGGTGCTGCTAGATTAACATCTACCACGATTCCTGGACCTTATAGCGCAAATGGTTTAGCTACTGGATTAGAGACAGTAGCGGGAAATGGTATTTATAAAGGCACTTATGCCTATACCAATGCATTAATTAGTTCGGTCAAAGCTTGTTTAGATACCGATGGCGAAGGCATCCCAGATGAATTGGATTTAGATGATGACAATGATGGTATCACGGACTGCGAAGAGGGTATAAGTATACCCTTGAATTTTTCTACGCCAGTTATTTTTACAGAAAGAAATATCGATGCCGATGGTTTAGTTACTTATTCTGGTTCACAACCTATAGTAGGTGGTCAAGTAGCTGGTTCACCACAAGGAGATGTGAATGGGAATATTGGGGTAGCAGTAAATGCGGGAGTAGGTGTAAAAACCAGTTATGCTGTCGATTTCTCTGCACCTACGAATATTATTATTCGAAATAATACCAAAATTTTAGCGGGCTATGTGACGTTCGATGAATATTTTGATTTTAGTGCAAATGGGTTGCCAATCACTTTAAATGATCCAGCTTTTGAATTACAAGTTTTTATAGGAAATGCTTGGGTAAATGCTCCTGCTAATTATACAGCCACCACTATTCGTTGGAGAGCAAGAGAAGGATCGTTCTTGCCTGGAGCTGGATTTTTTGACTTTACGGTGGCGAATGCCAATTCATTCCAATTTATTCATTACAATAATACAGGAGCTACACAAAATGGAACGACTCTTAATATCTCTCGTAATTGCTTAGACAGAGATACGGATAATGATGGCATTCCAAACCGTTTAGATTTAGATTCCGATGGCGATAAGTGTCCTGATGCATTAGAAACGGGAGTGAATGGAACCTTATTAACTGGAACGTTAAAAAATGGAAATTATGGTGTTGTAAAAACAACTACTCCTACTGTTGCAAACGCTATAGCTGCTGGTCTATATGGAGATAATGGTTTAGCAGACGGTGTAGAAACGGTTGCTGGAAGTGGGTTTGTTAGTTATGCATCTACCTACAGCAACTTTGCGTTAAGCAAGAACATTGCAAATTGTGCAGATACAGATGGCGATGGATTTTTAGACGCATCGGATATTGATGATGATAATGATGGTGTAGTAGATGCTGAGGAATCGGCCTCTTGTTATATGACCACTGATGAATGGAATACCTCAGACAAAACTTTGTTTGCAAAAATCACTTCAGATTTAAATACCTTAGCTCCTAATAGTGTTTACGGTGAATTAACAGATGGAGATGGAAATGGTGCTGCGATTCAATTTTCAACGGCAACCGCACAAGCGCAACTTAATAAGGCCATCTTTAAAATAGAATTTTCTAGCCCTACACAATTAGATGCTTTATATATTCAGAAGAATAGTGCGACTCAAATTTTTGCAGCAACAGCCGCTAGTTTAAAATTACAAGGTTCTACAGATAATGCGAATTGGACTGACTTAACAGCCGCCATCGCATCTCCAGCAGATGCCTCTAATACGACAGCAAATGGGGCTAAGGTTTTGACAAACTCTAATAAGTTTAGTGTTACGACCGGTGCTGGTAAATACAAATATTACCGTATTTATGGAGTTGTTGCAGCCAATATATTATCGGGTGTTGCAAATGAATTTTTCTTTGATGTAAACAAGGCAACCTATCAAGCTTCTTATTATCCTAAAGCAGATTGTTCCACTGACACCGATGGGGATGGTATTTTAAATCACCAAGATTTAGATTCAGATAATGATGGTTGTAGTGATGCGATAGAATCGAAGAGTTCTGTAAGTGCAACAAGTGTTACTGTTTATCCAACTGGCACGGATGCCAATAGCAATGGTTTATTAAATGATTACGAAAGTGCAACGGCTGGAGTTGTGAATTACACGTCCTCTTATGACCCGTATGCATTAAGTGCCAACTTAGCTGCATGTAAGGATACAGATGGTGATGCGATTCCAGATGATATAGATTTAGATGATGACAATGATGGTATTTTGGATACTATTGAATCACCAGATTGTTATTATACAGCGAATGATTGGCATTATGGCAATCGACCTGACATAACAGTAACATCTGGATTATCCATGACGAGTCCACAAAACCAACCACAGAAATTAGTGGATGGAAAGAATAGTGGAGTTTCTTACGATGTTAGGTTTGTGGCTACTACGGCAGTAGGTTCAGGTCAAGAAGTATATAAGTTTAATATGAATATTCCTGTTAAACTTTCTAAAATTTTATTAGGGTACACTGGTATTTATTCTCAATTCAATGATGGAACTAAATTAATATTAAGAGGATCTAATGATGGATCAACTTGGACGAATTTATCAGGAACTAGTGGAACACCAGAAGTGACCTATGATGCTACAATTAATACTAGTTCTGCCACGGAGACTTCAACTATTTACCCTTATCCAGCAACAGATCAATATGGAACTAAAGCGAATATATTTTCTGTAACACAAAATGCTGCCAAGTACCAATACTATGATATATTTTGGTCAAGTGCAGGAGGAATAAATGCAACAGGCTATGCGAATGAAGTATATTTTGACGTAGCATCTGATTACAATAACAGTGCTCATCCAAAAATTTCATGTAGTAATGATACGGATGGCGATGGCATTTTAAATCACCAAGATTTAGATTCGGACGGGGATGGCTGTCCTGATGCTAAAGAGGCAGGCATAACTGCCACATTAACTTCTGCATCGGTTACGAATTTAGCAGGAGCAACGATTGCCTCTGGAACTTCAACTTCAACCATTCAAAATGCTATAGTTGCAACATCAGTTTCTTATGCAGCTACTTTTGGTAATAATGGATTTGTAAATGCTTTAGAAACAACTACTGAAAGTGGCGCTTTTAGCGGAACGTATAATTATGGATTTGCAATTAATAAAGCGCAAAGTGTTTGTTTGGACTCGGATACTGATGGTACACCAGACTTATTTGATCTAGATGATGATAATGATGGCGTATTAGATATCGTGGAATGTCCTGCGCCAGGAGTGGAACCTTTGCTTTCGAGATTTGATATTGCGTCTGGAGCAAGTATGACTAAAAGTTTTACTGGATTTCCGGATGAATTATGGATAGATGTATGGGCGCTAGATAATAATTTTAGTTTAAAAATTAATGGATCTGATATTACCAATGTGAGTGAATTGAATTTCGCTCCTATGGGTGCTGCGACTCCTTATCCCAAGCCTTATACTGATATTGTTAGAGCGGACGGGACTCCAATTTATCCAGCTGCTGCTGTTTGGAATTATCCAAATACAGCCCGATATCCATTAATTAGAGTCAAAATTAGTAATAATGGATATGCTAAAATTTATGGGTATGATTTTGTCAACGGAACAGGAAATTACAAAGAGTTGCTTTTAGTAAATGCCGTTTATCAAAAAGTGCCTATTAATTTATCAGGAACTAACACCATTGTTATTAGTCAAGATAACACATGGGCACCCTCTTATTTGAATGCAGAATTCAATACATTCAACAGTGCAGGATTCTGTGATACCGACGGCGATGGGGTAGAGAATAGGTTGGATTTAGATGCTGATAATGATGGATGTAGTGATGCGTATGAGGCAAAAACAACCACCAATACAAGTCCCAATTTTAAATATGACAATACGAATGATTTTGGAACTAACGGTTTTGTAAATTCATTGGAAACTGTTGCTGATAATGGAATTTATAACAGTCTTTATCCTTATTATTTTGCAATTGATCCAACAGTTAAATCTTGTTTGGATACGGATGGGGATGGCGTTCCTAATGTGTATGATTTGGATGATGATAATGATGGTGTATTAGATGCTGTTGAGTCTCCAACTTGTTTTTACACCTTTACTGAATTATCTAAACCTGTAGGTGTTAGTACCGATTTAAATTTGTACGATGCCACAGCAACCTATGCCATCACGAACTCTATCGATGATTTGAGTTCTACCTACAGTGCATTTAAAGCAGGACAGTTTTTGGCAGGTAAAGAAATTTTAAAGTACACGGCGAATGGTCTAATCGATATCACAAGCTTGACTTTAGATTTAGACTTTAGAGCCATATCGAATGATGTATCGAGTACATTCAGATTCCAAGGTTCAGCAGATAATGTTTTATGGGATAATTTAAACAGCGTCGCTGTTTCTTCGATGAACTACGTTGCACCAGTTACTTTAGTGCTTACGAATGATCTACAGGCCGGAAAAAAATACAAGTATTTTAGATTGTATGGAGTAGCCGGGACATCCAATTTTGGAGGTGTGGCGAATGCGAAATTTAATTTGGCCTCTTCTAACAGGCCTAGTGCAAATCCTAAATTATCATGTACAAATGATGCCGATGGTGATGGTATTCCAAACCACTGGGATTTAGATTCAGATGGTGATGGATGTACAGATGCGAAAGAAGCAGGAGTAACAGGGACACTTGTTACAGGTTCCGTTGTTAATTTAATTACACCATCAGGTACAGCAACGTCCACCACACCTAGTGTTGCAAATGCAGTCGCTGCTGGTATTTATAGTGCGAATGGTTTTGCAGATGCCTTAGAAACTACGACAGAATCCGGATTATATTCAGGAACTTACAATTACGATTTTGCTATCAATAAATTATTTAATGCTTGTACAGATACAGATGGTGATGGAGTGCCAGATTTGATTGATATTGATGATGACAATGATGGTATTTTAGATGCGGTAGAGTCACCAACTTGTTTTTATAATAAGGATGAATTATCCATACCAATTTCCATTAGTACTGAGCTACTTCCTAATACAACCAATATAATTTCAAGAGCAATAGATGGAGACGCAACCACTAGTGCCTCTTTTATTGTGAATCAAAATTGGATTGATAAAGAAATTTTAAAAGTAACTGCCGTATATCCGGTAATAATTTCAAGTTTAGATATAGATGTACCATCGGGGTGGTCTTTTTCAAATACTGTAACAACCAATACATTTAAACTACAAGGATCAACGGATAACTCTAGTTGGACCAATTTGTCAGCAACGCTTAATTCTAGTTTGTCTGCAGCCACCCTAAGTATTGCAAATACTTTAGCGCCAAATAAAAAATTCAAATACTATCGAATTGTTGGAGTTGGTGGCGTTTCTTATTATGCAGGTGCTTCCGAAATTAGATTGAATATCGCAAGTGCTTTTATTCAAAGTCAATATACCAAACCAAGCTGTTTAACTGGACGAAACGATGCAGATTTAATTCCAAATTATTTGGACTTAGATTCTGATGGGGATGGTTGTAGTGATGCATTAGAGGCAGGGACTTCAACAAGCACCACGGCTAATTTTGCCTTTACGGGTTCTCCTTCAGATTTTGGTGCCAATGGTTTTTATAATACACTTGAAAAAACCAATGCAGAGAGTAATTTATTCAAAGGGGTTTACACATATTATTATGCGGACAATGCTTTATACAATGCTTGTACCGATACGGATAGCGATGGTGTTTCAGATTTAATAGATATAGATGATGACAATGATGGTATTTTAGATGCGGTGGAGTCGTCTACTTGTTTTTATAGTAATGTTGAGTTATCCAAACCCATTTCTGTTTCAACTGAACTATTGCCTCATACAACCAATTTAATTGGTAGAGCTATTGATGCTGATGGTGCCACTGCATCTGCATTTGCACCTACTCAAAACTGGGTTGGGAAGGAATTATTTAACCTAGAAGCATTATTCCCAATCCCTGTTGCAAGTTTGGATCTTGATTTAGTCTCTTGGTCGCTCTCTTCAGTAGCGGGTAATACATTTAAATTACAAGGATCTGCAGATAATTCAGCTTGGACTGATTTGTCTACTGCTCAAAGTTCAACAGCTACAACAGGTACGTTTACTTTACAAAATACAATAGCCCCAACAAATA
Source organism: Sediminibacterium sp. (assembly GCA_017983845.1). Lineage (GTDB taxonomy): Bacteria > Bacteroidota > Bacteroidia > Chitinophagales > Chitinophagaceae > Sediminibacterium. The sequence continues at coordinate 169,326 of JAGOAO010000003.1, forward strand.
AATTTAAATATTATCGAATCATTGGAGTGGCAGGCGTTTCAAATTACGGTGGCGTAACAGATATTAGATTTAATTTAGCTAATAGTTTTGTCCAAAGTCAATATACAAAGGCAACCTGTTTGACTGGACGTTCCGATGGTGATGTAATTCCCAATTATTTGGATTTAGATTCAGATGGAGATGGTTGTAGTGATGCATTAGAAGCGGGAACGACAACTGTTACGACGGCGAATTTTGTTTTTACAGGATCAGATTTTGGGGCGAATGGTTTAAAAGATGGATTAGAAAAAACAGCTCCTGAAAGTAATTTATATGCAGGTAATTATACGACCGAATATGCCTACAATGCATCTATTAAAGTATGTATTGATACAGATGGTGATGGCGCTGCAGATATTGTTGATTTAGATGATGATAATGACGGTATTTTAGATGCCATTGAATCACCTAGTTGTTTCTATACAATTGCAGAATTAATTAGACCGGTATCGGTTAGTAGCGAATTATCGCAACATACTGCAAGTTATGTCATAGGGAATTCAATCGACGGTGTCGGTACTACTGCTTCTGCATTTGCCACTGGACAAGATTGGGTTGGTAAAGAAATTTTCAAATTTACGGCGCAAAATTACATTGCCATTACGGGAATGAGTTTTGATATAGTGAATTGGCCATTATCAAGTGCTAATTCAAGTACTTTTAAGTTACAGGGATCTGGGGATAATGTAAATTGGATTGACTTATCAACTCCTACGATGTCTACAGCTACATCGGGTACTATTACGATTTCAAATACACTCGCTGCCAGTTCTAAATTTAAGTACTATCGTTTGGTGGGTGTGGCAGGTACTAGTAGTTATGGCGGTGTGAATGAAGCAAGGTTTAATTTACCATCTTCTACTTTTGCAAGTGCCAATCCTAAACCATCTTGTACAAGTGACAGTGATGGAGACGGATTATTAAATCACAATGACTTGGATGCTGATGGTGATGGCTGTCCAGATGCAGTGGAAGCAGGAACAACTTATGTATCAACATCTGGCGTAGCCTCTTCTGCTAAATTAACGACAAGCGTTATTCCTGCACCATATGGTGCTAATGGTTTTGCAGATGGATTAGAAACTACTACAGAAAGTGGCATATACACGAGTGCCTATTCCTATATTTTTGCTATCGATGCAGCTGTAAGTGCTTGTAGAGATACAGATGCTGATGGTGTTCCAGATGTTAGCGATTTAGATGATGATAATGATGGTGTGTTAGATGCTGTAGAATGTCCGCCTAGCACTACTAATATTTTAGTAAATGGCACATTTGATGTAAATAAAAATGGTTGGACAGGAAGTGCCAATTGGACTTATTACGCTCCTGGATTTGTTTGGAACTCTTCAGAGAATGTAACGAATGATTTGCTTTCTCAAACATTTGCTAAGCCTGTTATAAATGCTGAATCAAGCACTGTAGATATTAGTTTTGATTTTAATACTAATGGAGTTGGTTATGTTATCACAAGTGCGAGTACTGCATCTTTAGATGTGATATTAAATTATAAAGTATATGCAACAATTAGTAATCCAAGCGGAGGAACCACCGCTAGTGTTATTGCAAAAAATGGTGCATCTGTTAATGTTTCTAGCGTTAATATTGATTCTTATAATATCCCGACAACAAAACTTATTGTAACAATACCAAAAACAGCGCTTAGTAATTTTAATACCTTAAGTTTTAGTTTCACTGCGACTAGTGATGATTTCGGGATTGACAATGTATTTATTGGGACACAATTATCTTCTTGCGATACGGATGGAGATGGAATTGTGAACAGCAAGGACTCTGATTCTGATGGAGATGGATGTCCGGATGCAGTGGAAGCTGGTACAACTATAATATCCACTTCAGGTGTTGCAAGTTCAGCTAAATTAACCACAAGTGTAATTCCGGCACCTTATGGTGCAAATGGTTTTGCGAATGGGTTAGAAACAATATTAGAAAGTGGTTTATATACTGGTACCTATAGATATGCATTAGCAATTGACGCAACTTTAAATGCATGTACTGATTCGGATGGTGATGGTGTAACGGATTTAATTGATTTAGACGATGACAATGATGGGGTGTTAGATACGAATGAGCAAACCAATTGCACTACTTACGGAATTGATTTGACAACCTTAACATTTAATGGAACTGCGATAACAGCTAAAACTATCAATTCAATAACAACAGCTGGAGGTGGATGGTTATCTTCTTACTCGGATCAAAATTTAAAATTACCCATTTCATTAAAATTCAATCATGCCTCTACTACAGGGTATGAAATGGTTGGATTAATACCAGCTGCCACTACACAAACCATTGCTGGCTGGGCCGATGGTGGGTATAAATTTTATCCGGTGACAACAAATGTATATGGATATTTTACGACTGCATGGGACTTTGGAGCTATTGCAATTTTACCAACCGATGTTTTAAGTATCGATATCTCTGCAACAGGGTATGTAACAGCTGCAATAAATGGAGTAACTAAAAAAGCATTTCAAGGAGTCGTCTCAGATTATAAATTGGATATAAGTGCTTATTTAGCTTCCTCTGTTACTAATATTATTTTATCTGATGCTACTAATCCTATAAAAACAGTTTGCACCGATTTAGACACGGATAACGATGGTATCACTAACCGTTTGGATTTAGATAGTGATGGAGATGCTTGTCCAGATGCAGTAGAAGCAGGTACAACCTTTAATGCTGGTTCAGACATTTCTGGTGCTGCTAGATTAACAACAAGCGTAATACCAGGAACTTATAATGCCAATGGTTTTGCCAATGGATTAGAGACCGCAACTGAATCTGGAAATTATTCAGGAACCTACACTTATTATTATGCTTCCAGTGCATCATATAATGTATGTACTGATACAGACAGCGATGGCGTTTCTGATGTCTTTGATTTAGATGATGATAATGATGGGGTTTTGGATACGGTAGAATGTGCTTCACCTGCCTATTCATTATATACCTACAACTATCCAACCACGGTTAATGCAACCAATGTTCCGGTCAACATTTTAGGGTTTAGTTCACAAGATGTTCTTTTAGATCAAAGAACAAATGGCGTTGCACCGAATGCCTTTACCTATAATGCGATATCAACTTGGAAGCTTGTTGCTTCTAATATTCTACCAAGTATTTCGAATACTATTACTGTTAAAATTGCGCCAACTGCTTCAACTACTGCGACCTATGTTTTCGCAGATGCAATGTTAATAACAAACGGAATCAACACCTATGTCATTGACAACAATACAACAAATACGGGTGGCTTTAATTTAACAGGAACTTGGTCACAGCAGACTGTTGCTAATGCGTACTTAACAAATAATTCCTATTTAACTTCGCCTGCTTATGCAGGGAATACGGCTAGTTGGACTTTCACAAATTTACCAGCTGCTCCTGTTTGTGATACGGATGGAGATGGCATCCCTAATATACGTGATTTAGATTCAGATGGCGATGGTTGTTCGGATGCGGTGGAAGCTAAAACCGTCAATTCTTTAACAACAACTACCGTTATTGGATCTTATGGAAATAATGGTTTTGCTAATTCAATTGAAACGGCTACTGAAAGTGGATTGTATAGTGGAACCTATTTATATAGTCGTGCAACCGATCCAACTATTAAAGCTTGTTTAGATTCTGATTATGACGGCGTTTCAGATGTGGATGATTTGGATGATGATAATGATGGTATTTTAGATGTTGCAGAATGTCCGGTAAATCAATTAAATACCAATGAGTCAAATGGTACTTTTGGTACAGCTGCAGCACCTAGAAATACTGCAAATACAACTGTTACTGGAGGATATGTATACTCAGGATCTAATTCTGGCGCTGCTCAGTATGCCATTATAAATCAAGGTACGCCTTATCATGCTTCAGCTGCATTTTGGCGTTATCCTGGTCATACTTCGGGATTATCAACTGATGCCTACTTAGCCGTAAACGGAAGTACAACGATTGGTACTTTTTATAGGGAAAATATTGAATTACTCAAAGGAGCAAAATATAGAATTTCGTTTTGGCATCAAGCGGCTTCGGCACCCAATGATTATCAATTAGCAGCTGAAGTTGTTTCGGCTGGAGGTGGAACTTTAGCTCAGGCGAATACAGGCCCGCAAAATTCATTAGGTTGGAAATTAACCACGATAGATTATACCTCAACAATTAATCAAACCGTATCATTTATTTTAAAAAATGTTTCCATTAATGCAAGTGGCAACGATTTCTCTATTGATGATATTTCAATAACACCTATTGGTTGTCCAGATACTGATGGAGATGGTATTCCGAATCAATTGGATCTTGACTCCGACGGCGACGGATGTTCTGATGCGAATGAAGCGTATGCAACAACAACTGCACAAGGGACAGATGGTAATCAAACCTATGGAACCAATCCAATTACCGTGGATGCAACTGGTAAAATTACCAGTGCAACTTATACAGGAACCAATAGTAATTATTTAGCAGTTGGTTCTTCAAGTACAATTAATGCTCAACCAACGGATCAATCTGTTTCTCCAGGTGCGAATGCAGTTTTCTCTGCGAATGTAACTGCAGGAACAGGTACGACCACTTATCAATGGCAGGTGAGTACGGATGGAGGAAGTACTTGGAATAATGTTACTAATTCTGTGACCTATGCAGGCGCAGGAACAACTACATTAACTGTGAGTAATGTGACCATTGCGATGAAAGGGTACCGTTACAAATTATTAATAGCGCAATCCAATTATGTTTGTGGTAATATTAGTTCTTCGGTAGCGAAGATCAATATGGACAATACGCCTTCGGTGGTGGATGATGCCCAAACAGGAACAGAAGATACACCCGTTACTGGTAATGTATTAACCAATGATACGGGTTCTGGTTCACCAGCTGCGGCGTTAACAGTTGCATCTTATAGCATTGGAGGCGTTAGTTATCCTGCAGGAACGAGTGCAACAATTGCAGGGGTGGGTACATTTGTGATGAATGCAAATGGTACATACACATTTACACCAACAGCAAATTACAATGGAACTGTTCCGTCAATTGATTATACAGCAACGGATGCAAATGGTGGTTCAGATACAGGTACTTTAAATATCAATATTACAGCAGTTAATGATGCACCAATTGCAGTGGATGATAATATAGCAACCAATCAAAATACGCCAGTTTCAGGAAATGTATTGACCGATGGTACTGATGATGCAGACGCAGATGGAAATATTTTAACTGTCACACAATTTAAAATAGCAGGAGTGACTTATAATCCTGGTGACAATGTAAATATTCCAGGAGTGGGTGCATTTGTGTTAAATTCAAATGGCGCTTATACATTCACACCAGTAAATGGGTATACAGGTTCAGTACCAGTTATTGAATATACTTTAAGCGATGGCAATGGAGGTTCAGATGCTGGCAATGTAAACATTACAGTATATGATGTAAATGATGCCCCATTGGCAACAGACGATATTAAAACTATTTTACAAGGAAATACAGCAACAGGAAATTTATTAAGCAACGATGCTGATGTAGATGCAGGGGCAAGTTTAACAATAACTCAATTTAGTTTCACTATTAATGGTACTACCTATACAAACACAACTGGAGCAAATGTTATAACTATGCCAGGTGTGGGTACGATTCAAATAGAAGCAAATGGTGCGTATAGTTTTGTCCCAACTGGAACTTACACAGGTACTGTTCCACCAATCACTTATACCTTAAGTGATGGTAGTTTATCAGACAATGGTTTATTAGATTTATTTGTATCTCCAGTGAATCAAAACCCAGTTGCAAATGATGATGCTATAAACTCTAACGAGGATACACCTGCGACTGGTAATGTATTAACCAATGATACGGATCCAGAATCTGATCCACTTGTTATAACAGAATATTCCTTTACGGTTCCAACTGGCTCTAGTTCTGTGACCTATACCTATCCAGCTGGATCAACCAATACCATTCCAAATATTGGAACGATTGTGGTGAATGCCAATGGAACATATACCTTCACACCTTTTGCGAATTTTAATGGGACTGTTCCAACCATTTCTTATACTACAAGTGACGGCAATGGTGGTACGGATGTGGGTGATTTAAATATTACAGTTACAGGGATAAACGATTCTCCTATTGCTGTAAATGATGATAACAAAACAACACCTGAGGATACGCCAGTTACGGTGAATGTTTTGACCAATGATTCTGATGTTGATGGCAATACTACTTTAACGGTTACAAAATATACTATTGCTGGTATTTCTGGTGTGTTTACAAGTACAGCCGTGATTCCTGGTAAAGGAACTATCACTGCAACTGCGAATGGAAATTTCACTTTCACACCAGATGCGAATTTTAATGGGACTGTCCCAACAATTACTTACACTGTAACGGATGGTACTGCTGCCAATACTGCAAATGTTAATATTGCGGTAACCCCTGTGAATGATGCCCCAACTGTTATTGGTGAAACAACATCTACACCTGAAAATGTTGCGAAAAATGGAAATGTATTATCAAATGATACAGACATAGAAAGCAATACACTTTCAATTACATCTGTTGCCATTAACGGAGTTACGTATGCAATTGGAACGATTATTGACATTCCGAATGTAGGTACTATAATTATCAATGCAGATGGTACTTATACGTATACGCCAGTTCATGATTATTTCGGTGTATTGCCAAATATCATTTATGCAGTTTCCGACGGGAATGGTGGTGTAACCAATGGTACGCTTGCTATCACCGTTACACCAGTAAATGATCCGCCAATTGTGGTGAATGAAACGGTGAACATGCAAGAGGATACGATTGCAACCGGTAATTTATTAACGAATGATTCAGATCAAGAAAACAATCCTTTAACCATTACGCAATTTACGATTGCAGGTTTGAATGGAACATTCACTTCTACAGCAACCATTCCTGGAGTGGGTACTATTACAATCAACGCGAATGGTTCTTATACATTTACACCAACTGCAAATTATAATGGTATTGTTCCAGTTATAGAATATACAGTGAGTGATGGACAGGGTGGAACCACCAATGGCAATTTAACGATTGTTGTTGCTCCTGTAAATGATGCCCCAATTGTGGTGAATGATATTAAATCAGAACCAATCAATACACCAGTTACTGGAAGCGTATTAACTAATGATAGAGATATTGAAGGAGCAAGTTTAACAGTTACTAATATTACAATTGCTGGTGTGACTTATCCTGTTGGTCAGTTAACAACGATCACAGGTGTGGGTACTATTTTAATGAATGCAGATGGTACATTTACATTTACCCCTGCATTAAATTATATTGGATCTGTTCCTGCAATTGGATATACAACTACCGATGGGACTGCTACAAGTTCAGGTACACTATCCATTACCATGACTCCAATTGATGCGGATGGGGATGGTATCCCAGATGCAACAGAAAAAGGAACGGGTACAACACCATTAGATACAGATAGTGATGGAACACCTGATTATTTAGATACAGATTCTGATGGAGATGGTATCCCAGATAGTTTAGAAGATGCTTTGTGTATTGGTTTTATTCCATGCGCACCAACTGATACAGACGGTGATGGTACGCCAGACTATCGTGATTTGGATAGTGATGGTGATGGTATTACAGATGCCAATGAAGATAGTGGATGTACGGGTACTACACCATGTACTCCAACTGATACGGATGGTGATGGTACGCCTGATTATTTAGATATCGATTCAGACAATGATGGCATTTTAGATAGTGTAGAAAAAGGAACAGGCACTACACCTATGGATACAGATGGTGATGGCACACCTGATTTCCGAGATCTGGATTCTGATGGAGATGGTATTTTAGATAGTGTAGAAAAAGGAACGGGTGCCACATTATTAGATACAGATGGTGACGGTGTTCCAAACTATTTAGATTTAGATAGTGATGGCGATGGTATTCCTGATAGCATTGAAAAAGGAACTGGTACCACATTATTAGATTCGGATGGTGATGGTACACCAGATTATTTAGATACAGATAGTGATGGAGATGGTATACTTGATAATTTGGAAGATGATAGTTGTACAGGTACAGCGCCTTGTACGCCAACCGATACAGATGGTGATGGTACGCCAGATTATTTGGATTTAAATTCTGACAATGATGGTATTTTAGATAGTATAGAAAAAGGAACTGGAACGACTCCTGTTGATACAGATAATGATGGTACACCAGATTTCCGTGATTTAGATAGTGACGGTGATGGTATTTCTGATGCGATTGAAAAAGGTACAGCCACTACTTTATTAGATACAGATGGTGACGGTGTTCCAAACTATTTAGATTTAGACAGTGATGGAGATGGTATTCCTGATGCGATTGAAAAAGGAACGGGTACTACACCAATGGATAGTGATGGAGATGGTATTCCTGATTATTTAGATGTGGATAGTGATGGGGATGGTATCCCTGATAGTATTGAAGATGCTGGATGTTCGGGTACTGCACCATGTACACCAACCGATACCGATGGAGATGGCACGCCAAACTATTTAGATTTGGATAGTGATGGAGATGGTATTCCAGATGCGACAGAGAAAGGTGCGAATGGTGCTACACCAACAGACACGGATAGTGATGGTACACCAGATTATTTGGATACAGATAGTGATGGTGATGGCATTACAGATGCGATAGAAAAAGGATCAGGCACTACACCAGTGGATACAGATGGTGATGGTATACCAGATTATCGTGATACAGATTCTGATAATGATGGTATCACAGATGCAATTGAAAAAGGAACAGGTACAACGCCTGCTGATACAGATGGTGATGGTGTTCCAGACTTTAGAGATTTGGATAGTGATGGTGATGGAAAAACTGACCAGTCAGAAGGGAACATCGATACCGATGGTGATGGCACACCTAACTTCTTAGATTTAGATAGTGATGGGGATGGCGTATTAGATAGTGTGGATCAATGTCCGTTGGTTGCTGGATTGGCATCATTAAATGGCTGTCCTTTAGATAGTGATGGAGATGGATTAGATGATAACGTTGATTCAGATGATGACAATGATGGCATATTAGATACGGTAGAAGCTGCTGCTTGTACACCAACGGATATGGATTGTGATACGGATGGGGATGGTATTCCAAACCGATTAGATATTGATAGTGATGGTGATGGGATCAATGATGTAATTGAAGCGAACGGAACAGACGCAAATAACGATGGTATTGCAGATGGTACTGTGGATGCGGATGGTGTTCCATCTTCTGCAAATGGTGGTGTAACGCCTCCAAACACAGATGGCACAGGTAATACAAATCCTTATGATTTGGATAGTGATGGTGATGGTATTCTGGATAGTATTGAAAAAGGATCCGGTACCACATTAGCAGATACAGATGGTGATGGTACACCTGACTATTTAGATTTAGATAGTGATGGTGATGGTATCACAGATGCGATTGAAAAAGGAACGGGAACTTCAATTGCAGATACCGATGCCGATGGTATTCCTGACTTTAGAGATTTGGATAGTGATGGCGATGGCATTCCTGATACGATTGAAAAAGGAACTGGCACCACATTATTAGATACGGATGCAGATGGTATACCTAACTTCTTAGATACGGATAGTGATGGTGATGGTATTTTGGATAGCATTGAAGATGCTGGTTGTACTGGTACAGCTCCATGTACACCAACGGATTCAGATGGTGATACCATTCCAGATTATTTAGACAAGGATAGTGATGGTGATGGTATTCCAGATGCAATTGAAAAAGGTACGGGTACTACATTATTAGATACAGATAGTGATGGTACGCCAGATTATTTAGATACCGATAGTGACGGGGATGGTATTTTAGACAGTGTAGAAGATTCAGGATGTACTGGCACTGCACCATGTACACCAACCGATACGGATGGGGATGGTATTCCAAACTATTTGGATTTGGATAGTGATGGAGATGGCTTACCAGATAGTATTGAGAAAGGGGCTACTTCAACACCTGTGGATTCAGACAATGATGGCAAACCAGATTATTTAGATTCAGATAGTGATGGTGATGGTATTTTAGATGCCACTGAAGATGCAGGATGTACTGGTACTGCACCTTGTACTCCAACAGATTCGGATTTAGATGGTACACCAAACTATTTAGATTTAGATTCTGATGGTGATGGCATTACAGATGCGATTGAAAAAGGAGCAACATCTACACCTGTGGATACCGATAATGACGGCACGCCAGATTATCTAGATTTGGATAGTGATGGGGATGGTATCCCTGATAGTGTTGAAGGAACCACAGATACAGACGGAGATGGTATTCCAAATTATATAGACCTTGATTCTGATGCGGATGGTATTCCAGATGCAATTGAAAAAGGAGTAAATGGATCAACGCCTTTGGATACTGACAATGATGGTACACCAGATTATAAAGATCTAGATAGTGATGGTGATGGAATTACTGATGCGGTAGAAAAAGGAATTGATGGAACGCATCCTTTAGATACAGACAGTGATGGTATACCTGATTTTCAAGATACCGATTCAGACAATGATGGTATCCCTGACAGCATTGAAAAAGGAACGGGCGCTACATTATTAGATACCGATGGAGATGGTATTCCAGATTACCGTGATATTGATTCAGACAATGACGGCATTTCAGATAATGTGGAAGATGCTGCATGCACAGGTACTGCACCATGTACACCAACGGATACGGATGGGGATGGTATTCCAAATTACAGAGACCTAGATTCCGATGGAGATAATAAAACAGATCTTTCTGAGGGCACTCCTGATTTTGATGGAGATGGTATACCGAACTACTTAGATTTAGATAGTGATGGAGATGGCGTATTAGATGTTTCCGATCAATGTCCATTACTTCCTGGTCTTGCAAATTTAAACGGATGCCCAGTTGATTCAGATGGTGATGGAGTTTATGATGTGAATGATGCAGATGATGATAATGACGGTATTTTAGATACGATTGAAGCAGCAGCTTGTACGCCAACTGCACCAGATTGTGATACCGATGGCGATGGTATTCCAAATAGACTAGATTCTGATAGTGACAATGATGGTATTAAAGATGTATTAGAATCTAATGGAACCGATGCAGATGGTGATGGAAAAGTAGATGGTAGCGTGGATGCCAATGGTGTTCCAACTGCTTCGAATGGTGGGGCGATTGCACCAAACACAGATGGCACTGCTTTGACAGATCCTTATGATACGGATAGTGATGGTGATGGCATTCCTGATAGTATTGAAAAAGGTGCTGATGGAAATAGCCCAGTAGATACCGATGGTGATGGAATCCCTGATTACCGTGATACAGATTCAGATAATGATGGCATTCCAGATAGTATTGAAAGAGGAACAGGCGCATCCATCTTAGATACAGATGGTGATGGCATCCCTGATTATCGCGATACGGATTCAGATGGTGACGGTATTTTAGATGCTACAGAAGATGCAGCTTGTATTGGTACTGCACCATGTACACCAACTGATACCGACGGTGATGGTATTCCAAATTATAGAGATATAGATAGTGATGGGGATGGTTTATTGGATGCTTTAGAAAAAGGAACGGGTAGTACTTTATTAGATACTGATGGAGATGGCACGCCAAACTATTTAGATATTGATAGTGATGGTGATGGTATTTCTGATGCGATTGAAAAAGGATTAGATCCTAACAATCCTATTGATACAGATGGAGATGGTAAGCCAGATTATTTAGATACCGATTCAGACAATGATGGTATTCCTGATGCGGTAGAAAAAGGAACAGGAACAACTCCAGTTGATTCTGATGCAGATGGTATTCCGGATTATCGCGATACAGATTCAGACAATGATGGTATTCCTGATAGTATAGAAGACGATGGATGTACTGGAATTGCGCCTTGCACACCAACTGATACAGATGGTGATGGTATTCCAAACTATTTGGATTTGGATACAGATGGAGATGGCAAGTTGGATGCAAATGAAAAAGGTACTGACGGTTTACATCCAATGGATAGTGATAGAGATGGTATTCCTGATTATCGTGATGTAGATAATTTAGGCAAGCCAGATGTGAATGTGACGAATATCAATACAATGGTTGCTGGTAATGTAAAAACCAATGACGAAGTACCAGCGGGTACAACTTATGGCACACCTGCAAATAATCCAAGCAATCCTACGGGAGCGAGCTTGGTAGTAAACGCAAATGGTACTTATAGTTTTACGGCAACAACTCCTGGAAAATATATTTATTATGTTCCAGTATGTGGGCCGAATCAAACAACAGGTTGTCCTCTTACACCTTTAGAGATTACTGTGTTAGATCCATTGGCTGTGGATAAGCCTGTCGCAAATAATGATTTTGTAACATTAGAACAAGGTGCCTCAGTTGTGGTTTCTATACTTTCAAATGATAAAGCAGGGGATGAAGGAAGTAGTTTGGATTTAGGTTCATTAGCCATTACAACCACACCAAAACATGGAACTGTTTTAGTGAATAATGATGGTACTATTTCTTACACACCTAGCCCTTTCTTTGTTGGTGCAGACAGTGTAACTTATACAGTATGTGACGATGCGACACCTGCAAATTGTCAAACTGCTGTGGCTTATTTCAACATCGAAGCAACAGGAACTAATGCAGTTACTTCAGCAATCGATGATTATAATTGGATGAAAGCTGCAATCAATGGAACAAGTTCAGTTAGTGGTATTGTATTAACGAATGATAAAAATCCATCTGTCAATAATTTGACGGCAACATTAGTGTCTGGACCAAGTTCAGCACAAGGGACATTTACTATGAATACCGATGGCACTTATACATTTACAGCTACTGCAGGTTTTGTTGGCCCAATCGATATCGTATACCAAGTTTGTGGAGGTAGTCCAGTCGATTGCGCGAAAGCGACATTGCATATTTTAGTTTCACCACCACCTACTTTAGTGAATGATACGGCAACAGCTTTATTGAATGTGCCAGTGAATGGTAGTATTAAAACCAATGATATTGTACCATCTGGTACAACATACGGCACACCAATAGCAGATCCTACCAATCCATCTGCAGGTGCTGGAGCAGCTTCTAGTGGTGCAGTATTAACGATGACTGCAAATGGAACTTATACCTTTACTTCCACAGTGGCTGGGACTTATACGTATACAGTACCCGTATGTGCACCGGGTCAAACAATTAATTGTCCTACTGAAACAATTGTGTTTACTGTTATCGGTAATATGCCACAAGGAAAAATTAATTTGAAGTACAACACTTTGTTGGCTTCAGATTCTGTCCATGTAAAATTATATGCGTACAATGGAGTTGGACCTTATACCATCATCTTTAAAAATTCTGTAAACAACAAAATTGATACGGTAAGGAATGTTACAGATAGTACAACGGTTATGATGCCTCCAACTAGTATCAATGCCGTTTACACTTTGTTAAAGATTTATGATAACAATGCTTATACTAGATTGACAAATTTTGACAAGGATACTGCAAACTTGACCATTTTAAAGCCAAGAATTTTATTGACTTTAAAAGCAGATTTCCCATCCAAACTTCCTGACAATAGTTTCAAGACTAAGATTGTCATGAAGATTAAAAACAATGGAGGATTGTATTTGCAAAATGTACAAGTGGACGCTGATTTATCGAAAGTATTCCCGCCAGATATGTTATATGTTTTGGACAGTGTAAAAGTAACATCTGGTAATTTGGTCTTGAATCCAACTTATACAGGATTCGGAGCACCAAAAGCGCTAAGTTACACAGCAAAAGTGGTAAATGGCTTCTCTATTAAGTACAGGGCATTTTCTACTTTATCTGGCTCAGATTTATTCAACAATGGGGTGAATCTAGATATCAATGAAGAAGGTTCAGTGGTATTCTATCTTACCTTGAAACCGGGAGTAAATATAGATCCATTGGTACTTCAGTTTACTTCATCTGGAAATGGATTGTTAGTACAGAATGATGGTAATCGAAGTGTGCAACCAACTACTTCTATTTCTCATGATAATTCCAACATCAATGCACATCCTCTCGTGACCACTCTTGGTCAACCACTTCCAACTTATATACCATTTTATTTGATTAATGAAATTGGTGCGTCATTACAAGCATCAACAGCTGATTCTGTTGCAGGTGGATATGTATTCCATTTTAGCTCAATCATTAAAAATTATAGTAATTCTAATTTAGATTCTGTTTCGGCTTATTTTGATATTAAAAAGTTCATATCAAGTCCAGACTCGGCTAGAATTTATGGTACGCCAACGGTAGTAGGTACTGGCATCTATAATACAAATTATGATGGTTTATTAGATACTAAAATAATCAATGAGACTAGTAATTTAAAAGTGGGGGATTCAATCAAAATTAGTTTTGATCTATTTGTTAAAACAGATAAGAAAAAGGCAATTTGGCCAACTTATTTAATTGCATTAGGAAAAACAACCACTGGTGATTTGAAAGTAGCTGATACTTCAACGAATGGCAATAACCCAGATCCAAGTGGCGATAAAATACCAAATGAAAGCGTAAGAACAATCATTGGTATTGGAATTGTTCCACCACCGGCACCTGAAGTAATTCCTGCAGAATATGAAGTAGGTGATAAGAGAAATCCGAAAAATATAAGCCATTTAATAAAAACAATGCCAGTGGGTACAGTGCCAACATGGTGTAATATAGATGGAACAAATTGTACTACGACTGCACCAGGCTTACCAAATGTGGTGGGTACTTATATATGGTGTGTGAAATCACTAGATACTTTAACTGGATTATCGAGCACGCCTTGCGTATATGATACAGTAAGGATTATTCCAATCAATAAGTATAGTAAGTATGATTTAATTAAAACTGCCAATACGATTGAATATGATTTAAGTGGCAAATACATAGTCGGTTTTAATTTCAAATTGATCAATAAAACGGATCGTACAATCGATTCAATTTTTATTCAAGACGATTTAACTAAAACTTTTGCTAGATCAAATGGATTTAAATTACATAGTATATCCAGCTCAGGTTCATTAATTAAGAATACTGCTTTTGATGGTATTGCTAATATTGAATTGTTGAAACCGGGGTCTTACTTAGCTGCAAATAGTTCCGACTCTATTGTCTTAAAATTATTGATAGAAACAGAGGCGATAGATGGGGATTATTTTAACACGGCTAATATGAAGACGCTAACTGACTATGGATTACTTGATTTAACTAGTAATGATACTGTACAGAATAAGAACGGATTAGTGAATCGTATGGCTACTAAATTTAATGTGCCAAAAATT
The DNA here is from genome assembly GCA_017983845.1 of Sediminibacterium sp. Taxonomy (GTDB): domain Bacteria; phylum Bacteroidota; class Bacteroidia; order Chitinophagales; family Chitinophagaceae; genus Sediminibacterium. The sequence goes on from JAGOAO010000003.1 coordinate 184,727, forward strand.
GCATTGAATATACCTGAAGGGTTTTCTCCAAACAACGATGGTTTTGATGATTCTTGGATTATCAAACATCCATTTGGTATGAAGTTGGATGTGAAAGTAGTCAATCGATGGGGTAATGAAGTATATGCGAATCCAGATTACAAAAATGATTGGAGAGGCAAAGGAGTAAAGAACTTCTTGGGCGAAGATCTTCCAGAAGGCACTTATTACTTTATCGTGAATACTATTGACAAGAATGGGGTGCGTAACAAATTTGTTGGACCGTTAACAATTATTAGATAATGCATAAAGCTGAACATAGAATGAAAATAAAAACTGCAAGCAAATACTTAATGGTATCTAGCATTATTACTTTAATTGCATTTAGTTTAACAAGCACATCTCTGAATGCCCAAACTGAACCAATGTATTCCCAATACATGTACAATATGTTAGGGGTGAATCCAGCTTATGCCGGAAACAGAGAAGCTTTGAGTATGAATTTCTTCCAAAGAAATCAATGGGTTGGGATTAAGGGAGCACCCAAAACTACATCCATTAGTATCGACCAAGCTATTAAAGAGGGAAAAATGGGATGGGGTATGCAAGTTTATGACGATCGTTTAGGAGTGGAAGCCGCTACTGGATTCAATGGAATGCTGTCTACAAGAATTCGAGTATCTGAGAAAGGTATTTTATCCGGAGGACTTAGTTTAGGAATGATGAATTACCGCATCAATTTAAACGATGTGAACAATCGAAACAATCCCAATGACCCTAGTTTTATAAGTACGGATAAACCTTCAAAATGGAATCCTTCTGTAGGAATGGGTATCTATTATAATACAGACCGTTTTTATGCAGGCCTTTCAACGCCAAGTGTATTAAAATCTCGTTTGGCGAGTTATGAAAACTTGGTTTCTAGTATAGACAAGTCTGATGCTTTTCATTTATTTGCGAATGCTGGATATGTTTTTGATATCAATGAAGATGTAAAATTAAAACCATCTACTATGGTCAAAATGGTAAGCGGCGCGCCCATTGAAGCAGATATCAATATGAATATTTGGCTAAAGGATATTTTAGGATTGGGTGGTAGTTATAGAACCGGTGATGCATTTGTAGGAATGGTGGAATTGCAAGCCACACAGCAAATTAGACTTGGTTATGCTTATGACATGCCCTTCAATCCGCTTAAATATTTTACAAAAGGCTCTCATGAATTAATGTTAAGGTATGAATTGGGCAAATTTAAAACTAAGATTAAATCCACTAGATACTTTTAATCATCGATTCAAGATTTAAAAAAGATTTCATGAAAAATAAACAATATCTATTGCTGCTCATTTTAATAGCAATAGCATTCAATACAGTTCAAGCACAAACGCAGAAACAAAAAGGTTTACTGAAATTGGCACAACAAGAGTTTAAGCAATTAAGATTTGCTTATGCCATTCCTGTATACAAGCAGTATCTATTGAAAGCACCAAAAGACACCATTGCCTTAATGTATTTAGCGCTGAGTTATCAAAAAGTAAATCAAATTGATAGCGCTGTAAAGTATTATGACGCAGCCGTATTGGCTGGGGTAAAGTTCAACTCAAATATGGCAGAGACACATGCCATGTTAGGGCATTATGAAAAGTCAACATTTATTTATAAGCAATTGATTGATAGCAATAAAACAAAATTAGCAGATGCACGCTATTTTGGATTTAGCAATACCAAGAAATTGGTGGGAGATTCTTTAGATTTTAAAATTTACAATACAAAATTGAATACAGGATATAATGAATTCAATGGGGTATTGTATCAAAATGGATTGGTGTATGAGTCTAATCAATTTGAAGCAGTTACACATAAAAAGAAATTCTTTTTATGGAATTGGTTGAATACAAAAAAATCAAGATTATCTCCAGAATTTGCTTGGGATGGGGCAAGTTATACGAAATTGTATTTTTATCCTAATGCAGATAGCTTGAGAATAAACAATGCAACAATAGGACAATGGAATGACAAAAAACCTTTGAAAAATTACACGGATTATTCAATCATTACTCCAAACGATACAAGGAAAATGGTAGGAAGTTATGGAGTTAAAGCTGCACAAAACAAAGAAATATCTAGCCAAAAATTCAATGGTTTTTTGAGTGATAAAATGAACTTAGGTGCTGTAAGTTTTACAGCCGATGGAAAAAAAGCGTATTATACAAGGAATCAAAAAAGATCATTTAATGTCTATCAATTAGAAATCTGGGAAGCTACCCAAAAAGAAGGTAGATGGGTGAATGCGCATAAGATGTTCTTTAACAACCCTAAATTCAGTTATTTCCATCCTGCCATTACGCCTGACGGAAAACGTTTATATTATGTAACGGATGACAACACAGGACAAGGAGGTACGGATATTTATTATGTAGATCGTAACGAGGATGGTTCATGGAAAAATACGGTGAACTTGGGTCAAGATATCAACTCGGCTGGCAATGAGTTGTTCCCTACATTTTACGAGGGCAATTTATTCATCAGTTCCAATGGGCATCCTGGATTGGGTGGTCTGGATATTTACAGATTGATTAAGGGTACAAATGGAGAACCTGTATTAAAGAACATGGGGTATCCTATCAATAGTTCAAAGGATGATTTTGCTTTTAGTATTCAAGGCACAAAAGGTTTTTTTAGTTCCAATAGAAATGGTTCAGACGATATTTTAGCTTTTGATTATGCACAAAGTTTTGTCAAGATCAAAGGAAAATTATATGTAGATAGTACGATTCATGTAGGAAAGAAAATCTATTTGTATCAAAAAAATGAGCAAGGTAGAGCTATCTTAAAAGACAGTGCAATCACAGATGCCAATTCTAATTACGAGTTTAAAATCAGACCCAATCAGGCATATGATTTAGTTGCCTTTGACGATGAAGGGAATCGTTTTCAACAAACCAGCACTTCTGATGGATACCAAAAAGTTAACAACTATTACACTAAAGATGTGGTGTTAATCAACATACCCTTGAGCGAAAAAGTGAAGCAAGCTAAAATTGCAGCTGCTGATGCATTAAGAAAATCAGAGTTAGCGGTTCAAACAACCAAGTTTATTAGGGCTATAGATTCATTAAAGGCAATCACCAAGGATTATGTAGAATTACACCATCCATTTGACCAAGTGTATATTATTGAGAAAGACTTACCAGATTATTATAAAGTGATTGAATGGGTTAAGCGTGTGAAGAACAAGAAAATTGTGATTGTTTCTGCAGCTGATTGTAACGGTAGTTTAGAGTACAATGAAGATTTATCTACTAGAAGAGCCAATCGTATCTACCGAACCCTGTCAAAATTGTCTAACAATGATGTGGTGATTCAGAACGTTGGAGAGCGTGAATTGCTCAAAGATTGTACCGATGCACGTAAAGATATCGAAGCACAGGTGGTGAATCGTTATAGCTATGTCTTCATAATTGATAAAAAATAGGTAAATTTGTTTTCTTAATGAATTAAAAATTTAATAATTGAATATGAAAAAGATCTTATTATTCGGCTTCTTGTTAATAGCTACGGTACAATTATTCGCTCAAACTGCACCTGTTACAACTCAAGTTCAGAAAGATATCAATAAGGTGTTGAAGTTCACCAATGACAATTACAATATGGGAAATATCCCTTATGGTAAACCAACTGAGTTCAATGTTACAATCGAAAATATCAGTGCTGCTCCAATTACTTTGAACAACGTCCAAGTAAGCTGTGGTTGTACAACACCAAAGTTTCAGGCAAATGCGGTCATTGCTCCAGGGCAAAAGACGGTGGTTACTTTAGGATTTAACGGATCTGCAGTAGGTAATTTCACTAAAAATGCAACCATCTTTTTAAGTGATAATTTAATTAAGACAGTTAATTTTCATGGAGTAGGAGTACAATAATTCTTTTACAATATTTTTATTAAGGCTGCCCTTGGGTGGCCTTTTTTAATGTTCCATTAATTGTTTGACTGATATGTCTTCATCTATTAAAGGCCAATGAATTCCATAGTTTGCAGGGGAGATTTGATACTCATTCCTTTGTTGAGATGTAGCATTTAATAATTTTGATGACAAATGATTTAGATCAAATTTATATTCTAATCCATTGATTTTAATAATCATTGATTCTTGTTCGAATGATACAGATTGTATGTTATGCATCTTTTCCATCTTCATTATTTAAAAAATGATTCGACCATTCTGAAACAATTAGTTCGAAATGTTGGTAGATGATCTTTTTGATTTCACGTTTACTTGCCGGTGTAAAATTATAGGAAAATGCTTCTATAATTTCTATTTCATCAATTAATAGCCAATATTTAGCTTGTATATCTCCCTTTTGAACATGAATATGAATTGGTTCATTGGATTCATTCGAGTAAAAGAATAATCTCCATCCATAAATAAAAAGTATTGTTGGCATGTTTTATTTTAAACATAGCCAGAAAATAGAGGCAATTTTATACGGTTAATACTTTAGGATATTTTCTAATAAGGATGGCCGTCGTTTCACTCCGGCATCCCAATTCCATAAATGGAATAGTAGGATTACCTCCCTTCGGTCGGTGATCCTTTTTTTGGGGGGGCTCAAACCAATTCAATACCCGCCGCTTCGCGGCTACTTTTTTTGTGCCCATCAACTTCGCTCAAGCAAGCTTGGCTCGTATCTGGACACAAAAAAACCACGTAATTACGTGGTTTTGAATTGGTTTGGCGGAGAGAGAGGGATTCGAACCCCCGGACCTGTTACAGTCAATAGTTTTCAAGACTATCGCAATCGACCACTCTGCCATCTCTCCGCGGCAAATGTAGGAAGGGAAAACGAATTTTGCAAAAAAATGGGCAATTTATTCGGGAATTCAATGCTACTAATTACTTGACTACCATGTATCTTTACAAAAAAGGACCAAGTGAGAGAATTAGCTGCGTTAAATCAATTTTTTTGGAAGTATAGGGTAAGATTCTTTTCGGGGATTTTATTGGTTATCGCAACCAACTATTTGGCTGTTTTAGCCCCTCAAATCACAGGTTATGTGGTAGGCTTGGTGCAGGCAAAGTTACCTGGAGGCAAGCCAGTTACAGCTGTTCAAAACGACCTGCTTATCCATGCCATTTCAAAGATTAGTGATGCCAATCATTTTAGCTTTGGGTGGATCATCACTTTCTGTAGCATTACCATCCTAGTCTTGGCCATTTTAAGGGGGGTGTTCATGTTTTTCATGCGTCAAACCATGATTGTGATGAGTAGGCATATTGAATATGACCAAAAAAATCAAGTATACAAACATTACCAGGCACTAGATACCGAGTTTTATAAGACCCATAGTACGGGTGATTTAATGAGTCGTATTACGGAGGATGTGAGTAGGGTAAGGATGTATACTGGACCTTCCTTGATGTATCTAGTCAACTTGATTTCCTTAATTGGATTTTGTTTATACAATATGTTCTCTAAGGATATTCGTTTGAGTTTATATGTACTTTCTCCCTTGCCGATCTTGGCGATTACGATTTATATGGTCAATAGTATCATTAATAAAAAGAGTGAAGAGATTCAAGGGCAACTTTCAGATTTAACCACCAATGCACAAGAATCCTATTCTGGTATTAGGGTGATAAAATCTTTTGTACAAGAAAAAGCAATGTTGGGCTTCTTTAAAACCAATAGTGAATTGTATCGCAAGAATGCAGTAAGCTTGGCCAAAGTAGAAGCATTTTATACGCCCACAATGGCTTTGATGATTGGCTTGAGTACTTTGTTAACCATCTATCTTGGCGGCTTGCAAGCCATCAAAGACCCAAGTCAAATTGGAACGATTGTCGAATTTGTGATCTATATCAACATGCTCACTTTCCCAGTAAGTGCGATTGGTTGGACAGCAAGTATGATACAGAGAGCAGCTGCTTCACAAAAAAGATTGAATGAGTTTTTATCCATTGAACCAACGATTCAAAATAAGGACACTCAAAAAATAGATCATATCAAAGGGGATATTCAATTTGACAAGGTGGATTTTATTTATCCGCATTCTGGTATTAAAGCGCTGAATCAATTTAGTTTAGAGATTAAAGCGGGCGAAAAAGTGTTGATCCTAGGAAAAACTGGTTCTGGAAAATCGAGTATTGCACAGCTTTTAAATCGAATGTACCATGTCAATGAGGGTGTAGTGAAAGTAGATGGAAAGCCAATAGAATCTATTGATTTCACCTCTTTAAGAAGACGCATTGGGTATGTTCAACAGGATGTATTTTTATTCAGCGATTCGATTAAAAATAATATTCAGTTTGGGGTGGATTCAACCGATGAGGCCATTGAATCGGCTGCTAGATCTGCCCATATATTCAAGGAGATTCAACAACTCCCTGCTGGTTTTGAAACATTAGTAGGAGAGCGTGGTACCACTTTAAGTGGGGGACAAAAACAAAGAATCTCCATTGCTAGAGCCTTGATTAAGGAACCCGATTTATTTATTTTTGACGACTGTTTAAGTGCGGTAGATGCCAATACAGAAAAAACAATATTGACGAATTTGAGTCGTTTAATGCAAGATAAAACGGCTTTGTTTATTACGCATCGTATTTTCTTCAATTTTCATTTTGACAAAATCATTTACATTCAAGATGGACATATTGCCGAATCTGGTACACACGAAAGTTTGTTAGCAAAACAGGGTTTATATGCCGAATTATATCAAACACAATTGAGCCAAAACCAACAATAGTCTAGTTTGTAGTTGATTTTATGAAAACTCATTTAAAATTTTAAATTTTCGTAAACATTTTATATTTTAGCCATAGATTATAATTAACTAAAATTGATATTGTGGAATACGAAAACAACGACAAAAAGATTGAGAGTGTATTTAGTTCAAAAATTCGTGCTGGAAAAAGAAGAACTTATTTCTTTGATGTAAGAGCGACTAAAGCGAATGATTATTTCTTAACCATTACAGAGAGTAGAAAAAGATTTGATGACAACGGATATGATCGTCACAAGATCTTTTTATATAAAGAAGATTTTAATAAATTTTTAAAGGCCCTTACTGAATCTTTGGATTATGTAAAAACAGAATTGATGCCTGATTTTGATTTTGATGCATTCAATCATGAGTATGAAGCTGCGAACGCAGCTGATGAAAACAGTACTATTCCGGCGCCCACTGCGCCGAGCGCAGAATATGCTACTTCAAATTCAGAGGATGTAAAGCCTCCTGTATTTGAAGCACCCGCAACTCCAGTTGCGCCTGCTGTTACAGCGTCAAAAGTAGAAATAGAATCACCTGCATCTAGCGGAGACAATTTAAGTTCGGAGGAAGTTGATAAGTGGTAAGCTACTGCTTACAATAATTTATTTTACAAGGCTTTCAACATCCAGATACTGCATCCATCGTGACCAGAATTACCTAATGATTTAGGTAGTCTGTTGTACCCTAATTTTTCATACATGGTCACCGCGTTGGAAAGTTCGGGCATGGTTTCTAGATACACTTGCTCGTAGCCTGCTTCTTTTGCCCAAGCCATTGCTTTGAGCATGAGTGCTTTTCCTAAACCTGTTCCTCTTGAGCCTGGTGCTAGATATAGTTTTACTAGTTCACAAGTTTTGTCTGGCAAACCAACGGTGTGGAAAATACCACAACCACCTAAAATTTCATTGTCTTTTTCAGCTACATAATACACAGATCCTGGTGTTTCAAATAAAGCACTCAAGTTGTCTGTGGTTGGATCGAAATAAACTGTTCCCGGTTTATTGGCGCCAAATTCAGTCAATGCTGCACGAATGACTGCAGCCAATGCAACATTGTCTTTTGGTTCAATGAATCTTATGCTTTCCATAACTTATATTGATTGATCAATCCATTGGTTGAACTATCATGACCTGTTACCGGATGGTTGTCGCTTAATTCAGGTAAGATTTGGTTAGCTAATTGCTTGCCTAATTCAACACCCCATTGGTCAAAACTAAAAATATTCCAAATTACACCTTGTGTGAAAATCTTTTGTTCGTAAAGTGCGATTAAGAAGCCCAAAGTTTTTGGTGTAATTTTTTCTACCAAGAATGAATTAGTAGGTTTATTTCCAGCAAAAACTTTGAAAGGAGATAAGAATTCAATTTCAGCTGCAGATTTCCCTGCTGCTTTTAATTCTTCCACCACCGTTTTATCATTTTTACCATTGAGTAAAGCTTCCGTTTGCGCAAAATAATTACTCAATAATTTTGCATGATGGTCGCCAATAGGATTATGACTTTTTGCAGGTGCAATAAAATCACAAGGAATAACTAATGTGC